>NZ_JBVJSQ010000050.1:0-1091 GCF_055606485.1 Streptomyces sp. NPDC037083 | reverse complement strand
ACGGGCCGGCCAAGCAGGGCGCCTCGTTCGGCTACACCAAGCAGCGCGGCCTGCACTTCCAGATCGTCACCGTCAAGACCGCAGCCTGTGCTCCGGTCATCGTGGCCACCCGGCTGCGCAAGGGCTCGGCAGGCTCCGGCAAGGGGGCGGCGAGCCTGCTGCGCGAGGCCCTCGCCACGGTGCGGGCGATGGGCATCACCGCGAAGATCATCGTGCGTGCGGACTCGGCGTACTTCTCCCACAAGATGGTCGACGTGTGCCGGAAGGCGGGCGCGCACTTCTCGCTGGGCGTAGCGGTGAGGAAAACGATCCGGGAGGCGATCGCGGGCATGGACGAGTCCGCCTGGACGCCGATCAAGTACACGAGTGCGGTGTGGGACGCGGCCGAGGAACGCTGGATCTCCGACGCGGAGATCGCCGAGGTCCCCTTCACCGCGTTCACCAGCAAGAAGAGGGCGTTCCACACACGTGCCCGGCTGATCGTGCGCCGCGTGAAACGGCTGAATCCGAAGAGCGTGCCGGAGGGGCAGGTCGAACTGTTCGGCGTCTGGCGCCACCACGTCATCTTCACCGACAGCCCGTTCATCCTCGCCCAGGCCGAACCCATGCACCGTGAACACGCCCAGGTCGAGCAGGTCTTCGCCGACCTGGAAGACTCCGCGCTCGCCCACCTGCCGTCAGGGAAGTTCACCGCGAACGCCGCCTGGCTCACCCTCGCCGCCACCGCCTACAACTTCACCCGGGCCGCCGGCCACCTCGCCTCCACCTTCCACGCCAGGGCACGGACCGGCACCATCCGCCGCCACCTGATCCACATCCCGGCCCGGATCGCCACCGGCGCCCGCCGCCTCACCCTCCACCTGCCCCGACTCTGGCCCTGGGCAGACGACTTCACCGACCTGTGGACGGCGACCGGGCAGCGCATGGTCACCTGATCCACGCGACCGCCCCTGTCCGCTCACGACCCGAAAGACCTCGGAGACCCCGCACCGGACGGCCACCCGGCACTCGCCGCTGCCCGCATCCCGAAGAAACACCCAGAAACCGCCCGACACCCGTGATCAGAATTCACGCGGTGGATCGAGGTTCAG
>NZ_JBVJSQ010000049.1:0-1104 GCF_055606485.1 Streptomyces sp. NPDC037083 | reverse complement strand
CTCAAAGAGCGTTTTGTCCTGGCGAGGTTGTTTGGTGGCGCTTCGAAGGGTGAGTGAGTCTGCGACTGCTGGGACGAGAGTGGCCGATGCAGCCCTGCGTGACAGGAGACTCCATACCTCTGCCCGTTTGAGTCGAGTCGCTCCTGTCTGATCCCAAAGCGCCCCCGGTTGACGCTGTTTGCGCCCTGGGGG
Source organism: Streptomyces sp. NPDC037083 (assembly GCF_055606485.1). NCBI lineage: Bacteria > Bacillati > Actinomycetota > Actinomycetes > Kitasatosporales > Streptomycetaceae > Streptomyces > Streptomyces sp. NPDC037083. The sequence goes on along the minus strand of NZ_JBVJSQ010000049.1, from coordinate 912 downwards.
TGCGCCGCGCCCGACGGTACTACCGAAACATGACGCGACAGCGCCCGTATCCCAGCGACCTGTCCGATGCCCGCTGGGAGTTGATCGGCCCCACGCTCACCGCCTGGCGGGCCGAGCGCAGAGGCAAGGGCCTGGACATCGGCCGCCCTCCCGAGCACGACCTGCGCCGCATCATGGACGCCATCCTCTACGTCGACCGCACCGGGATCCCCTGGCGGTACCTGCCACACGACTTCGCGCCATGGGAAACCGTCTACGGCTACTTCGCCGCCTGGCAGAAAGAAGGCATCTTCGACCACCTCAACGGCCTGCTGCGGCGCCTGGTGCGTGAAGCCGAAGGCCGGGATGCCGAGCCCAGCGCCTGCGTGCTGGACGCACAGAGCATCAAGACCTCCGCCAACGTGCCCGCGGCCGGCCAGGGCATCGACGCAGGCAAGAAAATCGCAGGTCGCAAACGCCACATCGGCGTCGACACCCTCGGCCTGCTGCTGGCCGTCTGGGTGACCGCAGCCAGTGTCTCCGACAACACCGGCGGCATCCACCTGCTCTCCCAGATCTCCGCCGCGACCCCTCGGGTGACCAAGGCGTGGGCCGACACCGGCTACCGGACGAAAGCCATCGACCACGGCGCCCGCCTCGGCATCGACGTCGAAGTCGTCCAACGCGACCCCGGCGTCAAAGGATTCAAAGTGATCCCCCGACGCTGGGTCGTCGAGCGCACCTTCGGCTGGCTGATGCACCACCGCCGCCTCGCACGCGACTACGAGACCCACCCCCACCGATCCGAAGCCATAATCCACGTCGCGATGATCGACCTCATATGCCGACGACTCACCCGCGAATCCACCCCAAACTGGCGCGACACCTGAACCTCGAACCAAACAACCTCGCCAGGACAAAACGCTCTTTCAG
>NZ_JBVJSQ010000048.1:0-1141 GCF_055606485.1 Streptomyces sp. NPDC037083 | reverse complement strand
CTAGTCTTCTGAGTCAGGAATTCTGTTCAGATAATTGGCGAGGCGTTCGAGGATCTCGTCCGCGGTCTTCGTCCAGACGTAGGGCTTCGGGTCGGTGTTCCAGACGGCAATCCAGTTGCGGATGTCCTTCTCCAACGCCTGGACGGACCTGTGAACGCCTCGCCGTATCTGCTTGTTGGTCAGCTCGGCGAACCACCGCTCGACGAGGTTCAGCCAGGACGAGCCAGTCGGCGTGAAGTGCAGGTGGAAACGGGGGTGGGCCAGCAGCCACCTTTTGATGGCGGGGGTCTTGTGCGTGGCGTAGTTGTCGCAGATGAGGTGGACATCCAGGCCGGCGGGCACCTCTTTGTCGAGCTTGATCAGGAACTTCTTGAACTCCTCGGCCCGATGCCTGCGGTGCAGGGAACCGATCACTTTGCCGGTGGCGACCTCAAGGGCCGCGAACAAGGTGGTGGTGCCAGCCCGGACGTAGTCGTGCGTCGCCCGCTCAGGAACCCCGGGCATCATCGGCAGTACTGGCTGGGACCTGTCCAGAGCCTGGATCTGTGACTTCTCGTCGACACAGAACACCAAGGCCCGCTCGGGCGGGTCCAGGTAGAGACCGACGACGTCGTGGACCTTGTCGACGAAGTACGGATCAGTCGACAGCTTGAAGGTCTCCGACCGGTGCGGCTGCAGGCCGAACGCCCGCCAGATCCGGGACACCGACGACTGCGACAGACCCAGCTCCTTCGCCATCGACCGCGTCGACCAGTGCGTGGCGTTCTTCGGAGTGGATTCCAGTGTCTTGGTGACCACCGCGGCAACCTGCTCGTCCGTCACCGTCCTGGGGCCGCCCGGACGTGGCATGTCACCCAGGCCGGCGATCCGGTACTGCACGAACCGGGCCCGCCAACGGCCTACCGCATGCGGCGTGGAACCGAGTTCAGCGGCCACGTCCTTGTTCGACGCACCCGCGGCACAGGCCAGGATGATCCGGCACCGCAATGCCCACGCCTGCGGCGTGGAACGTCGCCGCACCCATTCCTCGAGGGCGGCCCGTTCCTCGTCCGACAGTGTCAACTCGGCCTTCGGCCGCCCCGTCCGTGCCATGCAGCAAGCCTATACATCTGAACAGAATTCCTGACTCAGAACACTAGGG
>NZ_JBVJSQ010000047.1:0-1332 GCF_055606485.1 Streptomyces sp. NPDC037083 | reverse complement strand
GCGTTGGTAGTGACAGTGCCGGGCTATGGCCTGACGCCTTCGCCGCCATCGCGACCATCTCAGCGCATGGATGCGAAGCGGCGGGCGGGGCCGGTGTGCGGGGCCAGATGCCAGGAGCCGGCGGACTTCTGCCACGGTGAGCGAAACCAGGGCGGAACCGTTTCTGCACCCCCCTTTGCCGCCGCCTGTGCCGCCGCGGCCGCGAGAAAGGCATGCGCGAGCATGGCCAGGGTGATGTGCCTCATCCAGCCGACGTAGCGGCGGACTTCGTATTGGTCCAGACCGCACTCGTTCTTCGCGGCCTGGAAGCATTCCTCGATCGCCCACCGGCGCCCGGCAACACGCACGAGCCGGTCGACGCCGGTGCCCACCGGCGCGTATGCGAGGTAGTAGGCGATCTGATCGGGTCGGCTGATGCTGCGCCGGGCCAGCGCCCAGCGGTGATGGCTGGGCAGCTCGCCGTCGAAGTCCTCCATCACCGGGAGCTGGAGCGCCGCCCAGTCATAGACGCGCGGGCCCTTGGCGCCGTCGCCGCACGAACGTTGCTCCCATGCCTCATCCGGCGCCTGGCCGAAGAGATAGTCGATCCGGCCGAAGCGGGGCACCGGCTGGGACTTCGGGACGGCGAGCACGTAGCCGACGGCGGCTTCTTCCAGCATCCGGCGAAAGCGCCACTCCTGGCCGTAGGCGGCATCCGCGGTCACCCAGGCGATCGGCAGCGGGGAAGCAAGTGCACGCAGCACCATGGCCCTGGCCAGCTCTGGTTTGGTGGCGAAGCCCCTCTCATCAGGAATCTTGGCTGCGCGACAGCGTTCGCGGTCGTCCGTCCAGGACTTGGGCAGATACAGCTCGCGGTCCACCAGGGCGCGTCCGCGAGTGGTGGCGTAGGCGGCGAAGACGCCGATCTGGCAGTTCTCGGTGCGGCCGGCGGTGCCGGAATACTGGCGCTGCACCCCCGCGGAGGTGGTGCCCTTCTTGACGAAGCCGGTGTCATCGACGATGAGGACCCCGTCGGCCTCGCCGAGCTTGTCGGCGACGTATGTCTGCAGGTCGTCGCGGACGTCGTCGGCGTTCCAGGTGGCTCCGTTCAGCAGCCGTTGCAGGCCGTCGGGGGTGCGGTGGCCTGCGTATTCGGCCAGTTGCCAGCCGTTCTTGCGGCCGACCGGGCCGAGCAGGGCGCGGACGTAGTCACGCATGCGGCGTCGCAGGTCGGCGCGGCCGAAACGGTGGCCGATCCGCAAGAAGAGCTCGTCGAGTTCACGGTCCCAGGTCGCGTCGGCAAGGTCGTCGATCACGCGGGGAGGCTGCCCTCATCACCGCGCAAACAGTTCT
>NZ_JBVJSQ010000046.1:0-1354 GCF_055606485.1 Streptomyces sp. NPDC037083 | reverse complement strand
AACACCCGCTCACACTCGGCGTCGTCGAGAATCTCCAACTCCCCGACACGCCGAGCCGGATCAGCCGCCACCGCCTCCAGCAACCGCACAAAGCGCGCCGCCAGACCCTCGGCCGTGCCGTGGTCGAACAGGTCGCTCGCGTAGTCGAGGGCACCGCTGATTCCGGCTGCCTCGCCGTTCGCGCCGTCCTGCTCGGCCACGGTGAAGGAGAGGTCGAACTTCGCCGCCGCGGTCCCGAGCGGCAGTGGGTTCGCCCGCAGGCCGGGCAGGTCGAGCAGGGGGTCGGCGTGGACATCCAGCACCAGCATCACCTGGAACAGCGGGTGCCGGGCGAGCGACCTGGCCGGTTCGAGTACCTCGACCAGGTGCTCGAAGGGCACGTCCTGGTGGGCGTAGGCGGACAGGCTGGTCTTGCGGGCACGGGCCACCAGGTCGGTGAAGGCGGGGTTGCCCGAGGTGCTTGTCCGCAGGACGAGGGTGTTGACGAAGCAGCCGACAGCCTCGTCGAGCGCGTCGTCCGTGCGGCCCGCGATCGGCGTGCCGAGGGGGATGTCGGTGCCCGCCCCCAGCCTGCTGAGCAGTGCGGCAAGCGCGGCCTGGAGGACCATGAACAGGCTGGAGTCGCAGTCGCGGGCGAGCTCGCGGAGCCGGGCGTGCGCCGCCGCGCCCAGGGCGAACGGCACGCGTCCGCCCTGGTGGCCGGCCACCGCCGGGCGAAGCCGGTCGGCGGGAAGCGCCAGTTCCTCCGGGAGGTCCGCCAACGCGTCGGCCCAGTACGCCGTCTGTCGGGAGATCAGGCTGTCCGGGTCGTCCTCACGTCCGAGGAGGTCTTGATGCCACAGGGTGTAGTCCGCGTACTGGACGGGCAGGGGCGCCCACGCCGGGGCCCGGCCGGCGCAGCGGGCCGCGTAGGCCTCGGAGAGATCCCGCGCGAGCGGACCGTTCGACCAGCCGTCACCGGCGATGTGGTGCAGGACGAGCACCAGCACGTGATCCTCGGCGTCGAGGGCGAGCAGTTCGGCGTGGAACGGTGTCCCACGGGTGAGGTCGAACCGGTGGCCGGCCGTGGCGGTGAGCGCCGCGGCGAGTTCCGCTTCGTCCACCTCGCGGACCGGCAGTTCGAGGGCAGCCCGTTCCGGGGTGAGAATCACCTGACGCGGGGTCCCGTCGACCTCGGGGTAGACCGTGCGCAGTACCTCGTGCCGCGTGACCACGTCGGAGAGGGCCGCGACCATCGCGGTGTGGTCCACTTCGCCCCGCAGTCGCAGCGCGAAGGGCATGTTGTAGGTCGGGCTGGGCCCTTCCAGTTGGTGCAGGAACCACAGCCGACGTTGCGCGAACGACAGGGGAAGCA
>NZ_JBVJSQ010000045.1:0-1673 GCF_055606485.1 Streptomyces sp. NPDC037083 | reverse complement strand
TGCTGCAATGACACGACTTCGGCGGTACGCTTGAGCCCCGCTACATTGTCGGCGCGGAATCACTAGACCAGTGAGCTATTACGCACTCTTTCAAGGGTGGCTGCTTCTAAGCCAACCTCCTGGTTGTCTCTGCGACTCCACATCCTTTCCCACTTAGCGTACGCTTAGGGGCCTTAGTCGATGCTCTGGGCTGTTTCCCTCTCGACCATGGAGCTTATCCCCCACAGTCTCACTGCCGCGCTCTCACTTACCGGCATTCGGAGTTTGGCTAAGGTCAGTAACCCGGTAGGGCCCATCGCCTATCCAGTGCTCTACCTCCGGCAAGAAACACACGACGCTGCACCTAAATGCATTTCGGGGAGAACCAGCTATCACGGAGTTTGATTGGCCTTTCACCCCTAACCACAGGTCATCCCCCAGGTTTTCAACCCTGGTGGGTTCGGTCCTCCACGAAGTCTTACCTCCGCTTCAACCTGCCCATGGCTAGATCACTCCGCTTCGGGTCTTGAGCGTGCTACTAAAAACGCCCTATTCGGACTCGCTTTCGCTACGGCTTCCCCACTCGGGTTAACCTCGCAACACACCGCAAACTCGCAGGCTCATTCTTCAAAAGGCACGCAGTCACGAGACGCCAAGCAAGCTTGACGTCCGACGCTCCCACGGCTTGTAGGCACACGGTTTCAGGTACTATTTCACTCCGCTCCCGCGGTACTTTTCACCATTCCCTCACGGTACTATCCGCTATCGGTCACCAGGGAATATTTAGGCTTAGCGGGTGGTCCCGCCAGATTCACACGGGATTTCTCGGGCCCCGTGCTACTTGGGTGTCTCTCAAACGAGCCGCTGATGTTTCGACTACGGGGGTCTTACCCTCTACGCCGGACCTTTCGCATGTCCTTCGCCTACATCAACGGTTTCTGACTCGTCCTGTCGCCGGCAGACGACAGAAGAGAGATCCCACAACCCCGAATGCGCAACCCCTGCCGGGTCTCACACGCATACGGTTTGGCCTCATCCGGTTTCGCTCGCCACTACTCCCGGAATCACGGTTGTTTTCTCTTCCTGCGGGTACTGAGATGTTTCACTTCCCCGCGTTCCCTCCACACTGCCTATGTGTTCAGCAGCGGGTGACAGCCCATGACGACTGCCGGGTTTCCCCATTCGGAAACCCCCGGATCAAAGCCTGGTTGACGACTCCCCGGGGACTATCGTGGCCTCCCACGTCCTTCATCGGTTCCTGGTGCCAAGGCATCCACCGTGCGCCCTTAAAAACTTGGCCACAGATGCTCGCGTCCACTGTGCAGTTCTCAAACAACGACCAGCCACCCATCACCCCCAACCTAGGCTGGAGTTCACTGGGGCCGGCATCAGAAGGACGACCTTGCGGCCGTGCCCTCAGACACCCAACAGCGTGCCCGACCCGGTTCCGCCCGGAGATCATGCGTTCCACGCTCCGAAGAGCAGTACTGGCAAGCCTCCGACCCGAGAACCGGACCGAATAATCAACGTTCCACCCATGAGCAACCAGCATCGGACGTTCGCCGATGAACTGGCCCCTGGACAACCTTGCGGCTGCCTAGAAGTGCTCCTTAGAAAGGAGGTGATCCAGCCGCACCTTCCGGTACGGCTACCTTGTTACGACTTCGTCCCAATCGCCAGTCCCACCTTCGACA
>NZ_JBVJSQ010000043.1:0-1831 GCF_055606485.1 Streptomyces sp. NPDC037083 | reverse complement strand
TCGCCGCCAGGTCGGCCAGCACCTTGGAGCCCAGTTCCCCGTCCACCAGGCGGTGGTCGAAGCTGAGGGCCAGGGTGGTCACCTGACGTGGTTTCACCTTGCCCTTGTGGACCCAGGGCTGGAGTTTGATCGCGCCGATCGCGAGGATGGCGGACTCGCCGGGGTTGAGGATCGGGGTGCCGGTGTCGACGCCGAAGACGCCGACGTTGGTGATGGTCACCGTGCCGCCCTGCATGGCCGCGGGGGACGTCCTGCCCTCCCTCGCCGTCGAGACCAGCTCGCCCAGGGACTGCGCCAGCTGCGGCAGCGTCTGGGCGTGGGCGTCCTTGATGTTCGGAACGAGCAGTCCCCTGGGGGTGGCGGCGGCGATGCCCAGGTTGACGTAGTGCTTGACCACGATCTCCTGCGCCGCCTCGTCCCAGGAAGCGTTGATCTCCGGGTTGCGTTTGATCGCGACCAGCAGGGCCTTGGCGATGACGAGCAGCGGGTTGACCCGCAGGCCCTGCATGTCCTTGTCCTGCTTGAGCTCCTCGACGAGCTTCAGCGTGCGGGTCACGTCGATCGTCACGAACTCCGTGACGTGCGGTGCGGTGAACGCCGAGCCGACCATCGCCGCCGCCGTCGCCTTGCGGACGCCCTTGACCGGGACCCGGGTCTCACGGGCCGTGTCGTACGAGGGGACGGGCACGGCGGCGGGAACCGGAGCCTGGGGCGTCGGCGTGGCCGGAGCGACCGGCTCGGCGGGCGGAGCGGCCACGGTGGCCGGGGTCGCCGCCGCGTGGACGTCCTCGCGGGTGATGATGCCGTCCGGGCCGGTCGGGACCACCGTGGCGAGGTCGACGCCCAGGTCCTTGGCCAGCTTGCGGACCGGCGGCTTGGCCAGCGGACGCTCCTTCACGACGGGCGCACCGCCATGGCCGTTCAGCTCGGTCCGGATCGTGTCCGGGACCTGCGGGACCGCGACCTCGGGGCCCTTGCGCGGCCGGCGCTTGGTGGAGGAGGCGGCCACGCCGTAGCCGACGAGGACCGGCTGACGGCCGGAGCCCTGCGGCTTCGGCGCCTCGGCCGCCGCCACTGTCCCGGTCTGCGGGCCGGTCTCCTCCTCCGGGGCGGCCGGCGTCTGCGCGACCGCCTGCGCCGGCACCTCGGCGACCGGGGCGGCGCCCGTCCCGCCCGTCACGTCCACTGCGATGATGGAGGTGCCCACGTCGACGGTGGTGCCCTCGGGGAAGTGCAGCGAGACCACCACACCGTCGTAGGGAATGGGCAGTTCCACCGCGGCCTTGGCGGTCTCGACCTCGCAGACCACCTGCCCGTCCGTCACCGTGTCGCCGGGCTGGACGTACCACTTGAGGATCTCGGCCTCGGTGAGCCCCTCACCCACATCGGGCATCTTGAACTCACGCACGGACGCTTGCGTCATCGTCGTCACGACCCTCTCCTCAGTACGCCAGGGCACGGTCGACGGCGTCGAGCACCCGGTCCAGGCCCGGCAGGTACTCCTCCTCCAGACGCGCCGGCGGATACGGCGCGTGATAACCGCCGACCCGAAGCACCGGAGCCTCCAGGTGGTAGAAGCAGCGCTCGGTGATCCGGGCGGCGATCTCCGCACCCGAACCGAAGAACACCGGCGCCTCATGCACCACGACCAGACGGCGCGTCTTCTCCACCGACGCCTGGACCGAGTCGAAGTCCAGCGGAGAGACCGAACGCAGGTCCAGCACCTCCAGGCTCTTGCCCTCCTCGGCGGCCGCGGCGGCGACCTCCTGGCAGAGCTTGACCATCGGACCGTAGGCGACCAGCGTCAGGTCCGTGCCCTCACGCACCACCT
>NZ_JBVJSQ010000042.1:0-1859 GCF_055606485.1 Streptomyces sp. NPDC037083 | reverse complement strand
GCACAGAGCACGCTCGTCCACCCGCCGCATCAGCCGCACCATCCAAGCCATCCACACACTCATGACCTGCGACTATTCAGGATGAAAGAGGCTCAATGACGATATACGCACTCTCGAGAGCATCCGTTGCCGCATCCGCCGGAAGGAAGTGAATCCGCCACTTCCCGGAGGCCTTCGTGTGGGCGGGGGAGGTCAGTCGGGCTTGACCATGTACAACGTGTCCAGGAACGGCTTGTCAACCGGGCCCTTCGGGTCATGAAGTGGTCTCGGGTGTGCTCGTGGACCACCCCACCGGCCCCGGTCGTGGCGGCGGGTCGGGCCCGTCGTCCCGTCCGCCTCCCGGTGCACGCGTGGCACCGACTTCCGTCGGCCGCGGATGGTCACCAGTCGCACCGTGCCGTCCTCGGTGATCCTCCGGCACCGGTCTGCGTGAACCTTGACCGCTCCCGGCTCCTCCTCGGCCGGCGCTGTGCTCTGACCGGAAAAACGCGCAGCCCGCCTTTACCAACCGCACTCCCCGCCGGGTCTTCCGCAACAGCCGATCACATGCAGGGCGCGTCGCCCGCTGTGCGACCTGGATAGCAACACCAGCGCCCCGCAGAGTGCGGGGGCATCGTCCCTCACGCGCAGGAAAAAGTTCCGGTGGCCAGGCGGAAGAAGAAGCCACTCGCCCAGTGCTCTGCGCCGGTCACGGTGGGTTGCGCTGCGGTTTGTGGTATCTGCAGGTGGACTCCCAAACGATCAGCTGATGTGCTCGCTCAACCGGAGGCGTCCGGCGGAATTCCTGCGATGACGCGACCGGCTGCTGAGGCTTCAGTCATGGGCTGCAGATTCCGTGCGAGACTGGTTTGGGCGTGGAGCGTTGTGATGAGGTCGACGAGCAGCGAGTCTGTGGCTGCCCAGATCTCGCATTCCCACTGTTCATCCAGCAAGCCCACCGAGAGCCAGATGCGCTGCTCGTCGTCGGCTCCGGCAAACCTGTACATTCGTCCCTCTGCTGCGGTCATGCCGAATACGGTCGTCGGCCCGGGTTCGAAATGACGCGCCAAAGCTGCCAAGTCAGCCGACTCTAGCCCCTCCCCGTCTGACGATGCGTAGCGGTTTTCCTCATCCAAAGAGTGCCCGCCATGATCCCATGCACAGGACAGGATGAATTCCGAGAAGCTTGCCGCACACGGAAGCCACGACTCAAAGTTATCGTACGTGATCAGAACTTCGGGATCCGGGTTGCCGTCCAGCCGTACTGCCCAGTAGCAGCAACCCTGATTTCCTATCATGAATGGCAGAAGATTCTGCTCATCAATCGGATGGGGCGCATGGCCATTCGCGTCATAGTCATCGTAAGGGCCGTGTGGTCGACCGAGCTCCGCGACTGTGTAAGGGATGTCATCCCTGTCATGCTTCAGGATTCTTACTGCCGAGTCCAGCGAATACCATTCGCGCAGCGAGGCCGGCAGAGCGATTTTGCGTGTCGTCTCCAGCTCGTCCAGTAGGGTAACCGCAGGTATGGAGATGGCGTACGGCTTACCTGCCAATACGAGGGCACGCTGGTGGTATTGCAAGCTCAACGTTCTCTTGGCTCCCTTGCGATCGAATGCGCTGATGGCAATGTTCGCATGGAACGGTCTGATGGGTGCTGAGCAGCCGGTACTCAAATATGGTGCCGTGTCGATCACATAGGCGACCGAACCCCGCCGAATTAACAGCCTTCCGTCTGAGCGCCTGAATAACTTGTCGAGTATTGAGCTTCTTCCAGGGGGTCACTGAGCCTCTTTCATCCTGAATAGTCGCAGGTCATGAGTGTGTGGATGGCTTGGATGGTGCGGCTGATGCGGCGGGTGGACGAGCGTGCTCTGTGC
>NZ_JBVJSQ010000041.1:0-3149 GCF_055606485.1 Streptomyces sp. NPDC037083 | reverse complement strand
GGGCTGCATCGGCCACTCTCGTCCCAGCAGTCGCAGACTCACTCACCCTTCGAAGCGCCACCAAACAACCTCGCCAGGACAAAACGCTCTTTGAGACCGCGTTTGAGATCTGACATGGGACGATCGGTCGGTGACCCGACTCGTGAACCGTGACCTCTCCCTTGAGGAGCTTGAGCACGACCGTTGGTCGGTCCCGTTGGGCGGTGATCGGCGGCCTGACGGTTGAGGACATGCGGCTATTGATCAGGCAAGGCGTGGGCCTTGCCTATCTCCTGCCCCTGGCAGTGGAGGCCCTCCGAATCGACCCACTGGCGGAAGGCGACATGTACGAGGGTGATCTGCTGGCCGCCGTGCTCACCAGAAGTGCGGAGGTCTGGAGCGAGTCCCCCGAACTCGAGCGGGATGTCCGCCTGATCGTCTCGGAGTTGGCCGACGTGCCGCCTGCCTTGAAACGTGAGGTTGAGAGGTTTCTGGCTCTGTAACTCGCCGACAGCAGCTACCGCGGCGAGGAGCCGGCAGGTTGTCTACGAGGAGTTCCGCACGAGCGGTCCTGGGCCGGGACGCATCGCAGCACGGCCCCGAGTGAGCCGGCGGACCATGACGCCGATCATGGCCCATCGAATCATCGTCTCGGCGTGGGCCGGACTGGTCTCGTAGTCCCGGGCCAGGCGCCGGTGGGCGGTGAGCCACGAGAACGTACGCTCTACCGCCCACCGCTTGGGCTGGACCTGGAAGCCACGCTGGTCAGGGTCCTTGCGGACGATCTCCAGGTCGCGGCCGAGGGTCTGTGCGGCCCACTCGACCAGGCGGCCGGCGAAGCCCTGGTCGGCCCAGACCTTCTTGACGCTGGGGTGGTCGAGCCTGGTCCACAGCAAGGGCCGCTTTGCGCCGTCGCGGTCCTGGATGCTCGCCGCGACGACGTGGACGGCCAGGAGCAGACCCAGGGTGTCGGTGACGATGAACCTCTTGCGGCCCTTCACCTTCTTGCCCGCGTCGAAGCCTCTGGTGGCCGCGGGGACCGTGTCGGCCGTGCGGACGGACTGCGAGTCGATCAGACCCGCGCTCGGCTCCACGTCGCGGTCGTCAGCTTCACGGACCTTGCCGCGCAGGGCGTCGTGGATGCGCTCGACGGCGCCGTCGTCGTGCCACCAGGTGAAGTACCAGTACACCGTCGGCCACGGGGCGAAGTCCTTCGGCAACTGCCGCCAGGCACAGCCGGTCCGCACCACGTAGAAGATCGCGTCCACGATCCGTCGCCGAGGATGCTTCTCCCGACGCCCGCCCTTCGGGCCCACCCGCGTCGGCGGGAGCAAAGGCTCCACCAGCGCCCACTGCTCATCCGTCAAGTCTGACGGATACCCACCCCCACCACCGCTCACGCTGAGCTCAACGAACGCCTCAGCAACGGGACACGGCAGATCTCAAACGCGGTCTCAGTGTCTGAGCTTTGGAACCGGTTTCTCCAGCGCTCCGTCCTGTTGCATACCAGGGCGAGAGAAATGACTCCGATTACAGATAGACCGCAGATAATGAGAAATACTATGATTGCGTAGGCGGTTACCACATCGGCGGAAGTCAAGGTCAGCCGTCCATTCCGTCGGTTAAAAGGGTCCCCGCGGCTGCCACCCGCCTTCCTGTATCTCGGCGGAGTTTCGTCTCCCGATATTCAGAATATTCTCCGCCTGTCGGCGCGTGTGGGGGAAGATGAAATCTGACTTGAGAAGCGGGTGGGCTGCGGACTCCTGTGCCGTCACCAGGTCGGCCGGGAGTAGCGCGTGAAGGGCCTGCCTTTTGGTGCCCGGGAGGCAGGCGGATCGCACGAGCGCGTTGGAATCCTTTCCAAAACGCGTTCCTCTGCGAGAGTATGGCCGGCTTCTGATCTGCTAGGCCGGTTGCTCGTTCATCAGATGCGTTCTTTCAGCCAAGCAGTGGCGATAGATTGCACACCCCAAACCACCACGAGTAGGGCGACTCCGTAGCCGCCACCATCTTCATTCAAATAGCGAACGGCATCTTCGATGCCAAAGAATTGCACTATGCTAATGTTTAGGGAGTGGAAAACACCCAGAGTGATTGCGACGACTATCGCAGCCTGACCGACAATAGCCCATGAGAGCAAGGTGATGTAAGCGTCGCGCTCATCGAATGACTTGCCGGTTTTCAGCAAGGAATTCTCACCCCCCTTGCGCCACCACCTCCGAGAGATTCCCCAACGGAAGGCAGTCGCGCAGGCGCCGATTGCTGCTTCCAGCCAATTGTGTCGTACGATTGGGTCGATAATGAAATAGAAGACAAAGTAAACCTCGCTCAAGATGAGCATCTTGAACTCGAGTCGATTACTCTTCTCAGTCGTCCACATGGAATATTTCCTCTACTGTATGACCGAAAAAGCGGGCTATGGTGATGGCAAGTGGCAGGGTGGGACTATACTTCCCAGTCTCGATGGCGTTGACGGTTTGCCGGGAGACGTCGAGAGCGTGAGAGAGCTCTCCCTGAGAAAGGTTGAGTTCGCTGCGTAGTCGACGTACGTCATTGCGCATGACTGCAAAAATAGGCTCGGCAATTCCACATGTCAAGCGACCTTGACAGCCCGCGTAGGCGACGGGATTCACGGGGAAGAGTTAGGCAGAGAAATTGCATCGCCAGCTTAAGTGCCCTATGGAGAGTTGGCTTGAGTAATTGCTACTCATTGCATTTCGTCAGCATTGGCCCTCCAGGGCGAAGACGGCTCTGCATTGCCGTCATGCGGTTTGGCCAGCATCAGAAATGGCCGAAGATCCGCCAGAACTTCATGCACACGATGCCGCGCTCGACGGGTGCCTGCGCCGCAGCCAGGAAGCGGCCATGGTCGATGCGCAGAGCGTGAAGACCTCGGCCGGTGGCGGACCGGTTCGCGCGGGCGGATCTGCGGTAGCGGATACAGGACTATGTCCGTGGTCTTCTGGGACGGGTGACGCGCAAGAACGGCTGGCAGCTCGCGGAGTCGGCAGATCACCGCACCCGAACGGCTTTGAGCGGCTGCTGAACAGCAGTGTCTGGGACGCGGAAGCCCTGAGCCTGGATCCACCGCGCGATAGTCGGTCTGTGGACGACGGAATGAAAAGAGGTGCCTGCTGACCTGGGATGATGGGAGTTCCTACGCCCTCATC
>NZ_JBVJSQ010000040.1:0-4220 GCF_055606485.1 Streptomyces sp. NPDC037083 | reverse complement strand
GAGCAATCCAGAGCGTCGAAGGGAGTGACACCGTGGCTGGATACGCAGAGATCGCCGAGGACTTCCGGCGGAAGATCGAGCGGGGCGAACTGAGCCCCGGCGACCGGATGCCGACGATCCGGGAGGTCATGGAGACATGGGGCGTGTCCATGGCCACCGCATCCCGCGCCTACAAGGAGCTGAAGGCCCACGGCCTGACGCACGCCAGCAGCGGCGCAGGCACAGTCGTGTCGCGGCCGGGCAGCCCCACTATCGCGGCCCGTGTGCAGGCCCACGCAACGACCGGCCGGGCGCTGACGTCAGGCGAGACGTCGAAGATTCTGGAGATCGGAACCGTCGGAGCAGACGAACTGGTCGCCGCTCGGCTTGGAGTGGACCCCGGCACGCCGGTGCACGTGCGGCGCAGGATCGTGAGCCGGGGAGAAACCCCGCTGCACCTGTCCGCGTCGTACTACCTGCCGTTCGTGATCGAGGCGACGCCCGAACTGACGGAGCCGGTGTCGACCGGCGGCTCACGCGAGCTGGCTGCCGAGCGTCTCGGCTCGCCGCAGGACCGCGTCCTCGAGGAGGTCACCTCCCGGCTCGCCTCCGACGCGGAGAAGACCGCTCTCGGCCTGACCGGCGACACGGTCGTCGTGACCCAGATCGTGCGCACCGTCTTCCTGGCCGACGGCCGGATCGTGGAAGTCGCCGTTCGCGTCGTGGGCGGATCGACCGTGCTGCGGTGGGCGAGCGCCCTGTAGCCAAAGAGGTTGGTTGGACAAGCCCCGCCCGGGCTATCCGGGCGGGGCTTTCTGCTGCCCCAACGCGTGCCGCGCGTGCCGCGTGCCGCGCGTGCCGCGCACGTACGCGTGAGGGATCCCAACAGGCGGGCGCGAGAAGAGGCGTGAGGGCCGCTCTCGCCGACGCACAGCGCACCGCCGGGGAGTTGGGCCACTGGACCGGAGAACGGCGTCCAGAGCGGCTCACGGAGCGTGAACGTCATCATCATCATCACCACCGCCGGATCTGCCTCGCGGGCGCATAACGCACGCGTGCGTCGTGCGCGTGCGAGAGGACCCAGATTCGATGACCGGGCGTAGCGGAGAGCGGCATCCGTGGGCGGTTTACGTGGCACCGGCATGGCCGACTGCGGCAGCTCGATGGTCCTGCCGAACAGGCAGCGGGAGGGGAGGGGAGGGCGGCTCGGGTCCGGGCGCCGGATGCGCCGGCCGAACGGGCGGGCCGCCGTACCGCCGCCGTCGCGGATGCTCGCGCGTGAGCGGACCGACCGCCTGGTCGTGGTCGACGGGGAGCAGCTGCTGCCGCGATGCGGTGGCGGCCGCCGTGGTCGCTCCGCGTCGGCGCGGGCATCGCTGTGGTACACGAGCGTGTCGGAGTCGGGGGGGTCGCGCGCGTAAAGCGTGCACACGTGCACGAGCACACGCGTGCACGCGTAGAGAGCCCTCAGCCCCCATCACGCTTGAGCGGTAGCTGCTCGGCCCTGACCCGGCCCGGCGGCGGCGGCAGAAGCGGCATGCGGCCACGAGGAGTCCCCGCCAGCGTCGACCGCGAAGACGGCTCAGGGACACTCACCCGAGTTTCGTCACGTGACGAATCGTCGGAACGTTTCGTTTCGTCACGTGACGAATCTTGAAGGGTTCCGATTTCGTCACGTGACGAATCTGAGGATGCGAGTGTCCGGGTCAGTTCGTGGCGGATCAACAAGACGTTCGCCTGCGTGATCTCGTCGATCTTCCGTTGCTCGTAGGCGCGCTGTCGGCACGATCGGCGGCAGTAGTCGCGGCTGCGGCCTACGCCGGATTGCCGGATCGAGCTGCCGCACCAGGCGCACAGCTTCGCGCCCTCGCTGTCTCGTGGGGAGTCGGTCATGCGGTGACCGTACGCGGCAGCTCTCATGGCGCGGCCGGCCCGGGGGGTGATTCAAATTTTCTCTACTAGTTCAAGGCGGCCCTGCGGGCCGCGCGGCCCGGCACTCGGCCGGGCCGCTCCTGCCTCCGTCCCGCGGCCCGACCGCCCGCCGGGCCGCGTCACTCGCTGTCTGCAAGCAGGTGGGCCACCACCGCCCGAGCGGCCCCAGAGACGAGGGAACCGACCACGGTCAGAGCTCCCTTCTTCGCGAACTCCCGGCGCGGGTCCGGGGTCGGCTGCGGTGCCGACGTCGCCTGCGGGGCCTGCTGCTGCTCGTTGCTCACGTGCTCCTCCAAGGGCTGCTCGGAAAAAGTCCTCCCGTCCCGGACAGGCGGGCAGGTCGGCACAGTCGCGGAGCGAGGGGTTAGCCCCGCAACTCCGCCTCGCCCCTTCTCTGGTGTCACCGGCCTGGGGACAGGACCGGGCACGAAAAAGCCCTCCAGGCGGTCGGCCTGGAGGACGGGGCGAGAGCAGCAGAGCAGCCCGGCGAGCGGCATTCAATAGTTCGCCAGCTTGTCGTCTGCCTTGTCGCCTGCCTTGTCTTGTCGCTTGTCTTGTCGCTTGTCGGCTCCCAGCTCAGAGACCGATCACGAGCCGCCGCACACCCTTGCATTCTGATCCGCAGGCCCCCGCCGAGACGTCGTGAGATGCGCCCCCGAAACGGCGACCGGTGCCCGCGAAACGGTGAGAGGTGCTTCCGAAACCGGCGGGGTGAGACGAGACTCCGTGAGACGTCCAGGCGAGCCAGCGCGAAGCCGGGAGCCGGTGAGACCGAAACGGTGACCGGCGTTCCCGAAACGGTGAGACGTGCCCACGAAACGCCGCCCGCCGTCCTCGGATCGGACGCGGTTGAGCGTCTCGGCGTACCTGTACGACGCTCGGCGAGCGCGCGCTCTTACCTGTACGGCGAGCGCGCGCTCAACCCTGTACAGGCCGCCCCCTGTACGGCACCTGTACGACGCCAGTACGGGTGGTGTGACCAGGTGGTCAGCAGGCGAAGGCGAGCTGTTCGACGGGCGGGTTGGCGGGCGGGTCCGCTGGGCCGTACCCGTCGGGTACAGAGCCGTCCAGGGGCGACCAGCAGTCGCTGCCCCAGGTCAGTCCCCAGGACTCCAGCAGAGCGCGGGCTGCAGCGAGCCCGGACCGCTCCAGCGCGTGGACGACCTCCAGCCGCCGTCCCTGCCGCTGGAGGACGACCGTGAACCAGGCCGCGTAGGAGACGCCCAGGACCTCGCCGGATTCCATGGTCGGCGCGTCGTCGTCCTGGTCCTGGTCCTCGTCCTGGTCGTCCAGCTCGGCGGCCGCGGCGAGTTCGTCGTCGGTCCGGTCTTCGAAGAGCCGCCCGAACGGCGCGAGCTTGTCCGACCACCTCAGGTACCAGACGCCCTTGATGCCGAGTTCGTACGAGCGCCACAGCTCACGGTCGCGAGCGCTGCTGGTGTCGGCCCAGTCCTGGGCGATCTGCCACGGCGTACGCCGCCCGCCCCGTCCGGTCTTGGTCTGGTCGCCGGTGATCTCCTTGGCGATGTACCGGGCGAAGGCCTCGATGTCGCCGCCCTTGGGCGTGTCCAGCTTGAAGCCGTGCTTGCGGCTGAGCGTGTAGCCGCCCGCCTCCACGACCGCCCGCGACCAGCGCTCGTAGAGCGCCTGTTCAAGCTCTGCTCGCTGAGCTTCGGTGAGCGGCGCCCGCAGGAAGTAGAGCGTGTGGAAGTGCGGGTGCCAGCCGTTGCTCCCGTGCGTGACCTCGAACGCCCTCACGTCCCCGACGATCCCGAAGCGCTCGCGCAGGCGTCGCCAGGCGGCACCCGACCCGGCACCGAACGCCCGCCGCCATGCCGCCCGCTGGAGCTTCACCAGCTCCTCCAGCGACTGCCGCTCGAAGTGCCGGAGCGTGTACGTGCCCATGGCCAGCCCGCCACCGGTCGCGGCCCGGACGAGGTGAGCGAGTTCGGCCGGCATCTCCCACTCGGGGTCGGCCCAGGCCGTCGCCGCGCGGGCGAGCTGGTCGCCGCGAGCGGTCCGGATGCGGTTGCCGCAGACGGGGCACAGGTTGCCCTTCCGGCACGTCCGAAGCCGTACCCAGCGGGCACGGCCACGGTCGTACCGGACGGTGACCTGGCCGCCCGCCGAGGGGACCGGCAGCCGTCCGCAGTCCGGCAGTCCGGTGTCCAGGGTGATCCGCTGGATCGCGTCCCGGAGCGTGTGCCACTGGTCCCGCTTACGGCCCTTGCCCTTGGGCGTCTCCGCCTTGGCGGGCTGGGGGGGGGTCACACTCTTTCCCCACTGACCGAGGCGCTTCCCGGCGGTCC
>NZ_JBVJSQ010000039.1:0-5031 GCF_055606485.1 Streptomyces sp. NPDC037083 | reverse complement strand
CTTGTCGTTTATGGTCCGCTGTCGAACGCGGATCGAACTTGGTCCGAGTTTCCCCACTTCACCGGACATGCCGGGGGCCGGGGCCTGATCCTGTGGCCAGGGTCGCTGCGGCACGGAGGCCGGGATCGTGGAACTGGTCGGGCGCGAGGTTCAACGAGGCGCGCTGACAGCGGTGACCGAGTTCCGTACCGAGTTGTACTCGTGCCTGATCTCCCGGAGCGACGCGCTGTTCGAGCTGTGCGACGCCTTGCTGTGCACTGACGGTCCCGTCCGCACCCTCGTGGATCTTGCTCTCGCTCCCGAGCACCGACGCGGCCACGGTGCCCTGTACGCCGGGCTGAACCTGGGCCGGATCGACGTGGCCCGGCTGCGGCGGGCCCTGGCCGGTCTGCCGCTGCCCCGGGCCGCCGATGGACGCCTGGTGTTGGCGGTGGACGTCTCCCCGTGGCTTCGGCCGGACGCCGACACGTCTTCGGACCGCTCGTTCTGTCACACCTTCGGCCGCGGCTTGGGCAAGCACCAGATGGTGCCCGGCTGGCCGTACTCGATCGTCGCCGCGCTGGAGACGGGCCGGACCTCGTGGACCGCGCTGCTGGACGCGATCCGGCTGGAGCCCGGTACGGACCTGGCCGCCGTCACCGCCGACCAGGTCCGCGAGGTCATCGAACGCTTCATCGAGGCCGGCCAGTGGCGGGACGATGACCGAGACGTCCTGGTCGTACTGGACGCCGGATACGACGCGCCTCGCATCGCCCACCTCTTGGCTGACCTGCCGGTCGAGGTGCTGGGCCGGCTGCGTTCGGACCGGGTGATGCGCAAGCCGGTCCCGGTGCCGTGGATCTGTCCGCCGCAGGGCGGGCGCCCGCCCAAGCACGGTGGTGAGTTCGTCTTCGGCAGCCCTGAGACCTGGGGCGAGGTGGGGGTGGTGACCGTGACCGACACCGAGCGGTACGGGACGGCGACGGCTCAGGCCTGGGACCGGCTGCACCCTCGGCTGACTCGGCGGGCGGCATGGGGTGATCACGAAGGCTCCTTGCCCATCATCGAGGGCACCGTGATCAGGTTGACGGTCGCGAAACTGCCGAGCGGCGGGGTGAACAAGCCCGTCTGGCTGTGGTGGTCCCGCACTGGCGCCCGCCCCGAGGACGTCGACCGATGCTGGCAGGCCTTCCTGCGTAGGTTCGACGTTGAGCACACGTTCCGTCTGCTCAAGCAGACGCTTGGCTGGACCCGTCCCAAGCTCCGGGACTCCGCCGCGGCAGACCGCTGGACCTGGCTCGTACTGGCCGCGCACGCCCAACTTCGGCTCGCCCGGCCACTCGCGCGGGACCTCCGTCGGCCGTGGGAGCGGCCAGCGGAACCGAACAGACTCACCCCTGCTCGAGTCCGCCGGGGGTTCAGGAACCTCCGCGCGAAGACGGGCACTCCAGCTCGTGCACCGAAACCCACTCGACCGGGCCCCGGCCGCCCGCCCGGCTCGAAGAACCGGAGACCCTCCACCCGATACGACGTCGGACGCGTCCTCGCCACAGGCGAGTCATACGCCCGACCCGCACATCACAAGGTCGGCACCAAACCTCGACGAATGGGATAGCCGGCAGGCTCAGGCGTTCCACCACTCGTCGGTGCCACATCCGATTTCGTAGTGCCACCATCCCTCTGTCTGTCCCTGTGTCAGGAGAGTCTTGATTCCGGCGAAGTCCGCGCCTGCCGGTGCGGTGAAGGCCACCATGGGGAAGTCCTCGCTGAAGACCTCGCCTCCGAGCTCGAACACTGAAAGGCGCTGATGCACGGCCTGCGGACTGCGTCCCAGGGGACCGGTGGGCACAGGCACCACACGGATCGTGCAGTTGCCGGACGAACTGACCCGCCCGACAGCCCAGTGCAGCCCGTCGGCGTCGGTCTGGTACCGCACTACATCGCCCTCGGCGACCCCGTTCTGGAGAAACGGGATGTTCTGCACACACGCCGTGTCATCGCCGAGCGGCGTCGCCCACAGGCCCTCGGTGTCCTGGGGGAACCATCCCTCGCGAGGGACGAACCGGAACCAGACCTTGATCTTCTCGACCACGTTCTCCATGACGGCCATCATGCGCCGACCGTTAACGAGGCCTCGCACCGGGGCTGAGCTGGAGATCAACCTCAGCCGTCATGGCACGGCCCGAGGTTAAAGGACAAGCTCAGTGGACTCCACCCGATGGGATCCACCGAGTGGACTCCACTCCGGTGCGCCGGATGACGATGCACGCCACGTGGTGCGCACCGCGATGTCCGCCACCGCAGCCGGCGGCGCACCACCCGACGATGCCCGGCACTCGCGCGCGCCCGGTGCGTCGCACCGGTGTGCCCACCGCCGACCGACCCCTTGACCAGGTGCGGCCGGTGGCCTGCTTGACCCCTTGACCAGGTCCGCTACCGAGGACGTTTCTCCTAATCCGGGGTGTAGGCGGCTCGGTCCGGTCTCCGCAAGGGGCTGGGTGAGCGGTCGACAACGGGCAGCGGAACGCCTTCGGCCCTCATGGTCCTGGAGACCCGCTCTGAGACTGGCGCCGCTGTCCACCGGTGGGATCCATGGCGGTGTCGTGGGCGTCGGGCAACGCCTGATGTCAGCCTGGCCCGAGAGGCCTTCGCCTAGAGCGGCGGGACCCGGCGCCTTCGTCACGGCCACGGCCCCCACCGCCGTCCGCGCCTTGCGGTGATGACGCGGGCGCCGAGCTGATGCCTTCGTTTCCCCTGGTCCTTCGAGACCTCTGTCAAGAGCGGCACAGCCCGGTGCCTCCGTGATTACCGTGAAACTCCCGGCGGCCAGCCGGACGTTGATCGTCACGGCACGAGCCCGCCCCAGGGTCGACCTCTTGTTTCATCCGCGAGCCCGCGAGCTCTGCAGACAGACCGAGCCCTTGGGGTGCGCTGGTGTCGCGAACGGCTACTGAGATGGCGGACCTGTGAGTCCTGGGATTAGGACGCTGCGCGACCCGCATGTGCTCGTGACCTGCACAAATAAACGGATCTGGGAGGATGGCTTGACCGTGTTCTGCGGCATCGACTGGGCGGAGCGCCACCACGACGTCGCCGTCGTCGACGACACCGGCGCCCTGCTCGCCAAGGCTCGCATCAGCGATGACGCGGCCGGCTACAGCAAGCTCCTGGACCTGTTGGCCGAACACGGCGACAGCCCGGAGACCCCCATACCCGTGGCCATCGAAACCAGCCGCGGCCTGCTCGTGGCCGTCCTGCGCACCGGTGATCGCAAGGTCTTCGCGATCAACCCGCTCGCCGCCTCCCGCTACCGCGACCGGCACGGCGTCAGCCGCAAGAAGTCCGACCCCGGCGACGCCCTGGTCCTGGCGAACATCCTGCGCACCGACATGCACGCCCACCGGCCGCTGCCCGCCGACAGCGAACTCGCCCAGGCCATCACCGTGCTGGCCCGAGCCCAGCAGGACGCCGTCTGGAGCCGCCAGCAGGTCGCCAACCAGGTCCGCTCGCTGCTGCGCGAGTACTACCCCGCCGCCCTGCACGCCTTCCAGGGCAAGGAAGGCGGCCTGACCAGGTCAGACGCCCGAATGGTCCTCACCCTCGCCCCGACGCCGGCGAAGGCCGCGAAACTCACCCTCGCCCAGTTGCGCGCCGCCCTCAAGCGCAGCGGCCGCACCCGCGGCTTCGACACCGAGACTGCGCGTCTGCGGGAGATCTTCCGCTCCGAGTACGCCCGGCATCGCCCGGCCGTCGAGGACGCGTTCGGCCAGCAGCTGCTGGCGCTGCTCAAGCAGCTGGATGCCGCCTGCCAGGCCGCGGACGACCTCACCACGGCCGCCGAAGCCGCGTTCAAGGAGCACGCCGACAGCGAGATCCTGCCGGCTCCGCACATTGCGTCAGAAATGACCATGGCTTGGATTCCTACTGCAGCCAATGCCTGCCCAACGCTAGGGTGAGCGCCGTGCATCAGCATCGGATCATCTGCTCACCGCCCCGCTTCTGAGCGGGGCGTCTGCTGGGCCCGGCCGGACGAACGGCCGTGGCCCCCTTCGGTGATGCCTGATCAGCCGTCGATCCGCTGATGCCCTGCTTTGACGCCTCTTTCCTTTCTTCGCGTCGAAGCTGGAGTCCTCTTTCATGCCTGCATGCTCGTCTCTTTCCGCTGCACCGATGCTGCGGAACGGCACCACCCTGCTCGTTCTGGCTGGAGTGCTGTGGGGAACCGGCGGTCTCGCCGGTTCGATCCTCGCCTCGTACACCGGCTTGGCCCCGGTCGCTGTGGCCGCATATCGCCTGCTGATCGGAGGCACCCTCATCACCGGATATGCCCTGGTGAGTGGACGACTCGTCGGGGTACCGCGGGACTCGCGGGGCCTGTTCCGCATCGCCGCTGCCGGTCTCCTGTTGGCCTGCTACCAGGCTGCCTACTTCGCAGCGGTAGCTGCTACCTCGGTCGGCCTGGCCACCCTGACCACGATGGTCGCAGTCTCCATCCTGATCACTGCTGGGACGGCATTCCTCGACCGGCGCCCACCAACCCGCCGCGCCATCGTCTCCTTGGTCATCGCGCTCGCGGGTCTGGTACTGCTGATCGGCTCGCCGACCGCAGGCGCTCACCGGATGGCCGGGACCGGCCTGGCGCTACTGGCTGCAGCAGGCTTCGCCGCGCTGTCGATGGACCGCCGTGAAACACTTCCCGGCCTGGACCACATCACCACCATCGGGCTGGGCTTCCTGGCTGGAGGTCTCCTGCTGCTGCCCATCACACTGACGGTCGGGATGGCCATCCCGGCCCGTCCAGCAGTAATCGGTGCCGTGCTCTTCCTCGGCCTGGTCCCCACGGCTGTGGCCTACAGCAGCTACTTCACTGGCCTGCGCTACGCGGGCCCCAGGGGGGCAATCATCGCTCTCTTCCTCGAACCGCTCACTGCCACCCTCCTCGCCGCACTCGTCAATCACGAGCATTTGACCGGCGCACAGATCCTCGGAGTGCTCTTCATCCTGTTCTCCACCACGATCCGTCAGGACTCCGCAGCTTGACTTCTTCACCCT
>NZ_JBVJSQ010000038.1:0-5842 GCF_055606485.1 Streptomyces sp. NPDC037083 | reverse complement strand
GGCAAGACCGCCCCTGACATGCCATCAGCCCACTACACTCCCGACGATGCCTCTGACCAGGCCAGATAGCGAACCGCTGCTGGAGTACTAGTACTGCAACGGTGCTTGTGGTGACTGGTGGCTAGTTCAGGGGATGTGTCCGCGTCGTTTGTAGTGGCTGCTACCGGCGGGCCGAGCAGATCTTCGAGCAGAACACCCGGCTCCTGGCCAACCCCCTCGCCTCACCCGAGGACATCGAGAACCTGGACGGCTTCACGCTGCACCGGCTACGCCACAGCGCCCTGACACACGACGCGGAGGGCGGCACCTCCACCCCCATGCTGCTGGCCCGCTCCAGACAACGCCTCCGTCCGCTCCCTGGAGCGGTAAGCCCGTCCCGGTGTCGACGCAGTCGCCCGACACGTCGCCGAGCGCGACCCCGCCGCGCGTCGCCGGACGTGACGCCCCTCGTTTGCGGCTGGTGACGATCCTGCTGGCCTTTTCGGACCCGCATCGCCAACGGGTACGGGCCCCGTGCCGCCACCGCCCGCGCCACCTGCGCGGTCAGCTCACGCACCTTCGGCCACGGCCTCGGCCGCATCGACATTCCACACCCCACGCGACCGGGAACGCCAAGACGGCCGCTGCTGTCCTGTCCAACGAGCCGCCAGCCGTGCCGGGCACGGAATAAGCCAGCAGGATCGATGACACGCGACCACAAACCATGCCAGTCACAAAAACATGCGCGCCCAATGTCAGTCCATGTCACTACAGTTGCTCAGCCGGCCGCACCCATGCGGCCGGATCCGTTTTCGAAGGAGCTCCTAAGATGGGTTTACGAAGACGTGCGACGGGTGTCGCGCTGGTGCTGGCAGCCGCGTCACTCAATCTGCTCGGTCCCCACGGCACAGCAGCGGCACAGTCCCAGGGCGGCATCGTCCTGCCCGTGCGGTCACACTGGGAGACCCTCGCCGACAGTCGTCATGTGTACATCAGCGCGCCCGGCGACGACGCCGTGCTGGCCACCGACCACGACGGGCAGGTCGTGAAGAAGTTGGAGGGTCTCGACGGGGCGCGGGGCATGGCCGAGTCGGCTGACGAGTCCACCCTGTACGTGGCGCTCCCGGACGCTGACGCGATCTCCGTCGTCGACACGGCGACCTTGACCGAGACGCGGCGCATCTCGACCGGGGCCGACACTGAACCGGAGAGCCTCGCCCTCGCCGGCGGCCGGCTTTTCTTCGGCTACCGGGCCACCGTCTTCCACGCCGGCATCGGGTCGGTCGCCATCGCCGAGGCGACCCCGACCGTCAGCCTCGACGACAACCCCGTGTGGTACGGCAAGCCGCGACTCGCCTCGTCGCCGGGCGCGCCTGACCGGCTCGTCGCCGCGCATAGTCAGGGCGCGCTGGGCATGCGCGTGTACGACGTGGGCTCCGGCATGCTTCATGAGACCGCCTACAGCGAAGCCGTCGGCGATGTCGAGGACATGACGGTAACACCGGACGGCCGCAGTGTGATCACTGCGAACGGCGGCAACTACTACCACCAGCGGTGGCGCTTGTCGGACCTGACGGAGGAGACCCAGTACGACACCGGCCCCTACCCCAACTCCGTCGCTGTCGATTCCCACGGCACGGTCGCCGCGGGAATCGTGGCGGGAGGGGAGTGGGACGTCCGCATCTACCGCCCAGGAGAGACCGCCGCGTACCGCACGGTCGCGTTGTCGCCCGGGCACGCGGATCTGCTCGACCGAGGCGTGGCCTGGGCGCCCGACGGCAACAGGCTGTTCACCACCCGCTTCCCCTACTCGGGCGAGGTGGTTCTCGACATCATCACCGACATCGCCAAGGCATCCAGCACGATCACACTGTCCGCTCCCCCGACGAACCCTGTCGGCACGCCGGTCGCCGTGACCGGGAAACTGACCTCGCTGGCCCCCTTCCCCAGGTACAAGACGGTCACGGTGACCCGCAACGGCGTAGAGTTGCCGGATGTGAAGGTCAAACGGGACGGCACCTTCAGCTTCAGTGACACCCCGCCCGACTGGATGACGTATCCCCAGTACACAGTCACCTACCCGGGCGACGCCCGGCATGTGCCCGGCACAGCGACCGTCATGGTCGAGCTCATCGCCTGACCAAGCCGGTCAGTTTGCCCGAGCCCGTCACAACGGTGTGGGGCCGGTGTCCTCCGGGACACCGGCCCCACACCGCACTGGCGTAGCAAATGTCGCCAGGAGCACGTCTGGACCAAGCTGCTCGCCGAGGCCGGGTTCACCAGGATCACCGTCGATATGCTGCCCGCCGTGATCGATGGGCCGCGCACCGCCGACACGCTGCTGGTGAGCGCGCACCGCCCGTCCTAACTGTGCCATCTCATGAGGTTGTACCGCGCCCGCGGTGTTGAGCCGGGAGCTCGTGCCGCCGTTTACCGGCGGCGGATGCGCCTTTCGGGCAGAGCGCCCACAAGGATCAGGTGCCGGGCGGAACGGGCCTGGTCAGCGCGTTCGGCGACCTCGATGTCGTTGTCCAGGGCGCTGGTGAAGCGGATGTCAGGCTTCCCCAGGGTGGCGAAGATCAGGTTGCGGATCGCCTCAGCGACGTGCTCAAGCCGGTCGTCTGGGCACTCTTTCAGGCTGGCCGTCAGACGCTGGTGCTTTGTATGGCTGTCCTGGGAGGGCGGCGCTGGGAGGCGGAGCCGCTCGCACAGCCCAGGCAGGTCCTGGTGACGGTGCCTCTGGTACAGGTCTACCAGGACTCCCTCGATCAGACTTCGCAACCGTGGCAGGTCCATGCGCTCAGTCATCACACGATGATGAGTCAGACGACGTCTCGGTTCCAGAGGCCCGTATGGGGCAGGCCCAGTGCGCCGTGCCCCCGCTGTGACCACGATGCGTTGTACGGCCTGGAGTGCGCACACTGCGGCCGCATCATCATCACGCTAAGAGCATGATCGGCTCGCTCGTAGGCACCTGTTACGTTTTCGGGAATTGTAAAGCGTAAAGAGAGGACGGATGTTGTTGTGCGCAAGGCGCGTTGGATAGCGGCCACGCCGCTCGCCGGGGTCGTGATGGCCGCCGGGTGCGGTAGTGAGAGCGCGGGTAGGAAGACGGCAGACGGCACGGCGAGTGCCACCGCTGGCGTGACGAAGAAGCCGGCTGGGTCGGCTCCCCCTCACGGCACGCTCCTGGAGCGAGCGGCCGGCACCTGGAAGTACATCGCCACCCCTGACGAATCAACGTTGGACACACTCGTCGTCAAGGACGGCAAAACCACAGCCAAGGGCGCGAAGCTCTCGTGTTCGGGCAACTTCGTGCCGACGAAGGATAACGGCCAGGAATCCGCGACCATCACCTACACGTGCCAGGGCGGCAAGGACGGCGGGCGCGGCCTGGGGCACCTGAAGGTGGACCCGGACGGCTCCTCGCCCGTGATCGACTTCGACGGGCCCCCGGCGGCTGGGGTGGCCCGGTCGATAGCTACCGTCGAGCCTGAGAGTTCGTTTCCTCAAGGCCGCGAAGCTCGAAGTAAACCAGACTGTTGCCCGCAGGCACCGGTGCAATCCCCGCATCGGCCGTTGCGTCGTGCCCGGCCGTTTGCCAGCGCTCTGTTCCCCGGCCTTGGGACTGGTGGCTCGCATGTTGGCGTGTCGCGTAAACCTCAGCGGTGCAGTTCGGGCGTCACGGTGAGTGGTCGCTGGAGACGTTTCGACTCTTAGGTGCCCCTTCGCTGACAGGTCGGTGAGGATCTCGTCGGTTAGCCAGGAGCCCTGGCCAACACCGCGAGCCGGGCAAGCTCCATGAACTGGTTTCTAACAGGAGGGAAAATAATTCAAATGGACAAACTCGGCTTCGAGTTGAGGCCTCTCATCACGCGGCACGAAACGGGCCGGATAGGGTCCTTGGGGCCCTTTGGGGAAGTGTCAGTAACTCACAAAAAGCCATCCCGAAAGAGGGAGGACGGATTTAGTGAAACAGTGTTGAGCGGCGAAAGCATGCCATACACGCTGTACCGCGGCAAGGGAAACGACACACCGACTCTCGAGTGCCCGTCTCTCACCATGGGAGGCGGATCCACACCCGCGCGATTCGACAGACCATGCGCACATTGCACATTTCGAGCAGTGACAGAAAATATGAATACACGCTCATCGGCATGACCAAGGGATCGCTTCTCGTTCGAGATGACGCCCGGATCGAAATTCGCCGCAATAAAGCCCCGGGGGGGAGGGCTCGCAAGCATTGGGAGGGCCACCGGGAGCGTCGATACCACCGACCTGGCCGTCGCTCTTGTATTCGAAGAAGTCAACACCTCATGGCGAACCCAGAGGTACATGAACTGACTGAACGCGCCTCAAAGCTACGCAGCCTTGCGGAACACACCGAGGGGCTGGCTGATGCTCCCCACACTTTCGCCAACTTCACGATGATGACATGGGCAGGGCCGCACGCGGACCAGGTCCGTGTGGACCTGAAGAACTGGCGGACAAAGTGTGGGAATGCCGCCGAGGCTCTGCGCGCAGGCCACCGCATGTGACAAGTCTGCGAAGGATCTAAAGAACCCCAAGTCGTGATGCGACCGATAGGATTTCCCATGAGTGATGCGCATTCGCTAGTCTATGAGGCGCACTTCCGTCGTACCCCTTTCCAACTGCTGTTCGGAATGGGTTGGAAACGCCTTGTCGCGTTCCGTGTCGACGAGAACGGCGTACTGCTCGGCGGTGCTCCGGCCCGCTATCAGGCGCAGACTGCCGCCGTTCCCTGGAAAGACATCATTTCCATCGTGCTGTGGCAGCAGCGCATGGCCGGACCCGCAATGAATTACGTCGGCGCACGCCGGCGCGAGGGGGCCCCTCGCCTGGCTGGGCCGAACGCGAAGCTGACGCCTGGAGAAACCGCCCGTCTCGCGCCGCATGTGGAATACGAACTCTTCCTCGCCAGCCGCCCCATCAACTTCTGGCGGATCGACCCCGAACGTCTCCAGGCCGCGGTGGACGCTTTCGCTCCGCACGTCGATGTCCTGGTCTACCGGCAGTCGGACACCTGAGATTCGGTGGCTGGACGCCCGAGATGCGTCGGTTGAACACGCGCCGCCTTCGCCATCCACCCCTGAAAGGAACGAACGATGGGTCCTTGGGCACACCTTCGCCGGAGCTACAGCTGCACCGGACTCGGCACGGCGCACTGGCTTTGCCCCCACGCAATCGCATCCCGCAGGTTCCGCGCGGTCTGCGGACTGAACCGTTCGTGCAGCCGCTCCGACAACTCAGCCGACCCCGCGTCCTTGGGCGCGAACCTGCTTCCGAGGGACGCCATCAGCCACGCTTCGAACAGTGGCCGCACGTCCGGCCCCATGCAGTTGGTGAGCACGAACTCGCGGAACCGATCGTCCCATTCCGAGCGTGGATAGCCGGCGAGCGCAGCCACAACGCCGACCCGGAATTCTGCCCGGTGTTCCTCCGGCATCTCCGGGCCGCGGCACAGCAGCCAGTTCGCATAATCCGTCGGGTCCGCCATCAACTCATCGAAGTCGGTCACACCGGGTCCAACGAAGACCGCGCTGTAGGTGTAACGCCCTACCGGGCACGGCCGAGGAACGGCACATGGCATGGACGGGGTTCCATGGCGCTCACGGCCCGGACGTGGTGCTTCACCCGATGGAGGCGACAGCTCCGGACCGCTCGGCGAGCGTTGGGACGCCCAGTGCGAGGACGAGGTAGCACGCAGGTTGCACTAGGGTCTGTTGCGAAAGTGGATCTTGTTCGTGGATGATCACGTCCTGTGGGACGTGGGGATCTGACGAACGGCCAGTGGGCCCGGCTTGAGCCGCTGCTGCCGCAGGGCCTCAAGCCAGGCCGTCCG
>NZ_JBVJSQ010000037.1:0-8403 GCF_055606485.1 Streptomyces sp. NPDC037083 | reverse complement strand
GGAATCACCACGCCAACGACGAGGGGCCCTGCCTCGTCACCACACCCACTGACCACCCCATTTCACCCGCCAGCACAGGATGAAAGAGGCTCAGTGAACCCCTCCCACGCACGACCGGCCGAGCCCGCCGTCTCTCTCGGATGTCTGCGCCATCCCAATGGCTGCCAGCGCGCCCGCTGCGCAATGCGTGCGGATGTGCGCCACGGCGGCGGCGATTGAATCACCGCTTCCCCTCGTGGCGCCCCCGCCCGGATGCACTCCAACCGAACCGGTGCGAGACGGAACCCCCGACCTGATCCGCAGCAACACTATGCCGTTCGGGCGAATAAACCGGCATGAGTATCGACGACCCGATGGGCTTTGGGCCAAGGCCCAATTATTGAGCGATTTCAGCGCTGCTTCTCCAAGGTGAGGACGGCTTTGCTAATAACGCTCATGCGGTTGGGGCTGATGCGGGATCTGCGGAAGACGCCAGGACTTCAGCCGTGCCATGCCTCGTTCGACAGGCGCCCATCGATCCTGAGCTTGCCGAGCAGTCGGGCGTCCTGGTCGACCATGGCAACGTCGTGGTGATCCTCAGCCCAGTCGATTCCACAGGTCACGTGCAACGCGTGCTCCCTTCGGGCCTTCCCTACAACGTCGTCGAGCGTTGCTTCAACCGACTCAAAGGCTTCCGCGGAATCACCCCCAGGTACGACAAGACCGCCACCTCCTACGAGGCAGCGGTCAGTCTCGCGTCATTCCTGCTCTGGGCAAGATCCGTTTGAAGACGGACGCTAGTTAGGGCAGTTCCCCCTTCTGGGCGTGGTAGCAGGAGGGGAGATCGCCGCTGAGCACGTCGACGCCGAATGCGGGCATTCCGTCCACCACGGGCGGGAAGAAGACGACGAGGGTGGCGCCGTCAGGGATCTTGTCCCGATGAATGGTGGCGATCAGGCTGCTCTGTTCCTGCTCGATCCGCACCACGTCTCGCTGAGAGCCTGGGGGTCGTTCGAGGTCCCTCTGGTCGATCGCGCACTGGGGATCCTCTCGGTAGACGCGCGCCCGTACTCCCATCCGGTCCAGGTCGCGCTGCAGGCCAGCGAGATCGGGCTGAACCTTCTCGGTCTGCATGGTCACCTTGACGGCCCCGTCCGGCTCACGGTCGAGGGTGTAGGCCACGTTGGTGATTCGGTCGGGGCCCGCCGCGACGTTGACCGTGTCGGTGTCGCCGGGTGTCTGGCCGATGCTCACCGCGACGCCGGCCACGGCCGCCGCCAGCGCCACCGGGGCAACGAATCGCGTCGCGAGACGCCAGCGCCTCGCGGCGAGGCGGGACTCGTCGTGCACGTGGTTCATGAGATGTTCCTTCAGCAGAAGGTGGCGGTCGCGAGAGAGATCCGGATCCGCCGGTGCCGGCAGCAGCCGGGACAGTTCCTCACGCTCAGCCCCTTGCGGCGACTGCGGGGTGGCATTCATCGGTTCTTCTCCTGGATCGACCGGACCGCAGATGTGCGGTCACCCGGTATCTGTCCGCTGCCCACCTCGCGTTGCATGTCTTTCTGAATCCGGCCCAGTTCCTGCTCGGTGAGCTCCCGCAGCCGGGTGCGAGCCCTCGACAGCCGGGAGCGGACGGTGCCGACCGGCAC
Organism: Streptomyces sp. NPDC037083; assembly: GCF_055606485.1. NCBI lineage: Bacteria > Bacillati > Actinomycetota > Actinomycetes > Kitasatosporales > Streptomycetaceae > Streptomyces > Streptomyces sp. NPDC037083. The sequence continues at coordinate 6,775 of NZ_JBVJSQ010000037.1, read as the reverse complement.
CCCCAGCGCCTCGGCCACCGCCGCATGCTCCAAGCCGGACCACACGCACAGGGCAAACACCTCCCGCTCCGCCGGCCGCAACTGCTGCAGCGCGGCCTTTGCCGCGGCCAGGTGTTCTGTGTCGGCCAGCCGGCCCACCAGCTCCTCCGCGAAATCGGGCACTGTCTCGCGCAGAGGCAGCTGAGTCAGCGCCTTCTGGTGCCGACGCGCGGCACGGGCGGTGTTGCGGAGCACATTGGTTGCGATGCCCAGCAACCAAGGCCGCAGGCTCTCCCCGCCCGGGCGTAGTTTCTTCCTCAGCCGCCAGCCTTCCAGGAACGTCAGGGACACCACGTCTTCGGCAGCGGCCCAGTCGCCGGTCCAGCGCACCGCGTGCCTGTACACGACCCGGGCGTGTTCATCAAAGATCTGCCCGAATGCCGCCGGGTCCCCGGCCCGCACACGAGCGCGCAACGATAGCTCCACACCCCGTCCTGTCCGACCACCCCAGCCCGTTGCCGTGACCCCCGTCACATAGCTCACCGCACTGGATGGCGGCACTCGACGAGATCGTCTTCCATCAGCTTGTGGGCCACCACTTCTGCGACCGGCCGCCGTTGGCGTCGGTTTCCCGCCCGAGTGGGTGGCTGCCTTGGTGGAGCGGACCGTCGCCCGTGGGGTGAAGGTCTGGCGGGCCCGGGTCGTGTCCGAGCCCGTCACGGAATATATCCGCTTCGAGCGCGCCCCCACTGACGCCAACCTCCGCGCCGGTGAAAATGTTCGCTGGCTGCCCCGCCGCCGCGCCTCCAGGCTCGCGCTGCCGGGCAACGACTTCTGGCGGCGCTGTCACGTTGTTGGGTGGGTAGGTGTCTGATGGTGCGTCGTGGCGTGGTGGAGCCCGGTTTCGGGCTGTGCTCAGGCCGTGGTGGAGGGGTAGGCGGCGCTGGTGATCTGCTCCCAGATTGCGAAGCGGACGGTCATCTCGGCTCGGTAATGGTGTGCGGACAGCCGGTGGCGTCGGGGTCGGAAGTGGGGTGAGATGCCGCTGAACGCGGACAGGAACCGCTGGGCTGCGCCGGTGCTGCGGAAGCCTTTCATCGCCCGTTCGCGCTGCCTTGTTGGCTGGTGGCTGTTCTCCGCCCGGTTGTTCAGCCCCTTGTGGGAGCGGTGCTCGACGGAAGGCATGACCTCGCGGTGGGCCGCGCCGTAGGAGCGGAGCTTGTCGGTGACGACTACCCGCGGCACCGTGCGGGTCTTCTTCATCAGCCTGCGCAAGAAGTGCCTGGCCGCGGCTTTGTCCCGGCGGCTCTGTACCAGGATGTCCAGGACGTTGCCGTCCTGGTCGACCGCCCGCCACAGATACTTCTGTTCCCCATTGATCTTGATAAAGACCTCGTCCAAGTGCCACTTGTCACCAAGCCGGGACCAGCGGCGGCGCAGCGAATCGGCGTACCGCTGCCCGAACTTGGCGCACCAGCGGCGCACCGTCTCGTAGGAGAGGACGATCCCGCGCTCGAGCATCAGCTCCTCCACCTCGCGGAACGACAGCGGGAAGCGGTGATACAGCCACACGCAGTGGGAGATGACCTCGACCGGGTATCGGTGCCCCTTGTACGACGGAGCCACGGCCCCCACGGAACAGCCCCCTCCAACACGATCAACCAGAAGATCATCCCACCCGCTCAGCCAACGTGACAGCGCCGCTGGAACACCTCCCGGATCTGCGTGGCAGTGACGGCGATCGCATCGTCCCACGGACACAGCCGGACGACGTCCACCACGGCCGTCCACGACGTCCGCCCCACCTCCAGAGCGGCGACGAAGGAGTAGGGCCACCCGGGGACCATCTGGGCCGAGCCTCTGCCCCGCCCGTACGTGTGACAGAACAGCCGGTCAGGGCTGGTGTTCGCGTCCAGCCGCAGCCAGTTGCTCGCATCGACCGCCAGGACCAGCCGCCCTTCCGCCGTGCCGGGGAAGCGGCAGCCCCGCCTGAGCCATGCGCAGCCGAGACGGATCCAGCCGGCCATGGTCCAACCGCCGTACAACGCACCATGCCCACGCTGATGCTCAGGAGCCAGGGACGCATCGGATGCTTTCTTTCCGGCGTCGGTGCCCTGGCTGGCGGCGGGCACGCTGGTGGAGGCTTTCACGCTCTGCCGTCGATCATGCAGGCCGACGGTTCGGCCTCCCGTCCTATACCGCCGTCCGGTCAGTCGCGGAAGTGGGCAGCGTTCCTACGCCGACGGTCCACCTCGACAGCGAACACGTCCGGTCGGCTGTAGTGGCCGGCCGGATCGAAGTTCTGACGCTCCTCCCGGACTCGGGTGAAGTCCAGATCGGCCATGACGAGACGCTCCTCGTCCACCACCGGCTCTACGATCCAGGTACCGTCCGGCGCCGCAATGGCAGAGCCGCCACGGCAGAAGTCTGATACGTCGGCCTGCTCCAACTCGGCGCGCAGCGGGAAGTCGGCGGGGACATCGGCCAGGGAGAGTAGCCCATTGGCCGCGAGGTGGAACATCCTTCCCTCACGGGCGATGAAGCAGGTGCTGTTGTCTGCGGTGTTGTGGGGGTTGCCAGGCCAGACGCTGATGTGCAGGTCCTCGCCCTGTGCGTAGAGAGCGTGGCGGGCCTGGGGCATCCAGTTCTCCCAGCAGTTCAGGCCTCCCACCCGTGCAGGGCCTACTTGGTGCACGCGTAGCCCGTTGCCGTCCCCGATGCCCCAGACCAACCGTTCTTCGTGGGTCGGCATGAGCTTGCGGTGGGCGCTGACGATACCTGCACCGGGGTGGATGGCGACCAGAGTGCAGAACACGGTCCCTCGGGCACTACCCACTCCTCGTTCCGTCGTGCCGAGGTACACGAAGATGCTCAGGTCCCGTGCGGCCTCGGTGATCTGGGCGAGTTCCGGGCCATCGAGCTCGACCGCAGCCTGCAGGTATGCCGCATAGGCTCGCTTCTGTGCGGCGTCGTTGAAGCGGGCGCCACCTGTGTGCTCCAGCCAGGACGGATAGCCGGACAGGAAGGTCTCGGGGAAGGCGATCAGCTGGACGCCCTGTGCCGCTGCGTTCTCCAGCCACGCGAGGACCTTCTTGGTCGTTGCCGTCGGATCGAGCCAGTGTGGACGGGCCTGCGCGGCAGCAATACGCATGTCGTTGTCTCCTATGTCGTTTTCGAGTTGCGAGAAGAGTCGGCCGAGGAACTGGCTGGCGTCAGCCGAGAGGCTGCCAGGGCCGGGCGGGCCTGGTAGATGCGCTGGCTACACTGCGAAGATCTGCGAGCTCTCGGCGAACGCCTTGAACTCCAGGGCGTTCCCCGAAGGATCCTTGAGGAACATGGTCCATTGCTCGCCAGACTGCCCCTCGAAGCGCAGATAGGGCTCGATGACAAACGTGGTGTCCGCTCCACGAAGGCGTTCGGCCAGTGTGTGGAAGTCGGGAATGGACAAAACGAGGCCGAAGTGCGGGACAGGTACGTCGTGGCCGTCGACCGGATTGTGGATCGCCTCATTGCGCGGCGCCAGATGGGTCACGAGCTGGTGGCCGCGGAAATCCCAGTCGATCCACGTGTCGGAACTACGGCCCTGGCGGCAATCCAAGGTCTCGCCGTAGAAACGGCGAGCTACCGCCAGGTCGTCGACGGGCACAGCAAGGTGGAATGGCGGGAGCGGTGTGTCGCGCATGGTCATGGTAGGTGTCTGTCCTTCGGGAGGCGGGCAGCAGCACTGCCGACGAATGATTGAATGTTAACATCACTACATCAAGAAGTGGCAGGAGCGAAGTGAGCAAGCAGAGTGGCATGGCACCGGCCCGCCGACGCGGCATGGCCAACGAGGTCGCCGACCGGATCAGGGATGCGATCTTCTCTGGCCACTACGCGCCCGGAGCTCAGCTGCGGGAGGTTGAGCTGGCCACTGTCCTTGAAGTCAGCCGTGGACCGGTGCGCGAGGCACTGCTGAGGCTGGAGCGCGAAGGTCTCGTCCAGAGCGAATGGCACCGAGGAACCACCGTGACCGCCCTGTCCGCACAAGACGCCGAGGAGCTGTACAGCCTCCGCGGCGCCTTGGAGCAGCTGGCCGTCGAGCGTCTGGTGGAAAACGCCACGGAGGCGGACCTGTCGGCCGTCCAGAGAGCCGTGGACCGGATGGGTCGTGCCGAGGACGAGCATGCGATTGTGCGGCTCGACCTAGAATTCCACGACGCCGTCTATGCCGCCGCCCATCACGACCGCCTGGAAGGGGCATGGCAGGCGATCCGCTCCCAGGTGCACCTGTTCCTGCTGATGCGCATCGGCGCCAGCAATGAAGACTACGCCCAGCACATCGAGACAGAACACCGGGAACTGGCCGACGCCCTGGAAGCCCGCGACACCGAACGCGCTATTCGGCTCTTCGCGGAACACCGGAGCCACGCCTTCGCCCTCCTCAGCTTGTGATTTATCCGGTGCGGCGGGGTTTGCCTTGTGGTGAGCCGGTCGGCGGTAGGACTCGTCGGTGACCAGGAGCAGGCCCACGTCGTAACGGTTCGCGGGGCGGCGGTTCTTGGAGCCGGGCGGGCGCCTGGGGCCGGGGCGGGTGGGTTTCGGCACTGCGGCCGGCGTTGAGGTTCTGGCGTGCAGGTGCTGGAACCCTCGTCGGACTCGTGCCGGGGTGAGCTTGTTCGGTTCGGTCGACATCTCCCACGGCCGTCGCAGGTCGGTGGTAAGAGAGCGGGCGAGGCGGAGCTGAGTGCAGGCGGTGACGATCAGCCAGGTCCAGCGGTCCGCGGCGTCGGCTTCTCGCAGTCTCGGAGCGGTCCAGCCGAGTGTCTGCTTGATCATCCTGAAGAAGTGCTCGATGTCGAACCTGCGCAGGAAGGTCTGCCAGGCCAGGTCGGTCTCCGCAGGGTTGGCTGCGGGGCGGGACCACCACAGCCACAGCGGCTTGGGGTCGCCGCCTGCTGGGCAGGTGGTCTACCTGGAGTCGGATGACGATGCCCTCGATGACCGGGAGCTGGCCGGGGTGGTCTCGCCAGGCGGCGCGCCCTTGCAGCTCCGGGTGGAGCTGGTCCCAGTTCTGGGCGTGGGCGGTGCCGCAGCGGGTGGTCTCCGCCTTCGTCTCCGCGTCCGGGGCGCCCCAGGTCCGGGCGTCCTTGAAGATGAACTCGCGGCCGTTCTTGGGCGGCCGCCCGCCGGCCGGGTTCGCCGCCGCGAACTCCGCGCGGGTCGGCGCGGGGCGGCGCATCACTCGGTCCGAGCGCAGGCGGCCCAGGATCTCCACGGGCAGGTCGCGCAGCAGGTAGGCCAGCCGCATCACGTCGTAGCCAGCACCGACGGGTCGCCCGGCTTCCACTTGCCGGCGGCGACCAGCCGCTCGACCAGCTCCCGCAGCTGCGTGGCGGTCACGGAGGCCGGGCCCCAGCCGCACCGCGTCCAACGGGGCGACCCACGAGGTCCGGCCCGACTCCAGGGCCACGACCCACGAGTACGGCCAGCCCGGGATCATCTGGTGCCTGGCGTCGCCCCGGCCGTAGGTGTGGCAGAACGAGCGCGCGTCGCTCGTGTCGGCGTCGGGTCGCAGCCACGGAGAGACGTCCACCGCTAGGACCAGGCGGCCGTCGGCGGCGCGGGGCAGCGGCAGGCCGGCCAGTACGCGCCTCAGCCGGGCGACGTCCAGGCGGCCCCGGTTCAGGGCGCCATACAGGGCTCCGTGTCCGCGCCGGTGCTCGGGAGCGAGCGCCAGGCCGATTACTGACGTTGTACCTCGTTGGACGACATGACCGACTTGGACGCGGCCTACGAGCTGACCCGGCTTGCCATGGTCGACAAGACGGTCAGCCGCCCGAAGGACGCAGTCGGGTTCGTCGTGCTGCCACGGCGCTGGGTCGTCGAACGCTCCCTGGCCCGGCTGATGCACGCCCGCCGCCACGCCAGAGACTACGAACGCCTCATCCAGCACGCCGAAACCCTGATCACCTGGGCCGCCATCACCCTCATGACCCGCCGTCTCACCCGGTCGCAGCCTCATCGGGCCGCGAAGAATCTGGGGGATGTAGGGCGGACAGGCCGCTGAGGCGGCTCGGCGCCTTGCACAGAAGCCTGGAGATCCTAGACCGGGTGACGATCATTCAGGATTCTTTGAAACAAGAGATGATCGCGCCACTCCCCATTGATATGCAGGTACTTGCTTGCCTCGCCAATGAGGTCGAACCCACTCTTGGCAAGCACTCGCTGGGACGCCGCGTTACTGATCACCGTGCCGGCTTCAACCCGATGCAACCCGAGATGATCATTAGCGGCTTGACAGGCAAGATTCACTGCGGCAGTGGCAAGGCCCCGTCCGAGGTGTTCGACGTCGATCCAGTAGCCGAGGTTTGCGCTGCGGAACGGCCCCCAGTGACACATTGGAGAGAGTCACACCGCCGATGATCTCGCCCCCCTGAGCCAGGACCCACGGCACCAGCCGACCCGCTTCGCGATGCTCTCGCTGATCACGCAGGCGCGTGGCCTGTCCTTCTTCCGTGAAGAAGTCCTCGCCGCGTCGGGGTTCCCAGGGGCGCAGATGATCCCGATTGCGCAGGTACGCCCGGCAGAGCGCCGCAGAGTCCTCCTGCAACACGGGGCGCAGTAGTACATCAGGGCCGACGGCGGCAGAGAACTCGATCATTACACCACCCTAAGGCAGCGCCCATGAATCCGTTGATCAAGGTGATTGAAAACAGGTACTCAAAGAGCGTTTTGTCCTGGCGAGGTTGTTTGGTGGCGCTTCGAAGGGTGAGTGAGTCTGCGACTGCTGGGACGAGAGTGGCCGATGCAGCCC
>NZ_JBVJSQ010000036.1:0-11474 GCF_055606485.1 Streptomyces sp. NPDC037083 | reverse complement strand
CCCGCGGAGCGGGTCCCCATTCGCTGCGCGAATGGCAACGAATGGGTTCGCTGCGCGAACCCAAACCCGCTCCGCGGGTTTTAGGAAAGGCGCTGCGCGCCTTTCTTGAATTACCGCTATCGCGGTAATTTACATATCCGCGCAGCGGATATGTACGAAGGGAATGCCTTTCCCGCGCAGCGGGAAAGGCGGGCGTCCGCTGCGCTCCCGCCCAACCGGCTACGCCGGGCAGCGAGGGGCGCAGGTGCATCAGGTCGTCTCCTGTGTACAGCCTGGGATCCTGGCCCACCACCCCCACCGTCGAGGAGCGGCCGGCCCCGGGCGCACCCCTCCCCCGAAACCTTGGACGACCCGCAGGAACGGGCCCCGCCCTCCCCCGAACTGACATCCGCTCAAGGTGCTTCAAACCGGGGCCGAGATGAAATCTGGACTCGACCCCCGAGTTCCCTGCATCACGTGATGCAGTATGTATCTTTGGCGGATCCGGGCCACACCCCCTGAAGCGCGCGCAATTGAGGCTGCCTCAGCTGATGCCCTGTGTAGAGCTTGGGATCCTGCCCCACCACCCACCGTAAAAAACAAAACACCCCCAGCCGAATCCACAGCTAAGGGGTGTTTCGTTGCGGTCTGATTTACGCTACCCGCTCCCGTCCCTTCTTCCGCGATTAACGGCGCCCGAGTTATTCCGGGTTCTGCTCCATCCAGGTACGCGCCGCCTGTTCGGTCGCCTGGTGCCGCGCCAGCGGGCTCCGGCCCCCGGGACGGAGACCGCGCCAGCGGGCTCCGGCCCCCGCAGAAATCTCTTTGGTTACCCACCCGGCGGACTGCCGGAGCCGTTCCTGGAGCTCCGTCAAGCTAGGTGCTGACGATTGATCGGAAGCCGCAAGGCGCCATGTTCGCCGCTGAATTCCGGTGCTGCCCAGGACGCGAGCGGGGCAGCACCGGATCGGAACCCGGTCAGCGTTCGCTCTACTCAACGCTGCTGCATTGCCCGCAGCCCTGACCGTTCGTCGGCCCCCGGACGACCGAAGCCTCGAAAAAGTCGAGGAGCGAGTTCATGATCTTCTCCTTCTCGGCCAGCTGCGGTTCGTCCTCGAACTCCAGCCCACGCTCGGACTCGGTCAGCACCTTCGACCGATACCCGACCCCGCAACCGCACGCGGCGATGACCGTCAGGACATTAACGCCCTTGTAGTGCAGCCAGACACCATCGCCCAGGTAAGCCACCGCACACGACGGGACCTTGCCATTCTCGCCCCACCACAGGTAGCCGGCCCAGGATTCGGGTGTGCTCAGCCGCTTCGCGAAGAGGCTGGGGAAGTTCTCGGCGACAAACGCTGCGGCCCTCCGGGGCGCGGCGTTGATGATGCGCTTGGGCATGCGCATGCGTCCGACCATGCGCTCCATCAGATCGATGGCCCGATTGAGCACGTAGGTCAGAACCTGGGGCCGGGAAGCCGTTTCGTTCGCGGCGGCGGCCTTGCGCAGATAGGTGTTCATGAAGTCTCCGGCTTTCGTGTGGCGGTAGCGGGTTGATGCCTGGTCGGGGGTCCGTCCCGGCACGGGCCGTCCGGCGGGCGGTGGGGTGGGGCCACAAGGCCGGTCGCTTGGAGCGAAGCGACGACCGGCCTTGTGGCCACGCCGCGCCGCCCGCCAGGCTCAAGTGCCGGGACAGACCCCCCACCAGGCATGCTCGCTGTCATCCGGAAGCCGGGGACTGAAGGGCCGTCACCTCATGCGAAACCGGCTGAAGGGGCTTCACGCCGCCCCGCGGAACCACGGCAGGACGAGAAGGCGGCGTCATACGGCGCGCCCTGCATGGCGCCGGTCCCGCGAGTGGAAGAGGAACGATCCGCCCGTGCCCGCCAATATGGCGCACACACTGAGGCGGCAGGCCTCTGACGGACGCCATGGGCAGCTGAACCACACGTGCCGAGGACAGTTGGCCTGTTCGTTCCCGCTGTTCACGGGCATAGGAGCGGGCTCGCCACGAGGCCACATCGCCCCCGTGTCCACGGCCCGGCGGCCCGTGTCGGGGTCTGACGGCCCCCCAGGGCCGTCAGACCCCGACCCGGTGAACGCCGCCGGGCCACCAACACAGCCACGCCGAAGGCGTGACCAAGGCACGGTGGCCCGGCACGGTGGCCAAAGGCCCCCCAGGGGCCGACGCCACCGGGACGGTGAACGCCACCGGGCCACCAAGCAGCCGCCCCCGCCAGGGGGCGACCACTTCACCCACCCAGCGGGGGGCAGGACCCCGCAGGGCCCCACCCCCCAGGGGGGCCGGGGCCGGTCGGCCCGGGCGGGCTGCCCGGGCCGACCGGCTGGAGTGGTGTCCTGTCGGCTACCGCTCCGTCAGCACGTCTCCGCGGATCGCTGCGGCGATCCTGTCGTGGAGGCCGGCACGGCTGGTTATCCCCGCCATGGCCTTGTAGATCTCCCGCAGGCTGTCCTCGTAGCGGAAGTGGGAAATCGGACCGCTTGCGCCCAACCCGTAGGACTCCAGGATGTAGGGACGGTGGACGGCCGCCGGCGAATCGTCGGGGACCGGCCAGCGCTCCATCAGCCGCAGGTGGCCTTCGTAGAAGACGCTGTTGCCGCCCGAGATGGCGTCGGTGGTCATGCTCGCGAACTTGCGCGGCCGGTGGTAGATCACCGTGCGTTCGTCCACGTGGACGAACTTCATCCCGTGCTGCACCTCCAGGCGCAGCCACATGTCCCAGTCCTCCTGGACGGGCAGGTTGGTGTCGAACCGCGCCCCGATGCCCCGCAGGGAGGGCACCAGCGCGCTGTGCACCGGGATGGGGTTCGCGACGTGAAGGATCCCCGGTGCCGCTTCGACGTCGAAGTCGAAGACGACCGGGATGCTGTCGATCTCCTCCCTGGTGGTGGTGACCGGGTCGACACGCCACTCGCTGACGGGGCAGCTGGCGTAGGCGATGTCCGCACCCGAGGCCTTCCGTGCGGCCACCAGGTTCTTCAGGTGTTCCGGGAGGTAGACGTCGTCGTCGTCGAGGAACGCCATGAGGTCCGAGGTCGCCGCCTCGATACCGCGGTTGCGGGCGGCGGACAGGCCCCTGTTGCACGGCTGGTTGATCAGCCGGACCTCAAGCTGGTCCGACCACCGCGCGACCACGGGGCTGACGTCGAGTCCGGCGTCGTTGACGACGATGGCCTCGACCTCGACCCCTTTCTGGGCGGCGAGGCTGGCAAGCGCCAGGTCGAGCGTCTCGGGGCGGTTGTGGGTCGGGACGATCACGCTCACGGTGGGGTTCATGCGTTCCTCCCGGTGGCCAGGGTGTCCAGAAGCGGGGTGATGTCGCCGGAGTGGTCCCAGGCGAAGGCCTCGGCGCCGTCGGCGAGTGCCGCCGCCAGTGCCAGGCCGTCGGCGCGGAAGCGCTCCGGGGTGCGCTGCTCGCGCGGGAGCTCCTGCGTGTTCCGGTTGGGGTCGAACGCCCACTTGCTGCGGATGTGGGGTTCGAGGAGGGGGGTGGGATCGGCGACGGGCTCCAGCACGTCGGCCGAGCCGAAGGTCGGGGAGACGATCACGACCCGTGTGTCGGTCCCCGCACCGCAGCGGATGGAGGACCGCAGCGGCAGGTTCAGGGAGGGGCGGCTGAGGTACATCACGTACTCGTCGCTGGCCTCGATCCGCTCGCGCTCCGTTCGCTTTCGCCAGGCGTCGATGTCGACGCCGTTGAGGTCGTCGGGCAGGGGCAGGAATCGCTCCATCTGCAGGTAGGTGGCGATTCGCACCGCGATCACGGTGGGGATCTCGGTGACCACCAGGTGGCCGTCGTCGTCGCGGAAGACCACCGTGTGGTCGTTGGAGACGAGCTCCCAGCCGTGCTCCAGGGCGGCCAGCGAGAGCGTGGTCTTGCCGGCGCGCATGTTGCCGGTGAAGACGATCAGGACGCCGTCCTTGTGGACGGCGGCGGCGTGGAGCATGGTGTACCGGCGCTTCTCCCAGTACTCGACCAGCGCCTCGCGCACCGCGATCTGGGTGCCCTTGATGAGGTAGTCCGGATTGGTCACCCGGCGGTGGAGGACCCGGTTCTCGGGGTCGGCCTGGTAGCCGACGCCCCAGGGGTTGAGCGTCATCCCCGGGACGGGGTCGGTGAGCCGGGCGACGATGGTCCAGCCGCCCGGGGCGGCGACACCGACGCGGTGGTGGAACTTGTCCAGGTACTGCAGGAGCGGGGGGTGGTCGGTGAAGACGGTCAGCTGGATGCCGTCTCCGAGGTGGTAGGCGGCGCGGTAGTCCGCGCCTTGGTGGCTGGTGTGCATGTGTTCCGACTCCGATGTCTCGGGCCGGGTTTCTGACCACGATGTGGTGGTGGCCAGGGACGCTTCGGGTCCCTCCCGGCACCGAGCCGACCGCCGGGCCTCGGGGGCGGGGCGCAAAGGGCGCGGCCGTCCGCAGCTTGCTGCGGGCGCCCTTTGTGGCCCGCCCCCGAGGTCTGGCAGGCTCGCGGGGCCGGGAGGGACGCCGGAGCTCCCTGGACGACACCGGGTTCTTGGAAACACTGCACGGACCGGAGTGGGCTCGTGCCCTCAAGGGCTCGGGATGCAGCCGGGAGCAGTGGAGGCGTCCTGGTCTCTCACGAACTGCTGCACTGGCGGTCGAGAGTCCCGCAGGTACGAGCTTGTCGGAGCGGCCATGCGAAAGGGCCGGTGGTGGTCCACCGGCCCCTTGGTGATGCCAGGTCAGTCCGGTGTCACCCGGCCCGCAGCAGCTCGCGCACGTCCTGCCAGTCACGGTCGATTGCCGCCACCCGTTCCTCCCGCCATGTGGAGGGGGGCACTGCACGGTGGTTGCGGAGTTCTCGTACGAGCAGCATGGCCCGGTTCAGGGTGAAGGCGGCTCGGCCGGACGGGGATCCGGCGGCCACCAGTTCCTCGATCTGTGGACGGGCTTCCGGAGTGGCAGCCAGGACGATCCACAGAACCGCCAGGTCATGTCCTGGGAGATAGTGTCCCGCGTGCTCCCAGTCGATCACTGTGACCTGTCCGTCGGGTCCGACTACGAAGTTGGTCGGGAGGGGGTCACCGTGGCCTGGCACGAGGACGGGGCCGGCCTGGTGGAACAGGTCGGTCAGGATCTGATGTTCCTGCGGGGTGGTCAGGCCTTGGTGGTGGTCCCGGTCCAAACGTGCGAGGTAGTCGAGGGTGCGTGTGAACACCCCTGCAGGGGGACTCCATCGACCGAGGTCGGTCATGGCCGTCAGCATGGCGGTGACGTGTGCAGGGTCCAGTGCTTGTGGTGGGAACCGGTCGCGGCCCGTGACCGGGCAATGGCCTCGGACGTGTTCGACGACCAGCATGTGGTGCCGGTCGTCAGCGGCGATGAGGGCGGGAACCGGCACTGGCGGGGGCGTCGCGGCGAAGGTCCGGTAGGCGTCGATCTCCGTGCCGAACTTCTCGGCCCACAGTGGTTCCGGGGTGATCAGCAGTTTCGCGACGGCCGGTCCGTCATCGCAGTGCCCCGCGATGAGCAGGGACTTGTCGGTTCGGGAGAGGAATGCCGTGGGGCGGAAGTCCGGTCGTAGCCGGGTGACCGGTGCGGCGGCGCCGGTGAGTTCGTCGGGCACGGGGCTCCTTGCTGTTCTCTGCGCGGAGCGGCCGGGTGTTCTGGGCTGGTTCCGCGCGCGCAGCGGGGCGTTTCCCCGGTGCGTTCATGAGAACGCACCGGCCGTGCCGCTTGGTGCCCGTGCCTGCTGCTGGATCGGGCAGGGCGCCGAAGCCCTGAGGAGGAGGCGCAGGGCCGCCCTGCTCGAGCGCCGAAAGCGGGTGGATCGGGCTGTCCGCCCTTGCCGGGCGACGACACGTGTTCCGGGCCGGCGCCCGGGGCGGGGTGCGAAGGCCCCTATGGGCCTGAGCGCCGTGTCCCGGTGAACGCGCCGGGCCACAAGCACAGTCACGCCGAAGGCGTGACCGAGGCCCGGCGGCCCGGCGCGGTGGCCAAAGGCCCCCCCGGGGCCGACGCCGCCGGGACGGTGAACGCGGCCGGGCCACCAAGCAGCCGCCCCTGGAGGGAGCGACCGCTTTCTGAGAGGGTCCGGTGGCGGGTGGGAGACGACTCCCGCCCGCCCTCGGGTGAGCCGGCCCTCACCGGGTGGGTGAGGGCCGGCCGGGGGTCAGACGGGCCGGGGTGCCGGGGTCTCCAGCGCCTTGCGGCCCAGCTTGTAGGCCTCGCGGAGGTCGTCTCCGTTGTAGGTGAACCGGGCGATGCCGCGAAGGCGCTCGGAGGCGTTGACCGCCACGGTGTTGGTGAGCTTCCCGAAGAGGGGGATGTCGGAGCCGGAGTCCCCGTAGGCGACGCACTGGTCGAGGGTGAGGTCGAGGTCGGCCAGGGTCCGGTCGACGGCGGTGATCTTGTCCGGCGGGCTGAGGATCCCGGCGGGGTCGGGGGCGACGGAGAACGGCAGCTCGGGGTAGCGGGCGGCGACCACCTTGTTCGCCCCGAACGAGAGCAGGTTCTCGGCGAAGAAGGACGGGGAGAGCGTCACGACGATCGCCCACTCGCCGCGGGTCTGGATGTCGTGCAACACCTCGCGCAGTCCGCCGATCCATGGGGCCTCGTGGAAGATCTCGTCCACGAGTTCCTGGGTGAGTTCGGACCACAGGTCGCAGAAGGAGACGGCGAGGCTGTGGGCGCTAATGCGGCCGTTCAGGATGGCGTCCTCCAGCTCGTAGGTCTTGGGCAGGCAGCCCAGCCGGCGGCCGATCTCCAGACTCGTGGCGGTGCCGCGCAGCACGGTGCCGTCCATGTCGAACACGTGGAGCTTCATGGGGTGCTTCCTTTCTGAAGCGGGATATGGGAAAGGGCCGGTCGGCCCGGGCGTGGGCCCGGGCCGACCGACCCTTGGTGGTGGTGCGTGATCAGGTGCGGTTGATGACCTCGCGGTAGAAGGCGAGGCAGGCAGCCGCGTGGGTGCGGGTGGTGAACTGCTCCGCCCAGTCGGCCGCGGCCGTGAGGAGGCCTGCCCGGTACTGCGGGTCACCGGCGAAGCGGTCCATCGCGGCGGCGAGAGCCGCTGGGTCGCCCGGCGGGACGATCTGGCCGGAGGGTCCGGCCAGTTCGGCCAGGTTGGCCACGTGGGTGGCCAGCACCGGGACTCCGGCGACGCCGTAGTCGGCCTGGGCTCCGGTGCCCTGGAAGGTCTCGATGGGCTGATAGGGGAAGACCGCCAGGTCCGTTTCGGCCACCAGGGCCGCCCGGTCGGCGACGCCCATGTACTGGTCGCGGACGGTTAGTTCGACCGGCCCGTAGGGGCTCGGCCCGGCGTCGAGCTGTATGCCGGTCAGTTCCGGGTTCAGCCAGCCGGGACCGGCCAGCGTGAACCGCATCGGATGGTGCATCCGGCGGAAGGCCTCCACGAGGCCGGCCGCGTCCTTCCATGTCGACGGGAAGCCGTAGAGGCTTGCCCGGACCGGCGTCCCCGGTTCGGGCTCGGACCTGCGGATGGTCGTGCCGTCGGTGATGGTGGTGGGCAGGAAGCTCACCCGGGCCGGCGCACCCGGGCGGCCGAGTCGGGCGATGGCCTTCATGCCGAAGCGGCCGAAGCAGAGGTAGCCGTCCATCGAGCGGACTCCCTCGTAGACCTGAGCCAGCAGGTCCGGCGAGGGGACCCAGCTGTCGAACAGCGTCCACGCCAGGGAGTGCACGTGGTAGACCGCCGGGGGGTGGGGCTGCCCATCCCAGAGGGTGGGCAGCAGCTGCTCTACTTCGAGATTGCCGAAGTGCACCGAGAGCACGTCGTACTTCCGCAGGTCGACCGGCGCCAGCAGCTCGGTGGCCTGCTGGAGGATCGCCTCCTTGCTGCGGAAGGCTCTGGCCTCGACGTCGTAGGGGACGCCGGGGGTGCCGAGGCGGTCGACCTCGGCGCCGAGGGCGCGCAGGCCGTCGGCCAGCACGTCCAGGTATGGGGGCAGGCTGCCCTTGGTCTCGTGGGGTCCGATCAGGAGGATTCGCATCAGGTCACCTCACTGGCCCTTGCGGCCGGTCAGGAGCTCCTTGTAGAGCTCGGCGGTGGTGGCGGCGTTGGCGTCCCAGTCGAAGCGGTCCGGGAGGGCGCCCTTGAGCTGGGGCCGGGCGGTCACGATCCGGACCAGGTGGTCCACGTCGGTCCAGATGGCGCCGGTGACCCCGTCGGTGAGCAGTTCGCGGGAGGTGCCCAGGTCGGCGGGCATCAGGACGGGGATCCCGCAGGCCAGGGCCTCGGCGTCGGCCAGGCCGAAGCCCTCCCAGCGGGAGGTGGTGAGCTTGTACTCCGAGCTGCGGATGACGCTCACCAGGTCGGTGATGCTCAGGTCGCGGAGGAACTGGACGTGGGGTTCGTCGGCGATGGTGAAGTCGTAGTGGTTCACCCCGTGGCCTACCACCACGGTGAAGACCGTCCGTCCGCGGAGGGCTCGGACGATCTCCTGGAAGCGGTCGAAGCCCTTCATCTCGGTGAGCTTGCCGAGCCACATCACGCGGACGGGGTCGTCCACGCCGTTCGGGGTGATCCGGCGCCACAGCGCCTCGGTGTCCGCCGCGTGCGGTGCCAGGGCCTCGGAGTGGACCGGGTGGCCCTGGCTGTCGAACCCTCCGGTCACCAGCTGGCCGCTGGAGATCGGGGCGCTGGCCGGGCCGTGGTTGAACAGGGATCGGTCGACGCCGTTGGGGACGGTCAGCGGGCGGACACCGTAGGCCTGCTCGATGTCGCCGGCGGTCCAGTCGCCCACTGCGATGACCTTGTCCGCGTGCTTGATGAGCTCGTGCTCGTCGGCGGCGAGGGCGGGGATGCCCATGGTCTTGGCGCTCAGGTCGGCCCGGATCAGGACCGGTGCGCGCTGGGTGCGGGGGCGCTTCGCGTAGACCAGGGTTTCGGCCGCCCAGGTGGAAGACTCGACGATGTCCGGCCTGATTCCGGTGAGGATCGCGTCGACCGTGCGGCGGTGGAAGCCGAGGTCCTCGGTCCGGTCCAGGTGGATCACCCGGACGCCGGGGAGGTTCAGCGGGTGCGGCGTCTGCTGGGTGATGACGAAGACCTCGTGGTTCGGGGCGAGCCGCTGGGCGAGGTTCTGGAAGACGATGTTGATACCGCCTCGGGTCTGCCCGTGCATGTCCTCGTGGACGATCGCCACCTTCGGCTTCTGGTTCATGGGACCTCCGTTCCAGGCCCGGCCTTGGGCCGGACTTCTGGTGACGGGCGGTCGGCTCGCTGAGGTGAGCCGGTTGCCCGGCCGGGGGTTTTCCCGGCACGGAGCCGTCCGGCGGGCGGTGGGGTGGGGCTGCAAGGCCGGTCGCGCTTTCCAGCGACCGGCCTTGCAGCCCCACCCCACCGTCTGCCAGGCTCGAGTGCCGGGAGAACCCCTGGCCCGGCATCGGTTCATGCGTGACGACAGGTCTGTCACCAGGAGCGATGGACGGACTGATGAGGTCCGGGACCAGAAGACCGATGCGCCTGGAGGGACAGGCACGGCGGTGTGTACGGGATCGGGCTGCTGGGACCAGGGCGGCTTGGGCATGCGAGAGGCCCCACAGCGAAGGTTGCTGCGGGGCCGTGGTGACTGATGCTCAGTGAGTGGTGCGCGTCAGGTTCTCGACATCCGTGCGGGCGTAGCGGCCGTAGCGTCCAGGGGTGAGGTTGTGCTCTTCAGCCGTGGCTTCGAACCGGCCGACCGACCAGCCGAGGACTCCTGCCGCCTCCGTGCTGGTGAGACTCTGCTCGGTCCAGCTGCGGCGCGTGGCGACGACGTTCTCGATCTGATCGTGTGACAGCGCTTCGAGGTCCTCTATCGCGTACATGGGCCATCCCTTGAACTCGCCGACGGGCTGCAGTGCTCCCTGCTCTGCCAGGTCCTGGACGTCCGTACGCTCGACGGGAAGACCAGTGTGCTCGGCAAGGTGGTCTGCCGCTTTCTGGGATCCCAGCCCTGGGTGGTCGCCCAGCTCGGCGAGAATCCCGGGGACGAGAGCAGCGAGAGGTTCCGCTGTGGCGTCGGACCAGCGGCCTCCGTCCAGGTCGGGTCCGGGGATGAGTCCGCGCTGCTGGGCGCGGCTGAGCTGCCAGTCCTTGAGGCCGAGGTGGCGGGCGAGTTGGACGGGTCCGAAGCCTGGCTTGCCTCGGGAGGTGCGCTTGGTGGCGGCGGGTCGGGTCTGGTCTGTGGGTACGGGGGCGGGTGCGGCTGTCTCCCCGAGTTGGTCGAGGATCTGCTCGATCTGGCCGGGGAGGGTAAGAGCCAAGGACCGTGACCACCGTCGTCCCTCGATGTCGGGCGGCGGGACCAGCCCCAGGTTCTGTGCGCGGCGCAGCTGGGACTCCTTAAGTCCCAGCCAGCGGGCGAGTTGGACCGGTCCGAAGTCGTCTGTGGGTCGGCTCATGTACGCGGTTCCTCCTCGGACTGGGGCTTCCCGCTGGGTTGGCTGGTGCGGTAAGGGCCGGCCATGGTTCGGGTGTCGGCGTAGTGC
The DNA here is from genome assembly GCF_055606485.1 of Streptomyces sp. NPDC037083. Lineage (NCBI taxonomy): Bacteria > Bacillati > Actinomycetota > Actinomycetes > Kitasatosporales > Streptomycetaceae > Streptomyces > Streptomyces sp. NPDC037083. Next base: position 1,015 of record NZ_JBVJSQ010000036.1, on the reverse strand, counting down.
CAGATGTCCGCGCGGCGGTACCAGCGGCGTAGCCGGCCGCTGGGGAGCTGTTCTTCCTGGACTGGCTGAGGCCATCCGCGGGGCGGGCGTTTGGGGTAGTTGGTAATGCTGGTGGGTTCGACGCCTAGAACCCTGGCCGCTTCGGACAAGGTGATCAGGTCATCGGGATTGCCACTGCGGTTGACGTCGAGTTGTGTGCGCTGTGCGAGCTTCTTGTAGCCGGCGTACCAGGCGTCCCACTCCGCCGGGTTCCAGTACATCGTCTGATTGACGGTCTTGATCGGTTTCGGGTGGCCGTTCTGCTGACGCCTGCCCCACAGCTGAGCGATGGTTCCTTGGGCGAGGCCGTGTCGGGCTGCCAGTTGTGCGCGCGATTCAAGGCCGACCTTGTCCTGGCGCTCCCCGTACCAGCGGTCCCACTCCTCGGCATCCCAGACCAGTTCGAGCCCGATCTTGCCGACGGCTTCGGGATGTCCGGTTGCCTGCCGGTTGCGGTACCACTTCTCCAGCGGGGTGAGGGTCATTCCGTATCGGCTCATCAGGTCCTGGCGGGTGTACACGCTTCGGCCGTTCAGCGTCGCCATGTGTTCCTCCTGCACGTTTGAGGTCTGGCACGGGTGATGTGGGCGGAGGGTGTATGCGTTGTGGGGTCCAGGAGACGGCCGATTAGCATGTCACTACCGTTCTACGGTGCGGGCCTGTGGTTGAAGGGGTTCGTGGCTGGAGAGCGCAGGGCGGCCGGCGGACTGCCATCTTCACCGTCGGCCGCCTGCTTGGCGCCTAATCGGATGCGCTCACGGGGCAGAGCCTGGGATCTCGCCAGCCACCATCCACCCCTCCCGGCGGATTAAATCTTGCCTTAATTGACGCAAGGGTGTCAACCACCGGGGGGTGCCGGCGGGGCCGTGAGGAACGAACGGCTCCGCCGGCTGCCGCGGGTTGGGGGACGGAACGCGCCAGCGGGCCGTCCCCCAACCCGCGGCCGACAACACAGCCGTCCCCGAAGGGGACGACC
>NZ_JBVJSQ010000035.1:0-16548 GCF_055606485.1 Streptomyces sp. NPDC037083 | reverse complement strand
CGGATCGACGTCCTATTCGCCATGCTCCGCGACGGCACCTTCTACCAGCTCCCGACTACCGCCGCGGCTTGACGAAGACCATAGGGGCACCTTTTGCGCTGCGGCGTCGATGGCTTTCACGACCCGCTGGCGGCGCCGGTCGCCATCTGCCTTGCGGCCGGCGGTCATCGTGGAGCTCATGCGGTCCTCCTCGGCCGGACGTCGGGCAGGGGCTGGCCGATGCGAGGCATCCCCAGCATGACGCTGCGCCGCGCGCGTCCACGGCACCGAGGTGCGCCTCACGCACGTGGCGGTCCCGGCGTACTGGGACGGCCCCGCCTTTAGGCGGGGGCCAGACGTGGCCGCTTTCCTGGAGGCGCAGGCCGACCGCGGTCGGCCGCTCGGTCAGCTGCCTCTGGCCTGACGAGCCGCCGCGGGTACGGTTATCGCACTGGGGCGCTTGCCCATGCGCAGAATCCTGCGCCCACAGCGCGATTGTCAGCTGCTCACTCTGAAGCGGCGGAACATGTCTGGGATGAACTGCCGCAGAAGGTCCTGGGCTGCATCGAGACGCTTGAGCTCGTCGTGGCCGAAGCGGAACACTTCGTATCCCCTGAGCTTGAGGTCTCGGTCAGCGGCGACCATGTCGGCGTATTTGGCAGTGTCCGGGGTGCGGCCATGGTCGCGGGTGTAGTGCTGTGATCCGTCGACCTCCAGGACGACGCGTTGTCCGTGCGGCAGCAGCAGGAGGAAGTCCATCCGGGAGCGCAGCAACGCCTCAGGGCCGCGTTCTTGAACGGTCCTGTGGTCCCAGTGCAGCCAGACTTCGGGCAGGAGAGCGGGATCATCGGGGGAGGGCGGGAGAGCCGTCTGGTAGGCCACGAAGAGGTTCCTCTGACCAGGCGAATTGGCCGGCAGGCTCTTGAGGAGTCGTTGGTAGAGATCCGTCCTGACGTCGGCCTCACTGCTGATCTTGCGGGTGTCCTGCCACCAGCTATGCAGATCACGCCAGCGCAGGCCCGTGGCGGGGATCTCCCGGTCGTAGACAAGGGTGGCGTCCGGGCGCCCTCCGACGATCTCGATGTCGTTGTCCACCGAGGAGCGGAAACGAATGTCCGGTTTCTCAAGGGAGGCAAAGATGATGTTCTTCGGCCGCCGGTTGCCATGCAGTCGCGTCGACACCACTGTGAACAGGGGGTAGCCGCCATCGCTGCCGGTCACTCTCAACTCGACCCCAGCAGTGCGGAGATGACTGTTGATGATGCTGACGGTTTTCTCCTGGAGGTGCTCATCAAGGAGTACGTCCGCTGAAACCAGGCTCTCCAAGAAGCGGGCCAACCGTGCGTCCCCGGCCTCGAACACGCCGAGGTTCTCGAAAAGGTCTTCCGTCGACCAGTCTCCGGGGTTGCGGAAGACGTGCCGTTCGATGCGGTCCCTCAGCGTCACCGGCCGCGTCCCGTTCAGCAGCAGGCCCTCAAGCTCCTGGAAGGACAGGTCCGATTCCGCGGCTATCCAGAATCGGTCGAGTAGCCGCATGAAGCGGTCGTGGTGCTGCGTCAGTTCCGACAGGTCGAGGGCGCGTGCCAGTTCACGGCGGGCCTTCTTGGGAATCTCGGGCGGTGCGTCCTCTGCCCACAGCAGGTCTTCGAGCTGGTAGCGGATCGACGGACTCACATGGACGTGGCTCTGTTCCAGGATGCGTCGCGTGATCTGTGGAAGCTCAGCGTCGGGTACTTGGCTGAGACTCACTCAATCCGGTCGCGCTTACTCCCGGCATCGTCAGGGACCGGTGGCATGCCCAGGTGTTCGAAGGCCGGGTTCAGCTCGGGGTGCGTCAGGCTGCCAAGACCCGCGACGACCTCGCCGACCATTGTGCGAAGCGCTGAACGATCCCTGCTGTCGGCCATTGGCAGATGGTCGCAGAAACCGAGAGGATCCGGCAGCGGCACTATGTCGCACGACGTCCGCGGTCGTTCTCTGGGCGACCGCCTTGGTCCCACTGCTGGGCTGACGGGGGACGGGCGCTGATGGCGAGGGCGGCGGGGTAGATCACCTGGTGCCCATAGCGGGTACGGGCGCGATCGGCGACGGCTTCGATCGCCAGAGGCTTGTCGTCACCGCCGTCGAGGGTGAGCTGCCGGGTGGCCCGGTCGGCGGGCCGAAGGGCGTCGGCGCGCAGCGTGATGCTGCGGACCCGGGCGCGCTGGAGACCGAGGGAGTCGTACACCGCGTACGCGGCGCGGGCCAGGAGGAGGGTGTGCTGGGTGGCTTCGGGCAGGGTCCGGCTGCGGCGGGTCGCACTCAGGTCGGCGTAGCGGATCGTGCAGGTCACGCCCGTGGCGATCTGGTCGGTTGCACGGAGGCGGGCACCGAGGTCGTCGGCGAGGGCGAGCAGGATGCGCCGGTGGGCGGCCGGGTCGAGTTCGTCCCGGGGGAAGCGATGTTCCGTGCTGAGGCTCGCCGGTGCCGGGGTGGGGTCGACGACCGTGGGGTCGTGGCCCTGGGCGTGCTCGTGGAGGGCGCGGCCGGCGCGGGCACCGAGGAGGCGCTGCAGTGTGTGCTGCGGGACATCGGCGACGTCGCCGACGGTGTGCAGGCCGTATGTCGTGCACCGCCACCCGTCCTGGGCCCAGCCTTTCGGCGCCGCGTTCGCCGCGGTGGTTGTGATGGCCACCCTGGTCGGCTTGATCCTCACCCTATGAGCCGCAGGGACCCGCACACGGTGCCGGCTTCCGCTCCGCCTTCCGGCCCGGTCTACCGGAGGCGGCAGGTGCGGCTCCTCGTTCAACAGAGCGTCGACGGACGCGAACAGCTCTTCCTCAGATGCCATTCCTGCACCTTCACGTCAGAACCCAGATTTCTGGCCGCCCTGGCAACCGGCGGGCTGGGGCGGGACGAGCGAGCCTGACGGGGCCCGCCTCCCGGCGAAGCCCCTCGCACGCGGGGCGGGCCCGGCCGACGTCGGCCTTCAGTCGAAGGCCGACACAATCTGGTCGATGATGGCGCGGATGCCGCTCCAATCCGCGTCAGGGTGCGGCCCGCCGACTCGGTGCGCCTTCACCTTGGCCAGGAACCGTTCCTGTGCAAGACGCTTGTCTTGGTCAGCCAGTGCTCCCTGGTACCGGCCCAGTTTCGGATTCCACGACTTCCACTGCACGGGCATGAGTCCGGAGTCTGTCTGCAGAACGTCCTGGCCGAGGTAGAGCTCAAGTGCTCCTGCCCGGCCGTTGACATCCGCGGGCACCGGGTCGTCGGTGTACGGGCCGAGGGTCGGGTAGTGCTCCAGCTCTGGCAGCGACGGGTAGAACATGACCCGGCAGCGTCCCGGCAGGCTCCGCGTCAGGGTCTTCTCCATCCCGGCGATGCCTTCGGTGTCGTTGTCGGCGATGGCCACGAAGCGGTTGGCGACGCCGGCGGCCACGAACGCCGCCACGTTGCGGGCCAGTTGGGCCACTCCCCCCTCCACGCCGCCGGAGTCGTAGTCGAAGAAGGTGACGAATCCCCTGAGGTGGGGATGGGTGACCTCCATGCCCATGGACAACAGTCGGGCGTCGGTCGGCCCTTCAGTAAGCACGAGGAGCGGGGAGTTCTGGGTGAGGTCGGCGAGTTGCTCGGCGCGCGCCTGCTCCGCGATCGGCTGGGCGGCGTCGAGTTCGACGCAGCATCCGGTGAGCTGGGTCAAGTCCAGGCCTGCCGTGCTCTGAGGGGCGGGGGCGCAGTCCAGGAGCAGCCGTACGAAGTGGCGGCTGTCCATCCGCATGGCGAACTCGTCCAGCGAATCGTCCAGCAGTTCGTCGCGCCCGCCGCTCTTGTTCTCTTCCGGCGGGAAGGCGTGCGCGTCCGAGGCGAGGAGTCGGCGGATGTGGTCCTCCACGGTCGCCGTGTCCAGGGTCGCGCCGTGCTGCTCGCCTCTGATTGCGGTGATGGCTGCGGCGAGGGCCTCCCGGGCTCGGATCTGGGTGAACCCCTGTACCTGGAGCCGCTCGCGGAGCGCCATCACCGTGGTCTGGTAGGTGAATTCGGCCCATGGCTGCCCGTCGTCATGAGTGTGTTCGACGACCGGGCACCGGTCCTCCTCGGTGAACAGGGCTGCCACGTCCGGCAGATAGCCCTCCCGCGCGTACAGGAAGGTGTGCCCCGCGATCTCGAGGTAGGAGTGGTGTCCCATGGGGACAGAGTGGCAGGGGCCTCCCCTTTGGCGCCGCTGATATCCGGTACCGAACACGTTGCCGCCTGCGACACGCGATGGTGAACGCAGTGATCCGCACACCGCTGTGTGTCCCAAGTGACAGCATGCGTGTCACCGCCTGCCTCCCGCTCGCCGGCCCCTCAGTCCACATCAGACCCCCAGGAGGACGCCAGATCTGAGCAGTAACTACTCATGAGGAGGCTCGGCCGGAGCTGGCAGTGTGGGCCGTCGAACCTTAGGTGCCTGAGGTCTGGTGTGAGGCAAGGCAGAGAGGGACTGTGAAGACCTGGTCCGTTCCCGGTTTCACCGAAATGCGTGAGCTGGGAGCTGGTAGTTGTGGACGCGTGGTGATGGCCGTCGATACGGCCTCCGGGTCTCCCGTCGCCATCAAGTACCTGAACGAGAGGCTGACTGGGGATCCCCGCTTCCTGCAGGAGTTCCGTGCCGAGTCTCAGCTGCTGAGGGAAATCGACTCCCCGCACGTGGCGCGCCTGCACCAATACGTGGAGACCCGAGACGGCGCTGCCATGGTGCTGGAGCTGGTGGACGGACTCTCCTTGCGCGCCTTGCTGAGGCAGGAAGGCGCGACCACGCCCGAAGCGGCGCTGACCGTCCTCAAGGGTTCGCTCCTCGGTCTGAGCGCAGCGCACCGGCTGGGCATCATCCACCGCGACTACAAACCTGAAAACGTCCTGGTCACCACTGACGCCACCTCGAAGCTGGTCGATTTCGGCATTGCCGCACGTGACGGTTGGGAATCCACCGGCACGGCGGGCACCCCCATGTACATGTCCCCGGAGCAATGGCAGGGCCATCCGGCGTCCCCCGCGACGGACGTGTACGCCGCGAGCATCACCTTCTTCGAAAGCGTCACCGGGTCCCGTCCCTTCGCCGGTGAGCACCTCGCCGAGATCGCCGCGCAGCACATGTCCACGCCGGTGCCCGCGGAAGCCGCACCGGAGCCACTGCGACAGCTACTGCTGCGCGGAATGGCCAAGGAGCCAGCTGAGAGGTTCAGTTCGGCGGACGAGTTCCTCGCCGAGCTCGAGACCGTCGCAGCCGGCGGCTACGGTCCCGACTGGGAGAAGCGGGGGCGGCGCGCCCTTGCCGCGCTCATCGTCGCTCTGCAGCTGGGACTGGCGCAGCCTCCAGTCCCCGACGTCGAAGCCACGACCGTACTCGCCACCACCGATGTGGACGAGGAGTCAGCTGCATATGACGTGCCCGGGCGACCACACGAACGACGGTCCGGTCGCGATCACACCGCGAAGCGGGGCATCGCCGGCTCCATCCCGCGCCAGCGACGCGGAGCCCTGGTGGTCGTCTCCGCCGTGATGCTGTTGGGAGGTGCAGCCGTCGCAGGGGCCGTCATGAGCAACGACCCGGCCAAGGACACCGCGCACACGGCCCCTGCAGCTGGCCGTGAGACCGGTGAGGCGGTCACGGACCCGCAGCGGCTGCCCTCCAGCGATTCCCCCGAGAACCTTCCTACGCTTTCGCCGTCGCGCTCACCGAAGGGCGGTTCCATCACGCGCAGCACCACCACGTCAGACCCCAGCGGTGCCCCCGACGGCGGTCCGGGGCAGGGTCCGAGAGACGGAAGGATCGGATCGGGAGGGTCGGGCACCGCGAGCGCTAGCCCGGCATCAGAGACTTCGCAAGGCACCGAAGCGCAGCAGTCGACGGCCTCGCCCACCACAACTCGTGCCGAGCGTGCGGTCCGCTCGGTAACCATCACCTCTCTTCAGGAGTCATCGCAAGGACGAGGCGCCGATGCGACGGTGACCGTGACCACGCGTGGGACGGACCCCGTCGGTCTCACGCTGACCTGGTACAACAGCTATCAGGCCAACACGCCTGAACAACAGGACGGAAGCACCGAGACCTACCAGCTGAGCGGCCGCACCAGCTATCAACTCTCCTACCACCACGGCTTTACGACTTGCCCCCGGTACTGGGGACTCCAGGTCACCACTACCCCTGACGCAGAGTCAGGGGCAGCCTTCCAGGACATGGATGCCCTGACCTGCGTCTTCAAACCGCGCGGATGAGTGAGGCCTGGAGACCGCATGCCGAACAATGACGACTGGCCCACCCAGCGGATAGAGCACCAGCGTGCAGATTTCCCCGACATCGAGGCTCCCGAGTACTTGTCGACGGGTTGGACTGGCGCCTCCGGCGTCCCGTTGTCATCGGGGCGTCACAATGAGCAGCACACGGCAGTGACCGTGTGGAAGACCGGCGTGTACCCCGTGAGCCCGCTGGCTGAGGAGGTGTTGCCGACCCTGTCTCTTCCCGAAAGGGCACCGCTGAGCGACCGCGCCACCACGGTCTGGCGCGACGGCACCCAGCACCGCACGGGGCGTTCCCAGCATCGCAGGAGGCGGCTGTGGCGGCGGACGATTCTTGTGCTACTGGCCGCTACCGCCGCCGGTGTGGTCCTGTGGCAGCGGAACACACCGGAAGTGGCCGTCGCCGAAGTCATGGTTAGCGCACGACCGGCCGAACTCACCTGTGGGCAAACGGCCACAGTGGTCGCCAAGATCATGACCAACGGGGGAGAGGGAAGCATCCGTTACCGTTGGATCCGCAGCGACGGCACCGATTCAGGTGATCTACGCCAAACCGTACGCGCGGGCCAGCGGGTAGTCAGGCTGTCGATGTACTGGACCCTTCGAGGTAAGGGCACCAGGAAAGCGCGCGCCGTCGTTGATGTCCTCACTCCGACAGCGCACACGGCCTCAGCCTCCTTTACCTACCGCTGCGACTAGTACTCCGGAAGCATTTCGCTGTCTGGGCTGGTGAGAGCTTCGTCTGAACTGTGGTGGGCTGATGTCGGGTCGGGGGCGGTGCTGCTTGATCCCTCTTCGAACGAGTGGGCTCGTGGCAGTGGCGATCTCGACCGGTGACGAGTGGCGGTCAGGAGATGCCGGCGGGGAGCAGTGATCTGTTTCCAACTTGGGCGAGTGGCTGGCAAGTTGGCGCGGGGGTGGTGTCCGAGAAGGGGTGAAGCTCCTGGTGGATGGGTTGTCGACCAAGATCAACCTGTCCGCCCGGAGCTTCACGTGCTTGTCGACTCATCGGGGATCGATCTGTCCAGCTCGACCCTGCGGTACCTCTCCCGTCTGCTGTCCGCTCGACGCCGGGAACGGGGCACGCGGTGGCGCCGGCAGAACACCGACCGGCAGGCCCTGCTGGTCCTGGCCCACCTGCGATGCGGCCACACCTACGCCCAGCTCGCGGCTGGGTTCGGTGTCGGGATCGCCACCGTCTACCGCTACGTCACCGAGGCGGTGGAGGTCCTGGCCGCCGTCGCCCCGAACCTCGCTGCGGCTGTCCGCGCCGCCGCACGCAAGGCGTTCGTGATCCTGGACGGCACCCTGCTGCCCATCGACCGGACCGCCGCGGACCGGCCGTACTACTCGGGAAAGCACAAGAAGCATGGCGTGAACGTGCAGGTCATCGCCGATCCGTTCGGCCGGCTGCTGTGGGCCTCACCGGCGCTGCCCGGCGCGGTCCACGACGTCAGAGCCGCCCGCACCCACGGCGTCATCGACGCCCTGGCCCAGGCCGGTGTCCGCTGCTGGGCGGACAAGGGGTACCAGGGCGCCGGAGGAACAGTTCGGGTGCCCTACCGCGGCCGCTGGGAGAAGCTCTCCGCAGGCCAGAAGGCCGTCAACGTCTCCCACGCCAGGATCCGCGCGGTCGGCGAGCAGGCGATGGCCACCCGTCCTGGCGGTTCCTGCGCAAACTCCGCTGCAGCACCACCCGAATCACCGACCTGGTCCGAGCCGTCCTCGCCCTTCACCTGGCGACGTCAAGCTGAGGTTGGAAACGCCTCAGTAGTAAACGATTAGGGCGACGCCGCTGGGTCATCGAGCGCACCATGTCCTGGCTGTCCGGCTACCGCCGCCTCAGCCCCCGATACGAGCGCGATCCCCCTGGCCTTTCTCGGACTCGCCGCCGCCCTGTGCTGCTACAAGCGACTCGTCCGCCTCACCACGTAGGACACGGTCTTAAACTAACTGCCTGTTCTCTATCCGCTCGCGTGGTCGACCGGGTTCGAACAGCGCCCCGGTTCGGGTGAGTTGGCCGGTCCGCGAGCATGGAAGAGGGGCCTCTTGGTAGCTCGCGGTTGTCGAGTCCAGCGAGAAGCAAGAGGCCCCGTTGTCGAAGTGTCGCGTGGTCGCGGTTGCCGGGTCCAGTTCGTCCACTCGGAAGCGGGCGTCGGACAGGTCGCTGGGATAGGGCCGTGAGGGCTGCATGATGTCTGCGTACGCGGCGGCAGCTGGCCCGAGCAGGGCGTGTCCAGGGGTGCCGGGTGCACTGGGGCGTGCGTTTTTAACTCGGTGTGAACCGGTAGGTTTCCAAATGAGACAGGAGCTCTTGTAAGGAAACCGGCGTATTGCTGCTCTGCTGATTGCCGCAAAATTCGCGTTTCCGGCGAATCGCTTCGATGAGCGCTCGACCTGGCCCCTGAAATTCACCATGAACCATCCAATACCAGAACCAAAACGCTCACAAGAGACCGCGATCATCAAGGCGCGGCGGCCGTGGAAGACGCTGTTGCACGTCGAGCTCGCCACTGCACGAGTGGGTCGACTGTTACAACCACCGCCGACTCCACGGTGAGATAGGGCACATCCCAGCCGTCGAATACGAAGCCAACTTCTACGAGCAACCACGAAGCCCCAGGTCACAGGAAACATCTGAGATCTCTATCGAACTCGGAACGGTTCAGAGTGTCTCTTGAACAGCGGGTTCATTCGAGGCGCAGGGAGCGAGGGACGCCGAGGTGTTGTCTGTTGGTTGGGCGTGGCGGGATTTTCCGTGCGGTTGTCGTTTGTGCTCCTTTGATGGGCTGGGTGATCTTGAGAAGCTCGTGGCTGCCCGATATCGCCTACGGAGCGGGGTGTTGCCATGACTGCACATTTTCTTGCCCAGATGAACGTTTCCCGTCTGAAGTATCCGTTGGACTCTGTGGAGTTGAGGCCGTTCGTGGATGCTGAAGCCTCTGTCTATACAGAGGCTGAGGAGTCCGGGGGATTCGTGTGGCGGCATACGGGCAGTGACGGTGAGGATCGATCGGGCCTGCGTGTCCTCAGTGATGATCTTCTGGTGGTGAATGTGTCAGTGTGGCGGGATCTTCAGGCGTTGAAGGCGTTCATGTATCGGGGGCTGCATCGTGACGTGATGGCGCGCCGCCATGAGTTCTTCGAGCGGGCGGATGAGGAGATGTCGGCGATGTGGTGGATCCCGGCCGATCACCGTCCCAGCTTGAACGAGGCGGAGCAGCGTCTGGTCCATCTGCGTGAGCACGGGCCGACGCCATACGCTTTCACGCTCCGTATGACGTTTCCGGCGGGCACGGCCCAAGCGGGGAGCGGCTCTGCCGAAGCAGGGTCATGACTGCTGGTGTGGGAGGCCGGAAGGTGCGCCGGTAGCTCTGGGGTGTGGTTCCGAGCCGATGGGCGAAGTGGTGGCGGAGGTTCTCGATGGTGCCGAAGCCGGAACGGCGGGCGATTGCGGTGATCGGCTCGTCGGTGGTTTCCAGATAGTGCTGGGCGAGCAGGATGCGTTGTCCGGTCAGCCATTGCAGGGGAGTGGTTCCGGTCTCCTGCTGGAAGCGGCGGGCGAAGGTGCGCGGGGACAGGTGGGCGTGGCGGGCCATCGCCTCGACGGTCAGATCCTGGTCGAGGTTGGCCTCGATCCAGGTCAGAACGGGGCTCAGTGAGCCGGTGCCCTCCCGGGGCTGGGGGCGTTCGCGGTACTGGCGCTGGCCGCCTTCCCGGTGCGGGGGTGCGACCATGCGCCGCGCAATGGCGTTGGCGACGGCACTGCCGTGTTCCTTGCGGACCAGGTGGAGGCAGGTGTCGACGCCGGCGGCGGTGCCGGCTCCGGTGATGACCGGGTCCTCGTCGACGTACAGCACGTCCGATTCGACCCGGGCGCTGGGGTGGCGGCGGGCAAGTTCCTCCGTGTAGCGCCAGTGGGTTGTGCAGCGCCGCCCGTCCAGCAGGCCCGCCTCGCCGAGGAGGAAGGCACCGGTGCAGATGCTCAAGACGCGGGCGCCGCGCTGGACGGCGGCACGCAGCTCCTCGGCGATGCGGTCGGACTGGCGTACGCGCAGGTCGTAGGCCGGAACACAGATGAGATCAGCGGACGAGAGCCGGTCCAGGCCATGAGGGGTCCGGACGTCGAAGCCGTGCCGCGTGGGCACGCCGGCGCCCGTGGCGGAGACGAGGGCGAAGTCGTAGACGGGCAGTGCCTCGTCGCTGCGGTCGATGCCGAAGACCTCACAGAAGACGCCCAGCTCGAAGGCATGGCTGCCGGGAAGGGCCAGGACGGCGACATCGCGCAGCACCGGTTCGGGTCTCCTTTCGCAGACCGCCACGAGGATGGCGGTAATTTCAGCCTACCTGACATTTCTGCCACTGCCGCTGGGGTGCCCGTCCCTGGAACGCTTGCAGCCGTGCCCCGTACGACACCCCCAGTGAGGCTCCCCATGACCACCGAACTGCCCGCCACCGTCGCCACCGCGCTGTCATCACAAGCTGCGCAGATCCTGCGGAGGCTCGCGCTCGACGAGGAGCTGAAGTGGCACGTCCCGGGAGACCCGGTTCTGGGCCCTGTGGCTCGCAAGGTCGCCCGGCGGTTCGTGGCGGGCGAAAGCCTGTCCGATGCGCTGGCGCGCGCCGAGGGCATCCTTGCCGACGGCCACCGGGTAAGTGTCGAGTACATGGGCGAGAGTTGCCGTGACCCGCGGCAGGCCACGGCGGAGACCGACGTGTTCCTCGACGCTGCCCGACTCCTGCCACCCGGCTGCTCGATCTCCCTCGACCTTTCCCACATCGGCCTCGCCGTCGACGAAGAACTCGCGCTGGCCAATGCCTCACGCATCGCGGAGGCCACCGCCGCGACCGGCCGGGAGATGATGGTCTCGGCGGAGGGCTCGGATCGCACCGACGCTGTGCTGGCCACGCACCGGGCCCTGTGTGAACGGTTCGACCACGTCGGCATCACCGTCCAGGCGCGACTGCACCGCACGGCCGAAGACCTGCAGGAACTCCTTGCTCTCCCTGGTCGTATCCGCCTGGTGAAGGGTGCCTTCCTCGAACCCGGGACCATCGCCCACCCACGCGAAGCCCCCGCCCTGACCGCTGCCTATCTCACCTACGCGGAACAGTTGGCCGACTCGGGGCACCTGTGCTCCTTCGCCACCCACGACTGGGACCTGATCCACCACATCGACCGTCACCTCGGCGGCAAGGGCCGCGAGACCTGCCCCTGGGAATTCGAGACGCTCCTGGGTCTCGGGCCCGACCGGCTCGACGCCATGGCCTCGCAAGGCCACCCCACCCGCGAGTACGTCGTCTTCGGAACTGAGTGGTGGCTCTACGTCTGCAACCGGCTCGCCGAAGATCCCCAGCGCGTGCTCCAAGCCCTCGTCGACGCCGCTTCCTGATGAGGTGGTTCGAACCCGCTTCTCCCAGCTCGCGAGACGAAGCGACTCAAGCGCCGCGCAGCCGTGGGTGATCTCGCCGTCGGAACATGGGCGGCGGCCTCATCAACCAGGCTTTGGGACAACTGATGAACGCACACGGTGACGTAGACATGGGTCACACGACGGCTGGATGGGCCGGAACCTGCCTCGCAGCGGTGGGGCACTGCTGCCCTATCTGGCGCTCGTCGTGGGTCTGGCGTTTCCTGCTTCTGATGGTGGTCTTCCGCTCGGTGCTGGTGCCGCTCAAGGCGGCCCTCGGATTCCTGCTCTCGGTCGTCGCGGCACTCGGCGCGGTCGCGGCCGTCTTCCAGTGGGGCTGGCTCGGCTCGCTCTCCGGTGTCGAGCAGACCGGCCCGATCATGTCGATGATGCCGATCTTTGTGCACCAGCCGCACCGCCTCGTCCAGCGACAGCCCCTGGAGCAGCCGCTCGTCGAGGAGGTCCCGCAGGCCGTGGGCCACCCCGTGGCCGGCCGCCCGGCGGCCGGCCGTCCCGGGGGCCGCGGCGAGCCGGGGCCGCAGGTGGGCCCGGAGCCGCTCGCCGATCAGGGCGAGGCGGCTCTGCGCCTCCAGCTCGTCGCCCCGGTGCGCCAGGGCCGTGTGCAGCTGCCCGACCCGCCGCCGCAGCACCGGGTCGCACAGGTCGGGGGCGTCCACCGCCGGGCCGATGAAGCTCTCGTCCAGCTGGGTCAGGTCGAGGTAGAGGACCCGCTTGCGGAAGCCCTGCTCGGTCGCGGGCGAGCCGTTGTGCGGCACGTGCGGCGGGAGCAGGGAGACCGTGTCGCGGGGGGTGCCGTGCTCGTGGCGGTTCAGGTCGTAGCGGACCGCGCCGGAGTCGACGATCAGCAGGGTCCACGCGTCGTGGACGTGCATCGGGTAGCGGTGCTCGGTGAAGTGGGCGTGGAAGACCTCCACGACACCCGCGACCGGCGGGCGCCACGCGGACACCCGCTGCCTGGCCACCATGCAAAGAACGTACAAGACCCGTCGGCACGGCCGGCGGCAGCATCGGGGCATGACCACGACGCCCATCACGAGCCCGGCACGCACCGCGCCCGCCGCCCCCACCGCCGCCCCCACCGCGCTCCCGGCGGGGGCGGCCGGCGGTCCGCCCGTACGCTTCGACACCAAGATCGCGGTACTGCTGCGGGAGGACCTGGAGCCCTGGCAGCGGCTGAACGTCACCGCGTTCCTGGTCAGCGGCCTGGGAACGGACCTGCCCGAGGTGGTCGGCGAACCGTACGCGGACGCCGACGGCACCCCCTACCTGCCGATGTTCCGCCAGCCGGTGCTGGTCTTCGAGGCGTCGAAGGAGACGCTGACCGCCGCGCACGGCCGCGCCCTGTCCCGTGCGCTTCCCCGGTCGGTGTTCACCTCGGACCTCTTCGCCACCGGCAACGACCGCGACAACCGGGCGGCGGTACGGGCCGTCCCGAAGGACCTGCTGGACCTGGTGGGGCTCGCCGTGTACGGGCCGCGCAACGCGGTCGACAAGGTGGTCAAGGGCGCCCGGATGCACCCCTGAGCACCATGGGCCCACCGGCCGGGGCCGACGGGGAAATGGCGGGCCACCCCCCGGGGGAAAGGGGCGGCCCGCCGGCTCATCGGGCGGTGAGGCGCTCCAGGGCCTCCACCACCAGTGCGTGGTCCTCCAGCTGCGGCAGGCCCGACACGGTGACCGTGCCCCCGAGGGCATCCGGCCGGCGCGGTTCCGCGCCAGCGCTCAGCCGGTGACACCACCGGCTGAGCGGGCCACGGAGCGACGGCACTGTGGGGACGGGGTACGTCGCGGACGCGGTGGCCGTATCCGTTAGCTGCTGGCTACGGGTGCGGCCACCTCGCTCGGCGTGTACATCACCGTCATGGGCGTGGTGATCGTCCTTGTGGCGTACGGGCTGTTCCGTGGCCTGCTCGCGGTCCTGCGGCACCCGCCGCTCGGGACCGCCGCCTCCGACCACCTCGCCCGGCGAGGGTCCTACAGAGTTGCGGAGACGCGTGCCGGGCCCAGGGCGTTCTTCGGCCGGCCCTGCCTGTCGGAGTTCGATGAGATGTCACGGCTGAGCGATATGGCCCCGCGTCTGCGTCGAATTGCACACATTAGATCATTCTCCGGCTGATATTGGGAACGTGCTCTCAGAAGGTAAGGGAATCCGTTGGACCGGTCTGCTCTCACTTCGTCGCTGGGCCTGCCGTGGCCTTTTGTCGGGCGGAACAAGGAGCTGGGCATCTTCTCAGCCGCGCTGGGCACCCGCGGTATGCATGGCGTATTGATCCAGGGTCCGGCTGGGGCCGGAAAGTCCAGGCTGGGCCGTGAGTGCTGGGATCGTGGTGTCGCCGGGGGGTCGCCGGGCCTGCGGATCACTGCTACCGCCGCGGCGGCCTCGGTGCCGTTGGGGGCCCTGGCGCACCTGTTGCCTCCCAGGGTGGACCTGTCCGATCCGCCGACTGTGTTTCGCGCCGCGGCTGCATCGTTGGCGTCGGGCGATCTCGAGCGGCTCTTCCTTCTCCTGGTGGACGATGTCCATCTGCTCGATGCCACATCCGCCATGTTGTTGTCCCAGTTGATGGACGCGGAGGCGATCTTCCTTGTGGCGACGGCCCGCGATCAGGTCCCGATGTCCGAGGCAGTCGCCGCGATCGACCGTGCCGACGGTTTGCTCCGCATCGACGTCACACCGATGGACTGTACGTCCACGGAGGACATGCTCACCGCGGCCTTGGGCAGTGTGGTCGAGAAGCGCACCGTTCTCGCACTGCACGATGCCAGTGGAGGGAATCCGTTGTTCCTCCGGGAACTGGTTCTGGGTGCCGTCGAGCGAGGCGATCTCGTCAGCACAGACCATGTGTGGCAGCTCACCGGCCGGGCAACAGCGACCTCCCGCCTGGTACAGGGCATCAAAACGCGTATGTCGGGGCTATCTCCGGCCGGCCTTCGCGTTCTGGAACTTCTGTCCCTTGTCGAGCCCGTTGGTCTTGGGGAACTTGGCTCGCCAGGCGATGAAGGGACTTTGGAATCTCTGGAGCAAGCCGGCCTCATCCGCGTGCAGTGGACACGGCGGCGGACCACTGTCACCCTCGCCCATCCGCTGTACAGCGAAGTGGTCAGGGACAGGATCCCCCCCTACCGCCGTCGGCAGATACTCGCAGCACACATCGAACGGGTCGTCGCCCGTGGTGCTCGCCGACATGACGACGCGCTGCGTATCGCCACCTGGCAGCTCTCGGCCGGCATATCGGCGGATCCCGAACTGCTCGTCCAAGCCGCCGGTCTGGCCCGGTACGGGCACGATTACGAGCAGGTGCTGAGATTTCTGGAGGCCGTTCCGGAAGACCACCACACTGTGGCCACATGTCTGCTCGAAGGCGAGGCCCTCTACGAACTCGGCAGGTTCGGCGAGGCCGAGAAGAGACTGGCTAAGGCATATGCGATGGCGGCCTCAGACGAGGATCGCGCGGCGGTCACGATGGAGCGCACCCAGAACCTGTGCTGGGGCACCTGCGAGCTAGAGAAGGCCCTCGCCGTGAACGTCGAGGCGAGGTCGTGCCTCACCGATCCGGGACTTCGGCACGCTCTGAGTGTGAACGAAGGCGCGATGCGCGTACTGGCGGGTCAGCCGGAGGAAGGGATCGCCCAGCTGAATGATCCCGGCAGCGCCGACGATGCACGGGTGCGCCTCTACGGCCTTGGTATGAAGGTATTGGGTCTGGCGGCAGTCGGTCGGACGGCCGAAGCGGTGGCGCTCGGCCGTCGCACGCACGAGGAGCACGAGCGGATCGGCGAGCACATTGTCATCCAGCATCACACCGCCGCTTTGTCATCTCTTGCCCTGGCGCACGCTGCAGCCGGAGATCTGGAATCGGCACGCCTGACCGCCGAAGGAGGCCACAAGCTGGCCGTCGTCGCCGGCGCGACGCAGCCGGGTGTTTGGTTGGCCTGGGGGCTGGCGCGCACGCACTGGCTGGCCGGAAGGTTGGCAGATGCGCGGCGCTGGTACGCCGAGGCCCTGGCTCTGGCCCGGAGCGAGCCAGTCCCCATCATCCTCCGGCTGGCGGCCTCGGGGCTTGCGGCGTCATCAGCGCTTCTGGGTGACCTCGACGGCGCACAAGAAGCACTCGAAGGATTCGACGGGTACCCGGAGTTCCCCTTCCTCACCGGCGAGGACAGCCTGGGGCGGGCGTGGCTCCTGGCATCGCTCGGACAACTGCGAGCAGGCCAGGAGGTGGTGCTGCGGGCCGCAGAGCGGTCGCGGCAAGCGGGCTATGCGAGCTCCGAGATGCTGCTGCTGACTGAAGCGGCGCGGATGGGCGCGGCCTCCCTGGTGCAGGAGCGGCTCTGCGAACTGGCCGAACGCTGCGACGGCGTGTTCGCCGCGGTTCGGTCTCGTTTCGCGATCGCGCTCAGTGCGCGGGACGGCAGTTTGCTCGCGACCGTCGCGCAGGAACTACAGACCATGGGCGCTCTCCTCCTCGCCGCCGAGGCAGCTGCGGCGGCTGCTGAAGTCTTCGGCCAGGCCGGGCAGAGCCGCGCGGCCACCAGATGGACGGCGACCGAGGCCGCCCTGCGTGAACGGTGCCAGGGAGCCTCAAGCCCAGGATTCGTCTTCGCATCCGTTTCTGTGCCTCTGACCCCGCGTGAGCGGGAAATCGCCCTCATGGCTTCGCGTGGCACGTCCAGCAAAGACATCGCCGCACTCCTGGTGCTGTCCGTCCGCACCGTCGACAACCATCTGCAACGCATCTACCGCAAGCTCGGCGTCACCAGCCGTACCGAACTCAACGCGGTCCTAGTACTCCAGCAGCGTTTCGCTATCTGGCCTGGTCAGAGGCATCGTCGGGAGTGTAGTGGGCTGATGGCATGTCAGGGGCGGTCTTGCCGG
>NZ_JBVJSQ010000034.1:0-17066 GCF_055606485.1 Streptomyces sp. NPDC037083 | reverse complement strand
CCCGCGGAGCGGGTACCATACCGCTGCGCGGTATGCAAGCGAACACCCGCGCTGCGCGCGGGTGTTGCGCTCACGCTCCGCGTGAGCGGAGCGGGGACGCTGCGCATCCCCGCTCAATCCGACTGCTGCGCAGTCGGATTGACGCTCCGTCCGCTGCGCTCCCGGAGCTGCGGGGCCTTCGGCCCCGCCAGGTGGCCTACGCTGCGCTCCAGCCACCCCGTGGTGCTCCGCACCACAACGGCCGGCCCCGCTGGGCCGGAAGATCAACGGGCCTGCGGCCCGAGCAGCAAGGAGAGTGGTGCGGATCGACCGAGAGGGAAGGAGGGGGATCTGCGCGATGCCACCAGTTTGACTAATTCTTGCTTCATTTCGTTACTCCGATAGAATCTGGAATCATGGCACCTCGGTGCTCAGTCGTGTCGCTCCCCCTCTGGGTGGGGTCATGGAGGGAAAGAGGGGGTCCTTACGGATGTGATCCGTAGCCCGATCCATCATGCTTACCTGCATGTTTCAAGCTTCCAAGGCGTTGAAGAGACCTTCTGGCGATCCGGGAGAAGCAGATGCTGGTACAGCAGCGGCCACTATCAAGAATCAGTCTGTTTGGCCCTGGAACCCATAAATAGCCCCTGCAAGATCTTTTGCAGAGGCCGAAGGTGAGCTACCGCGCGCAGGTGATCTTGAAGACCAAGAAGCACAGTTGACGACGTACCAGTCGGAAGAGGAAGGCATGGAGTGCCCGTACCGCGGTACGGGCTGCAGATGTTCCCACGGGGAACATGCCCCACCCGCCGCTTAGCCGGCTTAGCGCGACTAGAGACAAAAGGCTTCTAGCCGTGCTTCCGCGCTCGTATGTGAAGCGACGGCAGATGTCCTTCTGGAGTGTTCCCCTGGGGAACACTCCAGAAGGACGGGGCCTTTTCGTCGCTAAGCTAAGGTCTCGTCATTACCGGATGCTGAAATCTGAGACCAGCGGCAGGATACCGATACCTCCGATACTAAACCCGATGCCGATACCGATTCCGAGTGCGATTCGCTTGCCGATTTCGACTGGCCACTTTGGAGTCTTGTTGATGACTAGGTGCCATTCTCCAAGCCTTACCTCAAAGAAGGGATCCGTATTCTCTTCAAACTTTCCCATCTCTTTTACCGCCCACATTTCTGAGCTAGGCGACTGTTCCCCAAATGATGCTCTATGCATTTCGGAGGGAACGGCAGGGTATAATTCAACACAACGATTTCGTCCTAACTGTTCGGAGTCGAGAGAGGGAGCACACTGTTCACCCCTGGATGCTTGGCGGCTCGGGGGTGGCGGAGAGCTCCCTCTCGTTCATGCTGGCAGACAGCCTACAGCGGCGCTGAACGGAATATCTTCGTCCAGCAGGTCCCCGCCCCCTCTTCGACAAGAAGAGGCTTACCGGCTTTCGCCCTTCTCCTCCCTTAGCCCCCTTCTGTGAGCTGCGAAAACCCGTTTAAAGGCTCAGAGCGTCTGACTACAAAAACTCGTCTATAACGTTTTTATAACGCTCTTTCTGGCTGCTGCTCACCCTGATGCAGTGACGTGTTCTGGATAACGGGCCAGGCCTCTCTGCGCCTAAATGAGTGCTGGTAAAAGGGGCCCGCACTTGGGCAGGCCCGTTATCAAACTTGAGAACCGGGTCCTCATGGTGCCTACGAAAATCCGTAGGTGGCAGGTGTCATGCTCGCCTCATGCGAGAGAAGGCGGCTCGACTCGCTTGGAGGACGCGGCGCCGTCAGAGCACAGCCGTCCACCGGAGCCTTCTGCCATAACAGCCCCAACACGGTGCTGAAACGGGCCCGTTCACGTCTCCCCCTGATGTCCGCCCGGCGAGCACCCAGAGCAACTATACATAGCTGAACTAGCTACACATAGTTAATGGTAGAGTGGACGGAAGTCAGCCTGGAGGGGATCTCATGAAGGTGACCGTGTTCCAGTTCGAGGGCACTCCTGAGGAGCTGGATGCCTCGCAGGTACTGAGGGAGTTGACCAACCACCGTGGTGCCGTTTCGGTAGTCCCCGACGGCGGCCGTGACAGCGGGACTCTGCCGACCCGGATTCCGGGAGTGGCAGACGAGGGACAGGAAACGGTGCGTCAGCTGCTGGTCCGCAGCCCGGCTCCCGGCCTGTTCGTCCGGTTCCTCGATGAGACGACCCGGTGGGACAACGTCGGTGTCTACGGCATCAAGCGCAAGAACGCACTGCCCGACGCTCCCCTGGACTACAGCCGCTACCTGCGCCTGCGCCGGCAGGGATCCCAGTTCGGCGGCTTCGCCTACGTCTACGCGGAGTACAGCACCATCAACCTCCGGCTCAACTGCAGCCAGCAGCAACTCGACGAGCTCGGCATCAAGTCCGCCCGGACCCTCACCACCGGGCATCGGGAGTACCGCGTCAGCGTCGACCTCACCGACGAGACAAGCCTGGCCGACGCCCTTCAGCTGGCCGAGCTCGCCTACAACGCCACCTAACGCAGACAGTCCATAGCCCCAACCAACAGGAAGAGCCGGCGTGGACCTACGACCTCACCAGCAAGAAGCCGTCGACGCGATCCTCCGAGCCCTCGAACTGCCCGCCCGAGCGCTCACGCCCGAGCGAGGGCTACGCACCCAAGTGGTCATGGCGACCGGATCCGGCAAGACCCTCGTCGCCGCCCGCAGCGCCGAAGAGCTCCACACAGGCCGTGTGCTGGTGCTCGTGCCCTCGCTGGACCTGCTCGCCCAGACGGAGGCCGCGTGGCGCGAGGGGGGCCGCCGGGGGCTGATGGTCGGGGTGTCCTCGCTGCGGGGTGAGGAGGTGTCCTTCCCCAACACCACGGACGTGGACGAGCTGGTGGAGTGGACGCGCGGCCTGGACAAGGTCACCGTGTACGCCACGTACGCCAGTCTCGGGCTCGGCACACTGGAACGCGCGCACGCCGCCGGCCTTCCGGGTTGGGACCTGATCGTCGTGGACGAGGCCCACCGGGTTTCTGGCCGGATCGGGAAGCCGTGGGCGGTCGTGCACGACAACCAGAAGATCCCGTCCCTGCGTCGTCTGTACATGACGGCCACGCCCCGGCTGTGGCAGCTCGGGGACGAGGACGAGGCCGGCGCACCGGGCGAGCTGGTCGCGAGCATGGACGACGACCCCGAGGGCCCCTTCGGCAGCAGGGCGTTCACTTTGACGCTCTCGGAGGCCATCGACCGGGGGATCTGTGCCCCGTACCAGGTCGTATGCGTGGACGTCACTGACACGGCGCTCCAGGCCGCGCAGCTCCTGGGCGCGGAAGGCCGCTCGGCAGAGGTGCGGGGGGCACGGCTCGCTGCTCTGCAGACGGCCCTGGTGAAGGCGTCGGCCGAGGAGGGCTTCCGCCGCACGCTGGTCTTCCACCACCAGGTCCGCGAGGCCGAAGCGTTCGCGGCCGGCCTTCCGGATGTCGCCGCGCAGCTGCACGCATCCGACCCCGAGCTGTACCCCAAGACGATCTGGGCGGACTGGCTGTGCGGGGATCACAAGCCGCTGCATCGGCGGCGTCTGCTGGGCGAGTTCGCCGCAGGGATCGCCACGGACGGCACGGTCGTGGAGAAGTGCTTCCTGTGCTCGGTGAAGGTCTTGGGCGAGGGGGTCGACACCAAAAAATGCGACTCCGTGTACTGGGCGGATGTGCGGGGCTCCATGCCGGACCTGGTCCAGGCGGTGGGCCGGGCGCTGCGGATGCAGCCGGGCGAGGGCAAGGTGGCAAGCCTGGTGGTGCCGGTGCTGCTCGGGCCCGGGGAGACGGCGGACAACATGCTCACGTCCCGGGCGTTCGGCGGGCTGGCCAAGCTGTTGGAGGCGCTGCGGGCGCACGACGCGCGGATCGTGGAGAGCCTCGCGGAGCAGCAGGCCCCGAGCCGCTACAAGCCCGTAGCCAAGGACGAGAGCGGGAAGAGCACGGACGAAAGTGGCGAGGGCTCCGGAGGCGTCAGCGCCCCCGCCAAGGCCCTGCTGAAGTTCTCCACGCCCCGCGACCCGGCCGCCCTCGCCGCGTTCATCAGCCTGCGGGTCCTCAACCCGGAGCACGAGCACTGGCGGCGCGGTGTGGAGGCCGCCGTCATCTACGCCCGCGAGCACGGCGACCTGAAGGTGCCGTTCACATTCCGCGTGCCCGGCCGCGACGACCAGGAGGCGGAAGGCGCGGGGTGGCCGGCCTCACTCGCCGGGTTCCCACTGGGGCAGTGGACCGCCGACGCCAGGCGGTTCTACGCCCGCGGCGACATGGACGAGGACCGCATCGCGCAGCTGGAGAAGCTCGGCATGATCTGGTCGCACTTCGACGTCGCGTGGGAGGAGGGCCTGGCCGCCGCGCGCGGGTGGGCCGCCGAACACGGGCACCTCCTGGCCCCTCTGGACGCCACCTACCAGGGGTACCGGGTGGGCATCTTCCTGAAGAACGCGCGGGCCGCCGCCCGGAAGGCTGCCGAGAACGAGCAGCGGCGGGCCGAGGGCCTGCCCGTGGAGTCGTCGGCCGGGGCCCTGTCGGACGAACGGCGCGAGCAGCTGGAGGAGATCGACGCGTCCTGGTGCCCGAGCTGGCCGGTGACGTGGCAGCGGTGCTTCCACCTGGTCCGGATGCACTTGGACGCGGGCGAGGCGCTGCCCACCACGGCGGGCGAAGTCCTGCGCCAGGGCGAGGACCTCGGGCGGTGGGTGAAGTCAGTGCGGCTCGGATGGGACCAGCTCACGACCGTGCAGCAGTGGATGTGCGAGCAAGTCCTCGGGATCACACCCGCGACCGAGGACGAGAAGCCGCCGCCGCGCCGCACGCAGGCCGACAAGTGGGCGATGAACTACGCGGCCGCCAAGCAGTTCTACGAGCGCGAAGGGCACCTTCAGGTACCGAGGAAGCACGTCGAGCGGATCGTCGGCGAGGACCAGGAGGAGCGGGAGCATCGGCTGGGAGCCTGGATCGGCAATCAGCGGAGCAGGGCCGCGACACTGACGCCGGAGCGGATTGAGCAGCTGTCCGCCATCGGCATGCGCTGGACGTAGATATTGGAGGGACGATACTCCCGTGATCAACATTCTGGTGCAAGAACCGTTGCCGCGAGCCGAGTGGCTCCAGGAGGAGTCGTGGCAGGCAATTGTCGACCACTATGGGCGTCTTGCTTCCGCTATCGCGGCAAACGATCGGCCCCTAGTCGTAGGTTCGGCGAAGGAGCTTGTCGAGTGTGTCGCGCGCGTCGTCCTCATCGCGCACGGACGCGTGACAGGCGATAAAGACGAATACGACAAGGTCCTCAGTCTCGCGCACACCGTTGTCGAACACGCCGCTGACCATGGTCTGCCGGCGAACGACCCACTACGACAGATCCCGAACGCCGCGAAGAAGATGGCATCGCAGCTTCGTGAACTGCGCAACCGCTTCGGGACCGGGCACGGCCGTCCTGTTGTACACGAGATCACTGCCGAAGTAGTCGAGGCGTGCGTGCACGGTGCCCTGGTGTGGGTGCGATGGGCGCTAGCACGACTTCAGACCGTGCTCCTGGGCGCTGTTGAACCCCTGGTACATGACCTACGCGGGGGCCTCTTCTCCGGAGGAGACCTGGCCGCTCGACTGGCCGCTGCAAACATCCCCGAACTTGAGGAACCGGAGCAGCGGCGCCTCGGAGTGGCCGTGGGCCAACGATCGGCCCGAGAGACATTCAACGTACGTATCGAGGGCATCCGTGCATGCAAGGACAACCCGGAGCGCTGGCCAGACGCATACCGTCAAGGAGTCGTGGAGGGCCTGTTCCTCAACGAGGATGGCCAGGTAGAAGCGCGTCCCCGCATCAGCCCAGATTGCGCTGCCGATGTACTCCAGCACCACTCAGCGCCTGAACGGGTACTTGCCGACCTGCGAGACGTCCTGAGCGCGGCATCTTGGTCAGTGCTCTTCCAACAGGAGCACCCAGCAGTCATCACCGCCATGCGTGAGCAACTCCCACGCCTACCAGGCTTGGGGCAACAGCCGTGGACCGACATCACCAACGACCTGGAGGCTCGTGCGCCCTTCGGGCCCAGATGACGCTGCAGAGGCCAGCTCATCCCAGAGGAACCCGGCTCCACCAGAACGTCCACCCAGCCCCGCCGGTTCAGAAGGGCGGTTCGTCGGGGTATCCGCCTGTCGACGGGGCGGGTGAAGGCGGGGTTGTGGCCCACGGATCATCCTGCTTTGGCTGCGAGGGACTACTTCCCCAGCCTCCTGTCGATGTAGGTGAAGTACCGCCCCACCCTCCGGATGACCGCGGCGGCGCAACCGCTGACGGGCCGGGGGGCAGCTCGGGCTGCACCTCGTCGATGTCGTCGTAGAGGAGCTGGCGCAGGTGCTGCCGACAGGTGGTCGGATCGCAGCGTTCGGCTATGGCGTCACCGTGACGGAATCCCGTGACACCTTCTCCCGCCAGGCCCGCGTGCGGCACCGCGAAGAACAGAACACCGCCGACCGCCGATGTTCAACCCCCACCGCCCAGCCACGGCCGCACACCGGGCATACCGCCTCCTCCCCACGCTGCATCGCCGTCACCCGCCGACGGGCCTGTTCCAGCACTCGCCACCGCCGTGACCTGCACCTACCCGAACAGAACACTGCTGTCGCCGACTTCGTCGGCGACAGCAACACCCCACACTCCCGGCAATACCTTCGAACCACCCCACCAGACGCCATAACGCCCAGCATCGCGATCGTCGGACCCCGTGACCAGGGATCTCAGACAGACACTCACGGCAGGCGGACACGGGCGACTTCGTCGTGCTCCAGAACGCGGCAGCCACCTCGGTGGTTGCCTTCGTCCGCGACGGACTCTTCGTCGTCTGCGAAGGTCAAACCGTCGATCTCGCCCCTACCCTGCTGCCCGCGAGGCAGGCGCCACGTGCCCTTGCATGGGCGGTCCCACTCGCAGTGCACGTATCCTTCCGTCTTCGTCTGGTGCCCGTCGATGAACCGGTAGGTGTTCTTCGCGGCGAACCACAACGGCAGCGCGGAAGCACACAGGCACACGACCAACACCACCCGTTGCCACGCGTCTCTCTCTTGAGTTCCTGCCAGAAGCTCTCGGCGAGGGCGTTGTCCAGGCTTGAGCCGACCTGGCCCATGCTCCTGCGGATCCCGAAGTTCGCGCAGGCCTGTGCGAACGCGGCCGAAGTGGCCCGCGCACCGTGGCCCGCGTGGAAATCATCCCGTCCACGCCGCCGCCGGGCGTCGTCACAGCCATCTTCAAGGCGCCGAGCACCAGGTAGGGCCTCATGTGGGTGGCCATCGATCATGGCTGACTTGGAGAGTCAGGACGGCGACATCGCTCAGTATCAGAGCCAGTCTTAGTCTCCTTCACATCCGACGTCATGGCAGGAATGTCAGCCTACATGGCATCCCTGCCACTTTCGTCTGGCGCCTGGCCTTGGAAGGCTCGAACCGTGAATCACGCCGATAGCTAGGGCCTCCAATGACCACGAACCTCCCCGTCACTGGCACGGCAGTACTTTCGTCGCGGTCCGGACAGATTTTGCGCACCCTCGCGCGCGATGAGGAGGAAGCACGGGAGATGTCGACACCCAACGACCCTGTTGAGGTCGAGGCGTTGAAACCGGAAGAGATCGAGCGCATGCGGGACGAGGCGCTCGCCGCCTTCGCCGCCGCGGACTCCCTCGACGCGCTCCACGAGGCGAAGGTCGCCCACACCGGCCCCGCCTCCCCGCTGGCCCTCGCCAACCGCGAGATCGGCGCCCTGCCCCCGCACGCCAAGGCCGAGGCCGGCAAGCGCGTCGGCATGGCCCGCGGCGCCGTGAACAAGGCCCTCGCCGCCCGCCAGGAGGAGCTGGAGGCCGAGCGGGACGCACGCGTGCTGGTCGAGGAGGCGGTGGACGTCACGCTGCCCTACGACCGCGTGCCGGCCGGCGCCCGCCACCCGCTCACCACCCTGTCGGAGCGCATCGAGGACGTCTTCGTGGCCATGGGCTACGAGGTCGCCGAGGGTCCGCAGGTCGAGGCCGAGTGGTTCAACTTCGACGCCCTCAACATCGGCCCGGACCACCCGGCGCGCGGTGAGGCCGACACGTTCTTCGTGCAGGGCCCGGACGGCGGCACCGAGTCGGGTGTCGTGCTGCGCACCCACACCTCGCCCGTGCAGATCCGCTCGCTGCTCGGCCGTGAGCTGCCGGTGTACGTGATCTGCCCCGGCCGGGTGTACCGCACCGACGAGCTGGACGCCACGCACACCCCGGTCTTCCACCAGGTCGAGCTGCTCGCCGTGGACGAGGGGCTGACCATGGCCGACCTCAAGGGCACGCTGGACCACATGGTCCAGTCGCTGTTCGGCGAGGGCATGAAGACCCGGCTGCGGCCGAACTTCTTCCCCTTCACCGAGCCGTCCGCCGAGATGGACATGCTCTGCTACGTGTGCAAGGGCGAGTCCGTCGGCAACCCCGACCGGCCCTGCCGTACCTGCTCCAGCGAGGGCTGGATCGAGCTCGGCGGCTGCGGCATGGTCAACCCGCGGGTGCTCACCGCCTGCGGCGTCGACCCGGAGAAGTACAGCGGGTTCGCCTTCGGGTTCGGCATCGAGCGGATGCTGATGTTCCGCCACAACGTCGAGGACATGCGAGACATGGTCGAGGGTGACGTCCGGTTCACCCGGCCGTTCGGGATGGAGATCTGATGCGGGTCCCGCTTTCTTGGCTGCGGGAGTACGTCGACCTGCCGGCGACGGAGACCGGGCGCGACGTCCAGGCCAAGCTCATTTCGGCCGGTCTGGAGGTCGAGACCGTCGAGCAGCTCGGCGCCGACCTCAAGGGCCCCCTGGTCGTCGGCCAGGTGCTGACCATCGAGGAGCTGGAGGGCTTCAAGAAGCCGATCCGCTTCTGCACCGTCGACGTCGGCCAGGCCAACGGCACCGGTGAGCCCCAGGAGACCGTCTGCGGCGCCCGCAACTTCCAGGTCGGCGACAAGGTCGTCGTGGTCCTCCCCGGCGCCACGCTGCCCGGCGGCTTCTCCATCGCCGCCCGCAAGACGTACGGCAGGACGTCCCACGGCATGATCTGCTCCGGCGACGAACTGGGCATGGGCGACGACGGCAGCCACGGCATCATCGTGCTGCCGCCGGAGACCGAGGTCGGCAGGGACGCCATCGAGCTGCTGGAGCTGGTCGACGAGGTCCTGGACATCGCCGTCACCGCGAACCGCGGCGACTGCCTGTCCATCCGCGGTGTCGCCCGCGAGACCGCCATCGCCTACGGACTGCCGCTGCGCGACCCCGCCCTGATCGACGTCCCGGCGCCGAACGCCTACGGCTATCCGGTCCAGGTCTCCGACCCGTTCGGCTGCGACCGGTTCACCGCGCGCACGGTCACCGGTCTGAGCCCCGAGGCGCGCTCCCCGATCTGGCTGAAGCGCCGGCTGCAGAAGGTCGGCATGCGCCCGATCTCGCTCGCCGTCGACGTCACGAACTACGTGATGATGGAGCTGGGCCAGCCGCTGCACGCCTACGACCGCACCCTGGTCCAGGGCACGATCGGCGTGCGCCGGGCCGAGGAGGGCGAGAAGCTCGTCACCCTCGACGGCGTCGAGCGCACGCTGCACTCCGAGGACCTGGTCATCACCGACGACCGCGGCCCGATCGGCCTCGCCGGCGTGATGGGCGGTGCCAACACGGAGATCGCCGACCACGAGATCACCGAGGACGGGGTGAACGGCACGACCGACGTGGTCATCGAGGCCGCCCACTTCGACGCCGTCTCGATCGCCCGCACCGTGCGTCGTCATAAGCTGTCCACCGAGGGCTCCAAGCGCTGGGAGCGCGGCGTCGACCCGCAGGCCGCCGCCGCTGCCGCGCAGCGCACGGTCGACCTGCTGGTCCTCCTCGCGGGCGGTACGGCGGAGGCCGGCGTCACCGAGGCCGCCGCCCACGCCGCGCCGTCCGCGCCGCGCACGGTTACGATGCGCGCCGACCATGCCGACCGGGTCGCCGGTGTCGACTACTGCCGTGAGACGGTCGTACGACGGCTCCAGGACGTCGGCTGCGATGTCTACGGGCAGGACGAGTTGGTCGTCACCGTCCCGTCGTGGCGCCCCGACCTGGCGGCCCCGAACGACCTGGCCGAAGAGGTCATCCGGCTCGAGGGGTACGAGAACCTCCCGGCCACCCTGCCCCAGCCCCCGTCCGGCCGCGGCCTGACCTACCGTCAGCGGCTGCACCGTCGGGTCGGCCGGGCGCTGGCCGGCGTCGGCTACGTCGAGGCGCTCAACTACCCGTTTGTCGGCGAGGCAGTGTTTGACCAGCTCGGCCTGGAGGTCGACGACCCGCGTCGCACCGTCGTCCGGCTGGCGAACCCGCTGTCCGACCAGGAGCCCGCGCTTCGCACCACGCTGCTGCCGGGTCTGCTCGCCGCACTGCGCCGCAACGTAGGCCGCGGCTCGAGCGACTTGGCCCTCTTCGAGACGGGCCTGGTATTCCGGCCGACCAGTGAGAAGACGGTCGCTGACGTGCTGCCCGTCGACCGCCGCCCCACGAACGAGGAGATCGCCGCCCTGAACGGGGCGCTGCCGCGCCAGCCCCGCCGCGCCGCCACGGTGCTCGCGGGTGCGCGCGAGCAGGCCGGCTGGTGGGGAGCGGGCCGCCCCGCCAACTGGGCCGACGCGATCGAGTCCGCCCGCACGGTCGCCGACGAGGCCGGTGTGGACCTCGCCGTTCGTGCCGACCGGCACGCACCGTGGCATCCGGGTCGTTGTGCCGCGTTGTACGTCACCCTGAACGGCGAGGAGACACTTGTCGGCCACGCCGGTGAACTGCATCCGCGGGTCATCAAGGCGCTCGGACTGCCCGAGCGCACCTGCGCGATGGAGATCGAGCTGCACCTGCTGGAAGGGGCCGGACGGTATGCCATCGAGGCGCCGCGGATCTCCACGTTCCCGCTCGCCGCGCAGGACGTTGCCCTGATCGTCTCCTCCGACGTCCCTGCCGCGGAGGTCGAGAAGGCGCTGCGCGAGGGCGCGGGAGGGCTATTGGAGTCCATCCGGCTGTTCGACGTCTTCACCGGCGAGCAAATCAGGGTCGGCAAGAAGTCGCTGGCGTACGCACTACGGTTCCGCGCCAGCGACCACACGCTGACCGTCGAGGAGGCCTCGGCCGCCCGCGACTGCGCGGTTGCGCTCGCCACCAAGCGTACTGGGGCGGTCCTGCGCGGCGCTTGAGCGCCCCTCGCACAGGCTGGGGGCGTGGGCGACGCGCCCTCGGAGCGTGAGCTCCCCGTCGTCGCTGTCGCCCTCGATGACGTGCATCACGATGGCGGGCTGGGCACAGACTGCCATGCCTGACTGATGGTCACTCGGACCGGATTGCCAATTGCTGAGAAACTTCTGCGGTTCTACGTTCTGTGACACATAGCCGCAGGTCAGCGAACTGCAACAAGGAAGCCGAAGAGTTACTCATCAATAGGCTCAAAGAACTAGACATCGACGGCGAGTGATCCGCTTGGCCCCCTGCCACGACTTGATCCCCCTGCACCCGCACCAGCTATGCGATCGCCACATGCTCCGCACCCCGACTTCTGCCTGAGGGAAGACAACTGCCCCCGACTTCCGGCAGGAGCACCTGGGGGTCCTGATCGACGGCTGCCTCCGAAGCGCCATGAGGTGCAGAGACGCACTGGTAAATTCCCCCGCTCAAATCCTTCCCCCGATCCCCTCCTCCCCATATTTGTCTAAATAGGAGCAATCGGGGTGTCGGAACAACTCCCACAACTCATCCGGCACCAGCCGCTCAACTATCCCCACCACGACCCCCAGCCTACCGAGGCAACCAATTGAGATGACGTCTTAACCCCGCACACGCCCCCTGGCGACGCGGCATCGAAGCCGCCACCCTCTACCACCGGCTTCACGGCGACCTGCGCGTCCCCTTCACCTACCGTGTTCCCGCCGTGAGCGGATCACGGGAGGCGGAGGACGAGGCGTGGCCGGCCTCGCTCGCCGCGTTCCCACTTGGTCAATGGATCGCAGACGCCAGAAGGTTCTACGCCCGCGGGGACATGGACGCCGACCGCGCCCGGCAGCTGGAGAGGTTCGGCATGATCTGGAGCCACTTCGACGTCGCCTGGGAAGAAGGCCTGGCCGCCGCCCGAGGGTGGGCAGCCGAGGCGGGCCACCTCCTGGCCCCACTCGACGCCACCTACCAGGGCTACCGCGTGGGCATCTGGCTGAAGAACGCACGTGCCGCCGCACGGCGGGCGCAGGAGAACGAACAGCGGCGCGCCGCGGGCCTGCCCGTGGAGCCGACGAAGGGCTGGGTGCTGTCACAGGAGCGGCGCGAGCAACTGGACGACATCGACCCATCGTGGTGCCCGGCCTGGCCCGTGGAATGGCAGCGCGCCTTCCATCTGGTCCGGCGGCACTTGGAGGTCGGGGGCACCTTGCCCCCGTCGCCGGGTGAGGTGGTGCACCAGGGCGAGGACCTCGGATCGGCGCTTCGCCGCGACCACGTGAACTGCCAGCAGCAGGCCCAGAGTGTCCGTGACGATGAACCGCTTGCGGCCCTTCACCTTCTTGCCCGCGTCGAAGCCCCGGCTGTCGGCAGGGACCGTATCGGCCGTGCGCACGGACTGCGAGTCGATCAGCCCGGCGCTCGGCTCCGCGTTACGGCCGTCAGCCTCACGGGCCCGGCCACGCAACGTGTCGTGGACCCGCTCGACGGTGCCGTCGTCATGCCACCAGGTGAAGTACCAGTACACAGTCGGCCAGGGCGGGAAGTCCTTCGGCAGCTGGCGCCAAGCGCACCCGGTCCGTACTACATAGAAGATCGCGTCCACGATCCGCCGACGTGGGTGCTTCTCCCGCCGTCCGCCCTTCGGCCCGACCCTCGCCGCCGGCAGTAATGGCTCGACCAGAGCCCACTGCTCATCCGTCAGATCCGACGGATACCCGTCCCCAGAGCCACTCACCCAAGGCCCAACCACCCCTCCCGCCCCGGGACACGACAGATCTCAAACACGGTCTGATGAGTAACTAATACTCATTGACTCCGGCTATAGGCTTGTTAAAATACCTGAATTGTCTAGATGCTTCTTTCACGGCATTATGCCATGAAAGCAGGGACCTGAGAGAGGTTTGTGCACAGTGGAGAGTTTGACGAACCCCTGGTTCCTGGTGCATGGCGATCCCGAGCAGGTCCTGCGGCTGGCGGATAACGCAAAAGAGGCAGACGAGAGGCTCTCGGCAGCGGTGTACCGCGCATCGGCGCACCGGCATGACCACAAAGCCGGTCCGGCCGTGCGCCGACAACTGCTCGCACTTGACGCGGCACGCTACGGAGCCCCCGAATTGGCAGCTCTGCTCGACGCGGTGCCTGTGCACAACGCAGCACTTTCGGATTGGAAGGTGCACTGGGCCACGGGATCGAAGGTCGATGCACGGCTCCTGTTCACCCTGACCGGCCATGAGAGCGATGTGCACTGCGTGGCGTCCACCGTCGTGAACGCAAGACCCATTGCCCTGACTGGCAGTAGGGACTTCACAGTGCGCGTGTGGGATCTAGTCACGCGCCAACAGATTGGCATGCTTCCGATTTACGCCCCTTTTCCTTGCAGCTGGCCGATTTCGCTGGCAACCGCAGTGGTTGAGGGACGTCCGGTTGCTCTCACCTGCTGTGACGGCTATAAGGTGGTTTTGTGGGACTTGATGTCTCACGAGCAGATCGGTTTTATGGGCAGCCACAAGGTGGGGCACGAAGAGGGCCGAATCCACAAGGTGGCAACTATGATGCTCGATGATGTTCCGGTCGCGCTCACTTCTGGTGTAGACAAAAAAGTCCGCCTGTGGGATCTCAGGTCGCGTGAACAGCTCGGTAAACCACTCAACGTCGGCAAGGCGATTCGCACCCCCCAAGACGATCCCACGGACTTGGTGTTGACTATGGCAACCACAATGCTGGATCGGAAGCCCATCGTCATAACAGGCGGCGTTTCATCAAACGTGCGGGTGTGGGACTTGAAAACTCGCAAGAAGCGGAACGATCTACTCGAGGGTCACACGGATGTGGTCTACGGTGCCGCCACCGCAGTGGTGGACGGAAGGCCGGTCACAATCACTGCTGGCGCGGACGAGACGGTGCGGATTTGGGACCTAGCTTCCCGTCAGCAAGTCGGCGAACCACTCACCGGCCACACAAACAGAATAGAGTCGGTGGCCTCGGCAGTGGTAGGTGGCAAGCCCGTCGCCGTCACTGCCAGCGCGGACGAGACGGTGCGGATTTGGGACCTAGCTTCCCGTCAGCAAGTCGGCGAACCACTCACCGGCCACACGATGGAGATTCGTTCAGTCGCGACGGCGGTGGTGGACGGAAGATCCGTTGCCATCACTGGAAGCGATGACAAAACCGCACGGGTATGGGATCTCACCGCCCGAGAACCGGTTGGCGCTCCATCAAGCAGTTACGCAAACTACATACCCTCAGTGGCAACTGCAGTAGTCAATGGAACACCAGCCCTTCTCACCTGCTGTATTAACTTTGCAGTCGTCACCCGAGATTTGGCTACGCAACAGCCCCTTCGTGAGCCGCTTGCCGGCCCCTCGAGGTACGCATGGTCAATCGCGACTACGGTCATCGAAGAGACGCCAGTCGCTGTAACGGGCGATGTTGACGGGGCAGTGCGAATGTGGGATCTAGCTACCTTCGGTCAGGTCGGCGGGCGGATGCTTGGGCACAGCGGCGAAGTGTGGTCAGTGGCGACCACAGTGGTCAATGGATGGCCCGCCGCCGTCACCTGCGGCGAAGACGCGACGGTGCGGCTGTGGAATCTAAAGACTGCTAAGCAAGTTGGTGAGCCTATGCACGGCCACGGAAGTGCGGTCAATTCGGTAGACATAGCGACTGTCGGAACGAGCCTGCTCGCTGTTACCGGTAGCAATGACGAAACAGTTCGAGTATGGGATCTCGCAACGCGTGGGCCAGCCGGTGAAGTTATGCGTGGCCATACTGGCGCTGTGACCTCAGTGGGTACAAGCATGACGGGAGCCAGGCCAGTCGCGGTCACAGGCAGCAGAGACGCTACCGTGCGGATTTGGGATTTGATCACTCGAGAGCAGATAGGAGAACCACTGCGTGGCCACACCGACTGGATTACGTCTCTGACAGTCAGGGTAATAAACGGAAATCCCATCGCTGTCAGCGGTAGCGCCGACAGGACTGTAAGGATTTGGGACTTGGCTACTGGACGGCAGCTCGGACCAGAACTGACATTTCCCGCTTCGGTCTCCGCTGTGACAATGAGTTCCGACGGTCGAATAGTTGTCAGCTTTGGCGGCGACATCGCAGTACTAATCCTTCGATAGCCATAGCTGACGTAATACGCCAGGAGGGCCAGAAGGGCTGAATATTCTCGTTCCAGATCCAGCCCTCCACTGAGCGTTCCCGGTACTATAGCCGGTGTTGTCACGGTGAGTGGTCTCGTTGGCGGCGGCTGATGCGGGCTTGTGTGAGGGGCCTCGCGTTTCCCGGACAGGGATCTGACTGTCTGGTCGCAGCGGGCACCATGTTTGACGTCCTTCACCTATCGCCGTGCTAATACTCCAGCAGCGGTTCGTGTCCTGAGCTGCGTTTTCGGTAATGACAGCGGCGGGCGACGGCCTGGCGGCGTCTTCTCCAGGCCGACCACTTCAGCGCGTGGGTGACGGGATCGCGGTCGGCTCGCGGGTGGGGCAGGAGAGCGTCCAGGAGCCTCCGTATCTCTGCCACGGTGAGCGGGACGGAGGCTGATCCGTTTCTGCAGCCCCCTTTGCGGCATCGCCGCCGGCCTGGGGTTGTGCTGCGATTGAGGTCAGGACGGCATGGGCAAGCATGGCCAGGGTGATGTGCCGGTACCAGCCGACATATCGGCGGACCTCGTACTCGTCCAGGCCGCATTCGTTCTTGGCGGCTTGGAAGCATTCCTCGATCGCCCAGCGGCTTCCGGCGATGTGGACCAGGTCGGCGATTTCGACACCCACGGGTGCGTAAGGGAGGTAATAGGCCAGGTCAGCGGGGTCGGACAGGCTGCGGCGGGCCATCACCCAGCGGTGGTGGGTTGGCGGGTCGGGGTCGAAGACGATGTTGGCGGGTAGCTTGGCCGCGGCCCGGTCGTAGACCCGTGGACCCTTGGCCCCGTCACCGCAGGACAGCCGCTGCCAGGCATCACCGGGTGCTTCGTCGATGAGCTGGTCGATGCGCCAGATGCCGGCCAGGGACTTGATCTGCTGCGACTTGGGCAGCGCGACCACATAGCCGATGTCGAGTTGCTCAAGCAGGCGGCGGAAGTTCCAGTCCTGCCCATAGGCCTCGTCTGCGGTGATCCACTTGGCGGGCAGGCCGGCGGCCAGGCAGCGGCGGACGATGTCCCGGGCCAGCTCTCCCTTGGTCGCGAAGCCGCGTTCGTCGCCGGATCTTCGCCGCCCGGCATCGGTCACGGTCGGACGTCCAGGATTTGGGCAGGTAGAGCTCCCGGTCCACCAGAGCGCGGCCCAAGCTGGTGGCGTAGGCGGCGAACACCCCGATCTGACAGTTGTCGATCTTCCCTGAGGTGCCGGTGTACTGCCGGCCCACCCCGGCTGAGGTGGTGCCCTTCTTGATGAACCCGGTGTCGTCGATGATCAGCACTCCGTCCGGCCCGAGCTGTTCGGCGACATAGGCACGGACGTCGTCACGCAGGGCGTCTGCGTCCCAGACACTGCTGTTCAGCAGCCGCTGGAAGCCGTCGGGAGTCCGGTGACCTGCCCATTCCGCGAGCTGCCAGCCGTTCTTGCGTGTCGCCCGGCCCAGCAGACCGCGGACGTAGTCCCGCATCCGCCACCGCAGATCCGCCCGGGAAAACCGGCCCGCCACCCGGGCGAACACCGACTCCAACTCGCCCGCCCAGTCAGTGACTTCAGTCATCCCTTCCATACCAGGACAACGACAACCACCAGCTCAGGACACGAACCGCTGCTGGAGTACTAGTACTCCAGCAGCGGTTCGCTATCTGGCCTGGTCAGAGGCATCGTCGGGAGTGTAGTGGGCTGATGGCATGTCAGGGGCGGTCTTGCCGG
>NZ_JBVJSQ010000033.1:0-20086 GCF_055606485.1 Streptomyces sp. NPDC037083 | reverse complement strand
GTCCGGCAAGACCGCCCCTGACATGCCATCAGCCCACTACACTCCCGACGATGCCTCTGACCAGGCCAGATAGCGAAACGCTGCTGGAGTACTAGGAGCGCGGTCATCGGGATCTGCGGTCTCACAGCCCGGAACGATCCAACTGTCCGTCCGGCTCCATGCCCTCAACGAAGGCCATCGAGTACAGCCCCGTCCATCGGTGCCGGAGTCACCGATCTGGCCGTGGCTTTCCTGGGGGCCCCGAATCGCTCAGGTAGTGCCACGCAACGCCGGCGCGCTCGGCCGAACGTTCATCAGCGGTGGCGCGTGGGCAGGTAGCCCGTTCGTGACGTTGACCGAACGGTTGCGCAACGACTCAGACTGGCGGGTTCACGAGATTCCAGTCGGTCACAACATCGCCCGCCGCGACCCGCATGGCCTCGCAGCCGTTCTCGGCGCATTGCCGCACGACTCCGCATGACTGATCATTCAGAATGAAGTGCGTTGGGGCGCTCGCTAGTTGGGCGTTGGGTCCGAAGGATCTGTTGGCTGCCTGCTGATCCTGCGCCGGACGGCCTATGGGAGCGTCTGGCCCCAATCTTGCCTGCTCGGCCGCCGAGGCGGCATCCAAGTGTCGGGATGTTCCGGCTGAGCAGGCCGAGTGCAGTCGCGTGACGGCCTGGCGGCGCCTGCGGGATTGGACTGAAGTTGGCGTCCGGCCGCAGCTGCACGACGTGCTGTCGGCCGAGCTGGCGGCCGCGGGCTTGCTGGACATGAACGATGCTGCGATCGACGGCTCGCCCGCCCGGGGCTCACAGGAGGCTCACACCGGACGTGGGGGTTGATACTGGTGCGCACGCGTATTCAACGGTCGCCAGTTCGCCGAGGAGTCCAATCGGTTGGTGACCTTGCGTGATCGCCAGCGGCGTATGGCTCCAGGTCCCTCTGGTCTCCTTCATCGACCACGGCCAGGGGCCTTCGAGTCCGCTGGTAGATTTTCGCGGTGAGCGAGCAACTGCCCAGCGGCGGCGTCGAGCTGTCACCCGACGAGTTCGGAGCCCTCCACGCCAGGTGGTCTTCCTGCTGGACCCCGAGTGAGGTCGCGCAGCAGTTGGCCGGGATCGGCACACCCTGGTACGTGGCCGCGGGCTGGGCGCTGGACCTGTTCCGCGGCAGGCGGACGCGCCCTCATGGGGACATCGAGATAGCGATTCCGGCCGCGAGCTTTCCCGAGGTCCGCTACCGCTTCCCCGGATACGTCTTCGACGCGGCAGGCAGTGGCCGGATCTGGGAGCACGCCACACCGGAGGTGCTGGCCGCCGTACATCAGACTTGGCTCCGCGATCCGGCCACCGGCAACTACCTGCTCGACGTGTTCCGCGAACCGCACGACGGCGACACCTGGATCTGCCGACGAGATGAGAGGATCCGGCTTCCCTACAGCGACATCATCCACCACACCCAAGACGGCATCCCGTATCTGGCGCCCGAACTGGTCCTGCTGTTCAAGGCCAAGCACGCCCGCCGAAAGGATCAATCAGACTTCGACGCGACCGTCCCACACATGTCCCCGGCTCAGCGCGAGACCCTGGCCGAGCTACTCGACCGCGTACACCCGGGGCATCCCTGGATTACGGATCTGTAGCCGGCTACTGGTGCGCTCGCGTGTTCAACCTCGAGCCCGAGCGCTTCTGCGACGATCGCGAGGTTCGACTCCCGGCAGGGGCGGCTGGCCCTGGCCCCGGTACTCCTTGTTGGTGAACCCGCAGATCCAGGTGGCGCCGCCCCGGCGCAGTGTGGGGGCGGGGGCGACAGGACCAGGCGCCGCCAGGAGCCGAGGGGCAGATTGATGTCGATCTCCTTTGGGTCGACTTCTTGCGGCGCATCAGGTCCGGCAGTGACTTCAGCACGGTCAGCACCGGCAGCCCTTCCGGAGCTCCTTTGCGACTTGTCTTGCGCGAGCCTCGCCGAGGCCGCCGCGTCCGTGCAGGTCACGCCCACTGCACGGGCGTGGTTGGGCCCCCGGCATCCCCGTTGCGGCGGCGGTCGGCCCACCGTCGTCCATGGACCGGATCCGTCGGCATCACGTTCTAGCTCGTCGGGAAGTGTGCCGTGGCGAGAACGCTCCCGTCCGGGCCCACCACGCGGGCGCCGGTCACGGTCGTCGGATCGACCTGAGCCGGTGCCCCCCAATACCCGTAACCGTCCTTGAGGGGGAACGAACCCACCGCGACCGTCGACCCGTCGGCGTGGACGAGCAGACACCGCACGGGGCCCCGGTCGGCCGTGGGCAGGTCGACGGACATGTACACCCAACCCTGGCCACGGGTGTGAGCGAAGATGCGGCCCACCTCATGGCCGCCCGACGTCAGGGCGGCCTCCCGCAGGCCGCCGTTCGTCCGCTGGGAGACCGCCGTCGGCGCGCCTTCGACAACCGTGCCAACCGCCCAGCCGCCGAAACCGCAGGCCAGGGTGGCGGCCACCGCGGCCGCCGCCAGCCGCAGCCGGTGCCTCCGGGGCTTCGGCGCGGAGGTCGCGCCCAGCGCCCGTACGACCCGGCTCTCGAATCCGACGGGCGGCTCGGCGTCGGGCAGCAGGGCGAGCAGACCGTCGCCGACCGCCGTCAGCCGTTCGACGTGCTCGCGGCAGTCCGGGCAACGGTCCAGATGGGCGACCGCCTCGGCACGCTCGCGGGCCGGCAGTACTCCGAGCGCCAGCTCGGCGCCCTGCTCCCGCAGCCGCTCGCACTCCATGCCGCTCACCGCTTCTCCTCCGTCTCCAGGAGGGCGCGCACCTTGCGCGTGCCGGTTCGGATCCGGGTCTTCGCCGTGCCCAGCGCAATGTGTTCGGCGTCGGCGACCTCCCAGGCCGTCATCCCGTATATCCCGGCCATCACCAAGGCCCGCGCCTGCTCCCGGGGGAGCTCCGCCACCGCCCGCCGGACCCGCTCCGCGCTGTCGTCGGCGAGCGCCCGCCGCTCGGGCGTCTCGGTCATGATGCCGAGCAGCGCGTCCAGGTCCTCCGGGGCGACCGGTCGCGCCCGCTGGGCCCGTATCGCGTCGATCGCCAGGTTGTGC
Source organism: Streptomyces sp. NPDC037083 (assembly GCF_055606485.1). NCBI lineage: Bacteria > Bacillati > Actinomycetota > Actinomycetes > Kitasatosporales > Streptomycetaceae > Streptomyces > Streptomyces sp. NPDC037083. Next base: position 17,030 of record NZ_JBVJSQ010000033.1, on the reverse strand, counting down.
GCGATGGTCGTCAGCCAGGCCCGCACGGAGCCCCGCCGGGGGTCGTACACCTGTGCGTGCCGCCAGGCCCGCTCGAAGGTCTGCTGGGCGACGTCCTCGGCGAGCTGGGCGTCGCCCAGGACGGCGAGGGCCACACCGTAGACCGTGCTCTGGAAACGGCGCACGAACATGACGGCGAGCTCGGGGTCGCCCGTCGCCAGGCCGGTGAGCAGTGCCTCGTCGGGCACCTGTCTGAAGGAAAGGCCCATGCGCCACATACCAGGAATACGTTCCGGGGCCCGCAAGGGATTGCGCCGACTGCCATTCTCCTCCCACGCGATCCTCCGGACCGCAATCCCTTCGCCCGCCGGCGCCGTATCCCTTGCAGGGGGACGATCCGGAGGACCGACTCATGACCATCCCGCACATCCGTGACCGCGTGCTCCTCGGCGTGGCCGCCGGCGGCCTGACTGCTCTGCTCGCCGCCTGCGGAGGCGGCAGCAGCGACAGCAGCAGCACCGGTGCGACCCCGGCCCCTTCGAAGCCCGCCACATCGGGGACCCAGGTCACGGCGAAGCTGACCGACTTCCACATCCAACTCTCGACACAGAAGTTCCAGCCCGGCCAGTACACCTTCACCGCGCAGAACATGGGTCACCACGACCACGCCCTGGAGTTCGACCGGCCCGGCGATGAACACCGCAGCAAGACGCTGGAGCCCGGACAGTCCACGACCCTCACGGTGACGCTGAAGCCCGGCTCGTACCAGGTGTCCTGCCCGATCGACGGACACAAGGACCTCGGAATGAAGACCAACATCACGGTCGGCGGAGCCCCGGCACCGACCGACGACAACACCCCTACGAGCAATGGCTACTGAGCGAACGGCCACCACGCTCGTCCTGCGCCTGGTCGGTGCGGGTCTGACGGCGGCGATGGCCGTGATCCACCTGCGCCTGTGGGACGAGGGCTACCGGGACCTCGTCACCATCGGGCCGCCTTTCCTGTTCAACGGCGTGGTCGGCATCCTGCTCGCCGTGGCGCTGCTGGTCACCCCCGTGCGGGGGCTCGCCCCGGTCGCCGCGATCACGGCCCTCTTCACGGCAGGCACGCTGGGCGCCCTGGTGCTCAGCCTCACCACGGGTCTGTTCGGATTCGTCGAGTCGATCGACGGCGAGCTGGTCCGACCGACCCTGTACGTCGAGGCGGCGGGAGCGGTCGTCCTGGCCTTCCTGGCAGTGGCCGCCCGCAGTCGCGCTCACGATCGCGAGCACCACCACGTCCTGCACCGCCGACACCGGACGCACGCCGGAGGGGCGGGGGAGCAGTGACCCGGCCGAGCAGGTGCCCGCGCGGGCGGCGGCAGCGACTGCTGGACGGCGAGACGGGCGGCGACCGCGACAGCAACGGCTGCCGCCCGGCCGACGTACGGTACGGCTGCGACGTCCACGAGCCGACACCTGGATCGGGCCGGGAGGTTGCTGCAACCGAGCTGCACGCCCGTTCTGGGAACGACGGCTCGACCTGCGTGACACCTTCGTCTGGCTTGCCTGTGGACTCGAGCGCCCGCGTCGTTTCCACCGAGGGTCGCGCTGAGCACGATGTCTACAGCTCGCAGGACGCCGGGGCGAACGGAGCATCTGCCGTGGCCGGGTTTGCTAGCGGCGCATCTGCCTGGAAGCGGCTGACTCCGCCGCGTCTGCCTGGAAAGCGGTGAGGATGAGTCGTCCGTCGTCTCCTGCCGCAACGACGTTGACCAGCGTGCTCTCCTCGTCGAGGCGCAGGGTGAAGAGCGGATCGAGCTGTATCAGGAAGTCGAGGCCCTCCCGATCCTCCGCAGACAGGGGAGGTTCGAGGATTGCATCGCACGTCCAGTCATTGCCGGTGACGCGGACCACGACTCGCACCCCGAGTCTGCACAAGCACGTCGACCGGTTGGCCCACCACTCGAGCGTCGCGGTGCCCTCACAGCTGTCCATCACCCAAGTATCGCGGGGGCGAGTCGGCTGCGCGGACGGCCCGCGCAACCTCGGCGATGCTTCTCGCCGGCTCCCGGTTTCCATGCCGGGCGGCGTCCCGTGCCAGGACCCGCCGGCGCACCCTCGCACCGGTATCACGGTGCAGATGCCCTGACGCCCGGTACACCTCAGCCGCCAACTCCTTCTGCCCGGCAGCGCCGTCCAGCCGGGCCAGGACCGGCCCTGGGTCGCCGGGCGGGCATCCGTGCAGGCCTGCCGCTCGCGGCCGCCGACCCGGCCACGTATTACCAGGGCGGCGACGCGGGCCATCTCAGCGGTGGCCCTCCAGGCGGGCGAGCAGGAGGTTGGGGTCCTTGGCCGTGGTGTAGGCGGCGTTGAGGACGTACACCTCCTTGCCGCGCAGGGCGACGGAGGTGGGGTTCTGCAGTCCGTCGTCGGTGTCCAGAACGGTGGTGCTGGTGCCGTCGGACTGGATGAGTACGACCTTGCTGGGGGCGTTGAGGGTGGCGAGCGCCTCGTTGCCGCGGCCGGTGAAGGCGAAGTCGTCGATACCCGTAAGGCCGGTGGCCTTCACCTGCGGGACGCCCGCCCGGTTTCCGTGGCGGATCGGGATGCGTACGAGGGTGCCCTTGTCGAGGTTGGTCACCCAGAGCGCGCCGTCGTGCACCTTGGCGCCGTTGGCTCCGAGGAAGCCGGTCGCAGCGAGCTCGGGTGCGGTGGACCAGGCGATGGGCCGGCCGCCGGAAAGGGGGACGGTCCATACGGTGCCGAGCGCCGAGTCGGTGATGTAGAGCTGCTTGCTGCGCGGGTCGAGCGCCAGGCCGTTGGGCAGGCCGTTCGCCGGCAGCGCGGCGATGCGTTTCGGTGCCTTGCCGGGGGTCAGCCGCCACAGGCCCGTCAGGTCGGCGGTGCCGGTCGCGTACAGCGCGTACGTGCTTCCGTCCGGAGCCTGGACGATGCCGGTGGTGAGGGGGAATCCGAGGACGGGGGTCTTGACCCCGCCGTCGGCGGGTGCGGGCAGGGTCGCCAGGATGCGGGTGCTGCCTCCGGGAGTGATCTGGGCGATCTGGCGGCTGCCGGCGAAGGTCACGTTGGCCTTGCCGTCGGGCAGCAGTGCGATGTTCTCGGGCAACTGGCCCGCAGCCAGGTCGAAGTGGTTGGTGATCCCAACGTGGCTCAGGGGCTTGGGGGCCGGGGTGGCGTCGGCCGGGAGGGCCACTGCGAGGGCCGCTGCGGCCACCGCCGCGGCTGTTGCGATGAGGCTGTTTCGCTTGCGCATGGGTTCCTTCTCTGTTTTCAGGCATACGGGCATGCCGCAGCCAGGGGTGCGTCGGGAGGCATGTGGAGCCCGACGGGTGGCGGCGGGACGTCGGCGCCGATCGCGCGCTCAGGGCGTCCTTGGCCGTAATAGGAGGTTTGCGGAGGGGCTTCCCAGGTCAGGAGAGGCGGGACGGGGCGCCTGTGCGGGCTTGGGCTGTACCGGTCGGCTCGCCGGCGTGGGCGAGGAGGCTGAGGGCTGTCGCGGAGGCGGACCCCGCGGTGGCCGTGGCGATCACCACGGCCGGCCCGTCTCCTTGCGGACTCTGCAGTGTCTGCTGGGTGACGGTCAGGATCCCGACCGTGGGATGGTGCATCTCGTAGTCGGCGACGTCGCAGGCCGAAATCCGGTGATCGGCCCACATGGCCGCAAACTCCGGGCTGCGCATGGCCAGCTCGCCGACGAGTCCGGCCAGCAAGGAGTCCTCCGGATACCGGCCGGCCGTCAGGCGCAGGTTGCCGACCACGGCTCTGGCCTTGGCGGGCCAATCGGTGTAGAGGTCCCGGGTGTGCGCGTCGAGAAACACCAGCTTGGCCATGTTCGGCCGACGGCCCGGTTCAGCGGGGCTGTCGCTGTCGAGATGGTCGGCGAACAGCGCATGCCCCTGCGTGTTCCAGGCGAGTACGTCGCTACGGCGGCCCAGGACGATGGCGGGTGTGCCTTCGAGGGCCGACAACAACGCGCTGGTAGCCGGGGGAACACGCTCGGGACGGGGACGCGGCGCAGCTTTGCCCCGCTTCGGTGCGCGGGCGAGTTCGTGCAGATGGGCCCGCTCCGGCTCGTCCAGACGCAGGGCCGTCGCGATCGCGTCGAGCACCTCGCGCGAGGCGTTGCGCGACTGACCCTGCTCGAGCCGGGCGTAGTAGGGCGCGCTGATGCCTGCGAGCATCGCGAGCTCCTCCCGCCGCAACCCCGGAACCCGGCGCCGCTCGCCGTAGGTCTGCAGCCCGACATCCTCGGGGCGCAGAAGGCCTCGGCGCGCCTGGAGGAAGTCGGCGAGCTGCCCGTGCTTTGTCATGACAGCGAGTATGCGCAGCACCGCCGAGCCGCGCCTCACCCTGCTGGGGTGCGGCTCCGCAGGGTCTGGCTGCTTTCCGGACCGGCTTCCACGATGAGCCGTGTCCCGTCCTCACCTTCGGGGAGAGCCCATGAACACCACAACCCAGAGCGCCGCTCCCGGCCCACGAAACTCCCTGGTCGGCCTCGACCTGACGCCCTTCACCTTCACCCGGCGTTGCTGGGTCGACTTGCTGCCCGCCTCCGTATATCCCCTCATCAGCGACGTGTCATTGATCGAGACATGGAGCCCGAGCGCCGGCGCCGTGAGCTACGAGCCGGGAGACGGCCCATGGGTCGGCGCACGCTTCAGCGGCCGCAACCGCCGCGACGGGCGCGAATGGATCACTCACTCCGAAGTGGTGCAGGCCGATCCGGGTTCCGCGTTCGCCTTCGTCGTCGGCGGAGCCGAGCACGGCATCGTTCGCTGGGCGTGGCACCTATCCCAGCAGGGCACCGGCAGCATCGTCCAGCAGAGCTGGCGACTGCTGCGCACCGATCCGGTCCTGGGCGACACACCCGAGGACCTCCATGCCCTGCGGGACCACATGGCCCACAGCGCGGAGACCACCCTGCTCTCCCTGGCGGAGTGGATTGCGGGCCACCGCCCTCAGTGACCTCCGGGCCGCGGGTTCACCGCAGTCTCCGCACAACTGCCCCCCCGCCTCTCCGGACACCAGGTGCGCAGCACGTGCCGGACGCGGGCGGCCGCGTCCCTCTGCGGGGTGCCATGGCAGGCGCCGCGCCTGCCGACGCTCGGCTCGTCGTAGGCGACGGCGGAGAAGCGCGGGGTGCCGTCCGGATCGGTCCAGGTGAGGCCGCCGAAGTTCCAGTTCGGCAGCGCTGCTTGCCCGCTGGCAATCACTCATACTGTCGCGGCTGATCGGTCCCGACGACGCAGTGGTCGGCGTCGGCGGCTTGGAGGACTTCACGGATCAGCAGGTCGAGGTCGTCCGTTGTGGTCCGGTAGTTGCACAGAGCGGCGCGCAGGACGGTGCGGTCGTGGATTGCGACGGTGGCGAGGTAGACGCGTCCGTTGTCCTGGACTCGGCGGGCGATGCGGGTGTGCAGGACATCCGGGTCGCCCTCGTTCGGGTCGGTGATCCGGAAGCAAGCGACCGGCCACGGGGCGCCGGCCAGCAATTGCAGCCGCGCTTCGGCGGTGATCCGTTCGCGCAGCCGGTCGGCGAGGGTCAGGTAGTGCTCGACCAGGCCGGTGACGCCGTCGCGGCCCAGGTGGTGCAGGGTCGCCCACAGGCCAAGGGCTCGGGTGCCGGGACGCGTCAGCTCGATCGTGGAATATGGGAGCCTTTCGTCGTCACGGGCCCCTGGTCAGCGAAGCGAGGGCGATGATCGTAGCGAGCTACCTGCACCGGTCGACACGAGTATGGGCGCAACTCGTGGTGGCCTCTCGCAGAGGTCCGCGGCATCGGTCCACCCACCGCGCCAGAGATCGTTTATGGGAGACCGCTTTGGCTTGTGCAATCGTCGGCGGGTGCTGCGGTCCTGGTCAGCCGGGTCTCGTGCCGGGCGGCCTGGACGGGGGCGCTGCTCAGGGACTTCGCATCCGACAGCCCGGGAGAGGGCGAAGTGTCGGCAGCGATGGCAGTGAGCGAAAGCCGGCGGAGGAGGAACTTCATGGCCAGGTGGACCCTGCGACCCGATGGTGGCCGGCCGGAGGGGCGCGGATGCGCGCACATCGAAATGCCTGAACCGGAGCACGCACCGCAGAGCGACATGTGCGGGCAGTGCGTAACTCTCGGCCACGACTGGGTTGCGCTGCGGGTGTGCCTCACCTGCGGGCACGTGGGCTGTTGCGACAGCTCGCGCCACGGCCATGCCACGGCCCATTTCGAGTCCAGCGGACACCCGCTGATGCGCTCCGCCGAGGAAGGCGACGTGTGGGCCTGGTGCTTTGTCGATGAGGTGTATCTCCAGCCGCGTGACGACGGCTGAGCATCCACTCGCCTTGGCGCCGTCCCGCCGACCGGGGGATGTTCGTGGTCGGCGGGACGGCAACCCACGCGCTCTCCGTGGGCCACCCGAAGCGGCGCAGCGCACCGGGTGCGACGACTTCGAACCGCCACCGCCGTCCGAGGCCCACCGCAAAGCCGCCCCTCTTCCGCGGGCGTGTCGGGGCCGCGGAGCCACGCTGACGTGCCGGCTTCGGTGGGGAGGCGCTTGGTCATCCCGGGGTGACCTTGCGGCCGCAGGCGTGATCGCGCGGCGATCACCATCGGGGATCGGGTCTAGGCTTTGCGGGCCATTCCGGCGGCGATGAGGTGTTCCCAGACGGTGAGCTCTCGTGGTTCGCCCCTGCTCCACGGGTTGTCGGTCTCGTCGGGCCGCCACCGGGACGCGGGGACGATCCCGGGGTCGAGGATCTCCAGGCCGTCCAGCAGGGAGGCGATTTCCTCGTCGGTGCGCCATCGGCCGCGGCCGAACGTCTGCTGGAGGACCTTCTCGGCCTCCACGGTCTCGGGGTTGTTGCCGGAGCGGAAGTGGCTGAGGAAGAAGTAGCTTCCGGAGGGGACGTGGTCGCGCCAGTATCGGACGATGCCGGCCGGGTCCTCGTCATCGTTGACGTGGTGGAGGATGGCGCTGAGGATCACGGCGACGGGACGCTCGAAGTCGATGATTTCGAGGGTGTCGGGGTGGGTGCGGATGCTTTCGGGGTCGCGCACATCGACCGCGACGACGCGGGTGCGGTCGTTGTTCTCCAGCAGTGCACGGCCGTGGACCAACACCTGGACGTCGGTGTCGACGTAGACGACCCGGGACTCGGGAGCGTGGCGTTGCGCGACCTGGTGGACGTTGTCCGCGGTCGGCAGGCCACTGCCCAGGTCGATGAACTGCCGAATGCCGGTGGTCGTCGCGATCTCCCTGACCGCCCGGGTCAGTGCCGCGCGGTTGGCGAAGGCGATGGCCACCGAACCGGGCAGGTCGCGCTTGAACACGTCGCCGATCTCACGGTCCACGGCGTAGTTGTCCCTGCCGCCGAGCAGATAGTCGTAGACGCGGGCGATGCTGGGCTTGGCCGGGTCGATGGAAGAGCCTTCGTACGTCATGGCGGCCATTCTTCCCCGCAACACCGCCTGCGCACCCTCGTTTTGGGGACTTCCGGCCGGTCAGAGCGATCGGGCATGCCATCGGCGTCCGGGGGACGGGCGCGTCCGCTGCTCGGGGTGGCCCGGGAGGAACACCGTGATCCGCGCGTGGGCATCGCCGGCGACGGGCAGGGTCCGTCCGCGGCCGACGACCATGTCGGCGGGCAGCATGCCCGGCCGGCGCGCCATGCCCGTGGACTGGCTCATCGCCTTGGCCGCGACCTTCTGGATCCAGGCCCTCGTCAGGACGTCCGGCTTCGGCGCGCTGGCGCGGGCCTGGCCTGCACCACCGCGCCGCGTCGGCCGGAGAGCAGGAGCCGCTCGCCCATCGCGTCGGCCGAATCCCTGGCCGGCGTGATCGGCCCGCTGCAAGAGCGCAGGAGCCGACTCGCCCGGATGACGGCCGTGCACGTGCAGCTGGGCGAGGGCGAGGATCGTCCGCGCGGAGGTGCAGGTGCACGGCGGGACGACGGCCCTGATGCCGCGGCGTGGGAAGTTGCCGATGAGTTTGCGGCGGTGGTGCGGTCTACCTGTCGACGAAAGGAGCGCACCATGCGCAAGATCATCGTTTGCACGTTCCTGACGCTGGACGGCGTCATGCAGGCGCCGGGCGGTCCGGACGAGGACGCTGCGAGCGGCTTCGAGCACGGCGGCTGGCAGAAGCCGGTGACCGACGACGAGGTCGGCGCGGCCATCGCCGGTTGGTACGAGTCCTCCGACGCGATGCTGCTGGGCCGCAAGACGTATGAGATCTTCGCGTCGTACTGGCCGAACGCCGATCCCGGCAACCCGTTCACCGACCGGATGAACAGCATGGACAAGTACGTGGCGTCTCGGACCCTGAGTTCCGTCGAGTGGCAGAACTCCACGCTGCTTCAGGGCGACGTCGTCGATGCCGTTCGCGAGCTGAAAGCGTCCGAGGGCGGCAACGTCAACGTCGTCGGCAGCGGCGACCTCGCCCAGACCCTCATGCGGCACGATCTCGTCGACGAGTATCGGCTGACGATCCATCCGGTGATCATCGGCACCGGCAAGCGGCTGTTCGCGGACGGGGCGATCCCCACTGCGCTGGAGCCGGTCAGCGTCTCGACGACGAAGGGCGGCACCGTCGTCGGCGTCTACCGGCCGAACGGCAAGCCCACCTACGACAGCTACTAGGGCGTCTTTGCAATGGCAGGGGAGCCGGAGTCGAGGCAGGCGAGGGTGACGAGGGCCTGGTACACAGCGGGCGGGCTCGTTTGTCGTAGTGGGTGGCGAGGGCTTTGTCGTGCTTGAGCCGGTTGAGGCAGCGGTCGACGACGTTGCGGCACCGGTGGGCGGCCCGCTCGGGTCGGCAGCGGCTCTCGCCCCTACGGATGCGGCCGTCGGTCTGGTCGGTCCGTTCCGGGATCGGCCGTGATGCCTCGTCGGCGCAGATGGGCGCGGATCCTGGTGGAGGAGCAGTCCATTCACCGAGTTGGGGGGGCGCGATTCACGCCCTGCTGCGCTGGGAGGTCCTGAGAAGAATGGCCGCACAGCCGACCCGGCATGGTGGTGCTCGACAGTTATCGGGTGGCCCCTGTCGGTTCCTGAACTGCGTCGATCACGCCGTCCACCACCTCGGTCAGCGGCTTGGACGCATCGATGATCGTCGCGCCGAGGCTTTCGTAGATCGTTCGCATCTGCGGATTCCACATCAGGGCCGCTGCGAGCTCTTGGGGATGTTGCCCGAAGGTGTTCGTGGTGCGGGTCGCGAGCCGGTGGCGGAGGGTGTCCTCGTCGATCACCAGGCACACGATGAGGTCGAAAAGATCGCGGACGTCTGCCTCGTTCTCTGCCGACCCACACAAGAACGCGATGCGGAAGCGAGACTCCTCGACGAGGGTCTCCACGCGCTCACGGACGATCGCCCACCCGTATCGGTCGAGCCAGCCTCCAGGAACTGGATCCGGAGGATCCACCACAACCTCGCCATTGGCTCGGTCGATCCAGCGACTGAAGCCGTCCTCGTCGGCGTCGAGCGCAAGGTGGCCACGTGCTCGCAACACCCCGCAGACCGTGGACTTACCCGTCCCTGAATTGCCCGTCACCCACACCAACGTCACGCCGTCAGCGTAGACATGACCACCCCGGGATAGTGCTGTGACCGCGCAAGTTCGCCGGGTTTCGGTCAGGCTGCGGCGGCAGCCGGTCGGCAAGCGCATCACGGCCCGCCTCCCCCTGTTCGACACCCGGCAGCGCCCTCGCCGCCTCAGCCTGGCGGGCGGCCGACCCCGCCTGACGCGATGCATGCCTGGTACTACCGCCGCGGGCCGAGTCGATTTGATGGTGTACACCGTCGGCGGATCCCGTGCGCGCCCCACGGGGAGCCACCTTGAGGAGCGGAGGCCGACCGAAGGGCGCACTCTGCGGGTGGGGGAGGGCCTGCGGTCCGGCGCGCTCAGCGGATGCTGAAGCGCGGCCCAGCCGGGTCGGGTGTCATGAAGGCTGCGCGGCTCCGGCCATCAGGGCGAGCAGGCTGTGAGGCGCGTCGTCGTCGATCATGGTCGCGTAGAAGCCGTCGTCCGCTTCTACGGCAGCGGCGCGAGCGAACATGCTTCGTTCGTGCGCGGCGAGCGCGGCCTCCACATCGTCGGGGTGCGCGGCGAGAGCAAGGGCGAGCTCGGCGCCGTCCTGCATGGCCAGGTTGGCGCCTTCCCCGTTCGGCGCCCGGAGGTGCGCCGCGTCGCCGAGCAGCGTCACGCCGGGCACGCGATCCCAGCGGTGCCCGGCCGGCAGGGTGAAGATGGGGCGCAGCACCGGCGCCGTGTCGCTGTCGGTGATCAGGGCCGTGAGTTCGGGGGCCCAGCCGTCGAACTCCTTTGGAGGACATCGCGCGAGCCACGGGGGATGACAAAGGCCCGGACAACGGGCCCGGGCCGTCCTGATCCTCAGCCTGGTGGCGGGCGCTGCTCGCCTCCCTCGGGTGCGGTCGCTGTCGCCGGGAGCAGCCCCGGCGACAGCGACCGCACCGCACACTGCGATGACGGCCGGCTGCGGGGCGGCGTCCCACAGTCGCTCGGTGATGTCGCCCGAGATCAGCGCGGTGATCGTGCCCGGCGGCGGTGGGCTGCGCGGCCGTCCGCTTGGGGCTGCGCCGACCGATCCCCGTCCCGGCCACCGCGGGCGACCGCCCCGCTGCGCAGCAGCAGTTGGAAGACCCCGAGCAGCACCGCCGTGGCCAGCGCGCTGTGCCACAGCAGGGCGTCCAGATGCCCGGCCGACAGGTACGCGCCCGCGGCGATCGCGGCCAGGGCGCACACCGCGCGGTCCACGATGCTCTCCACCGACAGCAGGGTGGCCCGCGGTGCGTGCGCGGGGATTGCGTCGTTGACCAGTTTGCGCTGGACCGGGAACGCGAACCCGGTGGCGGCGGCGAACAGGCAGAGCAGCACGACGACGACCCACGGCCCGCCGAGGGCCATGGCCGCCAGGGTCCCCGCCAGCGCGAGGCTGAGGACGGACACCCAGGCGACCGGCGGCAGTCGGCGGCTGAGCCATTGGGGCCGCGCGGACGCCACCGCCTCCGCCACGGTCATCGCGGCCAGCACCCCACCGTGCGAGGCCTCGCCGATGCCGTGGTCCAGCAGGATCGGCTGGAAGAGGTTGACCTGGCAGATGCGTGACAGCGTGAAGACCGCCACGCCCTGCACCATCACCAGCGCCAGCCACGGCGAGGAGGCGACGCAGCGCAGCGCGGTCCCCGCGTCCCGCAGGAAGGCGCCGCCCCTGCGCCCGCCGTCAACCCGGCCCGTGTCCGCTCCGGCTTCCGCTCCGGCGAGGCGGGGCAGCAGCACGGCGCAGACGAGGGAGCCTGCCGCGCTCGCGGCGCTGAGCACGTACGGGGCCGGGTGGGCGAGAGCCATCAACGGCCCGACCAGCGGCCAGCACACCACCTTCGCCGCCAGCCCCAGGGCGCGCGCGGTGCCCTCCGCCCGCAGGTAGTGCCCGTCGCACCGTTCCGCGCGCAGCCCGTCGTACAGGTAGGCGCTCGCCGCGCCCGAGGTGAGCGACCGGCCGGCGGCGATGGCCAGGAAGTGGAGGAGGAACCCCGTGTAGGAGGCGCTGACCACCGGGGCGAGGTTCGCGGCCGTCATCACCACCGCGCCGGCCCGCAGGCAGTTGCGGGTGCCGATCCGGTCGGCGATCAGCCCGGTCGGGATCTCCAGCAGGCAGAAGGCCACGTAGTAGATGCTCTGGATGCCGAAGATCTGTCCGTCCGAGAGGCCGGCCGCCTTCTGGTAGGCGTAGAACACCGGCATCCACCACAGCAGGTTGAACAGCAGCTGGAAGCCGTAGTTGAGGTGGATGATCCGGCGGGCGGTGTCGGTGAGGCCCGTCGCCGCTCCGGTGCCGGGGCGCGGCCGGCCGGGACGCGCCCTCACAGCGCGTAGGGGCGGATCTGGACCAGCCGGAAATCGCCCTGCTCGGTCATCAGCCACTCGATGTCGAGGGGCTTGTCCACGTCGGTCCCGCTGAAGTGGGACTGCAGGAGTCGTCCGGTCAGGGACAGGTCGGCGAGCCGGGCGCGGACGGCGGCGGACAGCCTCTGGCCGAACGAGCCCAGCGCGACGGTACGGCCGCCGCCCTCCACGGTGTTGTACAGGTACTGCTGCGGCAGCACCGTCCCGTCGACCACCTGCTCGGGCGAGCCGGGGGAGCAGTTGAGGTAGACGTTGCGAAAGTCCTCCCGGCGGGTCGGGTTGCAGGTCACGAGGACGCCGCCCAGGGAGGCGGGCACGTACTCCTGGATGATCACACCCATGTAGGTGTCGTCGAGGGAGATGCCGACCTGGTGGCGCAGCCGCACGCTGCGCGGCGACACGAGGGAGGCCCACACCTGGCGCACGGCGTCGAGAAGTTCAGCCGTGCCGTGGACGGTGGTGACGGAGTCGTAGACGCCCGCAGCGGAGAACCCGGGGAGGTCCTCGGCGTTGGAGGAGGAGCGCACCACCAGCCGTCCTCGCGAGACCGCCGCGGCGGGGAAGGCCTGGTCGATCTGCCGGGTGACCGCCTCGGGAACGGGGGTGTGCCGGATCAGGTGCTGCAGGTGCAGGCACAGCGAGTCCAGGACGTCGGTGGCGTCGAGTTCGAGCGCCATCTTCAGCTTGCCGATGCCCTGCTGGAGGGCCGGGGAGGAGGCGAGGAAGCGCTGCTGGAGCGCGAAGGGGAGTGCGACGCCCTCCGGGGCGCCGACCGCGCCGGAAACGAACTCGGCTGCCCTGGTGCGGAGTTGCTCGGCAGTGAAGGCGGTTGACGCGTTGAGGCCGAGGCGGGCGGCGAGATGGCCGTAGAGGTCCTCACGTGGCGGACGGGGCCGGCCGTAGAAGGAGGTCAGGTCCACCGTGCGGCTGTCGAGGACGTGGTGCAGTTCGCCGAGGTTGGCCGCCTTCGTGCCGTAGCGGTCGCGGTCGGCACTGCGCAGCCGGTGCAGGGACAGCACGGGGGCGTCTTCGAGCAGTGGCGGTTCGAGTCGTATGCGCTGCTGGTGCCAGGCCGGCGCCCGCAGGTCGGGTTCGTGGTCGAGGCGCTGCAGGGATATGTCGTCCTCGTCGACCCGGTAGCGCACCCACGCGTCGTCGAGACCGTCCTTGTCGACGAGCTGCTCCAGGTCGCGGACGATCGCGTTGGGGATGCCCCAGCCGGAGGCGAGGACGTTGGTGTGCGAAAGGGGCGTGATCGGAGCGGTGTTGATGAAGCCGGCGACGCGCGGCACGTCGTCGGGCAGGCAGGGCATCGCCACGATGTCCGCCCAGCCCAGGCCGGTCTCCGCCGCCGTGTACTCCTCGGCCGTCCGGAAGAACCGCAGTCGACCGATGGCCTCGCCGGGGTTCAGCGGTGTGCGCTCCCGGGAACCGAACAGCTCGTGGCTCAGGATGCGGGGCACACGCTGTTCGCTGATCGCCGACAGCTCCTCCTCCTGCCCGTGGTTGGCGGGCTTGAGCAGCAGCGGCAGCCTGCTGTCGACCCGGGCCCGCACGAACGCGTAGAAGAATGCGAGCAGTTCGCCGTGCATGGTGTCGGCCTCGGTCGTCTCCAGGACGAGGAACGGCCGTTCCCTGCCCTCTTCCTGCTCGGTGTGCAGGGACAGCACACCGAGCAGGAACCGGCGCTCGGGGTCGGTGTAGACGGAGGCGTTGAACGCGTCCAGTTGCGCGTCCAGCGCGGCCAGGTCCATCCCCAGCACCCGAGTGGCGACGTAGTTGACGTGGAAGGGGTGCGCGCCGGTGTCGAGCAGGTGCCAGGTGTTCTGCGCGCGGTCGACGACGACCTTGAGGTAGGGGTGACCCGCCAGGACTCCCGACAGCGTGCGGAAGAGCGGCAGGGAGAGGTTCTCGCCGACGACCGTGCGGTCCGTGGCGGGCTCGGCGGCACCGGTGGCCAGGTGGGTGCTCATGCGGGGACCTCCTCGGACTGCGCGGCGGGCAGCACCCGGGGCAGGGCGTCCACCAGGGTCTCGAAGTCCCGCAGCACCGTCCGCGGGTCGGCGGCGGAGAGCAGGCACAGGGCCGCCATGGTGTTGGCGCCCCCGGCGGGGTCGTAGACCGGCACGACACTGCCGTCGGGCAGGGAGCTCTCCGCCACCACCGACAGCTCGCTGTCCGGGCTCAGCGGCACGTCCGACGCGACCACGGGGAAGTCCCAGACCCTGCGGTCCTGCCAGGCCTCGCCGCGGCTGTCGACCGCGAGGACGACGAGGGAGCCCGCCGCACCCCGGGCCTGCGCCGGTGTCAGAGCCTGCTCCGGCCAGGCGACAGGGCGTCCCAGGAGGTGATCGACGAGCATGCCCACCAGGTCCAGTTCGAAGACCTCCTCGATCTGCGGCACCGTCATCGCGCCGCCGAACCGGGCTGCGGTCTCGATGAGCCACATGCTCCCGTCGGGGCCGAGCTTGATCTCCGTGTGCGTCCCGCAGTCGCGCAGTCCCAGTGCGTCGACCGCGCGGCGCGCCAGGTCCACGACGCGGTCCTGCGCGTCCGGCGAGAGCAGGGCGGGGGTGATGCCGGCGCGCTCGGTGAAGGGCTCGACGGTGGGCATCCGGCCGCTGAGGCAGACGGGATGGAAGACACCGTCCGCGACGACGCCCTCGACGCTGAGGTAGTCGCCCCAGCCTGGCTCGTCGAACCAGTCCGCCGCCGTGCCGCTGACGATCTCCTCGACAACGAAGTCGGCGTTCGCCTCGGCGACATGCAGCTCCGCGTATCCCAACTGGGCCGACTCCGCCATGACCTGGCGCGAGCGGGCCCAGGCGGCGGACGCGTCGCCGGGGGAGGCGATGATCTGGTGGGCGGTGGATCCCGCGCTCCAGGCCGCCTTGAGCAGCAGCGGACACGACAGGGAGTTCACCGCCGCCTGCAGGTCCGTCTCCGTGGCGACGGGACGGAACGCGGGCTGCGGCAAGCCGCTCCGCTGCCAGGTGCTGCGCATCAGCCGCTTGTCGCGCGCGAGAGCGGCTGCTGCGCCCGCGCCCGGCAGGCCGAGCCTCTCGCAGGCCTCGGCGACGGCCACGACCGCGTACTCGGAGAAGGTGATCACGGCGTCCGCGCCCACGTCCCTGGCATGCGAGACGATCAGGGAGACCAGGTCGGAGCGGCCCGCGTCGCCCGGGCTCGTGACCGAGGCGCACAGTCTCCCGGCGGAACCCGCCACGGCGGGGGGAAGAGCGCTGAGAGCCAGTAGGTGCACATCCGCCCTCGCAGCCGTCCGGGACAGGACATGGCCGAGCGGCGGACCACCCTTGGCATGCACCAACAGCACCGTGCTCACAGAAATTCGTCTCCATTCACCTGGTCGGAAGGGGCCGTCCTCGGCACCGTTGGTGCCGTGACGTGCCCGGTGATCGCGTGCGAGGACGGCGTCCGGCGTGCCCCCACACCGTCCAGGGGACCAGGCTGTAACCGTCCATATCGCCGCAGAGGGCGCTCGCGACTCAGGCAAATGCCTGAGTCGCGTGGGTGATCCGCGGATCCTCGTCCCCGGAGCCCGGCCCGAGCAGTAGGGGCGGCGGGGGCCACCGTCCACTTCCGGCAACTCGGCCGGGAATGGAGCTTGTGCTGTACCGGGCGGGATATCCAACGTCATGTGACTGTGCGTCAGCCAGTCGTATACGGACGGAGACCGTTGTGGGCGATCCAAGCCTCAAGAGACTGCTCGAGAACCTTCCCGTGTTCTGGAGGGAGATCGACGAGCCGTGGCAGACGGGGGAGGGGGACGCCGACGGGCCCTTGCAGAGAGGTGAGTCGGGCGACGCCGGCGGCCTCGCCGACCCGTGCGGCTCACAGCGCGCCCCGAACCGGCGGCAGCGCGGAGCCGGGCTCACGGTGCCCCGCGGCTACGCCGCCTTCGCGGAGCTGGTGGACCTCGCTCCGGCGGCCGCCTTCATCCGGGACCGCGACGGGCGCTACCTGTGGGCCAACCACGCCTACGCGCACCTTTACGGCACCGTGCCGCAGCAACTGGTCGGCAGATACATCGAGGACTTCGACGCCCCGGCCGAGGCCGACCGTTTCCGGGCCCTGGACCAGCAGATACTCACCCGCGGCACGCCCGTCCGACACACCCTCCGTTACCGGCGTCTGGACGGCACCACGGGCCGCGCCGTCGGCCACCGCTTCCCGGTGCGGGAAGAGTCCCGTACGTGCATCGCCGGCATCTACGTGGACATCACCGACCACCTGCGGGCCACGGAGCAGCGCCAGGAGGCCGAGGAGAACCTCAGCGCCCTGCGTGACCACAGCGGGCTGCCCTGCGCCCTGTTGTCGGCGAACGGGCGGGTGATCGAGGCGAGCGTGGCGGCCGCCGAACTCTTCCATCTCGGCCTGGCCGAACTCGTGGGCCGCCGTGCCCACACGCTGCTCGCCCCCGAACCGGAGCCCGATCTCGACCGTTTGCACCGCCGCTGGAACAGTCTCATAGCCCGCCGCACCCGACGTGTCGAGACCACCGCCGTGCTCGTCGACACCCATGGACTGCAGCGGCGGGCGGAGGTCCACCTGACGACTATCGGCCATTCCGCCAGCCGGGCTCGGCACGTCTGGGCCGTGATCACCCATCAGAGCCTCGCCCACGAAGCGCATCCGCCGCTGACCGCCGCACAGATCCGCATCCTGTCGCTGCTGGCGCAGGGCAGCAGCAACAGCGACATAGCCGCGTCGCTGAAACTGTCGCGGCAGACCCTCGACTACCACCTCAGCCGCCTGCGGCACCTACTGGGTGCCGCCACCCGTCCGGCCCTCGTGGCCCGCGCCTACGTCCTCGGCATACTCGCCCCCCACGCGTGGCCCCCACGCTCGGCCACGGCGGCCCACCCCCTCAGCACCGCATGACCTCCGCAGGCGGGAAAACCCGCGTCGGCGTCGGCGCCATCGGGCTGACTGACGGCGAGGCGGACAGCAGTGCCAGGCGGCAGGCGGTAGGTGCGCCTCCTGGCAGTCCGGTGCGTGCAGCACATCCCGAGCGGGCCCCGCCCCTCGCGCACCTAGTACTGCAACGGTGTCTACCGTGACTGCTGGCCAGCTCGGTCGTTGATGTGGTTATGGGTGGGGACCTTGCTGATGTGCGTGTGTGGGCGAG
>NZ_JBVJSQ010000032.1:0-22090 GCF_055606485.1 Streptomyces sp. NPDC037083 | reverse complement strand
CTGTGCGAAGGCGCGTTCTACCGGAGCTCTCAGTCGGGCGTGGTCGCGGTTGAACTGCTGGTAGTGGGCGGGCTGTTCGTGGTGTTGGTAGTAGGGGGTGCGGACAGTGGCGCCGGCGCCCTGGTAGGCGCGGTCGGCGAGAATGAGGATCTGTCGGGTCAGGCAGGCTTGGACGATGCCGTGGGCGCGGGCCGCGGTCAGGTCGTGGGTGCGGCCCGGCGTTGCACGGGAGAACCAGAGCGGTGTGCCATCGGGCCGGGCGATGACCTGCACGTTCATGCCGTGCTTCTTGTGTTTTTGCGAGTAGTACGGCTCGTCCGCGGCGATGCGGTCGATGGGGATGAGGGTGCCGTCAACGATGACGTAGTCGCCCTCACCGAGGCCAGTGAGGGCTTCGTGCAGGCCGGGCGCCCAGGAGGCCAGTACGTCCAGGGCCTCGTCGACGTATCGCCAGGCGGTGGCCTGGGATATCCCGAAACCGGCTCCGAGCTGCGAGAACGTCTCGTTCTTACGCAGGTGGACGAGCGTGAGCAGGGCCTGCTTGAAGCAGCCGAGCTTGCGCCAGCGGGTGTTGCGGGCCCGGCGATGCTCGTAGAGCAGCCAGGAAACATGCTCGACGAGCTCATGCGGGACGTCGAGGGTGGCAGGATACGGAACCAACAGGGCCCCTTCGGTCGCCGGTGTGCTGAGTGGAATCACCACGCCAACGACGAGGGGCCCTGTCTCGTCACCACACTCTCTGACCGGCCCATTTCACCCTCCAGTACAGGATGAAAGAGGCTCACTCACTCAAACAGAATTTCCGCCCGCTCTGGCGCGTGCTGTGGGTGCTCAAGGTTGACCCGTTGAATCAGCCCTAACTACGTCCATTAGGCAGAGTCATCGACTCGTGGCTATCCACGGATATGAACTTGTATCCTGTACCAAAACTCACCCTGGCGAAGAAGTCAGCCTCATTTGCATAGGATTTCTTTCCCGGCTGGAGTGTAAATGAAGCGTCAGGGTTAACTTTCCCTGGATACTTGTACCCCGGGAAAAGGACCCAGTCCTCCTTGTAATTGGCAGCCCCGATGGCGTGGTCTGGAGTGTAAACCTCGCCGACCTTTACGCCGTTCTGCACAATATCAAATGAGGTATGATTTGTGCCGGTGTCGCTCTGAGCCTGGCTCGCGCCCGCACCTGCGACCACTGTGCCAACAATTATCAAGGAAGCAGCTGCGATCTTTCCGCGATAACCAATATAACCCGCCCTCGTTAGCATATCGTGGAACTCCCTTTCGCCGTTTTTTCCAGCTTGCAGATCCGGGTTGACTTTTGCCGCCACATGAAAGTAACTATAAATTTTTGAAATTGCATGAGTAGGCTTTACTCAAGCAGTTCCAGGTTGAGTGGGATTATTTGCCGGTGGCATGACAATCCGCCTCGCCTCGATCTTCAGCTATCGGCGACGCGGTGCTCTCGCGCTGGCAGCTCGACGCGGGCCCCTGGGCGACCCGGCTGCGCTGGTACGCCGGTGCCTCGACGTGGCGCTCAACACCTGGGCCCCGTGGGCGAGTCTCGACCCGACCAGCATCGTCCTGCACTCGGTCCCACCGGTGCTGCTGTTCGTCCTGGCGGAGGCCGCGAGCCCGTACCGGGACCGGTTCGCCGAGACCGTACGACTGGCCGCACGCAAGGCTGCAGAGGCGCCAGTACGGCCCGTGGAGGCCATGGAGCGTACGGGCGGGCCGACGCAGGGCTCAGTAGCCCGTACGGGAGCCCGAGGGCGGCTCGGTGTACGAGGTCCCGGCGGCCGCCGAGGAGCCTGCGCCGGTCGCGGAAGAACTGCAGGTCACGCCCATCCCCCGGCCGTCCCGGTGAGGTCGCCGATCCGGTCGATGCGGTTGTGCAGGGCGGTCGGGCCGAGGCGGGTGCCGCCGTCGAAGAAGAGGGGGTCTTCGAACTTGAGCGGTGTGTCGTCCCGAGTGGACTGACTGGCTGTCACGTTGCGTGAGGACTGGGTGGCGGAGGTCCCCCCGACAGCGGGATGCCCGTGGCCATGAGTGATCATTTCTGTTCTCGACGCAGAACGATCACCCAGAAACCACGGGCTTGGACAACGATACGACGTTGCTGCTCGACCTGGACGGCCTGGCCGTCGCGCGGGTGGAGCGGCTGGAGGACGGCACCCGCCGGGTGCACCTGATCACCGCCGATGAGCAGGCACGGGCCTGCCCGGAATGCGGGGTGTTCGCCACCCGGGTGAAGGGCTCCGCGACGACCCGGCCCCGCGATCTGCCGTACGGCGAGAGCGGGCTGGAGTTCCGCTGGTACAAACGCCGCTGGTGGTGCCGGGAGCCCGGCTGCCCGCGCCGCTCCTTCACCGAGCAGATCCCGCAGCTACCGGCCGGCGCGCGGATCACCATGCGGCTGCGCGGTGCCGCCGGGCGGCGGATACGCGATGCCGCCTCCACCGTCATCCAGGCCGCCCGTGACCTGCACCTGTCCTGGCCCACCGTGATGGACGCCTTCCGCACCGCCGCACACGAGGTTGCCCAGGCGCCGCTGCCCGAGGTGAAGGTGCTGGGCATCGACGAGACCCGGCGCGGACGGCCGCGCTGGGAACAGGACCCCGCCACGGGCAAGTGGGTGCTGACGCGCGATCGGTGGCACACGGGGTTCGTCGACGCGCTCGGCACCGGCGGCCTGCTCGGCCAGGTCGAAGGCCGCACCGTCGGCGATGTGCTCGCCTGGCTCGCCACCACCCCACTGGCCTGGAGAAAGAGCATCGAGTACGTGGCTATCGACATGTCGGCCACCTACCGCGCCGCCGTCCGCACCGGTCTCCCGCACGCCACCGTCGTGGTCGATCACTTCCACGTCGTCCAGCTCGCCAACAAGATGCTGTCCACAGTCAGGCGCCGCACCACCGCCGAGACCCGCGGCCGGCGCGGACGCGCCAGTGACCCGGAATGGAAAGCCAGACGGCGCCTGCTGCGCAATCGAGAGGACCTCACCGACGAGCAGTTCGCCACGATGTGGAACGCACTGCTGGGCGAGGGAAGGATCGGCCAGACCCTGCTGACGGCGTGGATCGCCAAGGAGAACCTCCGCAACCTCCTCGCGTGTGCCCGCACCGCCGACCGCCATCCAGTCGGGCACGCCCGCTGAAAGTTCCTCACCTGGTGTGCGGACTCCGACATCCCCGAGGTGAGGCAGCTCGCCGCTACCGTCGACCGCTGGTGGCCGGAGATCGAAGCGTTCATCGAAACCGGGCACAGCAACGCCAAGAGCGAGGGCATCAACCGCGTGATCAAGCTCGTCGCCCGCAACGCGTTCGGCTTCCGCAACGCCGACAACCAACGGCTACGGACACACTGCGTCACCACACGCCGAGCCCGCGGACACCTCCGCACCGCTCAACTTTGAAGACCCGCACATGCGCCGGATCCCACGGGCTGGAGGTGATGAAATGCGCCAGCGCCTGACGGTTGCCGTCCTCACCGAGACGGGCCGCCATCGGCTCCACCGACTTACGCCGCCCCTCCAGCAGCAGCCCCCGCACATACGCCAGGCCCCACCGCCGCTGATCCGCACGGAAGAACCCATCGAACAACTCCGCAGCGAACGCCTCCAGGTCCTCCCGGACCACGGCCATCTCCTCAAGTGTCACACCACTCCAACGACACTCGCAGAGCAGTAGACACGCATGCCCAAGTGAAGATGACCAAGCACTACTAGCTTGATCTTTAACCTGTGCGGCGTGGTAGTGGGGTGGTCGACTTCTTCGTTCGCTGTTTCGCCGCCGGTGTTTTGCGGGGTGTGTGCACGTCGTGGCGTGGGGTGGGTCGGGTGTTCTTTCGGCCTGGGGGTCGTCCGGGGCCGGGTCGGGTGGGTTTCGGTGCTTGGGCCGGGCAGTTGGCCTGGGGGCGGATGTGCCGGAAGTCGCGGCGGACTCGGGCGGGGGTGAGTCTGTCCGGCGGGGTTGGTCTTTCCCAGGGGCGACGTCGGTCGGCCGCCAGTGGTCGGGCGAGCCGCAGTTGGGTGTAGGCGGCGAGGATCAGCCAGGTCCATCGGTCGGCTGCCTCGGGGGTGCGGATCTTCGGGGAGGTCCAGCCGAGGGTCTGTTTGAAGAGGCGGAAGGTGTGCTCGATGTCGAAGCGTCGCAGGTATGCCTGCCAGAGCCGGTCGGCGTCTGCCGCGGTGGCGTTGGTGCCTGACCACCACAGCCAGACCGGCTTGGGTGTTGCTCCGCTGGGCAGGTGGTCGATGTCCAGGCGGATCACGGTCCCTTCGACGATGGGGAGGGTGCCGTCGGTGGTTGCCCAGGATGAGCGGTGGGTCAGTTTGGGGTGCAGCCGGTCCCAGGAGCGGGCTCTGGCGGTGCCGTAGAGGCGGGTGTCGGTGACGGTCTGGGTGTCAGGGGTGCCCCAGGTGTCGGGCTGTCCGAAGACGAACTCGCCGCCGTGCCGGGGTGGCCGGCCCTGGGTGTGCGGCAGCCGGGGTGGGACAGCTCTGCGCAGGACGCGGTCGGATCGCATCCTGGCCAGTACCTGGACCGGCAGGTCTTTGAGGAGGAAGCCGAGGCGGGGCGCGTCGTATCCGGCGTCTGCGACGATCAGGATGTCGGGATCGCCGTTCTGCCACTGCCCCGCTGCGATCAGTCGCTGAAGGAGATCGCGCAGCTGGCGGGCGGTGACGGTGGCGGTGTCGTCGCCGAGCGTCAGACGCAGAGCGTCCAGCGGTGCGGTCCATGAGCTGCGGCCCGGTTCCAGTGCGCAGATGATCGAGTAGGGCCAGCCGGGGACCGGGATGTGCTGGTCCTTGCCCCGGCCGTAGGTGTGGCACAGGATCCGCTGCGGTGAGGTGTGGGCGTCGGGCCGCAGCCAGCAGGTGACGTCGATGGCCAGGACCAGCCGGCCGTCGGCAGTTCGTGGCAGTGGTACTTCGGCCAGTGCCCGCCGCAGCCGGTCGGCGTCGATGCGTCCACGGGCCACCGCGGCGTAGAGCCCTCCATGGCCGCGGCGGTGTTCACCCACCAGCGACAGCTCGGCCAGCGACCTCACCGGCCCGTCGCCGCACAGAACGGCATCAGCCAGCTCGAACAACGCGTCCGAACGAGTGGTCAGGCAGGAGTAGAACTCGCCCCGGAAGCATGATAGTTGTGCCAATGCGTCAAACCGGGCGTCGTGATGCAGCAGACTCATCCTCACGGCCTTCGTTCTGAATGTGTGTGTTCCTTGGTCGGAGCACATGTTCAGACGAAGGCCGCCTCCGTGTACGACAGTTACCGGACCGAGCGATCAAGTTCGACCTGCCATTCGACGCCAAACGTTAAAGATCAAGTTAGGGTCTGTTGCGAAAGTTAGGCGACCCGCGCACCCCGGTCCTGCTCGCCCTCCTCACCTCCGGCGTCAACGCCGCGCTGTCCGCCGCCGCGGTCCACACCCTCCCCGTGCGCTGGGCAACTGCGGGCATGGCCCTGGCCCACACTGTGACCTGCCTGATCGGCGCTGCCACCACCGCCATCGTGTTTCACCGGCGCATCCATCGCGCGGCAGCCCTCAACGACCGGCAGCCTCAATGGCTCGGCTCGGCCTCGGCGCTCAGCAACCTCGGCCAAGCCGGCATCCACCTACGGGTTGTGGTGGCGTGCCTGCCTGGTGCCGCCGCCGCGGTCTTCACCGCGTCCTGGGCTCGCGATCAGCTCGGCAACGGCGCGCAGAGCGTGCCCCGGGAGGCGGCACGTACCGCCGCGACGCTGTGGCAGCAGTCCAGGGAGCCGCTCTGCGCCGCCGCTGCTTCCACCGTGTCGACGGCGTGTGCGGGGGCTGCGAAGATGCGAGGACGCCCGCGCTCCTGGCGGCGCAGGCCAGGGCGCTGCTAACCCGCCGGGAGCTGGAGATCGCGCTGCTGGCATCGCAAGGCTCCCTGAGCAAGGACATCGCGGCCCGTCTGACCCTCTCGATCCGCACCGTGGACAACCACTTGCAGTGGGCTTGCGCGAAGCTCGGCATCACCAACCGCTTGGAACTGGCGGAGCGGCTGGGAGAGCCCGGGGCCTGACGCCCGCCGACACAGGGGAGAACGCCTGAGTGGTTCACGCCAGCGATGGAGCCAAGCCGACTCCTGCTGCCGTAATCCTGGCCTTGAGCCCGAGTCGCCATCTCATAGCCGTACGCCAGAGCCGGAACCGCCCGGAGAGGGCGAGCGCTGCGTCCGCTGCAGGGACGGCAAGAAATCTCAGGAGTCGCCGTGCGCAGCCGCCTCGAGCAGGCCGCGGGTCCGATTGGGCATCGCCTGCAAAAGTGATACGGCGGTATTGGCACGGACTACACCTTCGATGCCAAGCATCGTGTTTGCAATTCGGTACAGATCCCTCGTGTCCCGCGCGACGACCTTGGCGAGCAGGTCGGCCTCGCCGCTGGTCGCATGGACCTCCACGACCTCCGGAATCCTCTCCAGGAGGTTCGTTGCGTTGGCCCCCTCTCTCTGACTGATCGCGAGCGACACGAACGCGACGAGGGTGTACCCCATGGATTCCGGCGAAACCCGCTGGCTGAAGCCGAGCAGCACGTTCTCGCGCTCCATCCGCTGCAGACGCGCGTGCACGGTGTTGCGTGACACCCCGATTGCTTTGGCCAGCTGCAGGATCGTCGCGCCCGGATGGTCATCAAGGGCAAGCAGGATACGAGCATCGAGCGGGTCGATCGTCTTCATGCTTGTCATCCTTCCGTAAATCGGTGACTTAGGTGTGCATTCATCCCAGCACAAAGGGGAGTGCTTGTGAATCCATCCCACCATCTTGGAGCATCGTTGCCATGACCCATCCCGCCATGCCCCTGCCGCCCCTGCCTCGTGGTTCCGTTTCCGCGCTGCCGCCCTACGTGGCTGGACGGGCGGGGCAGTCCGAGACGCTCACCCCACTCGCCTCCAACGAGAGCCACTACCTGCCGCTCCAGTCCGTTCTCGATGTCATTGCGCGCTCCGGCGCGAACATCAACCGGTACCCCGACAGCGGGGCAACGGGCCTGCGCGAGCGCATCGCAGAGCACCTTGCAGTGCCGGCGGATGAAGTCGCGGCCGGGCCGGGCAGCGTCGGCGTGCTCCAGCAGATCATCGTCTCGTTGTGCGATCCGGGCGACGAGGTCGTCTTCGCCTGGCGCTCCTTTGAGGCCTACCCCCTCCTCGTAACCCTTGCTGGAGCACGCCCCGTCCCCGTGCCGCTCGGCCCCGACGAAGGACACGACCTTGAGGCGATGGCCGCGGCAATAACTGACCGCACGCGAATCGTCCTCCTGTGCACACCCAACAATCCCACCGGAGTGCCGATCAGCCGCGCTGCTATCGAACGATTCCGCGCAAGCGTTCCGCCGCACGTGCTTGTTGTACTCGACGAGGCTTACGTCGAGTACAACACCGACCCTGCCTCGGCCAACGGGGTCGAGAGCTACCGAAATGGACAGAATGTATGCGTCCTGCGCACGTTCTCGAAGGCCTACGGCCTCGCCGGCCTGCGCGTCGGCTACGCGATCGCGCGACCGCCCATAGCCGAGGCGCTGAGGAAGACTGCCATCCCTTTCGGCGTAAGTGACTTGGCCCAGCAGGCCGCGATTGCCTCGCTCGACGCCGAGCGCGAAATGCGTGACCGGACAGCGCGGATCACTTCCGAACGCGATCGTGTCATCTCCCGTGCCCGCGCAATCGGCTGGGCTGTGCCCGATTCACAAGCTAACTTCATCTGGATCCGGGCCGATGACGACCGCCGCCAGACGATCACCAAGGCATTCGAGGAAGCTGCCATCCTCGTCCGCGGGTACACCGGCGACGGGGTCCGCGTGACGCTCGCCGACCCAGCTACCAACGACCGCGTACTGCGCGTGCTCGCCAAGATGACCGGCAACGGGGGCGCAAGGTGACCGGCGACCTCACGACCTCGACCATCGCGCCGCCCAGACATCGCGTGATCGACGATGTACAGGGGATCCTCACCGGAACCTTCATCGCATCCCTTGGACTCTTCCTTCTCGGAACCAGCGGAACTGTCACGGGCGGCACCGCCGGCCTCGCGCTCCTGCTCAGCTACGCAATCGGACAGCCTCTCGGGATGATCTTCCTCGCGACCAACATCCCGTTCTTCGTGCTCGCCGTCTGGAAGAAGGGGTGGGACTTCACGATCCGCACTGCCCTCGCGGTTGGCGTTGTTTGCCTCATGGCCTTCGTCCACCCTGCTGAGATCACCAAGATCGACGTGAACCCGGCCTATGCCGCACTGGTCGGCAATGTGCTGGCCGGGATGGGGCTACTCGTCCTCTTTCGGCATCGCTCCAGCCTCGGCGGCTTCAACATCATCGCTCTGATCATCCAAGAACGTCTCGGTCTGCGCGCCGGATACATCCAAATGATCCTTGACTTGACCATCGTGGTTGCATCTCTCGCCGTTGTCGCGCCGCTCAAGGTTCTGCTCTCCGCCACGGGCGCAGTCTTCCTCAACGCCGTTCTCGCCTTCAACCATCGGCCGGGCCGCTACACCGGAACATGACAAAAACAAATTGCACCAGCGTCAAGCCCTGACTCCCAGCACGGCACGACCCGCCCCCACCGCCACCGAGATCTCAGTGCGGCGTCGGCAATGGGTCTGTCGTACTCGCTGACCAGGAGCCTGGTTCGATTTCCCGTTCAGCATGACGCTGTCGGCCATCGCGCAGGTCATGTCCCGCGGGGTGGTGTAGTCACGGCAGCCGTTTTCGGTTCCGGTTGTGGGGTGATCTGCGGTTCGGCTGCGGGTGGCTTGGTGGTGAAGAGCTCGGCCATGGAGGCTTCGGAGAGGTGGCGGCGGTCTGCGCAGCCGCCCACCCGGTGCGGGCTCGGCAGGCTGGTCGGACGACGCCGACCCGTTGCGCCGCCACCGCGACACCCAGCTGTGCAGCGTGCCGGAATGCCCACCGAGCTCCTCGGCGACCTCCGGAATCGGCCTGCCCGTCTCGATCACAATGCGTACAGCACCCCCGCGAAACTCAGGCGTGTACGTCCGTTGCTTGGACCCCATGAACCCCGATTCCCCTGCAATCACGGTCCACGCTACGAGGGGAGGGACAGACTTCAATATCGCGTTCGCCCGCCGCAGTTCCTTCACCTCCCGCTCCAGCTCAGCGATTCGTGCAGCGTCGGTGCTGGTGGCGCCAGGCACGATGCCCTCGTCGGTCTCGGCCCGCTTGACCCAGCCACGCAGGGCCTCAGGGTGCACGTCGAGCTGGTCAGCGATCCGCTTGATCGCACCGGCCCTGTCGGCGGGGTCCTTGCGGGCCTCGATCGCCAGCCGCGTCGCACGCTCGCGCAGTTCGTCGGGGTACTTACGGGGAGCAGCCATGATCGGCATCTTTCCGGGTCTTCGATGTCTCCATCAAACCCGGGGCGATTCAGGTGCCTGGTCCACGGAGCCCGGATCGGGGAAGGAACGCTCCTGCGCCGACTGTGGGCCGAAGTCCACCACCAGGAAGGCGGGCTGGCTCGCGTCCTGCTTGACCAGCGTCGGCACCCCTGTCTTGCCGCCGATTCGAAGGTTCACGAGCAGAATCGTCCTGATCGTCGACGACACCGGCTTTCTGAAGAAGGGCATCCGTTCGGCCGGGGTGCAAAGGCAGTACTCCGGAACCGCCGGCCGCACGGAGAACTGCCAGATCGGCGTGTTCCTCGCCTACGCCACCGGCCGCGGACGCACGTTGATCGACCGCCGTCTGTATCTGCCCACGTCCTGGACGGAGGACCGGGAACGCTGCCGCCGGGCGGGCATCGACGACCACGTCGCCTTCGCCACGAAGGTGGCCATGGCCAAGGCGATGGTCCGCCGGGCCATTACGGACAAGGTCCCGTTCAGGTGGGTGACGGCGGACGCCGCCTACGGCTACAGCAAGGGCTGGCGGTTCGAGCTCGAGCAAGCGGACGTCTTCCACGTCATGGCCACAACGAGGCACGACACCGTCGTCACCCGCTGGTCCATCGACCACCGCGTCCACGACATGTTCCCCGGCCTGCCCCGGCAGAAGTGGAAACGCCGTTCCTGCGGCGAGGGAGCCCATGGCCGGCGGATCTACGACTGGGCCCGCGTCGAGGTGCGGCCCTGGCACCGCGAGGACCGCCGGCACTGGGTCCTCGCCCGCCGCAGCGTGAGCAGGCCCGAGGAGATCTCCTACTACATCGCCTACTGCCGGGCCAGCACCACACTGGATCAGCTGATCCGCATCGCGGGCAGCCGCTGGGCGGTCGAGGAATGCTTCCAGACCGCCAAGCAGGAATGCGGCCTGGACGACTACCAGGTCCGCCGCTACCCCGGCTGGCACCGCCACATGACCCTGGCCCTGCCTGACCGTCCTGCGGGCCCGACAGCTGGACACGGACAAAGCAGAAACGGATCCTCCCAGCTCATCCACCTCAGCCTCGCCGAAATCCGACGCCTGATAACCCGCCTCACCAACCGCCGACCAGCACCGGTCGACCACATCCTGCACTGGTCCCACTGGCGCCGCCGACGCCAGCACCAAGCTCGCATCAGCCACTACAAACGACGCGGACACAGCCCCTGAACTGCCCAGTACTCAGAATAAGCACCGTTGCAGTACTAATACTCCAGTTGCGGTTCTCCATATGCCCTGGTCAGGGGGCTCTTTTGGAGTGTA
Organism: Streptomyces sp. NPDC037083; assembly: GCF_055606485.1. Lineage (NCBI taxonomy): Bacteria > Bacillati > Actinomycetota > Actinomycetes > Kitasatosporales > Streptomycetaceae > Streptomyces > Streptomyces sp. NPDC037083. The sequence goes on along the minus strand of NZ_JBVJSQ010000032.1, from coordinate 11,435 downwards.
ATTGGCTGACGCCTCGTCAGGGCGGCGGTGGTTCGTGACTCACCCGATCGGGGTGCGTTGAACCGGTTATGGAGCCGGAGAGCGATGTCGAAGTAGGCCTGTGGGATGCCGAGTTGGAGTCGCTGCTGCTCCGGGTGGGAGAGCGGTTCGGCCGCGTCGAGCCGCGGCGGCGGATGCGGGACTACGTCCGCGGCCTGTTGGGACCGGTAGGTCGGAAGAACAGCTGGCAGTTGGCCGAGCACGCAGGCAACGCCACTCCCTACGGGTTGCAGCGGCTGCTGTCGTGGTGCCAGTGGGAACCCGACGAGATCCGTGATGACCTGCAGAATTACGTTGCTGAGCGGCTCGGGCAGCCGGACGGTGTGCTGATCGTCGACGACACCGGCTTCCTCAAGAAGGGCACCGTCTCCGCCGGAGTACAACGCCAATATTCCGGCACCGCAGGCCGCACGGAAAACTGCCAGATCGGGGTGTTCGCCGCCTACGCCTCAGCCAAGGGCAGGGCCCTGGTGGACCGCGAGCTCTACCTGCCCAAGTCCTGGACCGGAGATCCGGACCGGTGCCGCGCCGCCCGAATCCCGGAGGGCAGGTCCTTCGCGACCAAGCCGGAACTCGCACGCGCCATGGTCCGGCGGGCGCTGGACTCTGCCCTGCCGATCGCCTGGGTGACCGCCGATGCGGCCTACGGACAGGAGTGGCACTTCCGGCAGATCCTGGAGGAGGCCCGCGTCGGATACGTCCTGGCGGTGCCCAAGTCCCAGCAGGTCAAGTCGCCTGCGGGCAGTTGGCGCATCGACCACGTCCTGGCCGGTGCCCCGGCCGAGGCGTGGGAGCGGATCTCCTGCGGGAACGGAGCGAAGGGGCCGCGGGTCTACGACTGGGCCGCGGCCAAGCTGCCCACCATCGACGGTTGCGATCCCACCCACTACCGCTGGGTTCTGGCCCGCCGCAGCCTGGCGCGTCCCGAGGAGATCGCCTACTACCTCGCCTTCGCCCAGGCAGACGTCACGGTAGCCGAACTCGTCCGGGTCGCCGGCGCCCGGTGGGCCATCGAGGAGTGCTTCCAGGCCGCGAAGAACGAATGCGGCCTGGATCAGTACGAAGTCCGCCGCTACGTCGGCTGGTACCGCCACATCACCCTGGCCATGCTCGCGCACGCCTTCCTGTCGGCGATGACCGCCCATGCCCTCGAAAAGGGGGCCGGAGAAACGGTTCGAGCAGCCTCGTTCCCCTCACCGTGGCAGAAATCCGAAGGCTGTTGGACCTTGCCCATTCCTCCGCAGCCCGGCACCCGTCACCTCGGCGCCGTCTCCACTGGTCCCGCTGGCGACGCCGCCACCAGGCCGTCGCCCGCCATTGCCACTATCAGCACCGCGCGCCCCGATCGGGTGAGTCACGAACCACCGCCGCCCTGACGAGGCGTCAGCCAATTACACTCCAAAAGAGCCACCTGACCAGGGCATATGGAGAACCGCAACTGGAGTACTAAGAACCGAGTGGCCCGTCGAATCATCGGCGGGCCACTCGGCGTTTGGTTCGAGCACGCCCCGCGCGAGGACTCGCAGGTAGAAATTACTCAGGCCGTGATGGCGGTCGAGAGGTTAGCGTCATTGCCGACAGAAGGCGTGCACAGGGTGTCAGCTGGACTGATTCCTTCGGCTCGACTCCTTCGTCCCGGGGTCGGCCCAGGTATCTATAGAAGTCGCCGAGCCTGGCAAATTCGGAAGACGGCGGGGCGCTCATGCGTACCTGGGAGGTTTTGGTACATGGCGGCGCATTTCAGCAGGCGGCTGCGCAAGGGAGCGGCGGTTACCGCCGTGACCGCAGCAGCGGTCGCGGCTCTCTCCGCATCCCAGGCCCCGGGAACGACCGCTGAGGACCACGGCAGACAGGCAGCGGCTGGCGCCGCCACGACCGTACCCGGCGCGGCCCCCGCCGCGGGCGCCGACACCACCGGCAACTCGCCCTACTACACAGACCTTCCCCCGCTGATCAGCCCCGCCCCCGGCCCTTCATCAGACAGCGATGCCCCTGTCTTCCGGGGCGAGGCCGAAGCCGGCATCCCAGCGACGATCCTCGACGCCTACAAGAGGGCCGAGTCCGAACTGCGCGCTGTCAAGCCCGGCTGCAATCTGCCCTGGCATCTGCTCGCCGCGATCGGCAAGGTCGAGTCGGGCCAGGCCCGCGGCGGCCGGGTCGACACCGACGGCACCACCCGGGGCCGGATCCTCGGCCCGCAGCTCGATGGCAACGGCTACGCGCTCATCCAGGACACCGACCACGGCGCGTACGACGGCAACAGCCGGTACGACCAGGCCGTCGGACCCATGCAGTTCATCCCGTCAACCTGGGCCTGGGCGGGCCGCGACGGCAACTCGGACGGCAAGAAAGACCCCAACAACATCTACGACGCCGCGCTAGCGGCTGGCCACTACGTGTGCCGTAACGACTGGGACATGTCCACCACAGCTGGCCTGCACAGCGCGATCCTCAGCTACAACAACTCCCAGGACTATCTGAACCTGGTCCTGAACTGGCTGGAGTACTACCGCAAGGGCACCCACTCCGTGCCTGACGGAACCGGCCAGGTGCCGTCGCACCGCAGCGACGAAATCACCCCGCGCAGTCGGTCCTCGAAGCCCTCGGACCCGCCGAAGCACAAGCCGGACCACCCCAAGCCGGACCCCGAGCACCCCAAACCGCACGAGCCCGGCGGCGGACACGCGAGCCCGCGGCCGAAGCCCCCCGTCCCACCGACGCCTCCGCAGACCTCCACCGACACGGTCGATCATTTGGAGGATGCGGGCACGGCCAAGCTCACCGCGATGGCCGGCCACACCTTCGGCAACCGGATCCGCACCCGCGCCGAGACCAAGGCCGACAAGGCTGCTGACGAAGTCAGGATCAGGTTCACTATTACCGGAGGCACCGACGCCGCCTTCGCCGGCGGCGAGAGGAGGGCCACCGTCGCCACGGACGCCAAGGGCATCGCTCTCGCCCCGGCGCTGCAGGCGGGTGAAAGGACCGGTGCCTTCAAGATCACCGCTACCATCGTGGGCCGCTCGGCCAAGGGCGTCGACTACGCTGCCACCGTCACCGCGCGCGCGGCCGACACCCTGACCCCCACTGGCGACACACCACTGAACTGCACCCCAGGCGCCGAGTTCGGCGAACAGGTTCAGTTGAAGGCGACGTACAAGAGCACCGTCGCGGACAAGGTCGCGGCCACCGCCACCCTGATCAAGTCCGAGACCGACACCACCGAGAACGACAAGGGCCCCTACTTCAAGGACGCCGACGGCAAGGCCATACGCGCCCTCACCGGCCTTCAGACAGACCACAAGGGCAAGCTCACGCTGCCGAAGCTGTACGCGGACGACACTACCGGCACCTTCCTGCTCCGCATCACCACCACGGGCGGCGCGACGCTCACTGTGGAGCTGAAGGTCGCAGCCGGATCCACCCAGAACCTGTGGTCGCACTTGCCGCGGGGGAAGTGATGGGCCGGGGTATAACGGCGCGAGAACTGGGTAATAGAGGCGCTCGTCCGCCCAGCAGGTGGTCACGGTGACCACAGCACGGTCGATATTCCCGACCGAGCTGAGATATTGCTTGCCCACGTGTGCGGTCTCCGTCCCGTCCTTGTGGTCCCCGGAGTCATCGACCACCAGTACCCCGCCCGGGGGCGCTGTCACGTTGCTGGGTGCGTAGGTGTCTGATGGTGCGTCACGACGTGGTAGAGCCCGGTTCCGGGCTGAGCTCAGGCCGCGGTGGCGAGGCCGGCGATGCCGACGACGCCGGTGATCTGCTCCCAGATTGCGAAGCGGACGGTCATCTCGACTCGGTGGGCGCCAGCGGTCATCAGATGGCGGCGGGGCCGGAAGTGGGGCGAAATACCGCTTAACGCGGAGAGGAACCGCTGTGCTCCGCCAACCGAGCGGAAGCCTTTCATCGCCCGTTCACGCTGCCTGGTGGGCTGGTGGCTGTTCTCCGCCCGGTTGTTCAGGTATCTCGACTGCCGGTGCTCGACGCAGGGCATGACCTCGCGGTGGGCGGCGCCGTAGGAGCGGAGCTTGTCGGTGACGATCACCCGCGGCACCACACCGGTCCTCTTCAAAAGTCTGCGGAAGAAGCGCCTGGCCGTGGCCTTGTCCCGGCGATTCTGCAAAAGGATGTCCAGGACGTTGCCGTCCTGGTCGACGGCCCGCCACAGGTACCGCTGCACGCCGTTGATCTTGATGAAGACTTCGTCCAGGTGCCACTTGTCACCAGGCCGAGGTTGCCGGCGGCGCAGCGCGCCTGCGTAGGTCTGCCCGAACTTGCCGCACCAGCGGCGCACCGTCTCGTAGGAGACAACGATCCCGCGCTCGAGCATGAGCTCCTCGACCTCGCGGAACGACAGCGGGAAGCGGAAGTACAGCCACACACAGTGGGAGATCACCTCGACCGGGTACCGGTGACCCTTGTACGACGGCGACGCGCTCCCCACCGACGACCCCTCCCCGCCTGATCAACCAGAAGATCATCCCACCAGTCAGCCAACGTGACAGTGCCGCTCGCCGTGGCTGTGACCGCGGCCGGCGTGCTCGTCGGCCTGGCGCACCCAGCTCCGCAGGGTCTCGCCGGTCACCCCGACATCCGCCGCGACCGCCGCATACGTGCGCTTCCCACCCGCCGCCCGGTACAACGCGACGGCATTGTTCCTGAACTCCACCGGATACGGAGACCTACGTCCCACCAGGACACCCTTCCTCGGATCTACAAGATCCATTGTCAGAGTGTCCACACCACAGGGGTCACCTCATACGCCGGCTCCTCGCCCATCACCCGGGCTTCCGGCAAGAAGTCCAGCATCACCCGCCGCTGGGTCAAAAACGACCGCCTCAACCACGCCGGCTACCTCTGGGCCTTCTCCGCCCTCCGGGCCTCGCCCGGAGCCATGGCTCACTACCGTCGCCGCCGCGACGAGCATGGGGACTGGCACGCTGCCGCCCAGCGCAACCTCTTCAACCGCATGCTCGGACAGATGTTCCACTGCCTCCAGCGACGCGAACTGTTCGATGAGAACACCGCATTCCCAACTGCCTTGGCCGCTGCGGCTTGACGACTTGGGGTCGTGAGGTGTCTTCCTCGGCCTCGCCACCTGCCTCATTACCCACCGACACGTCCAACACCTTTGTTAGGACCCCTTAGCAGGAGGGCGTACCAGAGCGCGGCCAGAGTGCCAAGAGCAGCACAAGCGCCCCAGAGCCATGCGGCGCCAAAGCGGTCAATCACAAGACCAGACATCAAGGGGGCGATAAGGGAGGCCGCCGCCCAAGCCATCATGTACACACCTTGGTAGCGCCCGCGGCCATGAGTCGGCGAGAGCCGAATGACCAAGTCGTTGTGGGTGGGGGCCATAACGAGTTCGGCGAGAGTCCACAAACCCACCGTTAGCGCGTATACGGCAATCGACCCAGCAAAGTAAGTCATTCCAAGACCATAACCCGCCAGGAGGGAGGATAGGATCAAAAGTCGACGCGGCTCCCGATGTTGAATGAAGCCAGCAACTGGAATCTGCAAAGCCACGATCAGTGCGCCGTTGACGGCGATGACGGTTCCGAAGTCGGAGCTAGAAAATCCATCTGCCCCCATCGCCATTGGTAGTCCGACCGAACCTTGCTGAAAAATTACTGCGATCACGAACGACAATCCAACGAAACCCATGAAACGTCGATCACGCAACACGGTTGAAAGGTGAACCGTCGACCCTTCAATCCGCTGCATGCTCTCCACCCCAACCTGAGCATGCCTATCCTCCGGGCGGGACTCTGGCACCCTCATGTAGACGACAACAGCGCAAGCCAATGTCATCGCAGCCTCGGTGAGAAAACCAGCTAGATAGCTGTACTCCGCGATGAAACCGGCGCCTACCGATGAGAATGCTAGACCCAGATTAGTAGCCCAAAAATTGAGGGCGAAGGCTCGAATCTGATCCTCAGGCCGGACGATGTCAGCCATCATCGCCTGCACGGCAGGGCGTGAAGCGTTGCTAGATACGCCAACCAAGAAGGTCACCCCCGCGATTACTACTGGGTGAGACACGAATCCGAGGATGGCTACTGAGGCAGCGGTCGACGTCTGCGCTATCAGCATCGTAGGGCGTCGCCCGAAACGGTCCGTCATCACCCCAGCACCTAGCGAGGACAGGACGCCTCCGAGTCCATGTAGTGCTGCGACGATCCCTGCATATGAGGCGGAATATCCCCTGTCCACGGTCAGATACAAGGCCATGAAAGTAACAACAAACGCGCCGAGCCGGTTGACTAGCGTACTAACCCATAGCCACCAAAAATCTCGTGGAAGTCCAGAGACGGCTTCATGAGCCTTAGTTTTCAAGCCGGCGTTGGACATAGAGTTCCTCTGGGTGTGATGGTTGCAGCTTGGTACAGAATCACATCGCGAGCTGCGCTCACTCGCCTCGAGTTCCGCCACCCGAACCTCCAGCTGCCGCCCCCGCCCGTCCGGATCAGCGGACGGTACCGCCTTTCGAGGCTGGGCGGCTGGCTTCGCAACCGCGGCGGTAACGCCACGGCGCTCTTTCGCGGTCCCGCAGCACCCACTCACGCAGGGTGGCCCGGTTGACGCCAGCGATGCTCTTGTAGGTCACCCCAGGTGTGGACTCGTGCAGGGCCACGGCATCGGCCTTGAACTCGTCCGAGTAGTCCTTCATCGCCATCGGCGGATTTCTCGCTTCCTCCGGATCAAGCAGATCCAGTATCAGCGTGTCCACCACTCAGGGGGAGGCCCCAAGGCCGGGTAGTTAGCGTTTTCGCAGGTCATGCAAGGGAGTTGACGGTTCTTCCGCATAAAGCAACGCAGCTCGTTGGTACAGACAGTCGACCAAAGACCAGCTCACGCGGGACGTCGAGCATGGAAGGACACGGAACCAACAGAGTCCCTCGGCCGCCGATGTGATGAGTGAGATCACCACACCAACGACGAGGGGCCCTGCCACGTCACCACGTCACCACGTCACCACGTCACTGACGAGCCTCTCTCACTCGTGCAGCACAGGATGAAAGAGGTTCATTTGAGCTCTTTCAGCATTGCCGCTCCAGGGTGAGGACGGCCGCGGTGATGGACGTCATTCGATTTGGGCTGCATCGCTTTGCGGAAGATGACTGTGACGATGCCTTCGAGGCCAAGGCCCCTATCGGGACACGTTCCACCGTGCTGGTACGTCTCGCTCCGGCCGGGCTGACAGATCAAACACAGGGCACAAGCGGCCAGTGAGAGTACGAGTCAAGCCGTGGCCAGCAAGACACTGCCACCATCCTCACAGTGGGAGTATTCGGCCCGGCTGGCGCCGACGCGGTCGCACTCCGCCAGGGTGCCGTCGAGCAGGACCTAGTCGGGGTCGGCTTCCCGCAGGGTCCGCAGAAGCCTGGGTGCCGGGTCGGCAAGCAGGTCGATGACGGGTGCCGTGTAGGCGTGGGGGGTGCCGACGGAAATGCCGAAGACGGCCGCGAGTTGGGCGAGGGTGTCGTGCGGACGCAGGTACACCGGGCCGACGATGGCACCCTGGTGCGGCGGGAGTTTGCATCGTCGGTCACCCGCACGGGTGACGATGAGCATGGAGACTCACTCAACCAGCGCGTGCGGCAGATCGAGTGCGGCAGGATAGGAAACCAACGCGGCTGCTGTGCCTGTGGGTTGAGACTTCGAACACCTCCCCCAACGGCACGGGAGCCTCGTGCGTTGCGCACCCCGCCGGCGTCACCCGATCAGTGGCCTCGTTGAAAAGACTCACTGGTGCGGGGTGGGATTGAGCGGGTGCGGACACCAGCCCGTCACCAAACTGTAGCCCGATCGCGCTTTGTTTCGTTCCTGTAGCCGGCCGTGGCAGTCAGCGGGTGATGTCGACGAAGACCATGGGGCGGATGGCTACCGTGTTGAACGCGGCCTCGTTCCGGCCCCACCAGTAGCCGGTCGGTTTGCCGGTCGTCGTGTCGGCCTGAATGAAGATCGTTCCTCTGCCGGCGCCGCTCCATTCCTTCGTGGTGAGTCCCGGAGAGCCTTCGACCCGGCTGTCCTTGAACGCCCAGTGGGGCGACGTTCTGGAGGAGAATGCGACGCCGTGCGGGTTGGAGGTGCTGTCGGCGACCCTGACCGCGTACTCCTGGGTGACACTGTTGCCGTCGCGCTCGAACGGTGTCACGGACTGCACGGTCATCATGTGCCCGGTTGCTCCTCCCTCCGAGCCGTCCAGGTACTTCACCGCGATGACGGATCCTGCGTGCAGGTCTCTGACCCGCTGCGCGGAAGGGCGGTTGATGTGGTCGCTCATATCCTCAAGCGCACCGCCGGCAGAAGTGTCGGTGAAAGCGTCGTAGTACTGCTCCGAGGACGGACTGCGGAAGCCTATGCCGGAGGTGAACCACGCGTCGGTGGCCCAGGTGTAGGCGTGCTTCAGCGAGGCGGTGAGGAACTGGGCGCACTTGGCCTCGACCTGATAGGAACTGGGGTTCCCGGGCGTGCCCCAGACGACCGTGGCTGCGTCGGCGTCGGGGTGGCTGAGAGCCCCGGGGTAGAAGTTCTCCGGGTCCTGTCCTGGCCAGCCGAGCGTCGCGAGTTCGTCGATGATCTCGTTCTGAGCGGCCACCAGGGGTGCGCCGTCCTCGATTCCGGCTGCCTGTGCCGTGGTCGGCATGAACGCCAGAACGACGACTGTCGACGCTGCGCACATGGGGGCTATGAGCTTCTTCATCGTACTGTTCTTCCTCTTTCTGTGGTGCTGTTCTGCCGCCGGGGCGGAGTCGGCTCGTCTGAAGGGTGGAGGTGGTCGAGCGGCACAACCGGCGTGTTGCGGGCGGAATCAGGGATCGTGCGATGCCGGGCGGCGGGATGCGGTTGCCCTGCCGGCTCGGTGGTCCGCAAGCCTCGTGGGATGCGGCCAGGGCCCCGGCCCCGCGTATCGGGCGCCATGTTGCGTTGGCGGCTCTCAGCAACCTGGGATTGCCCGCCCTCGGCCATACGCTGCTTCTCGGTGGGCAAGCCAGGGTGAGTCAATGGGAGTCAGCTCAAGCGAGACTTCTACTTCACCGCGTTCGCGTCACTTTCCCAGCCCGACTCATGTGGTTGTAAGCCGCGCGTCCAGTGGCCTACTGAGACGGTCCTCAGCGCGCAACTTCGGAGAGGCGCGCACTGCGGATGACGGCCTCGACCCGCTGCCGCCTGGACGGCGCCGCGTTCACTCCGACCACGGGGCCCAATACGGATCCCGGGCCTTCGCCGGCCTCTGCGACCAACTCGGGGTCACACGGTCGATGGGCGCGGTCCGCACCAGCACCAACAACGCGGCCTGCGAAAGCTTCCACGCCTCCCTGAAACGCGAGACCCTGCAGGGCGCCCACGACTACGGCGACGCCGGCACCTGCCGCAGGACCGTCTTCGCCTGGCTGACCCGCTACGACACCCGCCGCCGGCACTCCGCCAACGGCCACCTCAGCCCCAACGAATACGAATACCGACACCACACCGCTAAACTCACCCTCGCCGCGTGATCAATAATCGCGTGCCCACCTTCACGGGGGAAGGCCTGTCGAGAATGAAACTGACGACCAGTCTGGCCGTGTATGCGCGTCCTTTCATTCCTCTTCCTGGCCACCTCTCGGCTCAGGCCATATGAAATTAGCGCAATCAACCACAGAAGGACCCCCTCCCATGGCCCCGATGATGCCCCAGGCCACAAGCTGATCTGCTGTAGTCATGGCTTCCTTCCCGTCCACGCAGCCATAGTGGCCATCTCACCCGACCAACGTGGCAGATGCGTGAGCAACCACTACCTATTTTTTCCTGCGGTGATTGCTACCTGAAGTTTGCCCAAGTCTGGGTAGTTAGCGTTTCCCCTGGTCACGCAAGGGGATCGGCCTCTGCCTGGTTGCCGAGTAGCGGCCGGTGCGGATTCTCTTGATCATTCCTCTCTCGGTCCAGCGGGCGAGTTGTCGGTAGGTGGCGACGAGGGTGACGTCACCGAGGAGTTCGGCGATCTCTCTTGATCGCCACAGCTGTTCGGGCTCTGCCTACAGGATGGTCAGGACACGTGCCATGCGGTTGCCGGTGACTCAAGCACGCCCACGACCTGGTCCGCCGGTTCGCTGCCATGGTCGTCAACCGCGACGCCAGCTCGCTGCCGTCCTGGCTCGACGAGCTCTCCCACAGCGGGCTGCCACCACTTGCCGGTATCGCCGGCGCCCTGCGTGAAGACCAGCACGCCGTCATCCAGGGGATCTCCACCACCCACAACTCCAGCGTCAACGAAGGCCGCACCACCGATGTCAAACTTCAGAAACGCCTGATGGCAGGACGCGCCGGGGTCCCACTCCTGCGCCACCGCGTCGTCCTGATCGCCCACCTCCGCCGCAGCTATGCGCGCCGGCCGACCACGGCACCCAGATGATCTCCGCCTACGAAAATCTTGCCAGAACAGAGAAATCCGACGCCGACAGACGGGATGGCGGAATGGCAGAACCGGCCCCTCGACGCCGGGCGGATTCCATCAGTGTTTGCGAATCAGCTGATCAATGGGCCTGTGAGACATTCTCGCATGGCCTCGGCTGGGGTTCTGTCCCCAAGGACGAGTCGCGGGCGTCGGTTGAGTTGGCGGGCAACTTCGCGGAGGTCCCGTGCGGTGTGGGCCGAAAGGTCGATGCCCTTCGGGAAGTACTGCCGCAGCGAGCCGTTCGTGTTCTCGTTCGTGCCGCGCTGCCAGGGTGAGTGCGGGTCGCAGAAGTAGATCCGGAAGCCGGTCAGCGCCTCGATGTCCTCGTGCAGGGTCAGCTCGCGGCCCTGGTCCCAGGAAGGGTGCGGCGCAGTTGGGGCGGGATGTGCGCGGTCTGCGCGATGAGCGCGTTGCGGACTTGCGGGGCCTTCCAGCCGTGCGGCAGGTGGATCAGGTGAACGTAGCGGGTCGTGCGCTCGACGAGGGTGCCGATCGCGGAGCCCTGGCCGCGTCCGATGATGAGGTCTCCCTCCCAATGCCCGGGCAGCGCCCTATCGTTGACTTCGGAAAGACGCTCGTGGATGAGCGTCATGTTCTTGATCTTGTTGAGTGTAGGGACACCGCGTCGCTGCCTTTTGCGGCGAGTACGGCCGGTGCGGAGTTTGGCGTCGCGGTGGCCGAGGAGGCTGGCGAACAGGGCGCGGTAGATCGTTTCAGGGCAGGCCTGCATCGCCGCGTCGTGAGCATGCTCGCGGGCGAGGTAGCGGGCGATCTGCTGCGGTGACCACTTCTCCGTGAGCTTCTCGCGCACCAGTGTCCGCAGCGGCTCACCGGCCCGGATCTTCTCCTTCTTGGGGCGGTGGCGCCGCAGCGAGGCCTGGTTGTGAGCCCACCAGGGGTGGTAGCGGCCGTCCGGCTTCGCGCTGCGCTTGATCTCGCGGTAGACGGT
>NZ_JBVJSQ010000031.1:0-23352 GCF_055606485.1 Streptomyces sp. NPDC037083 | reverse complement strand
CCGTACTACCACCACAGCGAACAGCCCGAGCACTACCAGCAGTTCAACCGCGACCATGCCCGGCTCCGAGCCCCCGGCGAACGCGCCTTCGCCCGGCTCAAGTCCTGGCGCATCATGCACAGAGCACGCTCCTCCACCCGCCGCATCAGCCGCACCATCCAAGCCATCCACACACTCATGACCTGCGACTATTCAGGATGAAAGAGGCTCACTGAGGCAGCCCGCAATCAGGCGTCCAATCCGAACGACGGCGAAGCGGTCGCTCGCGAGGCGACCTCCCTACTGGCCTCCCGGCCGGTCGAGGAGATCGTCGCCGCTGAGCAGGTGCTGTGGGACCTGATGGTTGACTCCTACACCAATCCTCTGTGGGCCGCTGCTTACATCTCCAACGGCGGGTGTTCTGACGACGGCTTCGACTACTTCCGCGGCTGGATGATCGCTCAGGGCCGTGAAGTCTTCGAGCGCGTAGTCGCTGATCCCGATGCCCTGGCAGAACTGCCCCTCGTTCAAGCCTCCGCAGCCGACGACGTCGACCTGGAGGGTGAGGACATGCCGGGCATCGCCTGGAACGTACACAGCTCGGCGACCGGTGATCAGCTCCCTGCGAGCCCACCCACCATCCGCTACCGGGAGCTGGACCCCTCCTGGAACTTCGATTTCGATGACCACGGCGAAATGACTCGCCGACTGCCCCGCTTGGCAGCTCTCTATCTGGAGTAGCGGAAGCTCGCAGTCACAAGACGAGGTCAAACAGCAGAGAGCCAGACTCCCGGATCACTGTCCGTCACTCCATCGGGCCATGAACACGCCTCGGCTGACGAATAGGCGACACCTCAACGTGCGCGCCTACCAGTCCCGAGGCCGGCATAGCTCTCTTCGTTTGGATGTTGGGCCGGGTCGGGTGTCAGCGGGTTGGGGTTCGCAGTTGGGCGAGGCCTTGCTGGTGGGTGGTGACGGGCTCGTAGCCGAGTTCGGTGCGGGCCTTGGTGATATCGAGCGTGCACTCCTGGCCGGAGAGCCAGACGCTCATGCGGTCCAGCGGTGGTTCGCCCTTCAGGCGCAGGGTCCGCCACAAGGCCTCGATGGTGGTCGCGGCGGCGTTGGCCAGGCCATAGGGCAGTGAGCGGTCGGGGACGGTGACGTGCTGGGTGGCCAGCAGGTCGATGAGGAAGTCGCGGAAGACAACCGGTTCGCCGTCGGTGACGAAGTACGCCTGCCCGGGTCGTCCTCGCTCGGCGGCGAGGACCAGGCCTTCCACAGTGTTGTCTATGTGGGTGGTGTCGGTCAGGTGCCGTCCGCCGCCGACCCAGGAGAAGCGGCCGGACTCGACCATGGCCTTGATTCGGGGTAGCAGAGTGGTGTCGCCGGCGCCCCAGACGAACCGTGGGCGCAGGACGATCGTCTCGATGCCGGAGCCGTCCGCGTCGAGGACCAGCTGTTCGGCGGCTGCCTTGGATGCGGGGTAGGACGCCGGGGAATCGGATCGCAGCGGGGCGGTCTCGTTTACCTGGACCAGCGGTCGGCCGTGCATGAGCGCCGCCTCGGTACCCACGTGCACGAGGCGGCGCACACCGGCTTCGCGGACCGCGCGGACCACGTTGGCGGTGCCGGTGACGTTGTCGGCCCAGAACTGGGCCCGCCTGCCGCCGCTAGTGCGCGCCGCAGCATGGAAGGCGAACTCGACCCCGGCCGCGGCGTCGCGCAGGCCCGCAGGGTCGGTGAGGTGAGCGCGGACCGGCTCGGCGCCGAGACCCGCCACGGCCGCCGCCGCGGCGTCGCTGCGGGCCAGGGCGCGGACCGTGTGGCCGTCCGCTACGAGCCGGGCGATCAGGCGGCCCCCGACGAATCCCGAACCGCCGGTGACGAAGACGGTGGTCATGCTGACACTCCTGAAAGTATGACGACTGGTATAGGTATATCGATCAGTATAGCTATGGAGCTCGGTATACTTTCGGCATGGCCAGGCCAAAGTCTGACTCTCGCGAGAAGATCCTTGCCAGCGCCCACCGGCTGCTGCGCCGACAGGGCTACAGGGGCACCGGGCTCGCCCAGATCGTCGAAGAGGCCGACGCGCCTCGCGGATCGGTGTACTACCTCTTCCCCGGCGGCAAGGAGGAGATCGCCGTTGAGGCCGTCCGCCTCGCCGCCGCCAACTCCGTGCGCATGATCGAGGCCACCCGCTTGGCCCACCCGACCGCGCGGGCCTGGGTCGTCGCCATGGCCGACCACTTCTCCCGCCACCTCGTGGAGACCGGGTTCAGCGAGGGCCTGCCGATCACCACCGTGACCCTGGACTCCGTCCCCGGCTCCGACGCTCTGGCCGCCGCGTGCAAGGACGCCTACCGCATCCTGGTCGCATCCCTGGCCGACGCTCTGGAGTACTACGGAACCGCGCCCGGCGACGCCCGCGGCCTGGCCATGCTCCTGCTCGGCGCGCTGGAGGGCTCCATGGTCCTCGCCCGGGCCGACCAGTCCCTCGCCCCCTGCGAACTGATCTTGGAACGCATCCTCCCGCTCTTCCCCGATCAGTCGGCCCCCGCTCCGCGAGGCACGGGCGCCGGCTACCGCTGACCACCCGTCACGTCGCGTCGACGGCGTCGGAAGCACGCAGTGCCCGCAGGTCGCCGGGCATCTCGGGCAACAGGAACGAGTACCGGCCGAGCATGTTCACGTGGTGCCGGGCGAACGGGGACAGACGACCTACATTCTGGTCGCCGACGTCGAAGCCCTCGGCGCGCAGGGCGGACACTCCGGCGTCCATCCCTCTTCCTCGGAGGGAATCCCGCTTTCAGGACTCTGCTGAGATTTCCGCGAATCGGGCTATCAGGCCGCGAGTATGAGGGCTTCGAGGTTGGAGGTGCGGGTGCCGCCGAGTGGGGTGCCGATCAGCCATCGGTCGATGCGGATGATGTTGATCACGGTGGCGGCGAAGACGTGACTGAGGCGGGTCGCCAGCAGGCTGCGGTAGCGGGTGCGGCGAAGACCGGTGACGTGGACGGCCTGGGAGATCGCGCCTTCGATCCCGGCCCGGATCGCGTAACAGTCCTTCCACTCGTCGGTCTCCTGAGCCTGGCGCACGGCTTCGAGGACCTCGTGCCGTTCTCGCGGCAGGAGGGTGATGCCCCTGCCGCCGGACGGGGGCTTGGTGCACGACGTCTGCTTCGGGCAGGGGCGGCAGTGCTCGGCGGAGAAGAACACGGGGGTCGAGTAGGGACCGCGCAGCGGCAGGAGGCCGAGGTCGACTTCGGGGACGTCACCGTGCACCTGGCAGGGCAGACCCTGGTCTGCAGCCTGTTCAGCCTGCGCCTGTCCTACTCCGGCAAGGCGGTGCACCGCGTCTTCGCCACCAGCGGGCAGGAGGCGTTCTTGGAGGGGCACGTCCACGCCTTCAGCGTGCTTGGCGGGGTGCCCCACGGCAAGGTCCGCTACGACAACTTGAAGGCCGCGGTTGCCAAGGTGATCGGGTTCGCGCGGGAACGCAAGGAGAGTGCACGATGGCTCGCCTTCCGTGAGCACTATGGCGTCGACAGCTTCTATTGCCGCCCCGGCCTGGCTGGCGCCCATGAGAAGGGCGGGGTGGAGGGCGACATCGGCCGCTTTCGCCGCAACCGCTTCGTCCGTGTGCCGGAGGTCGTGCTCGCTGGCCGAGCTGAACACGCTTGTCGAGCAGTGGGACGAGGAGGACGACGCCCGCCGGATCCGGATGCGACCCGCGCACGGTCGGGGAGTACTTCGCCGTCGAACAACCGCTGCTGGCGTCGCTGCCCAGCGAGCCGTTCGACGCCGGACAGGTCATCGAGACCCGGGTGGACCAGCACAGCCGCGTCTGGGCCCGCGCCGCGCTTTTTGGACCGCCCGATGACGGGAAGCTCGGCGGCGAGCTCGCACAGGGCAGCCGGCAGCGTGGGGCTCGCGTGGGCGACTGGCGCACCGAGGACGAGCAGCGGCCATAGGTAGCGGGGAGTTGATATGGCCTCGTCCTCGCCAGTGTTTGCTCCACATTCGCAACGGCTTGTTCTTCGTTGCCCTTGGCGAGCGCCAGATCCGATGCGAAGCAGATCAGCGGGAGGAGGTCTTGGGCGTCGGAGATGCCCCAGCGGAACACGCCGTGGGCGAAGTCGTCAGCGGATTCGGCCAGCGGGAGATCGCCTCGGGCCAAGGTGATCGAGCCGCGCAGGACCAGGACATCGGCGCGGAAGCTGGGGGCGGGGGCGAGCTCGAGTGAATGGTCGAGAATCTCGGACGCTTCGTCCCAGTGTCCTGTCGCGATCAAAGCCTCGGCCACGTTGGCAGCTGCGTGGGCCCGAAGGTGCGCAACAGTCCGGCACGGCTCGCCGCGGCGAGGCCGCGCCGCGCTGATTCTGCGGCCTGCTCGTAGCGACCGGCGCCTTGGAGTACGTCCGCCTCGCATCGGAACGCGTGCATCAACGCGGAAGGATCATGGATGCTTTGTGCTTTTGCCCGTGCCTGGGCCAGGTGTCGCAGCTGTCGATCCAGGTCTCCGGTACGGGACCGCGCGTAGGCCAGGTTGGTCGAGGCGACCACCTCGGCCCGGATGTCGCCAGCAGCGCGCGCCGCCCGGATCGCCTCCGTGGCGATGGCGATTCCTTCCTCGTCACACGGGATGGTGAGCAGGCGGTGAGTCAAGGTGTTCAGGACGTTGGGCCGGTCCGGGTGTTGTGGTGGCATGATCCGCGCCGCTGCCCGCAGGTCGTCGACGGCACCGCGCTGTCCCAAGGCCTGACGCAGCTCTCCTCGGTGGCGGAGCAGCTGCGCGGCACGCCCGGGATTGTCGGCAGGATCGACATCGGCGAGTGCAGTGGCGATCAGTGTCATGCCATGACCACCTTCGCCGGACTGGGCTTGGTCCGCTTTGGCGGACATCCGAGCTCAGGGGTTCAGCCCCGGGGAGGATGTCCATCATGGAGAGCATGGGGAAGAAGAAGCCTCGCCCTCGTCGCTCGTTCACGCCGGAGTTCAAGGCG
This sequence comes from Streptomyces sp. NPDC037083, assembly GCF_055606485.1. Lineage (NCBI taxonomy): Bacteria > Bacillati > Actinomycetota > Actinomycetes > Kitasatosporales > Streptomycetaceae > Streptomyces > Streptomyces sp. NPDC037083. The sequence continues at coordinate 18,367 of NZ_JBVJSQ010000031.1, read as the reverse complement.
GAGATCGTCGAGCTGTGCCGACGCGGTGACCGCTCGATCGGTCAGATCGCCAAGGACTTCGATCTGACCGAGACCGCGGTGCGTGACTGGGTGAAGCAGGCCGAGGTCGATGCGGGTGAGCGGGACGGCCTGACCAGCAGCGAACGCGAGGAACTGACCGCACTGCGGCGGGAGAACCGCCGTCTGCGCGAGGACGTCGACATCCTCAAGCGGGCCACGGCTTTCTTCCGGTGACAGTGCACCCGTTCATCGAGGCGGAGAAGCGCGCAGGTCACAGCGTCAAACGAGCGTGTGAGCTGCTGAAGGTCTCCCGGACCGCCTTCTATGCCCGCCGCGCGGCCAAGCCCGGTCCCCGCGCGGTCCGTGACGCCGAGCTGGCGGAACTGATCGCCGATGTCCACACGAGATCGCGGGGAACCTACGGTGCCCCGCGCGTCCATGCCGTGCTCAAGCGGGAAGGCGCTGGATGCGGCCGCCGACGTGTCGCGCGGCTGATGCGGGCTGCCGGCCTGCAGGGCCGACACCGCAGACGACGGCACCTGACGACGATCCCCGATCCGCGGGCTTGCCTGCGGCCCGATCTCGTTGTCCGGGACTTCCAGCCCGACCCCGCCGGCCTGGATGCCCGCTGGTGCGGCGACATCACCTACATCGCCACGGAAGAGGGCTGGCTCTACCTGGCCACCGTCATCGACATCGCCTCCCGTCGCGTGGTCGGCTGGGCGACGGCCGACCACCTGCGGACCGATCTGGTCGCCGATGCCCTCACAGCCGCCTGCCGCAAGCGCCGCCCCACCGGTCCGGTGATCTTCCACTCGGATCGTGGCTGTCAGTACACAAGCCAGCAATTCGCCGCGCTGGCAGACCAGTTGGGGGTGCGTCTGTCGGTCGGCCGCACCGGACAGTGCTGGGACAACGCACTCGCCGAGTCGTTCTTCGCCACCATCAAGAGGGAGCTGCTCGGCGCCATCTCCTGGCCCAGCCGGGTCGCCGCCCGCACCGCGATCTTCGATTTCATCGAGGGCTGGTACAACTTGCACCGTCTGCACAGCAGCCTCGGCTATCGAAGTCCCGCCGAATACGAGACCGCACTCGCCGCCTGACCACCACACCGCTGGTGTCCGTCAAAGCGGAACAAGCTCAGACAGCATCGCCGCCTGGATGGCCTTGTCCAGCGCAGACCTTCGGTCGATCCCGAGCCGTCGTGCCACGTCGGGTGCCTGATCCCACAGGTCCAGGACCGTCTCCAGTATGCGCGACTGTTCGGCGTAGGCCAGTGATGCCTCGGCGCTCTCGGCGGCGTCCCACGCGGCAGCGAATGCTCGTTGCGGGTGTTGCTTGGCCACGGCGTGCCAATGATGGGCCAGCTCAAGTGCGCCACGGCCGGGGGGAGCAAGGTGGGGATGGCGCTCCAACGCCTCTCCATACCGTACGTGCAGGACAGACCGCTCGCCGGGCAGCAGCTCCCCCTCGATGAATTCCCGGATCAGCGCGTGTCGGAAGACGTAGCTGTCGCCGTCGACAACCAGCAGGTTCGATGCCACGGCGGGCCGCAGCGCGGTGGACAATGCCGGCTCGTCGATGCCGGTGACCTCGGCGAGCAGCGCACGACCAAACCAGTTCGCCGGGCCCGCAGGAGCGGGGCAGGCGGCTGAAAGGGTGACTTCGCCGGTGGGGTCGTTTTCTCGGGACTGCGTCATCCGCAACCCCGTGAACGTCTCCACCCACACCCGCTCAGCACGTAAGACCCCGGCCATACGGAAGAGATGCCCAGCTCAGAGGCTTGTGCAACACCCTTTAGTACTGCGGAGCAGCTATGGGCAGGGTGGGCGACCGACCTTTCTCATCCGCGACGGAGTCGTGGACGTCGGCTGGGACCACGAGGGACATCCGCAGCATTCGTGAGTAATCAGTACCCTACTCGGGCAGTTAGGTGATCGCTTTAATGAACCGTGACGCTCTCCGGACTCCAAGTGGCGTGGGAACCAATGGAACGCCACGGATTCAAGAGGCTTGCGCGGGTTTGCGCGAATCATCCCCGCCTGGAGCCGATGGGTCGTCAACCGAGTTCGAAATAATGGATCACTAAAGGAGGGCCCAATTGAAGCGCCTGACACGACTCACTGGAATCATGTCGGCAACCTTGCTGGCGAGTGGCGCTGCTGTCGGACTTTCAGCAGCTGAGGCTCAAGCAGCTCCGGTACAGAGCTGCAGCGCCTGGCAAGCGGTTCCGCATCTGTCGGGGTTCTGGCAGAAGGCATGCCTCGTCAAAGACGGTAGCTACAGTTACGCCTACGGAACGGTGACTAATACGGGAAGTATCACCAACACCGCAGGTCTTGAGGTCACTAACAACGCGGACTTCGGTGCTACAAAGCGAACCTGTCCTTCGCAGGCCGTTGCACCAGGGCAGAGCTTCTCCTGCAGCACGTCATGGACGCTGGACCAGACGCCCGGTTGGGCCGACTTCGCGTCAAGCACGTATGGCTTGTTCTTCACCACGGTGTCGCCGTCTTTCTAGACGTGTCAGCCGGGTCATCTCTGATCCTTAGAGCTCGTAACACAATCTTGCTGAAACGTCCTAGTGCCGCATCAGGCAACGTTCGCCCTCTCGTGGTGTATCGCTCGGTTCGCGGCGTTGAGCGGCCCCGTACGGCCAGAATGATCCCGTGGCTGAACGTGTGCAGGTCCGGGAGATTGATGACGACGAGGGCAGGCGGTTGCTGCGGATCGTCCGAAGAGGCACCGGATCGGTGGTGACTTGGCGGCGGGCCCAGACGGTGCTGTTATCCGCGCAAGCCATGCCCGTGGCGAAGATCGCCGAAGTGACGTTTACCAGCGCGGGCCGGGTCCGGGACGTGCTCCACAACTTCAACGCGGACGGGTTCGACTCGCTCTACCCGAAGTACAAGGGCGGCCGACCAAAGACCTTCACCCTCCCAGAACGGCGGGAGATCAAGAAGATCGCCAAGTCCAGGCCAGCCGAGCACGGCCTGCCGTTCTCGACCTGGAGCCTGGCCAAGCTGGCGGACTTCCTGGTCGCCGAGGGGGTGGTCGACGACATCAGCCACGAGGGCCTGCGGGTCCTGCTCCGCGAGGAGGGCGTCTCGTTTCAACGTGTGAAGACCTGGAAGACCTCCCGCGACCCGGACTACGCGGCCAAGAAGGCCCGGGTCGAGCATCTCTACGCGATCGCCGACGGCGAGGTCATACCCGAGGAGGGCGAGCCCGAAGTCGTCTTCTGCATGGACGAGTTCGGGCCGCTCAACCTTCAGCCCCACCCCGGCCGACAATGGGCCGAACGTGGCGGCCGGCACAAGGATCCCGACCGGGAGCCCCGGCCCCGCCGACGGGCGACCTACACCCGGCCGCACGGGGTCCGGCACCTGTTCGCCGCCTACGACCTTGCCAAGGACCAGCTCTACGGGCACGTCAAGAAGACCAAGACCAGGTCGAAGTTCCTGGCGTTCTGCCGCTACCTTCGCTCACTGCACCCGATCGCCGTGCGCATTGCGATCGTCTGTGACAACTACTCCCCGCACCTGACGACGAAGCGGTGCCAGCGGGTCGCGACGTGGGCCGCGGCGAACAACGTGGAGATCGCCTACACCCCGACCAACAGCTCATGGCTCAACCGGATCGAGGCTCAGTTCACCGCCCTGCGTTACTTCGCACTCGACGGCACCGACCACGCCAGTCATAAGGAGCAGGGAAGCATGATCCGCCGCTACATCATCTGGCGGAACAAGCACGCTGCCGACGAACGACTCCGCGAGGTCGTGAACAGGGCGAACGTTGCCTGATGCGGCACTAGTTGGCCGTGACCGATGTGAGGATTCGGCCGTTCGTGAGGATGTGACTACCCGGCCGTGGATCGTGGATGATGGCTTGTGGGCACTGATCGAACCGCTGCTGCCGCCCTGGCCGGAGAAGGCGCCGGGGCCACGACCGGGTGGCGGACCGGCTCTGCCTGCAGGGCATCCTGTACGTCCTCCACCAGGACATAGCCTGGCAACTCCTGCCACTGGAACTGGGATTCGGCTCAGGACAGACCTGCTGGCGCCGCCTGGACCGCTGGCAGAAAGCAGGCGTCTTCGACCGGCTGCACCGCATCCTGCTCGCGGAACTGAACGCGGCCGGCGAACTCAACTGGTCACGTGCGTGCGTGGACGGCTCCCACATCCGCGCGAAAAAGGGGGCGCCGACACCGGTCCGTCGCCGGTCGACCGGCGGAAGACGGGCAGCAAACACCACCTGATCTGCGACGGACACGGCACCCCGCTCAAGGTCATCACCACCGCGGCCAACGTCAACGACGTCACCCAGACCCTCGCCCTGGTCGACGGCATCCCGCCAGTCGCCGGCCGCCCCGGCCGGCCCCGCCGCAGGCCCGAAGCCCTGCTCGGCGACAAGGGCTACGACTCCAACGCCCACCGCGCCGAATTGCGTCGCCGACGGATCCTGCCCGTCATCTCCCGCAAGGGGGCCCCGAACATTAAGGTGACAGGCTGTCCGGGGATGACGTGCTCTGCCAAGGCACCTTCTTCATCGGAAACCTGAACCATTCCACATTGCCTGACCTCTCGACATCCGACCAGTCCTCATCCGGTGGCGAATCCAATTCGTCGTGCACAGTCCGCTACCACCTGGAGACTGTGTCCATGGAGGCCGACCTCTGACCTGTGCACTCGACTCGCCCCGCCATGCGGATGTGCCCTGCGTCGTGCCAGGGCTCCGTCAAGAGCGGAGGGTTGGCGTTCGGATCGGTAGGGACGGACAGCAGAGCAGGCACGGGGTCCTCGTGCTCATTGTGGTGTCGAAGCCAGATGACCAGGAGGACGTCCCCGTGCCTGCTGTTGCATCTTCCCCCATCCCTGCCGTGCTGGGTCCGCTGGATGCGGGCCGGATCGCTGACCTGCGCCCCTACCTCGAATCGGTTCCGGATCCGCGCTCACTCCGGGGCCGGTGGTAACCGCTGACGGCGATCTTGCTGGTGTGTGCCTGAGCGGCCGTCTGCGGCGCGAAGAGCATCGCCGAACTCGCCGAGTTCGGCGAACGGGCCACAAACTCGCTGGCGTCCCTCGCGATACGCCGTCACCTGACCGGCTGGCGGCGCAGCCCCAAGCCGGTCACTATCGGACGCCTCCTTCAGGCACTTGCCGGCGATGCCCTGGACCGGGCCGTGGGCGCCTACCGTGCCGACCGGCACCGCATCACCGCGTCCGCGGACGTGCCCGGGGCCCGATCGCGGCCAGCCATGGCCGTGGACGGCAAGGCCCTCAAAGGCTCAGTTCACCTGGACACGCCGCACCGTCACCTGCTCTCGGCGGTCACCCACGACCGCGTCGCCACGATTGCCCAGATCGAGGTCGGTGCGAAGACCAATGAAATGCGCCGCTTCAAGCCCCTGCTTCCTCGGCCTCGCCACCTGCCTGGTCACCCACCGCCACGCCCAACGCCTTTGTCAGGACCTCTAGGCGCTCACTCTTCGACTCAGCCCTACCAGTTCTTGCTCGCTCACACGCGTGATCGCTTGGGGCACCTTCTCCAACGTGAGAGCAGGTTAGCCCTCGACGGCCAGAACACGAGTTGCGCACAGCGCAGACCTTGCACCCTTGTGACGCCCCAGCACACACGGTGACTGCAGCCACTCTCGTTACGTAGCAGCACTCGCGACAGTTGAATACGCGAGCCCGCCAGTACCAAGGTCGTACACCACCCGTGCCGAGGCGAACCTCGCGCTCTTCGAGTACATATACGGCTTCTATAGCAGTCGCCGCGTCCAGGAGAAGCTCGGCTGGCTCTGTCCCATCGAGTTCGAGGAGACATACTGCCGAGCAGGCAACGGCCGAACGAGCGCACCTGAAACGCCGTCACACACTGACCTCCCAGGCGCTGATCCAGCGAGCTATCGAGAGATCGAGAAAATGTGCGGCGGCATATCGCTTGCGGTGAGTGACCGGTTGCTGTCCTTGCCGCAGTAGTGCCGCGGTGGCGGTGATGTCCGCCGGGCTCGCTAGGCGGTCCAGCGGCAATGGGCCGCTGCTATGGTCAGCCTCATGCCGCCAGCCAGCTTCTGAAGACCACCGCATCGCCATGTCACTCCACTGTAGAAGCATAGTCAATTCACTGCTGTCGACCGGAGCTTTCATAGTGAGAGCGACAGGAGCCAGGTTGGCGTCTACAAGCGCGAAATGAATGGAGTCGGCGTAAGTAAGGTGGGGCAACATGCATCTCCTCATGAAACGTTACCAAGGCCGTCACCGACCCTATGTGCTGTCTGCAGGACGGCCGGGTGAAAGGGTCACTGACGGACGGCCGTTGCCGCACGGCGTAGGGACGCTGGCATGCTGGTGGCCATCGGGCGTTGCGCCGAACACCGGGGGCTGCCCACGGTGACAATTATCCGCTCCGGGCGCGAATAAAAGAAGCACTGCGATGACGGCTCACCCTGCGACCGCATAGCGCATGTCCACATCACCATGCGTGCTCATTTCTGTCCGGTCAATCTCTGCTATGCATACGCCAGGAACCTATTTTGCCGCAGCGACGCGGTACCGCTTGAGTAAATTCTGCTCATTTCATGTGGTTGTTGCGGGCAGACCTCCACAGAGGCGGGGGTTCACTGCACTGTTGAGTCTTCTGTAGGCGAGGCGTTGACGGTGGGGGCTGGGTGGTGCATGAGACCCCGTCAATCCGACGAGCGCATGCGGGCGGATCCTTGTCGACACGACCAAGAACCGTTCCCGCCGCTACTGTTCGCCCACCTGCGCCAGCAGAACCACGGTCGCAGCGCACCGCGCACGTGTGCGGACACGCACGCGCCCGACGGATGTAGGGAGACAATGACGTTCCCGTCATTCGAGACGTGCCGCTCTGTCAGACTTGCGGCGAAGCGCTTCCAATCCCCCGAGGGACGATCGTGCCCCGACCGCGCTTCGCCGCACAGGACATGCACCATTGAGCGATGCGCGGCTTCCGGTGCGCTGCGGACGCCGGCCGAGGGGCAGGGTTCGGAGGGAGGCTCCTCCACCTCGCCATCGATGTAGCGGTCGTACACCGAATCCGACGATCGCTGCAAGTTGGGATCGAACGCGGTCGGCCGCCGAAGTTCGACAAGACTGACTACCGCGAGCGGCATGCCGTCGAGTGCGGGATCAATCGCCTCAAGCGTCACCGGGCCGTGGCCACGAGGTACGACAAACTTGCCGTCCGCTACGAGGCGACCATGCTGGTCGCAGAGCATGACCCGGTCCGAGCGCAGGCGCCCGACCAGTACGACGGGCAGGTCGGCGAGAGCGTGGGTCAGGTAGGCGACGTCGTAGCCGGAGTCCATCACAATCAGGATGTCCGGATCGCCCGGTCTCCAGTGGCCTGCACTCGTTAACCGACTGACGACATCGTAGAGTTGGACGGCCGTGACGGTCGTCGCGTCGTCGGCCGGGCCCAGGCGGACCGCATCCAGGAGAGCGACCCACGAGGTGCGGCCGGACTCCAGGGCCGCGACGAAGGAGTAGGGCCAGCCGGGCACCAACTGGTCCGAGCTGCGGTCGCCGCGTCCGTAGACATGACAGAAGAGCCGGTCGCCGCGGGTGGGAGCGTCGGGTCGCAGCCAGTGCGACACGTCCACGGCGAGCACGATCCGCCCGCCGGCCGCCTTCGGCAGCGGCAGGCCCGCCAGCGCGCGGCGCAACCGTGTCGGCTCCAGCCAGCCACGGTCCAGGGCCGCGTACAGCGCACCGTGCCCGCGCCGGTGCTCGACCGCCAACGAGAGCTCGAACAAGGTTTTCACCGGCCCGTTCGCGCACAGCCCTGCATCGGTGAGCTCGAAGAGCGCGTCCGCCCGCTTGTAGAGACACTCGTAGAACTCGACCCGAAAGCGGGATAACAGACCCAACGCCTCGATTCCGGGCACACCGACAGGCAGACTCATGGGCAGCGACCGTTCTCTCGCGCTTTGTGACTCGACAACTCGAAGCGTGGCGAACGGCCGTCTCCGCTGTCCCGTGAAGAACCGCAGATCAGCAGGACGAGTGACCCGCGAGGTTAAACGCCAAGCTCAGACTGTTTCTGGGGCCGGGTCCTGACAGTCCACGTCGAGAGGGTCCGGCGGGAGTGGGGGTGTAGGTCGCCCCTTGACGTACTCCTACCGGACATATGCGAAGGGGTCCGCGTCCCACCTGTGGCGGCCGCCGGGCGGGGCCTCGGTGATGCCAGTGTGCTTGTCATGGGCGCTGAGCTTCTGGGCGAGCCACTCGGCCCGGCTGAGGTAGAGCCGGACCCGTGCCTGCAGGGTTGGTCACGCTTGTGCGGCACGGGGTGGTTCACCAGGACCGTAGGGAGCCCCGGGGGTGGTGGTGCGTTCGGTGAGGGTGGTGAGGAGGGGGTGATCGGGTCGGACGGTGGTGGTGAGGATCTGCTGGGCGCGGATGTTGAGGGTGTGGTCTTGGTCGTGGTTGCCGAGAGTGTGGTGGAGTTCGGCGAGGTTGGCCAGGACGGGGGCGAGGTCGGGGTGGGCGGGGCCGAGGGTGTGTTCGAGGGTGTGCAGGGCGCGCTGGTAAAGGATTTCGGCGCTGTGGTGGCGGCCGAGGTGGTGGGTGGTGGCGGCGAGGTTGCCCAGGGCGATGGCGTAGTCGGGGTGGCCGGTGCCGTAGACGCGTCCCAGGACGGTGAGGGCCTGGTGGAGGAGGTGTTCGGCTTCTTCGGGGCGATCCAGTCCGAGGAGGATGGGGGCGAGGGCCGCTTTGTCGGCGGCGGTGGCGGGGTGGTCGGGGCCGAGGGCTTTTTCGCGGATCTCGACTGCCCGGCGGGCGGGCTTCTCGGCGGCGGTGTAGTCGCCGCGGGCGTGGGCGAGGCCGCCGATGTTGTGGTGGAGGGTGGCCAGGTCGGGGTGGTCCTGGGGCAGGACGGTCTCGAGGAGGGCGAGGGCGGTGCGGTACGAGTCGGCGGCCCGGTCGAAGTCGCTGCTGTATTTGCCGACCATGCCGAGTTCGTTGTGCAGCAGAGCGAGGTCGTGCGGGGCCGGATCGGCAGCGGCCGTGGCGGCCAGGGTTTCCTGCAGGAGGTGTCCGGCCTGCTGGTAGCGGCCTTCGGCGCGGTGCAGGGCCGCGAGTTCGCGCCTGGCGTGCAGGTACAGGCAGATGCCGTCCGACTCGGCCAGGTGCGGCCAGGCCAGGTCGGCGGCCTCGGTGTACCGGTCGGCGGCCGCGCGGGTGTCGTCGGCGGCCTGGTCGGTCATGCCGGTCACCAGGGCGGCGTTGGCCTGTTCGAGGGGGCCTGCGGCCGCGGCCAGTGAGGTCGCCTGGTCGGCCAGCTGCCGGGCGGCTTGGTGGTCGCCGTCGTCCAGGGCCTGCAGGCAGGCGGTGAGCACCTGCCCGAGCTGCGGCATGCCGTGGGCGTCCTGTGGAGCGGTCATGCCAGGGTCTCCTGTGGGTGCGATGCCACCGCCGTCGCAGCCGCGGCCGTGTCCTGGGCGGTGTCGTCCGGTGGGGGTGGGTCGATGGTGTCGGTGCCGGGCGGGATCCTGCGCCGGAGTGTGGCGGCCAGGGCGGCGCCGGCGGTGCAGGCTGCGGCCAGGCTCAGCAGCAGCCAGGCGCCGGAGCCGTGCTGGAGCAGCAGGCCGGCGGCGGCCGGACCGAGCGCGAAGCCGGCGGTGAAGGCGAACGCGGAGGCGCCGTTGTAGCGGCCGCGCAGCGGCTCGGGTGCGATGTCGTTCACTAGGGCGGGCAGGGTGGGCGCGAACAGGGTCTCGCCCAGGGCGAAGACCACCGCCGCCGCCACCACCACCGCAGCCCCTGCCCCTGCGCTGAGGCGAAGGCCGGCCAGGACCATGAGCCAGGAGAGCGCCAACAGGGCGCACAGCAGCATCACCGCGCTGGTGCGCCGTCTGCCGCGGGCTGCGCGTAGCACAGGGAGTTGGCCGGCGGTCACCGTGATGGTGTTCGCGGCGAACGCGATACCCACCGTCGTGGTGCTCATGCCGGCGGAGACCGTCAGGGCGGGCAGGGCGGTGGTGAACTGCGCGAAGCCGGTTGCGACGAGCAGTGCGATCAGCAGCCACAGCCGGACGAAGAGCCGGTCTTGGGCCACGGTGCGGTAGCCGCCGGGCGCGGCGGCCGCGCTGGTGGTGTCGTTGTCCGGCGCGGGCGGAGCGGGCTGCGGGTCGGCGGGGTGGTGCCGGACAGCCCGCAGCAGGGGGATGGCCAGCAGGAAGGTGGCGGCGTCCAGGCTGTACAGCAGGACGAACGAGGACGGGCGATCCGCCCGGGCGATGGCTGCGGCCAGCAGGCCGCCCAAGGCCAGGCCGGCGTTCATCGTGGTGTGTCGCAGGGCGAACACCGAGGAGCGCTGCCGCTCGGTAACCAGGGCGCAGAGGAGGGTGTCGAGAGCCGGCCAGGCCAGTGCCGCGCCCAGGCCCGTCACCGCGGCCGCGGCGAACGCTTGCCACGCGCTCGACACCGTCGCCAGCAGGACCGCCCCGGCGCCGGCGGTCGCCCATCCCAGGGCCAGGACCGGGCAGGGGCCGAACCGGTCCGCCCACGCCCCACCCAGCGGATTGCCCACCACACCCGCCAGCGCCAGCACCGCACACGCCGCCCCCGCCATCTCCAGGCCCAGCCCGCGCACCGTGTGCAGGTAGACCATCAAAAGGGGCAGGGTCAGCCCGGAGCCCACCGCCGACAACGCGTCGGCCCCCAACACCACCCACACCCGCCGCGGCAACACCGGCACCCCACCCCGCACCGCCTTCAACCGCCACACCATCCACACCACCGTCCCAACCACCCGAACCCGCGCTCCCGCACCAAGTACGAACGCCCGTACCCATCAACACCGGCGGGCCGGGCCGACGTCACACGCCGACCCGGCCCACCAGCAACCCACCACCCGAGAGGGCGCCCGATCAGCGCACCACCACGGCCTGGTTGTGATTTCCCCAGGTGAAGCCGCGGCGGACCACGGCCTGGTTGTGATTGAGGCTGATGACGCGGCGGACCACGGCCTGGTTGTGATTCTGGGTGAGAGCGCGGCGGACCACGGCCTGGGTGCTGGTCATAGAGGCATCTCCTATTTACGCAGGTAAGGACCGTGCCAGGACGTTCCATGGCACGGGAGAGGCCTCTGAACATAAGGCGTCAAGCACCCCCTGCGACTGAGTATCCGGTACTCATCGCCGGGTGCAACTGCCGGGCAGGCGCGACCGCAGCCTGAACCGCCCCGGCTCTGGTCCGCTGACACCCCGGCCCGGTGGCCGGAGGGCCCGCATCGGCGCAAGACGAGCGCTTGGAGTACAGGGGCACCGAATCGGGATCGTCGAGGGCGGCCGTCAGGTGTCCTGGTCCTGGGAGAACCCAAGGATGGCCCAGTGGCCGACGAGCCCGTTGTACAGGTTGATTTCACCGGCGCCGGAACCGAGGGCATTAGCGATGGCGCTCCCGCGGCCGGTTCGTTGGTGGGGCGGCTTGCGGGGCAGCCTTCCCCGACGGGGGAAGGACCGCCGTCGGTGACGTTCACGGGGCTGCGGATGACGCAGTTCCCGGGACTGTTGAGGGTAGTGTTGCTGCATCTCGCCCGGGAACACGTCTCGGCGCGGTGAACTGACGATTGTTCCTGCCCGCTTCGTGGGATCCGGCCTCGCCGGAGGCCGATGCGGTCAAGGTCGCCTGCCGTGGCCGCTGCGGCATCCCCGACCAGGCGGGGCAGGTGGAGAAGTGGCAGCTGGCTCTGGACATGATCGACGAGACCCGATCGTGGGGCATCGACGTCCATCTGGTCGTCGCGGACGCCGGATACGGGGATGCCGCCGCCTTCCGCCACGGCCTGGAAGAACGCAATCTGCCCTACGCGGTGGGCATCTCCTCCCGCCATACCGCTCATCCGGCCGAGCCGAGGACGCCTCCAAGATCCGCACGGGGCACGGCCCGGAGAACATGGCCACCCTTCGCAACCTTGCCATCGACACCCTCCGTCGGGCCGGGCACCGCAGCATCGCGGCCGGCCTGCGCGAGGTCTCGTACGTACCCCACAGCCGAACCCGGACGTCCCAGAGCCTGACGAGGATGAAGACGAGTCGCCCGCCGACTGAAGCGCCCGCGCTTCTTGGCCCTTCTGGGCTGATGTTCTGGTCAGGAGGTGGCCAGTGAGATGCAGTAGAAGTGCATCTCTGTCTCGATGAACGCATCTTTAAAGTTTCCATCGTACGCTTTGAGGAAGAACCCGGTGATGGGGTTGAATGCTCCGGGCAGAACGGCTTCGCCGAAAGTGCCGTGCTTACGGCACAGCGCGGACAGTGGCTGAAGTTCTTCGTCAATCTCCTCCGCCATGGCATGGCGCAGCAAGCTGCCACGACGAATCTGGGGTATGTGGTTCAGCCTGTCCAGCTGTTTTTCGCGGATGGCCTCGATGTCCTGATGCATCAAGTCGGGTTCGACATCGGCGTAAATTGTGGGAAGCAGCATCGAGCCGTCCACCGCTGAGGCGCCAGCACCGTCCGTCCTTGGGACGGGGCGACCCAGAAGTTGAACTGACCTCTCCACTCTGTCCCACTGCAACTCGCCGAAGTTTGAGAAATTCCATAGCACTTCGACTGGAGCACGGTAATAAGGAAGTGACTTGATGTAGGTAGCCGCTTCTGCTGCCATCGGCATGACTGTCAGTCGTCCCGCGTGATGCCATTCGCGGAAGTGGAACCGCTTCGGGGCGTTCTTGGGTTCCTCTCTGTAATTCCGGTCCAGCCACTCGCGCAGATCATGTGCGATGAAATGCTCGAAGCTTACATCGGAGATGTCTTCCCGTTTCAGGCACCTGACATGGAGATCGTAGTCTCCGGAAGCTCGGACAGGCGCAGTGTTGCGGAAAACCTGGACTTCAGGATCGGTGTGGATGAAGCTTCTCCAGTTGCTGTACATCTGCCACGGAGTGGGGAGTGTCACCGCCTCGAAGTCCCTGTTCATAAACGCCTTGCCATCCAGCACACGTAAAGCACTCATTGCACCCTTCAAAGATCGACTACCGCGAGTTTAGAGGGTTAAGGAACATCAATTCCAGATCGTGCACTGAGAGCTAGTAACACGATCTTGCGGTTGTTCGGGCCAGCCATAACCGGTACGACGATTGAGCCGTTCGTGAAGGCGTGAGCATCAGGCCGTGAGTGGTGGACGACGGTTTGTGGGCGATGATCGAGCCGTTGCTGCCGCCCTGGCCCGAGCGCTCGCTGGAGACGCCCGACGTCCTCGACCTGGTCCGCCACGCCGAGGACTTCCGGATGAAGTACAACACCGTCCGCCCCCTACAGGCCCTCGCGTGGAACCGGCCCACGACGTGCACACCTGCCTCGCCGACACGCTCGTCCCCAACTTTCCCGAGCCCGAAAACCTGCCAGTTACTCGACGCGGGTCACGACCAGCCAGCGGAGCACGTCACACGATCCCCAGCTGCAGTACAGGCAGCCGCCCGCCCCGGGCAACCCGGTCGGCCAAGGGCGGCTTCTAGTGACCGGGCCGACCGATGTTCCTCACCAGTTTGAACTGGGCCATCGACAGGCCCGGCACAGGTGTGACGGTGCCGGTGCGGGAGAAGCCTTGGCGTTCATAGAGCGCCACAGCCGGATAGTTGTCGGCGCCCGTGCTCACCAGTGCGTCCCGGCCGGGTGCGAGGCTGGTCAGGAGGTGATGCAGCAGCCTGGACGCCAGTCCACGGCGGAACCACGCCGGATCGACGCACACCCGGTCGATGTCGATGGTGTCCTCGTCATCCATCTCTTGCCAAGCGATGAACGCGGCCACCTCGCCTCCGACGGTCGCGCCAAGCCACCGCAAGGGCCGGATCCGCATCTCCTCCAGGCTTTCCCCCAGGGCGGGGATGCCATCGAAGCCGATCAAATCGGCCTCCACTGCATATGCCCGGCGGCCGATCTGGTGCACCGCCGCCGCCACCGCGTTGTCGGTCATGGGCAGCTCGCTGATCACAAGGTCTGGAAAGTCCATGGTTGTATCCATTGATAGTAGTGAACTTGATCGGGTGATGTCGGAGCCGTTCGCCTGATGCTGGCCGATCCGCTCCGGTAGCCCTGCACCGTGAGATACAGGCAGGGCGGCGGGTTGACCGACGCGGGGAGGGCCGCGAGGAAGCGGTCCAGCTGAAGGGCGTGGATCGCTTCCAGGTCGGAGTGGGGAACAGGGAGATCGCTGCCGCGTTGCGGGTGGGCGAACGATCGGTGGAGCGGTGGCGTCGGCAGTGGCGCGCGCGGCGAAGCGGGCGGCCTGTCGAAGGGATCGCCCAGGAGGCCGAGGCTCAGTGATGCGCAGATTGCGAGGCTGGAGCGGGAGTTGGAGCGCGGTCCGCTGTCCCATGGCTGGGTCAACCGGCGGTGGACGCTGGTGCGGATCAAGAGGCTGATCGGCCGGCTGTTCAATGTGGGCCAGACGTTGGAGGGCACCTGGAGACTGGTGAAGCGGCACGGCTGGTCCTGGCAGCAGCTGGCCCGTAGGGCGAACAAGCGCGACGACCAGGCGGTCGAGGTCTGGAAGAGGGAGACCTGGCCGCTGATAAATGAATTGCAGCGGAGCGCGACGCCTGGGTGGTCTTCGAGGACGAAGCCGGGCAGTGGATGACGCCGCCGCGTGCGAGGAACTGGGGACGCAAGGGCGCACGCCGGTGGTCCGTGTGCCCGGCCGGGGCTCGGGCCGTGTGTCCCTGGCCGGGCTGACCTGCTACAAGCCGGGGAATCGGTCCCGAATGTTCTAATCGGTCCGCGAGTACCCGGGTCGCAAGGGCGGAGGCCCAAGGGCATCGGCCGGCGCGACCTGCGGGGTAGTGAAGCGCAAAATAAAGAACCTCCAGTATCGCCCAGGGCTGATCAACGGCTTCCTCACCAAACCGGGCTGACCATGGAATTCACCACGATCGCCCCAGCAGAAACTACGAGTTCAGCCCGAGTATTGGTCAGCCCTGCAGCGAACCGGCAGGAAAGTGGGAACGGTTTACTTGCGCCTGCAGCGCACACGCCTAACTTGAATTAGAGTCAAAGCTACGCCCGGAGCGGCGTGGAAGAAGTTCTGCAATTACCATAATCCACACTGCCCCCACAGCCAACAGAGCCCTTTCGGAGAGTCCGATCCAGAATTGGGCAATCATGAGAAAAAGGCAGACGGCTGTGGCGATTGACGCCAAACCGCTGATTATCGATGCGGCAGAGTGGGTGCGATAGAAGGCCACTGCAATCCCAAGCATCGCAATCGCAATCATTCCCATGCTCCCCAAGGCTGCAGCTGCATGAACCTTCCCGTGAAAGGTTACCACCGGCCACTCCGTCTCGGTCGGAAAGAACGGCAATAGAAGTGCACCGACGCCCGATGTCGAAACAGTTGCGATCCCAAATATCCGAGCCCTATCCCCTACGGGTCTCCAAGTAGACAGGAGGCGCGCCAAGGAAAGGTTTGCAACTCCTATAGACCAGAAAACTGCCCAAGCGAGTGGCTTGAAGTCCCTCAGGGCATATTCACTCACCGGTCGATATATTGGATTGAGGCCCGGGTCCAGGAAGTGGAGTAGGGTCAGCGCAATAAAGAATGACAGTATTGAGAGTCTTACGGCCACTCCTGGTCGCGTCGAGCTTGATTCAAAATATTCTTCACTCACCACAAGTGGCCTTCTACTTATGAATACCGGCCGTTTGCCCGATTAGGACATGGTCGACTGAATGCGGGGCCGCCCGTTGATGGTGAAGCAGTTACTCTGGGGCGACATTCCTGCGTACAATTTAGTCTCGGAAGATGGAGTGGACGAGAGTATTAACTACTCAGGCCCTCAGCAAAGTGACGATTCGTCCGCTTGGTCACGGTCCGCTGCGGATGAGCGGTCCGGACGTGAAGTAGGCACGGGCTTCCACGGGGCAGGATGGGCAGCAAACATCACCTGATCACCGATGCCACCGGCATCCCTTCTCTGTCAATCTGACCGGCGGCAACCGCAACGACGTAACCCAGCTCATTCCCCTGCTCGAGGCGGTGCCGCCAGTACGCGGCAAGCGCGGCCGCCCCCGGCGCCGCCCGGACCTAGTGCCGCATCAGGCAACGTTCGCCCTCTCGTGGTGTATCGCTCGGTTCGCGGCGTTGAGCGGCACCGTACGGCCAGAATGATCCCGTGGCTGAACGTGTGCAGGTCCGGGAGATTGATGACGACGAGGGCAGGCGGTTGCTGCGGATCGTCCGAAGAGGCACCGGATCGGATACGAGAGCATTGCTCTACAGTTGGGCACCAACTGCTTCGGGCACCGGCTTACCGACAGCCGTCACTGCCCGCCGTCCGGCCAAGCGGCAGCCAACACAATTGAGGTGCCCTCGACGAGCCGTGAGGTCTTTTACGCGCCAGTCCCACTGGTCAGCCGGACGAGGGCCGCTCGGCTTACCCCAACCGGCCAGATGCAGCAGCCAGGTGACCAGGACGGCCAGGGCGATGACCCCGACACCAGCAGCGATCACCAGGCCGGAAACCAGGATGATTCCCAGGCCGGCGATGCCGAACCCGACCGTTGCGATGCACATCCCGGTCCAGCCGGCCACCGTGTGACCTAGGTCTACGTCACCATGTGCACTCATCAGCACTCCCAAAGCCCCGCCGACGGACCGGCAGCCAATATGTCAAAGAGAGCTTGAACCACGAAGAGCGCTCAGTACTTGAGTAGGAACTACTCATCTGTGTGATGGGGCATGTACCGGATACGGACGCTGCGGCCTGCCTGGCCGGCCATCCACGCGTCGACGGCATATGGGGGGCTTCAGTCGCTGGCATGAGTAGTGATTACTCTCCGACCTGCGGTCTTTTGTGAGGCAGGGTGGCAGCGACTGAACGTGACTCGGTCGCTGTCGGGGCCTGTATCGCGTCATCGACACGGCATCGATGCTTCTTCGCATGTGCTCCGCCACGTCCCCAGCCACGTTCGCTGTGCCCGTAGTTGAGTCGTTTAGGTCGCTGATAGGGGATGCGAGTGCCTCCTGAGCTGCGCTTTTCTCGCAGCGACTCACGGCATCCGGCCCCTGAGTCTTCAGTCGCTGCCTCTCTGGCCACTGCCTATTGGTGCGCGCGGCGTGGTTGGCCCGTGCACCCCCTCGCGGCCGGACGCAAGACCCCGGCCGCCAACTGTGTCCAGTGCCGCACGAACCGGCATCTGTCCGCCGACTGCCTCTGCCTGCCCGCGGGACGGTGGTGCCACGGCTTCCACGCAGCCACCCTCGACCAGCGTCGCATCGCCCAGTGGTGGACTGCCCACCCCGAGTTCGGCGTCGGCGTCGCCTGCGGCCCGGCTGGCGTGGTCGTCGTCGACATCGACGCCCACTCTGCTCAGCCGCCCCACCGGGACCGGATTCTGCCCGGCATCCCGATTGCTGATCACGTTGACCTCACTGGCCTGGCCAACGGCTTCCACACACTCGCTGTCCTGGCCGCGTTGCGCGGCCAGGACAGCCCCGCCGAAGACGACACGACCCTGCGCGTCCGTACCCCTTCGGGCGGCCTGCATGTCTGGTACCGGGCTGCGGACAACCGCCGCTGGCGCTGCTCCTCCGGATCCAGCCAGGGCACCGCACTGGCCTGGCAGGTCGACGTCCGTGGCCACGGCGGCTACATCGTCGCCCCGGGCACCACGACCCGCGACGGCAGGTACACCCCCGTGGACACCATCCGCGAGCCGGCCGCACTTCCCACTTGGCTGGCCCAGGAATTTGAACGCACCGGTCACCTGCCTGCCTCCACCATTCCCACTCCCAGGCCGGTCCCGCCAAGGGCCCAGCAGGCCATCCTCGCCGCCCGTGGCGGACGCACCCAGAACATGCTCTCCTCCGTCCTCGCCCCGATTGAGGCCTGCGGCCAGGTCTCCGAGGGCGCCGGATTCTCCGACACTCTCAACCGTGCGGCCTACACCCTCGGCGGCCTCGTTGCAGCCGGCCGCCTCTCCGAGCAAGAGGCCGAGCATGCCCTCACCCATGCCGCCGCCGCCGCCCGCCCGGGCCAGGAACGCCGCGCCGAGCAGATCATCCGCAGCGGCATGGCCGCCGGCAGCAAGCACCCCCTCTACTCGAGCGGGGGCAGCCCATGACGTCGCCCGGCAATGAGACAGAGACGCTCTTCGACTTCGACCCCGAAGCCGTGGCTGCCCAGATCCGCGCCCAGACCGGCCCCGCCTCTCCAGCGGCCACCGTCCCCCTGCCAGCCCGGGCCGCCGCTTCCCGCGCGGCCGCCGGCGAAGCGACCGCAGTGGGGCTGCTGCCTGACACCCTCACCGACCGCGGCAACGCCAAACTCTTCGTCAAGCTCTACAACAACGACTACCGGCACGTCCCCGGGATCGGCTGGTACCGGTGGGACACCA
>NZ_JBVJSQ010000030.1:0-29167 GCF_055606485.1 Streptomyces sp. NPDC037083 | reverse complement strand
TGCCTCGTTGTGGCCATGACGTGGAAGACGTCGGCCTGTTCGAGTTCGTATCGCCAGCCCTTGCTGAAGCCGTATGCGGCATCCGCGGTCACCCAGGCGAAGGGAATCCTGTCGGCGATCGCCTTGCGGACCATCGCCTTGGCCATGGCCACCTTCGTGGCGAAGGCGATCTCGTCGCCGATGCCCGCGCGGCGGCAGCGTTCCCGGTCGTCCGTCCAGGACGTGGGCAGATAGAGCCGCCGGTCGATCAGTGTGCGTCCGCGACCGGCGGCGTAGGCGAGGAAGACGCCGATCTGGGAGTTCTCGGTGCGGCCCGCGGTGCCGGAATACTGCCGTTGCACTCCTGCCGAGCGGGTGCCCTTCTTCAGGAAGCCGGTGTCGTCGACGATGAGCACCGCGTCCCGGTCGCCGAGGTTGTCACGCACGTCGTCGAGGACCTCATCCGCATCCCACTCGATCCGGTTCAGCATCCGCTGGATGCGGTCCGGCCCGTCATGGCCCGCCTCCTCGGCCAGCGTCCAGCCGTTCTTGCGCGCCAGCGGAGCGATCAGCCCCCGCATATAGGCCAGCGCAGATTCACGCGGCTCCGACCTGTTGAAACGGTGCACGAACCGCCCGTGCACCGCATCCAGTTCACTCGCCCACACACGCACATCAGCAAGGTCCCCACCCATAACCACATCAACGACCGAGCTGGCCAGCAGTCACGGTAGACACCGTTGCAGTACTAGCACGCTGACCTGGACGGGCAGCAGGAAGACCGCTCCAGAGACGCCCACCGGCGCCGTGGCCACCGATATCAGAAGCCCAGCGGCGAACCCGAGCAACCCCATCGACCACTCCACGACAACCCCCGGACGAACCGCTACCAACACCCGGAACACGCTCCGGATCGGGTGCCTCCCGTTCTCGTGAACATCGCCCCCAGCCCGATCCAACTGCCTCCCGAGGCCATGAGCAACTGCTGTCCCAACTCGTGAACAAAGCCAGGCCTCGGCTGTATAGGGCAAGCGGAGGTAGGCACACAGCACGTCGATGCAGGTCTGGCGGAGTTCCCGGGTGGGGGCGTCGTCGGCGAGTCCGGCCAGGGCGTGCACTCATCTACCGCTGCCGTGAACTTGGCATGGTCTCTGATGCCACGGCAAGCCGGGGATACCAGCGCTTGCGCACACTCGAGACTCAGCCAGGCTTTTCCCCCCGAGCCCGTCGACAGCTTCCCTGGCGAGCAGCCTGTGCTGCTTGTCCAGGCCTACGAGCTAGCCGAGAAGGAGAAGGGCCTGACCATTCCGATCCCTGCCGATGAACTGGCCTGGCACCCCGCACGAGTCCGGCAGCTGCTGGGCGTCCCCGACAGCCGACCCGTGCTTCGGTTGGTATGACGGCCTCACTAGTGGGCTCGCGTATTCAACTGTCGCGAGCCCACCAGTGCCGAGACCGTATGACCTCGTTGCCGGTCGGGGAACGGACTCCGCTCCCGACGACGTCCACGCCTCAGGTGGGAAGTGTGCGGAGTCGGCCCCGTGCTCCTAACTGGGGGAACCGACGAAATTCGCTGACCTGCGGAAATACGGCTCGAGATGCGTGCAGGTCCCGCGCACCTCTGTAGAGATACCCTGTCCTCCAAGCGTTGGCTTAGCTGGTCCAGGTGGATCTCAGGGGACAGGTACTGTCGTGTGAGTCAACCAATCGATCCGGTCCAAGAGGTGGCTAACCAGCTCACTGCGGGTCCGCTCAACGTCAGCAAACATGGCCCGCAGGTGGCTGATTGTTTCGGGCGGGACTGGGCCGGGTCCTCCGGATTCTGCGGCGATGCAGATGCTGGTTCCCAAGGATTTCATGGCCCTGAAAACTTGTTGCTGGTCCAGCCGCAAACCGACTGACACTCGTCGTCTGCCAAGGTCCGGTCGTGGGCGGACCGCCTCATAACTCGATCTGCTGATGGGGACGAAGAACCCGTCCGTCAGGATCATGTCCGCTGCTTCCCAGGCCTCTTGCAGGGAGGCCGCCATGGATACAGAGAGTTCCTGTGGCGAGACTTGCCGTCCGGCCGCCAACGCCTCGATAGTGTCTGACTGGAGCTCCAGCACCCGGCGTGTGCTGCTACGAATCTTGATCAGCCGATTGACCTCCGCCTCCCTCCGAGCCCGGCGGTGAGCACGCTCAGTACCTCTGTTCTGGAGCAACGGCGCGGCGACAGCAGCACCGGCTCCGAGGAGCGCCCCGCCTATCGCGCCGACCAAGCCGTAGAGAGCTGTTGTGTCCGTCACCGAGACATCCTTACAGGGCAGCTGACCCCTCGTTGTGAGAACTGACCAGCGGTGTACTGCTTGCCGAGGCGGGGCGGGTTGAGGAGGCCGAGGAGGCGTTCCGCCGGGCCGCGGACGCCGGAGACGCCGACGCTGTGGTCGCCCTCGGTGTCCTGCCCGCGAAGGCGGGGCGGGAAAGGTCGACGAGCGCGGCAGTGCCACACCGACCCGCCAAGGCAGACAGTTGACCACCGCCGTCGCTTGTCTTACAGGCAGCCCTTTCGAACGCGGCTGCGGAAGAGGCGTTCGAAAGACTTCCTGCGCGCTGGCCAGCCACGACCACCGCATCCTCGAACGCCTCCCCGACAAGGCCAACCGGCTCCCGCGCGAGACCAGCGACGTCATCGAACGCCGCTGGCACTTTGACTTCACCGTCCACCCCGAACGCATCGCCCGCGCGATGGACCTGGCCTCCTTCGACCCCCGCGAGACGGCCGTCTCCCGCTCCCGCCGCCTCGGCCTCGCCGCCCAGTCCTACCGCGACCAGTACGGCCACCTCGACGTCCCCGCCACCACCCCCGTCGGCGCCTGGCTGGCCGAACAACGCTCGCACCTGGTTGACGCCGGCGTCCCCTTCGACGAGGGAGCACCTCCGCGCCCGCCTGGAGCAGGCCATGGCCCGCCCCGCGGCCCCGGCCCGGCCGGGCTCATCGCCCACGACGACGCCCATACCCAGGCCCTGCCCGCCGGCTCCGCCGCCCTCGCGGGGAAGCGATGTCAGCCCGCGTCGGCGCCAACCTCCTTGGGGCCCCGTAGCCGCCGGCTCGCGATGCCCGGTAAGACCACCGCCTGGCTCGATGAGGCTCAACCCCTTGCGGAGCGTGCCGAGGCCTGCCAGTAGTACAGGTGCCTGACCGGTCCGGGGCCGTGTGGGCCAGCACCGACGGCAGACGCATCCGGTCGTGACCGCCCGCGCGCGGATCATTGCCATGGGGGCGTGGGCATGCCGTCTGGGTCCAGACCATGAGGCCACAGCTCTTCAAGAATTGCCCCGCTAAACGAGTCAATGCCGTGGTCGACGGCCAGCCGGGCCAGGGCCTCGGCCTCGGCCCTCCTGCGATCCCGGTCCGCAACCACCCTCTGCAACTGGGCCAGTAGGTACAGGACGTCAGGGCTGCCGTGTTCGAGGGCCTGCCGTGCCAAGGCCTCGGCACCCTCCCGATCCTCAGTCTTGACCCGCAACAGCATTAGGGATCGGAGGCCGTCGGGGTCGCCGTGGTCGAAGGCCTGCCAATAGAGGTCTTCGGCGCCCTTCAGGTCCCCAGCCAGCTCCCGCGACAAAGCAATCCAGTGCAGGGCGTAACCGTTGCCGTGGTCGGCGGCCTGCTGGTAGAGGTCGTTGGCACCCTCCTGATCCCCGGCGTCTTCTCGGCTCTGGGCCAGGTTGTACAGGGGGTTGAAGATGCTGTGGTCGACAGCCTGCTGGGCCAGGGCTTCAGCACCCTCCCGGTCCCCGGACTCCTCCCGCAACAGGACCAGGGAGAGCAGGGCAGGATGACCGCGGCCGACAGCCTGCCAGGCCAGGATCTCAGCGCCCTCCCGATCCCCAGCCCCCTCCCGCAACACGGCCAGACGATCCAGCGCATCATCATTGCCGTGGTCCGCGGCCTGCCGGTAGAGACTCTCAGCGCCCTCCCGATCCCCATCCCTCTCCCGCATCGCGCCCAGGCCGTACAAAGCAGTCGCACTGTCGTGGTCCGCGGCCTGCCGGTAGAGACTCTCAGCGCCCTCCCGATCCCCATCCCTCTCCCGCGCCCTGGCCAGGCGGTGCACGGCATCAGCTCTGCCGTGGTCGAGGGCTTGCAGGGCGAGGGCGTCAGCCCCCTCCCGATCCCCAGCCCTCTCCCGCTCCACGGCCAAGCAGTGCAGGGCATTGGCGCTGCCGTGGTCCGCGGCCTGCCGGAAAAGGCCCTCAGCGCCCTTCCGATCCCCAGCCCCCTCCTGCTCCACGGCCAGTTCGTACAGGGCATTGGCACTGCCGTGGTCCGCGGCCCTGTGGCGGAGGTGGTGGGCCCATTGCAGGCGGTGCCGGTTCGCGGCTGCTTCGGCAAGGTTGTCCAGGTCGTCGGGGTGGGTGAGGTGAGTGTGGGCGGTGTGCCAGAAGGAGGCGGGCGGGCACAGGGCTTTGCGGGTGGTGCGGCCGTATTGTTCGAGGTAGTCGGCGAGCCGGAACACTGGCCACGACGGCTGTGGCAGGAGCGGGGCCGCGGCTGCGGACGGAGCGGGTGGGCGGCGCGAGGGTCGAGGACTAGTGCGCCGCAGAGGGGCTTGTTTGCCGTGGACCGGTTCGGCGAGTTCGGCGAAGGCAGCTTCGGCCCAGTCGTCGGTGAGCTGGTCGTAGTCGCTCTGGCTGAGGTAGTCGACCGCTGCGTCGGTGAGGAAGGCCTGCGGGAGGTGGAGGCCGACGCCGAGGCGGCGCGCATCCATCGCCGCCTCCAGCAGCGCTTTGGCGGCGGGGCTTGCGTGCTGGTAGCGGTTGAGGAGTTCGGGTGCACCGGCCAGGTCCTGGGTGACCCGTCCGTCGGTGTGGGCGCGGGTGAGGGCGTCGGCCAGCAGCCGGTCACCGCCCTCGGCAAGCGCGGCCGCCGAGGCCAGGGCCGGGGCGTCGAACGACTCCGGGATGCTCAGGGTCCGGCCGGAGAGCAGTTCTCGGACCCGGCTGTGCGGATCTTCCCCGCCCGGGGCGGGCAGGGCCGTGTACTGGCGGGCGTATTTCGGCCAGAGCGTGCCCAGCACGAGGACCGGTCCGCGCTCCGCGCTGAGCAACACATCGCGCACGGCCGCTGCGACCCGCTCACCGGCCGCCCGGTCGCCGAGGTAGTGCTGGGCCTCGTTCAACCACACCACGGTGCGTGGCTGGACACGGTGCAGGTCCTCCAGGGCGGCTTCTGCCCTGGTCGGGTCGGCCGGATGCCACAGCCGCCATCCCCGATCCGCGAGCGGCTGGACGGACTCCCAGCAGGCCCGGGTCTTCCCGGTCGAGGAGGTGCCCACCAGGACCAACATCCGGCTGCGGCCGGCCGCCGCATCCCTCACTGCCTCCGCCAGCACCCGGTCATGGGCGCGCCGCACGTACCCGGGAAGCGCCCGTGTCCCGGGCGCACCTGAGCCGTCAACGACGATGCCTTGCCCGGCCGGATGGACCTCCAGATCGTGCGGCTCCCATTCCCCGATCAACCGGCCGGGCCCCGCCCGCCAACCGCCCCCGTTGCCAGCCGCGTCCCGCTGCAGCGCCAGTAACTCCTCGACCGGCAGCTTCAAGGCGCCGGCCAGCACCGCCACCGTCTGCGCCGACGGCACCGGCCCATCGGGCTGGAAGGCCTGCGACACGGTCGTACGCCCCAGCCCCGTCCGCTGCGCCAGTTGCGTCTTGTTCAGCCGCATGCGGGCCAGTGCGGCATCCAGTCTCCTGCGCAGTTCGGTGAGTGTCCGACTGTGCTCGTTCGGCTCGTCGCGCACCTGCTCCCCCCGGGCCGTGATGTGTTCGCCGATGTTCATCTTCGCCCCGGCGAACCCCGGCGCACACCACTTCCATGACCTTCGAGCACGTCAACACCCCATCGTGTAACGGGAGTCTGCCGTGACCGTCACCGTCGTCCTTCTTGCCACCGCACTCGTAATCGTCGTCGCGCTGCTGGCCGCCGCCGGCGCGGGCAAGCTCGCCCGCCTGGACGGCGCCACCTACCCCGCCACTCTCACCCGCGCCGCCGTCACCTTCGCCGCGGTCATCACCCTCACCGCCACCGTGGCCAGCGTCTACGCCGCCCTCCTGGCCTGACCGCGCTCAACTACGTGCCAGACGTGCCTGACATCTGACCGACCGGCCGACCGAACGGGCCGCCCTGCACAGGGGCGGCCCGTGGGTGCCGCCCGCCGCCGCAGAGCGTCGTCACAGGGCGCGCCCCGAGCTGCGCCTTGGCCAGCGTCCACTCGGCAAGGGCGGGCAAGGACTTGGTGGGCACGTCCAGGATCAGGCCGCCCACGCCGTAGCCGGTCACATTCCGCTCCGTGTCGGCGTCGAGGACGAGCGTCGCCGGCGGTCTCGGCCTCGGTCGGCGACGACCAGGCGGTGGGGACTCCGTGAGGCCCACGAACGCCACCTGCCGGACATCACGATCGCCGCGCTGCGCTACGACACGCGTCTTGCGACCTCCGGTGTGGGTGAGCGGGTGTTGCTGTCTTGAGTGTCGTTGTCTGACTTGTCGCCAACTTGTCTTGCGGCAAGGGGGTTTCGGAGTGCTGCGCGATGGGGATCGCATGTGCTGTAAGCATCTACAGCACATAAGTCGCTAGGAGTACAGCACCCATGCATCGCCTTCAGCCCGTCGCCAACGGCCTGCACACCGACCACCCCGTCCCCGGCCTGCCCTTCGTGGACGACGACCACATCCCGGTCGACGACCCCGCCGCGATCGAGGCCATCGGACGCCATGAAGAAGGAGGCACGTGGGGCCGCTGGGACAGGGTCCCCGACACGAAGGGTTCCTGGCTCGCGTTCACGACCGATCCGATCCGACAGGACCTTGCCTGGGTCGTGCGCCGGCACCCCGAGCACGGCCGCACCGTTCTCCTGGTCCGGGACCAGGACGCCTCGCCCTGGCACAGCAGCTGGTGGGGGCCCCAGCTCCTGTTCCGCCAGGGCGGCTACTGGTGGGACGGCACCACCTGGTACCGGCCCGACCAGGTCTGGGACGCCGCCGGCGAACGCTTCGAGCGCCGGCCGGTCAAAGCAGCCACCACCATCACCGCCGCCGACCTGATCGACGACAACGCCCACCCCGACGGCGGCCGCCTGCTCAAGGTCGCCAACTTCGACCTCGACGCCCCGCCCCCCGACCCGTGGAACGACCACCTGGCCCTGTGGGCGTCCCGCCGGCCCGCGAACGCACGGCCGCTGTCGCAGTGTGTAGTGCGCCTGTCCGCCCCCGAACTCGCCGCCGACCAGCTCATTGGCGTGCCGGAGATGGCGAAGATCGGCGGCATCGCGGCCTCCACCCTGCGCGCCTACATCGCCCGCGACCAGCGCGAAGTGCCCCCGCCCCAAGCCCATGTCAGCGGCCGCAGCCTCTGGTCACGCCCCGTGGCCCAGGACTGGGCACAGGAGCGCGACCGTTCCCCGGAGAGCGCGGCCGCCAAGCTCGACTCCGGCGACAGCGACCTGTCGATCGGCCTGGCCGACCTGCGCCAGCGCCTGGCACGCCGGTTCTTCGGCACCCTGTGGGAGCGTCCCGACTGGCGCAAGCGCTGGGCCTTGCGCTTTCGCACCGCAAGCGCTGTCCAGGAGATCGCCGACGAACTCGCCCTGAGCGTGGCCGCCGACACCGACAGCATCATCGACGTCCACGACCTGGCCGCGACCGTTTTGCACGCCGTCCTCGACGAACTCGCCTACGGCAAGGAACTCGACAGTTCCAGCGGCGGGCCCGCGACCTTCTACGGCATCACGACGCCGGTGACGAAGATGCTCGACTGGCTCATCCGCCATCACCCCCGCACAGCCCACCACCTCATCGGCGAGATCATCGGCGACGCCGAACGCCGCCTGGAGATCCCCCGCGAGGTCAGCGCCGACTCCATCCGCACCGCCCTCGGCCTCGACAGCACCCTGCCCCGCCAGGTCCGGCTCGACTTCCTCGAGCGTGCCCTCCCGCCCGTCTCCCGCTGACCGGCAGGACGTCCCTGTCCGGGTTACGAGGAGGAGGCCCCCGCTGCCCGGTGCCGATCGGCTCCGGGCAGCGGGGTGGTGACACGCCGAGTACGTGGCGTGCGGCGACGGCGGGGTCGACGCCCAGCGTTTAGGCGATGACGAACACGATGAGCGCGGTGAGGGCGCCGGTCTTGCGGGCGAAGCCCTGGATGAACTCCACGCCGGACAGGAAGAAGAGTCCCGAGCAGGACGGATTCGGAAGACCCCGGTATCGGCGGGGAGGACGCCGCCCTGGCCTTCAAGACGGCGGACGACAGCGGCACACCCCCGCGTCGGCGGGGAGGACCGCGGAGTTCGCAGGGGATGCGGAGCTGGCAGCGGCACACCCCCGCGTCGGCGGGGAGGACTCGATGTCCGCCCCGGTCCCGGCGAACTGGTACGGAACACCCCCGCGTCGGCGGGGAGGACAGCTCATCCGGGGTGAAGCCGGCCTGCTTGAGCGGAACACCTCCGCGTCGGCGGGAGGACCGCATCTCCGGTGTCGGCGGCCGCGCCAGCGTCGGAACACCCCCGCGTCGGCGGGGAGGACAGCGTCAGCCGGTAGCCGACCGCCGGGTTCGCCGGAACACCCCCGCGTCGGCGGGGAGGACTGGCGCGGGTAGAGGTTCGGCCGGTTCAGGTACGGAACACCCCCGCGTCGGCGGGGAGGACGAGAGTGCCGCTGGGCTGAAAGGGCGCGACGAAGGAACACCCCCGCGTCGGCGGGGAGGACCAGGAGCGCTGCCCTTCGCATGCCCCGGCGGAACACCCCCGCGTCGGCGGGGAGGACGCGCGGGTGGAGTTCGAAGCCGAGCCCGCACGCGGAGCACCCCCACGTCGGCGGGGAGGACCTGGGCATCGCCCCCGAGAGCACCTACGGGACCGGAGCACCCCCACGTCGGCGGGGAGGACGCCCGGACCACGGCGATCGGCATAGGGGCTCCGGAGCACCCCCACGTCGGCGGGGAGGACGGCCAGACCCCTCACACGCCACACCCAAGATCAGGAGCACCCCCACGTCGGCGGGGAGGACGACGGAGGCGTGGTCAAGCCCACGTTCAACGGCACACCCCCGCGTCGGCGGGAAGGACCCCGAAGGACATCCCCGTGATGTTCTTCAGCTCGGCACACCCCCGCGTCGGCGGGGAGGACGGTGAGGTGGGCGACGGCTGCCGTCCACGCGTCGGCAAA
This sequence comes from Streptomyces sp. NPDC037083, assembly GCF_055606485.1. Classification (NCBI taxonomy): domain Bacteria; kingdom Bacillati; phylum Actinomycetota; class Actinomycetes; order Kitasatosporales; family Streptomycetaceae; genus Streptomyces; species Streptomyces sp. NPDC037083. The sequence continues at coordinate 19,984 of NZ_JBVJSQ010000030.1, read as the reverse complement.
CCCCGCGTCGGCGGGGAGGACGTCACCTGCACCAGGCCGGGATCCGGATAGCTGCGGCACACCCCCGCGTCGGCGGGGAGGACTCGCCCCCGAGTGGCTGGAGACGAAGGCCCGCCGGCACACCCCCGCGTCGGCGGGGAGGATTTGAGTCACGCAAGGCTGACACTCTGAATGGCGGCACACCCCCGCGTCGGCGGGGAGGACCGCCAGTTTCTAAGGGTAGGTTGACCGGACAACGGCACACCCCCGCGTCGGCGGGGAGGACTTCGGCGCGTGGGCGTTGGACCGTGGCATCGTTGGCACACCCCCGCGTCGGCGGGGAGGACGTGGAACGGGTCGCCTGCGAATCCTTCGCTCACGGCACACCCCCGCGTCGGCGGGGAGGACTCCGCCTCATCCTCACCGCCACGGACGGCAACCGGCACACCCCCGCGTCGGCGGGGAGGACGTCGCCGTGATCCGCAACGCAGTGAGGGTGGACGGCACACCCCCGCGTCGGCGGGGAGGACCGGCGGCCCTCTTCCTTCTCCTCGGACATCATCGGCACACCCCCGCGTCGGCGGGGAGGACCGGCGGCTGGCACGGAGTGAAGCATCACGATCCGGCACACCCCCGCGTCGGCGGGGAGGACGCCATCCACTCCTTGACGAAGGCCCCGAACTTCGGCACACCCCCGCGTCAGCGGGGAGGACGTCAGCGAATGGTGCGAGGCCGACGTCACCGACGGCACACCCCCGCGTCGGCGGGGAGGACGCCTGGTCGTTGGACTCGGGCTGCAGCTCTAGCGGCACACCCCCGCGTCGGCGGGAAGGACGGTGCCGGGGGTGGTGGGCCAGGATCCCAGACCGGCACACCCCCGCGTCGGCGGGGAGGACTCGACCACCACCTACGGATCCGGCGCCTACAGCGGCACACCCCCGCGTCGGCGGGGAGGACGCAGGTGTGAAGCGATGGGGTGTGAAGCGTGATGGCACACCCCCGCGTCGGCGGGGAGGACCGGCACCGACGGAACCGGGGGCTGAGCTGCACCGGCACACCCCCGCGTCGGCGGGGAGGACATAGGGGGTGCGGTGTATCCCGTCTCGGACCGCGGCACACCCCCGCGTCGGCGGGGAGGACGAGGCGGTGGCGGGCGAGGATGCGGCGGTCGGCGGCACACCCCCGCGTCGGCGGGGAGGACGCGCGGGTCCAGACGGTCTGAGGGTCCTCCGTCTGGCACACCCCCGCGTCGGCGGGGAGGACGGCTTCAGGTCCGTCGCGCTGAACTCGCCGAACGGCACACCCCCGCGTCGGCGGGGAGGACTTCCACTGCGCGCCGGTCAGGACCGGCTCCGGCGGCACACCCCCGCGTCGGCGGGGAGGACGGAGCCGAGAACATCACCCGCCGGTCCGGCGTCGGCACACCCCCGCGTCGGCGGGGAGGACGGCAGCGTGCTCGCCCTCGCCGGATGCCTCGCCGGCACACCCCCGCGTCGGCGGGGAGGACTCCTTGGGGTCGGTGTCGGTGGCCGGGGACAGCGGCACACCCCCGCGTCGGCGGGGAGGACGGGGGTGCGCCGGTCGGCGGCCACCCATCCGCAGGCACACCCCCGCGTCGGCGGGGAGGACTTTCGTTCCCACGAATGTCCGGGGTCCTCGGACGGCACACCCCCGCGTCGGCGGGGAGGACTAGTCGAACTCCTTCGAAGGGTCGTTGTAGAACGGCACACCCCCGCGTCGGCGGGGAGGACTCTTTCTGACCTGCGGCTCAGTGGTGGCTTTGCTTTTTCTTTACCGGGGTGCCGGGCCGGCGATGGTGTGGTGGGCGGTTCACGGTGAGGACTTTAGCTGTGTTTGTGAGCGGGGGCTGTGTCGGTGCGGTGTGTTTGGATCTGTGGTTCGCCGTGATGGTGGTCGGGTGGAGTCCGGAGGGGGTCGGTCATGCTGTCTGTGGGGGGCGAGGTGCCGGATGAGTCGGTGTGGGGGAAGTCGCGCGGTCTGGACCCGGGGCTTCCGCCGTATCCGCTGGTGCGGCATCTACTGGATGCGGCGGCGATGGCGCTGCATCTGTGGGACGTGTACCTGTCGGGCGGTCAGCGGCTGAGTATCGCCGAGGGGATGGGTTTCGCTGACGAGCCGGGCCGGGCGCGGGCGGTGGTGGGCTTGTGTGCCGGGCTGCATGACATCGGGAAGCTGTCGGGGTTTCAGTTCTGTTCCCGGCACGGCAGTGAGGGTCTTGCCGGATCGCTGGCCACGGAGCGGGCGAGGATGGGTTCGGAGCGGCTGGGGCATGACGTGGCGGGGATGCGGGCGGCCGCGGACGTGCTGGCGGTCTTGGGTTTCGACGCCGATGGGGAGACGGTGGCCGCGGAACGGGTCGCTGAGATCATCGGGGGTCATCACGGCCGCTTCTACCGCGATGAGGGCGGGGCTGGTTCGCCGTTTCTGGGAGGGCCGGCCTGGGCACGTCAGCGGGCGGCGCATGCGTCGGCGGTCCACGCTCTTCTGGGTTCGCCCGGTGCGCCGGAGTCGTTCAAGCCGGCTGCCGGGGTGCTGGTGACGGGGGTGGTCATCCTGGCGGACTGGCTGGTCAGCCAGGCCGATTACCTGCGGGGTCGGCAAAGGAGTTTGCAGGTGTCGCTGGCGGAGCATTTCGCGCGTTCGTGTGCGGATGCCGCCGGGCTGCTGGCTGATGCGGGGCTGGCACCGGTGGGGTTGCGGCGCAGGGATTTCGCCGAGGCGTACGGCATTGACGGGCAGCCCAATGCGCTGCAGCGTTCGGTCATGCAGGAGCTGCCGGCGGCGTTGGAGGAGGGGGTCGGGGGCCGGGGCGGCATCCTGCTGGTGACGGCTGCTCCTGGGGACGGCAAGACGGAGAGTGCTCTGGAGGCGGAGCGGGTGGTGTCGGGTGTGTTCGGCACGCACGGGTTCGCGTTCCTGTTGCCGACGATGGCCACCAGCGATCAGATGTACGGGCGGGTCGCGCAGGCGCTCATGCGCCAGTCCGGCCAGGGGGCGGGGCTGACGCTGGTGCACAGCATGGCCTGGCTGAACACGGCGTACTCGGATGAGACGTTGGAGGCGGGTCAGCAGGTGGTGACCTGCGACGGGGACGAGGTCGCGGCGGGGCGACGGCGGGCGCAGGCCGATATGCGTCCGCGGCAGTGGCTGCGCGGTTCCAAGCGTCCGCTGCTGGCGCAGTTCGCGGTGGGCACGGTGGACCAGGCGCTGATGTCGGTGCTGCCGGTGCGGCACAACGCCCTGCGGCTGCTGGCGCTGTCGGGCAAGACGTTCATCGTGGACGAGGCCCACGCCTACGACGCCTACATGCAGGTGCTGCTGGGCCGCCTGCTGAACTGGCTCGGCGCTTTCGGGGTTCCGGTCGTCCTGCTGTCGGCGACGCTGCCGGCTTCGGTCAGCGACCGGCTGATCAAGGAGTATCTGCAGGGCGCCGGGCACAAGCGAAACGAGTTGGGCGAGCGGACGTTTCCGGCCCCGTATCCGGGCTGGCTGTATGTGGACGGTTCCAGCGCCCGTGCTACGGAGATCTCGCAGGTGCGGCGGCGGGAGCAGGCGGCCGAGCGGAGCATGGAGCTGGGCGTCGCGGTGGAGCCGGTCGTCCGGGGCCGGGGCGGGGCCCGTGACCGTCTGGCGGTGATCGAGCGCCTGGCGGAACCCGTGGCCGTGGGCGAGGGCGGTACCGCCTTGGTGGTGTGCAACACCGTCGGCGACGCGCAGGAGACCTACCTCCGTCTGCGGGCTCGCTTCGACGACCGCTCGCATGCCGAGGCGGGGATGGTGCAGTTGCTGCACGCCCGCTTCCCCGGCGACGTGCGCGAGGCACGCACCGGCGAGGTCACTTCGGGGATGGGGCGTACGGGGCCGCGGCCGGTGCGCCGGATCGTGGTGGCCACGCAGGTCGTCGAGCAGTCCCTGGATCTGGATGCCGACGTCGTCATCAGTGACCTTGCCCCGCTGGCCTTGTTGCTGCAGCGGGCCGGCCGGTGCTGGCGCCACGAGAACTGGTGGGCCCGCAACGGCTACCCCGGAGGCCGCAGCCGCCCAGCCTGGGCGCGGGCGCCGCGCCTCGTCGTGCTGGACCCGCTGGCCGAAGGCGGGGCAGTGCCCAGGCAGTGGGGGGAGGTCTACTCCGAGTTCCTGCTCGACAAGACCTCCGCGAAGCTGAACGAACTCGCCGGCAAGGCGGTCTCGATCCCCGAAGACGTGCAGGACCTGGTCGAGTCGGTGCACGGAACTGCCGCGGACCACTTCGACTGGGACGCCTTCGACGGCCGGCGCAGGGCAGCGTGGACCGCTCATCAGGGCAAACAGCTGGCGCAGCGGGGGCAGGCCGGCCTGGTGGCTGTCTGCCGGGCGCGGAGCGTGTCCGGCCTGCATGCCCTGCACAGCCTGCCGGGGGAGGAGGACGAGTGGGAGACCGCTACCCGGCTGGGAGCCGCGTCGGTGCGGCTGCTGTGCGCCTACGTGCACGCCGACGGGAGCAGGACACTCGACCGTGCGGGCGCTGAACCGATCCCGGACCCGGGTGCTGGACGCAAGATGCCCGCTGCGGCCGTGCGGGCGGTGATGCGGCGCACCGTACCGGTGAGCGCCGGCTGGTTCCACGCCGAGGACGCCGAGACTCTTGTTCCTCCGCCGTCGTGGGCGGAGCATCCGATGCTGGCAGAGGTCCGGGTGCTGTACCAGCCCATCGATCACGGAACGGTCCACGCGGTGGCCGTCGGCGGCAGGACACTGCACTTGGATGAGGACCTCGGGCTCGTACGGCGCTGAGCTGGAACCTGGCCGTTGCTCAGGCACCCCCGCGTCGGCGGGGAAGCGTTCTCCAGGGCGGAGCCGCCCGTGCCCGTCCACTGGATCACCCCCACCGCGGCAGGGAACGAAGCGTGCCAGTACGGCGGCCGGCGGACTGGCTGCAGGCTAACTGCTTGGACGGCGGCGCGTCTCAGCAGTGGTGAGCAGCGGTGCGCTGAAGGCCCCGTCGGCGGCCTCACCCGGGCACAACCCGATCACCATGACGACGACCCACGGACCAGCCGCGCTCCCCGGGGAAGGGGCAATACCACGGAATGCACGCTAAAGAGCCCCTGCCCTTCCACCTTCTCCATTTTTCTGCGCTGCCGTCGTGACGGTGCTCAACTGGTGTGCGTCACGGCCGCTTTGCGGGCCGTTGTCAGTGGCCGGTGCTTCAATGTCGGGCACGACGCCGGGGATTGGCCTGGGGGGCCGGTTGCCCTTCCGCGGTGTGGTGTTGGACTGCGTTCGTCGTGAAGGAGTGTGGACGTGAGTGGGGGGTTCGATCTGCGGGACGAGTCGTGGATTCCGGTGCGGTTGCTGACGGGTGAGTCGGTGCGGCTGGGGCTGCGGGAGCTGTTTCAGCGGGCGCACGAGATCGTGGATGTGGAGCTGCCGGTGCCGCCGGCGGCGGCGGGTCTGCTGCGGATCCTGGCTGCGATGACCGCAAGGATCGGTCAGGACGCAGGAGTGCGTCTGGATGATGCGGGCGTCGCGGAAGACGTCGAGGACTGGCATGCGTTGCGCCGGCGTGTCCTCAAGCAGGGCCGCTTCGATCCGCAGGCGGTGGACGCCTACTTCGACCGCCAGGTGCCGGCGGGCCGTCTCGACCTGTTCGACGGACAGCGGCCGTTTCTGCAGGATCCGCGACTGGCCGCCGAATGCGTCGACGCGAAGGGCGCGCCGAATCCGTCCGGAGTGAACAAGCTGGTGCTCGGGCGGCCCACAGGCGTCAACGGGGCAGTGCTGTTCGGGCATTTCACGGATCTGGCGCCGGTTGCGGTGCCTGCCCATGAGGCGGTGTGGCATCTGATCGCGCAGCTGTATTTCGGGCCCTCCGGCCAGTGCACGCCGCGGCGGATCACTACGGTGCGCACCGGCAGCGGGGACGCGGCGCCGTTGCGGAAGTCCGTGTCCTATTTCGCCTGGGCGCCACAGCTGTTCACCACATTGGTGCTGGCCGTGCCCAGCCCGCAGGTCGAGGCGGACTGGGAATCGGCAGACGCCTGCCCGTGGGAGGAGGAGCTGAACGCCCCGCTGGAGCCTGTTCCTGGCCCGACGTGGCCTGGCAGGCTGCTGACGGGGCGCTTCCGCCATGCGGCGCTGCTGGTGCCCGCCCCCGATGGCCGGTCGGTGACCGACGCCTACCTCACCTGGTCGACACACGAGCCCGCTCCCCAGGTGCGTGATCCGTACCAGATCCTCGACCGGCGCAAGGACGAGGGGTTCCAGCCACGGGAGGCCGACGGCGCGCGGGCCCTGTGGCGGGATGTGGACTCTCTGCTGCTCAAGGACAGCGCCCAGGACGCGCAGCGGCCGCCGTGCCTGGAAGATCTACCCAAGCAGCTGCTGCCTGCGCTGCGGGTGCGCGCCTACGGGTTCGAGCAGGACGGCCAGCAAAAGGACAGCGTCTGGTTCCAGGCGACGACTCCGCCGGTACTGCAGTGGCAGGAGGAGACGGACCCGGCCATGGCCCATCACATCAGCCGCTGTCACCGAGTGGCAGAGGACACCGCCTCCCGCCTCGAGTTCGCCGCGAAGGTCGCCTGGCGGCTCGCCACCGACGCAACAGCCGACCCCTCCCCTAAAGCCAAGGTCAGAATCGACCAGCGCAAGCCCGGCCCCTGGGCATCAGCAGCGCTGGCCCGCTACTGGCCGGCCGCCGAAGAGCAGTTCTGGCGCCTGGCCGCACCGGAGCAGACCGAGGCCGCCGTCGAGCGGCCGTTCGTCCAGGCGGCGCTGACCGCACTGGACGAGGCGATCGGTCAGACGAGCCGCGCCGACATCCGGGTGGCGCGGGCCCGCGCCCGCGCCCGCGCTCTCGTGCTGGCCCTGCTGCCCGCCACACACGCAGCCTGACCAGGCTGCCCCGGTTTGCCACCACGGCAGCCGCTCGTTGTTTCCGCCCGCGCTTCACCAGGGACGTGCCATGACCTCTTCCCCTCCGGCATCCGCGACGCCGAAGAAACCCCCACACTCGTCCGACCGTTTCGTGGCCTACGTGTTCGACCTGTGCGCATCCAAGCAGACGAGGGCCGAACTGCGCCGCGGACTCGGCCTGCCCGTCGAGCGCTGCAACTACCTGCACCGCTACCTCGTGCCCTGGACGGCTGACATGCACCAGGACGCCAAGCGCGCCCACTACGCGGTGGCCGCACTGATCGCCGCCCGCCCGCGCACCGCCCGCGACCTGGCGGCCCCAGGCGCAGCGGACGGTGAGAACGGCGCCGCCTGGCGCGCCCGTGCCAACCTCGGAGCCGCCCTCGGGCAGGCCGTCACCCAAGGCGTCCTGAAACCGGCAACCGCCGAAAGTGCCCTGCACCTGATGTCACGTCAGTCCGCCGACGCCGTCCACCCGGGCCTGCCCGCCCTGACCCGGCAACTCCTGAACGGCGGCGTCCCCGTGGACTGGGCGGTCCTCCTGCAAGACCTCACCTGGTTCAACCGCGACCGCGACCGCATCGCCACCGCCTGGCTCGAAAGCTACTTCCGTATCACCACCGCCGAAACCACGCCCGACACCCAGGGCACCGACACCCCAGACGTGACCGAGGAGAACCAGCGATGACCCTCTACCTGGACCTGAGCGCACTGCAGTCGGTGCCTGCCGCGAACCTCAACCGCGACGATCTCGGCTCTCCCAAGCAGGTCCGTTACGGCAACGCGCCCCGCATCCGGGTCTCCAGCCAGTCCTGGAAGCGGGTCATCCGCCACGGCGTCGAGCAGGACCTGGGCGAGAAGGCCGCACGCACCCGCATGGTGCCCGTCAAGGTCAAGCAAGCCCTGGAGAAGACCGGATGGCCGGCCGATCTGGCGGAGTTCGCCGGATCCCAGGTCGCCGCCAGCGCCGGGAAGAAAGGCATCGGCACCGAGAAGGAAGGCCACACCTCCGTCCTGCTGTTCCTGCCCGAGGCCGCCATCGACGAGCTCGCCGCGGTGTGCACCGAGCACCGCGACGCGCTGGAAAAAGGCAAGGACAGCAAGAAGCCCGGACAACTGCTGCCCCCCGCCCGCATCGAGGACATCCTCAAGCGCCGCACCGCCTCCATCAGCCTGCTGGGACGGATGCTGGCGGAACTCCCCGACGCCAACGTCGACGGCGCCGCCCAGGTCGCCCACGCCTTCACCACCCACACCGCCGAGCCCCAGCGCGACTACTTCACCGCCGTCGACGACTGGCTGGGCGAAGCCGAAACCGGAAGCGCCCACCTGGACACCGCCGAGTTCAGCGCCGGCGTCTTCTACCGCTACGCCACCGTCAACATCACCGACCTCATCAAGAACCTCGAAGGCGACACCAAGGCCGCCCGCACCGTCCTGGCCTCCTTCGCCGAGCACTTCCTCCTCTCCCTGCCCCAGGCCAAACGCAACAGCACCGCCCCCCACACCCTGCCCGACCTCGCCTACCTCGCGGTGCGCGAACACCGCCCGCTCTCCCTGGCCGCCGCCTTCGAAACCCCCGTGACCGCCGACCTGCAAGGCGGCTTCTCAACCAGCTCCCGCAAGGCGCTCGCCTCCTACGCACACGAGATCAACCGGCTCACCGGCAACCGCAGCCGCCGCTTCCACGGCCACGCCACCATCGCCCCCGACGAACACCTCACCGGCCTGGGCGAGGCACACGACTCCTACGACAACCTGATCGAAGCCGCCCTGGAAGCCAGCCTGCCCCAGTCCGGAGAACAGCAGTGAGCGCCATCCTGCTGCGCCTGGCCGGCCCTCTCCAGTCGTGGGGAGAACGCTCCGCGTTCACCGCCGTGCGCGACACCGCCCCCTTCCCCACCCGCTCCGCCCTCATCGGCCTGTTCGCCGCCGCGCAGGGCATCGGCCGCGACGACCCCCTGCCCGACCACTACGACCACCTGCGCCTCACCGTCCGCGTCGACCGCCCCGGCATACGTCTCATCGACTACCACACCGTCGGTGGCGGCCTGCCCAAACCACGCACCGCCGCCACCAGCGGCGGCAGCAACAAGGGCGCCGCAGTGATCACCCGACGCCATTACCTGTCCGACGCCGTCTTCGTCGTCGCCGTATCCGGACCCGACCAGAGCGTCAACCAGCTGGCCCAGGCCCTGCGCCGCCCGCACTGGGCCCCCTACCTGGGCCGCCGCTCCTGCGTGCCGGACGAGCCATTCGTGCTGCGCACCCACGTCGACGACCCCGACGCCGAACTGCGCCGCCACGTACCGCTCAGCCACAGCGCTCCCGCCGGCCTGGCAGGCGACACCATCGAGGTGGAATTCCTGCGCGAGGAACCGCCGCCCCCGTCGAGCATGCCGCAGGGCGACATCCTCGACGTCAACGACATCCCGGTCAGCTTCTCCCCGCACGGCCGCAGCCACCGCATGCGCCGTCTGTACCGCAGCGTCGAAGCGCTGCCCCACACTCTGGCCGGCCCCCAGCACACCCTGATGCGGCGACTGATCGACTACGCCCACACCCAGGAAAGCGCATGAACGACTACCCGGTCCTCGCCCGCATCCGCCTCAACCCCCACCACCGCTTCGTGCACCGCGACCTGCGCGACGCCACCCAGATGCACCGCACCGTCATGCGCATGGTCCCCGACAACCTCGGCGACTCGCCACGCCTGCAGGCCGGACTGCTCTACCGGCTCGAGGAGAGCGACACCTCCAGCACCCTCCTCGTCCAGGCCGCCCACCTCGACCCGGCACTCCTGCCGGCCGACTACGGCCACACCGAGATCAAAGACCTGGCGCCCATGTTCACCGCACTGCACAAAGGGCTCGCCGTCCGCTACCGCATCGTCCTCAACCCCGCCAAACGCGAACGCCTCCCCCTCGACCAGAAGAACAAGCGCGGCAAGGTCATTCCGCTTGCGGGAGCGGACGCCGACCAATGGTGGCTTCGCCGCGCCGCCGACGCCGGCCTGCACCTCCACATCCTGACCCCCACCAACCTGGCCCCCGCACGCCCCCAGCGCCAACAGGGCCCGACCATGCGGCACAGCCTGATCCGCTACGACGGCACCGCCACCGTCACCGATCCCGACGCCCTGTCCCAAGCCGTCCGCAACGGCATCGGCCGCGGAAAACCCTACGGAGCCGGCCTGCTCAGCCTCGCCCCGGCCACCACGACGTGAGCACCGCCGACAAGGGCGGCCAGGCACGCCGGCGCCTGGCCGCGCCCACACTGGCCATGCTGCCCCGCGTCGCCGACTCCCTGTCGTTCCTCTACCTCGACATGGTCCGCGTCGTGCAGGACGACACCGGCGTATGCGCACAGATCCAGGCCGCGCCCGACCGCACCGACCTGGTCTACCTCCCCACCGCTGCCCTGTCCTGCCTGCTGCTCGGCCCGGGCGTGTCCATCACCACCCCCGCCCTGACCACGCTGGCACGCCACGGCACCAGCGTGGTGTGCACCGGAGCGGGCGGCGTGCGCGCCTACGCCGGCATCCTGCCCGACTCCCTGACCACCCACTGGCTCGAACAGCAGGTCACCGCCTGGACCGACCCCGCCCGGCGACTCGACATCGCCACACGCATGTACGGCATGCGCTTCGACGCCACCGAACTCCCCGACACCGTCACCCTGGAGCAACTGCGCGGCATGGAAGGCCAGCGCATGAAAGCCCTCTACAAGATCCTCGCCCAGCAGCACGGCATCGGCCGCTTCCGCCGCGCCTACCAGCCCGACCAGTGGCACACCCAAGACCCCGTCAACCTCGCCCTGTCCGCCGCCAACACCTGCCTGTACGGCATCGTCCACGCAGCCCTGCTCGCCCTGGGCCTGTCACCCGCCCTCGGCTTCGTCCACGCCGGCACCCAACACGCCTTCGTCTACGACATCGCCGACCTCTACAAAGCACAGACCACCCTGCCCCTCGCCTTCGCCCTGCACCAGGCCGCCAACCCCGAACAGGAAGCCCGCCGCCGCTTCCGCGAAGACCTCCGCCTCCTGCGCCTGCTGCCACGCATCGTCCACGACCTCCAGGCCCTGCTGACACCGGCACAGACCGACCACGACCCAGACGATGAAGACCGCTCCGAGCGGCGCGACGTCGAGATGGTCCACCTATGGGACCCCAAGGCAGGCGCCCTGCCAGCCGGAGTCAACTACGCCACAGGCGGCGCCTGATGCCGTCCATGCTGGTGATCGCCACCACCGCAGTCCCCGACCACCTGCGCGGCGCCCTGAGCCGGTGGACCAGCGAAGTAGTACCCGGCATCTTCGTCGGCTCCGTCTCCGCCCGCGTACGCGACCACCTCTGGCAGGCTGTCACCGAAACCGTCGGCAACGGAGCAGCCGTCCTCATCCACCCCGCACCCACCGAACAGGGCTACGCCATCCGCACCGCAGGAACCCGACGCCGTGTCCCCGAAGACTTCGACGGCCTCACCCTCATCCGCATGACAGCCATGGCTCCAGCAAAGAACCAGCAAAGCCCCTGAAGAACCGCAGGTCGCGAAGGGTCCTCCCCGCCGACGCGGGGGTGCTTCGTCGAACCCGATGCCGCCGTTGATGTCGCTCACGTCCTCCCCGCCGACGCGGGGGTGCTTCGCTGTGGCAGGAGCCGGGCCGGGGGCCGGGCCGGTCCTCCCCGCCGACGCGGGGGTGCTTCGGGTTCGCTGGGCGCGGTCGACGCGCCGCGCACGTCCTCCCCGCCGACGCGGGGGTGCTTCGGTACACGCGAATCTTGAACGCCGTCTCCGCTGGTCCTCCCCGCCGACGCGGGGGTGCTTCGCCGAGGGGCTCGCCGACTCCCGTGCCGGTCTGGTCCTCCCCGCCGACGCGGGGGTGCTTCGGCGAACCCGCTGCCCGAGCAGACCGACAGGCGGTCCTCCCCGCCGACGCGGGGGTGCTTCGCGCCCCGGCACGCGGGGCGCTTCGGCGGGGGTGTCCTCCCCGCCGACGCGGGGGTGCTTCGAGGGTGTGACGTCATGGCCTACACCGGCAATTGTCCTCCCCGCCGACGCGGGGGTGCTTCGATCATGACCTCCCGCGCGGAGAGGATGAGGCCGTCCTCCCCGCCGACGCGGGGGTGCTTCGCTTTCGCCGATGTTCTCGGCGATATCCGGCACGTCCTCCCCGCCGACGCGGGGGTGCTTCGAAAAACCCCCCGGCGATAGTCGGTCCGTTTCCGTCCTCCCCGCCGACGCGGGGGTGCTTCGACCGACAACCGGAAGTAGGGCGACGGGCGTTGGTCCTCCCCGCCGACGCGGGGGTGCTTCGCAGTTCACCCGGCTCGCCGACTACTACGCCACGTCCTCCCCGCCGACGCGGGGGTGCTTCGCAGTTCACCCGGCTCGCCGACTACTACGCCACGTCCTCCCCGCCGACGCGGGGGTGCTTCGGTGTGGAACATCGAGTGGGGGGATCCTGCCGGGTCCTCCCCGCCGACGCGGGGGTGCTTCGCATTGAATAGGATAGATATAAGGCCCTCTCGCGTCCTCCCCGCCGACGCGGGGGTGCTTCGGAGCCCACAGCCATCACCAGGCCCGGGTGATGGTCCTCCCCGCCGACGCGGGGGTGCTTCGGCGGCCCGCGCCGCGATCCGCCGGTGGCAGGGGTCCTCCCCGCCGACGCGGGGGTGCTTCGTCCGGGAGGTACCAGCCCCGGGTGAGCTGGTAGTCCTCCCCGCCGACGCGGGGGTGCTTCGGTCGCCGTAGCTGTCCTGTTCGCGACCGCCGCGTCCTCCCCGCCGACGCGGGGGTGCTTCGCGACACGTTTCCCCCGATGGTGCTGCAGAACCGTCCTCCCCGCCGACGCGGGGGTGCTTCGCCATCCAGCGGAAGTACACCGCCGCCCGAAGCGTCCTCCCCGCCGACGCGGGGGTGCTTCGCGGCGGCGCACCGCATGGTTACGGCGGCGGCGGTCCTCCCCGCCGACGCGGGGGTGCTTCGGCCAGGGCGGTCCACTCGCTGGTCAGTGAGACGTCCTCCCCGCCGACGCGGGGGTGCTTCGCTCGTCGTCGGCGCCGCGGCGGCCGGAGCCGCGTCCTCCCCGCCGACGCGGGGGTGCTTCGCGTTCTCCCGACACCTGGAGACCGCGCCCACCGTCCTCCCCGCCGACGCGGGGGTGCTTCGAGGCCGCCTACCGCAGCGGCCAGGACCGGGCCGTCCTCCCCGCCGACGCGGGGGTGCTTCGCCGCCGACGTGGCGCTGGGCAGGGTCGGCCTCGTCCTCCCCGCCGACGCGGGGGTGCTTCGGTGTCCGTCTACCCGATCGCCGCCGTGCGCCGGTCCTCCCCGCCGACGCGGGGGTGCTTCGACGGGACGCCAGGAGACCGACGCCCAGAACGGGTCCTCCCCGCCGACGCGGGGGTGCTTCGGCGGTCCGGAGCCTGGTCGAGGCGGGCGAGATGTCCTCCCCACCGACGCGGGGGTGCTTCGGCTCCGGATCTCGTTGCGGTGCCGCAGTGTGGGTCCTCCCCGCCGACGCGGGGGTGCTTCGTCCACCGGAGAGGGCCGTGGGGTGGGGCCCGCGTCCTCCCCGCCGACGCGGGGGTGCTTCGCGTTCACCTTTGCGCTGCGCCGCCTCGGCGTCGTCCTCCCCGCCGACGCGGGGGTGCTTCGGCCGTGGCTGCGGAGCAGCGCCGGGCCCAGAAGTCCTCCCCGCCGACGCGGGGGTGCTTCGACGGCATCCCGCGCGCCATCACCGCGGGACAGGTCCTCCCCGCCGACGCGGGGGTGCTTCAGGAGCATCCCCATGAGCGCCACCACCCTGAAGAGTCCTCCCCGCCGACGCGGGGGTGCTTCGCCATGCGTGCCCTTGCCGACACCGCCACCATCGTCCTCCCCGCCGACGCGGGGGTGCTTCGTCCTGGCGGGGGTCGCCCTCATAGTCGGGCAGGTCCTCCCCGCCGACGCGGGGGTGCTTCGGACGGCTCGTTCGGCCACTCCGTCCGCCCGGCGTCTTCCCCGCCGACGCGGGGGTGCTTCGCAGGAACTCCGGGACGACCTGAACGCCACCGAGTCCTCTCCGCCGACGCGGGGGTGCTTCGTTGTCGGGGCGAACATGCGAACGCCCGCCAGGGTCCTCCCCGCCGACGCGGGGGTGCTTCGGCCCTGCCCTACACCCCGGCGTGGATCGGCGTGTCCTCCCCGCCGCGCGGGGGTGCTTCGCTGGACCGTCCGGCCGCATGTTGGGGAACTTGTCCTCCCCGCCGACGCTTGTCCAGGTCCGCTACCGCCCCGGCCATCGCCGCGTTTCCCCTTGTCCACGCCCGCTACTGGCCACGGTCAGACCGCGGACAAGGGGGTCGGTTGCACGCTGCTCCCTCGAGTCCCCGCCCACCAGGGCGGCCCGACACGAAGGAGCCACCGCGATGACCAGGCACCGACCACTGGCAGGTGCCCGGCGCGCCCGCCCCGACCACTCACGGAGATGGGCTCAGCAGGACCTGGTGTTGCGGCGGGGTGAGTACGGGTTCTGTCGGTTCGACGGGTCCTGCACTCACCCGGGCCGCTGGGGTGGCGGGCGGGGTGGGGTTAGTCGTCGTGGAGGGTGGTGCTGTGTTTCATGCTGCGTTTGAGTTTTTGGCGGCTGTGTTTGAGTTGGGCGCGGACGGTGGCGGGGTTGACGTCGAGCATGTCGGCGATCTCGGCGGTGGTGAGGCTGTGGATGTAGTGCAGGAGGAATGTCTGCTGTTCGCGTTGTGTCAGGGCTGATCTGATGGATGCGGTGAGGGTGTCTATCTGGATGTTGCGGACGGCTGTCTGTTCGGCTGATTCCTCGAGTTGGGGCTCTATGAGGTCGAGTAGGTCGGCGGTGCCGGGAAGGACTTCGCGGTTGGTGTGTCGGCGGGAGTTGACGACCTTGTTGCGCAGGATGCCGCAGGCGTAGCGGAAGGGCGGGGTGGGGTCGGCGAGCACTTCGCGCCATTTGGTGTACATGACCTCGAACGTCTCGGCGACGAGGTCCTCCGCCGTCCAGGCCGGCACCCGCACTTTCGCTATCCGGGTCAACCTCGCGCGCGCATCGGCGACGAACTCTTCGAACATCTCGGTTCGTTCGTCCATGGCAGCCCATCTGTCGGCATGGGGCGGCCTCCCCCCGCTGGTGTGCGGGGGGAGGCCGTGGTGCATGGTGGAGCCCATCAGACCTCGTCGTTCGTGTCGGTCCGCGACCTGACGTCATCGATCCAGCGTTCCCAGCGCGAGCGGACCTCGCTGCCGATCTGGGTGACCCCGTCGACCAGCAGCACCGAGAGGACGACGGTGAGCAGTTCGGTCTGGAGGGACTGCAGATCGTTCAGCCACTGGACGGCGAGCAGCCCGCCGCTGAGGATCCGCCCGGTGATGCGGAGCTTGGGCAGGGTAGGCATCGAGCGCAGCACGACTCGGGAGTCGAATGCCAGGTCGCCGTTGCGGTCCGCGCGGGCATTGAGGGGCTCGAACGTGACCGCCTTGCGGAGGGCCTTCGCCACGGCCAGGAACTGACCGATGGTCTCGCACAAGACATCGAAGACCAAGATCACGATGGCGGCGCAGCGCAGGCCGGGATGGAGCGACTCCGTGCCGGGCAGCAGCGAGATGCCGGTCATGGCCGCGCCGGCGAGACGGGCGAACAGCCGGGAGCGCATCCACGGTGCGTCCGGGGACGCGGGCTGGGGCAGCGCCTGTACCGGCTCGGCGATGCCCGAGGGCTTCTGGGCCACCGGTCGGTCCGGGACCGCCTGCTTCGGGACGGAGGGCTTTACCGGCTTTGCCCGGTCACCCGCGCGGTGCTCTCCTTTCCGCGCGCGGGTGTCCTTCTGGTGCCGGTCCTGCTTGGAACCGGACGGAGAGGACTTATCGGTCTTGGGAACGGCGGACTGGTCCTTCGGGGGACGACGCGTCATGTCACTTCCTACGTTCAGGTGCGTGGAGTGAGGCCCGGGCGGGTCTCGGCGACTCCGTCGTCGATCGGCGCGGCAGGTGGTGCGTGTGGGATGGGCGGCGCGTCACGACGGTGAACGCATCTTCGCCGGTCGGTTGCACTTCCGTCCAGTACAGCAAGTGCACAATTGCTAGACGGATAGTAATATTTATAACGTAGCGTTTAAGTCTAGCTACGAAGAGTGATTTTTTACTGTGATGTGGGTCACATATACCCTTCGGAATCGCCGATTCCGGCAAGGTATTAGCGAGACGCGTTCAGGTGCGTCGGAGTGAGGCCCGCCATCGAGGCTCCGGGATGGGTGGAGATGGCGGGCTTTCACGCCAGGTCGCGGGCGGTGACAGGTGTCAATGCGATTTGCCGCTAAAGCCCGTCGAAGCACAGATAAGCTTCTTGGGAAAGTGGCGTCTATCACATGTAATGAGCGTTCTTTGCTTCATTCATGTCAGTAGCCGAGTTCTGTCCCATAAGTGGCACAAGCCCGCTTCAAGACGAATGATGCGCTATGAC
Organism: Streptomyces sp. NPDC037083; assembly: GCF_055606485.1. Taxonomy (NCBI): domain Bacteria; kingdom Bacillati; phylum Actinomycetota; class Actinomycetes; order Kitasatosporales; family Streptomycetaceae; genus Streptomyces; species Streptomyces sp. NPDC037083. The sequence goes on along the minus strand of NZ_JBVJSQ010000030.1, from coordinate 3,614 downwards.
CAGAGAGATCCTGCTTCGCGGTTACGGTCGTAGCCCCGCTGCCCAGCGGTCGGGCCCTCCGGCATACCCACCCGTCTACGTCCAGCGCATGCCGATGGCGGTCAGCTGCTCGATCCGCTCCGGCGTCAGCGTCGCGGCCCTGCTCCGCTGATTCCCGATCCAGGCCCCCAGCTTGAGCTGTCGCTCCTCCTGGTCCTCGCCGTCGCCGTCGCCGTCGCCGCCGTCGACGATCCGCTCGACGTGCTGCCGCGGGACTCGAAGGTGTCCCTCGCGGTGGTAGTACTGTTTGGCGGCCTCGTAGTTGAGTGCCCACTTGTCGGCCTGGGTGCGGCGTGGCGGCGGTTTCTCGTCCTCGGTGGCGGGCTCGATTCCGAGGATGTGTTCGCACATCCACTGCTGGACGCCGGTGAGCTTGTCCCAGCCGAAGCGCACTGCCTTGACCCACCGGCCGAGGTCCTTGCTCTGGTGCACGACGACACCCGGCTCGGTCGGCAGTCCGCCGCCCTCCTCCAAGTGCATCCGGACCAGGTGGAAGCAGCGCTGCCACTCCACCGGCCAGGCCGGACACCAGGAGGGGTCGATCTCCTCCAGCTGCTCGCGGCGCTCCTGCGACAAGGCGCCGGCCGATGACTGAACCCTCAGCCCTTCGGCACGCCGCTGCTCGATCTGGGCCGCCTTGCGGGCGGCGGCCCTGGCGTTCTTCAGCCAGATGCCCACCTTGTAGCCCTGGTAGGTGGCGTCGAGCGGCGCGAGCAGGTGCCCGTTCTCTTCGGCCCACTCGCGCGCCGCGGCGAGGCCTTCGTCCCAGGCGACGTCGTAGTGCGACCACACCATGCCGAGCTTTTCCAGCTGCGCGATGCGGTCTTCGTCCATGTCGCCGCGGGCGTAGAAGCGCCGGTTGTCGGCGGTCCACTGCCCGAGGGGGAAGCCGGCGAGCGTGGCCGGCCATCCCTCGGCTTCCGCCTCCTGGTCGTTGCGGCTGGGCACGCGGTATGTGAAGGGGACCTTGAGGTCGCCGTGCTCGCGGGCGTAGACGACGGCGGCCTCCACGCCGCGCCGCCAGTGCTCGTGTTCGGGGATGAGGACGCGCAGGTTGATGAACGCGGCCAGCTGCGCGGGGTCGCGTGGCGTGGAGAACTTCAGCAGCTGCCGGGCAGGCGCCGAAAGACGGTCGCTACGGTCGCTGCCGTCTTCCCCGCCTTCCACCCCGCTGCGGCTCTGCACGCCCCTGACGCGGCTCTGGGCCTGCTGTTCGGCGAGCTGCTCGACGACGCGGGCGTCGTGCGCCCTGAGGGCTTCCAGGAGCTTCGCCAGCCCGCCGAAGGCGCGGCTCGTGAGCATGTTGTCGGCCGTTTCGCCGGGCCCGAGCAGGACCGGCACGACGAGGGATGCGACTTTGCCTTCGCCTGGCTGCATGCGCAGCGCGCGGCCGACGGCCTGGACGAGGTCGGGCATGGAGCCGCGGACGTCGGCGAAGTAGACGGAGTCGCAGTTCTTGGTGTCAACGCCCTCGCCCAGCACCTTCACCGAGCCAAGGTAGCTCTTCTCGACGACGGTGCCGTCTGTGGCGATCCCCGCTGCGAACTCTCCGAGGACGCGCCGCCGGTGGCCCGGCCTGTGGTCGCCGCACAGCCAGTCGGCCCAGATCGTGGCTGGGTACAGCTCGGGGTCGGATGCGTGCAGCTGCGCGGCGACGTCGGGAAGGCCGGCCGCGAACGCTTCGGCCTCCTTCACCATGTGGTGGAAGACCAGGGTGCGGCGGAAGCCCTCCTCAGCGGATGCCTTCACCAGTGCGGTCTGCAGAGCGGCGAGCCGGGCCCCGCGGACCTCTGCCGAGCGGCCTTCGGCGCCCAGGAGCTGGGCGGCCTGGAGCGCGGTGTCGGTGACGTCCACGCATACGACCTGGTAGGGGGCACAGGTTCCCCGGTCGATGGCCTCTGAGAGCGTCAACGTGAACGCCCTGCTGCCGAAGGGCCCATCGGGGTCGTCGTCCATGCTCGCGACCAGCTCGCCGGGTGCGCCGGCCTCGTCCTCGTCCCCGAGCTGCCACAGCCGGGGCGTGGCCGTCATGTACAACCGGCGCAGGGACGGGATCCGGGTGTTGTCGTGCACGACCGCCCACGGCTTCCCGATCCGGCCCGAAACCCGGTGGGCCTCGTCCACGACGATCAGGTCCCAACCCGAAAGGCCGGCGGCGTGCGCCCGCTCCAGCGTGCCCAGACCGAGGCTGGCGTACGTGGCGTACACGGTGACCTTGTCCAGGCCGCGCGTCCACTCCACCAGCTCGTCCACGTCCGTGGTGTTGGGGAAGGAGACCTCCTCGCCCCGCAGCGAGGACACCCCGATCATCGGCCCCCCTCGGCCACCCTCGCGCCACGCGGACTCGGTCTGGGCGAGCAGGTCCAGCGAGGGCACCAGGACGAGCACACGACCCGCACGCAGCTCCTCCGCGCTGCGCACGGCGACGAGGCTCTTGCCCGACCCCGTCGCCATGATCACCTGCGTCCGGAGACCTCGCTCTGGCACAGTAGATCTTGCAGGCAATTCGAGTGCGCGGAGGACTGCGTCCACGGCTTCCCGTTGGTGAGGTCTGAGTTCCTTCGCTGCCATGTCGGTCGGCCTTCTTCGGTCTGTTGGATGCGGCACCACGGGATCAACTAGCCATTGAACAAAGGTAGTTGCTTGCTCGATGATCGTGATGAACTAGGGTCTTCGTGCGGATCAGACTTTTGGAACTGATGAGATAGTGGCTCCAGAAGACCTCGATGGTGGCCCCCTATACTTCCAGAATCTATCGCCAGAGCAAAATGAAGCATCACGGAATAGAAGACAGTACGGCATGATCTTTTCCAGTTGCGGGGAGCAGTTATGACTGTCGAGTGGTACGTCCTGATCGAAGAGGACGCCCTGACAACCGAGAGCCCCGACGGTGTGGATGTCACGCTGCACCGATGGATGCTCGTGGGCATGCATCACATCGGCCAGGATCAGGCGGAGGCGGTCGCAGCGGCCGAGGATGCGGCTCTGCACTACATACCGGGTGTACTGGCCCGGCGTGCGCGGCCGGGGGATGAGCCGGCCCGGCATGTCTTCCGCGCTCAAGACGGCGCCTGGGTGGCGCTCGTGAGGCAGCGTCACCGCGAGTGCCACATACGGGTGACCACGGCCCGGCTCGTGCATTCACAGGAAGAGAAGGAAGCCCCGCCGAAAAGCCTGAAGGAGAAGTTCCGCAGTGCGCTGGATGGCCCGCCACCCCCTGTGAAGCCCTGGACGTGGACGCCGCCAGGCAAGCCCGAACGAGAGTGACCCCATCCGCTGCTGCCAGCTGCGGGCCGCGCGAAGCGTGGCCCGGAAGCCTCGCACGCAGTGCGAGGCCGCGGTACGCAGCGCAGCGGAGAACCGCGCAGCCCTGGACGCAGTCCAGGGCACGGTCGCGCAGCGACCTCGCTCCTGGAGCGCAGCGGAAGGAGCCTCAAGCCCGGTGCGCAGCACCGGGCTTGAGGCGGGGAGCGCAGCGACCCGCCAGCGCTCCCGCGGAGCGGGAGCGCAACACCCGTGCGCAGCACGGGTGTTCGCTTGCATATCGCGCAGCGATATGGTACCCGCTCCGCGGG
>NZ_JBVJSQ010000029.1:0-29694 GCF_055606485.1 Streptomyces sp. NPDC037083 | reverse complement strand
GCCAGCACCTCCAGGGCCTCGTCCACGTAGCGCCAGGCGGTGGCCTGCGATATCGCGAACCCGGCGCCGAGCTGGGCGAACGTCTCGTTCTTGCGCAGGTGGACCAGCGTGAGCAGTGCCTGGTCGAAGCAGCGGAGCTTCCGCCAGCGGGTGTTACGTGCGCGGCGGTGCTCGTACAGCAGCCAGGCGACGTACTCAACGAGCTCATGCGGGACGTCGAGCGTGGCAGGATACGGAAACCAACAGGGCCCCTTCGGTCGCCGGTGTGCTGAGTGGAATCACCACGCCAACGACGAGGGGCCCTGCCTCGTCACCACACCCACCGACCACCCCATTTCACCCGCCAGCACAGGATGAAAGAGGCTCAATGAGCTGCCAGAACTGCTGCTTGTTCATGGAGGCAGAGCCTGCCACCTGGTACTGACATCGGGCCGGTCGCGGGAGCTTGGCCCACCAGAGCAGCCACGTCGCTCCTGTCAGCGTGTGTGGTCGCCGGGTGCATATCGGCTCCAGGTTCCTCCGGCTTCGGTGACCAGGCGAGTGGCGGTCTTGTCGTGGTAGCCGAGTGCCTTCGCAATGATGGGTGCCGGGGCTTGGAGGACGAGCTGGCGGATCGCGGAGGTCCTGCCTCGTTGAGGCCGACATCGACGCCTGGCACACCGAGAGTCTGGCCACCCGCCGTCCGTCCCAGTCATTCCTGCGGTGGTGCATGACGACCGGCCGGATGCCCCGTCTCACACTGCCGCCCGCGGTCATCACCCAGGACTCGGAACCGCTGCACCAGCATCGCCGGCTCGCGATGCTCCGCCGGGTCCTCAACGACGACGCCTTGCCCCTGCGGCCCCGGGTCGCCGCCGCCTCGTTCTCCTCCATGCGCAACCCGTCAGCCGCATCGTCCGCCTCACCATCGACGACATCACGGACGACGAGACCACCTCACCGTCCGACTGGGAGAGCCGCCGTCCCCGCTGCCGAAGCCCGCAGCCGCCCTGATGCGGGCCTACATCCGGTCCCGACAGCACATGCCCTACGCCAGTAGTAGAGCTCACAGTGGCTCTTCCCTGGTCGCCAGCCCGGACAGCCCATGAACCCAGTCAGCCTCCAAGTGCACCTCCGAAAGATCGGTGTCCCCCCCGCACCGAAGTGCCCCTGTCCGAACTGGTCCGGTGACCAGCACAGGTAGAAGGCGAGTTCACCGGTGGAGCGGTTGCGGCGTATGAGCAGGTGGCGGTGGCTGCCGGTGCCGATGTGGATCCAGGCCCAGTCGTAGTAGCGCGGTCCTTTCGCGCCGTTTCCGGCGTTCTGACGGTGCCAGGCCGTGGTGGGCAGTCGGCCGGCGAGGGTGTCGGCGCGGGCGGAGTGCGGCCGTGGTTGATTCTCACCCGTGTCGAGCAGGCGACGGCCAGGACGTAGCCAATGCCGCGCACCTTGAGGGCGGCGTGGAGCTGAGGGTCCTGGCCGTAGGCTTCATCGCCGGTCACCCAGGAGGCGGATCCCGGCGTCCAGTGCGGCCTCGATCATCTGCTCAGCCAGGCGGGGCTTGGTGGCGAACTGTACCGTCTCGGGTGTCCCGGCCGCGATGCGGCGTTCTGGATCATTGGACCAGGAGTGTTCAGGGAGATAGAGCCGTCGGTCGATCGGCGCCCGTCCCCGGCTGGTGGCCAGGGCGAGGAACACGCCGACCTGGGCGTTTTCGATGCGTCCCGCGGTGCCGGTGTACTGCCTCTGCACTCCTGCCGAGGACCGGCCCTCCTTCAGGAAGCCGGTCTCATCGACAACGAGAACGCTGCCGTCAGCGGTGAGGTATTCGGCGGCGTAGGCACGCAGGTCGTCGCGGACAGCATCGGCATCCCGGCGGGCGTAGCCCAGCAGACGTTGCATCGGCCCGGGCCGCGTATGGCCCGCCTGTTCGGCCAGCTGCCAGCAGTTCTTCCGCTCGACACTCGACAGCAGCCCCAGCAGATAGGCGCGGGCTGCGGCCCGAGGCTCAACTCGCCCGAATCGCCCCGCGATCCGGGCCATGACCTGGTCGAACATCCCCCGCCAGCGGGCAGGGTCTACGCCATGGCCCGCGGCCACTGCACAGTCATCAGTAGTCCACACAACCCCTGATGATCACGCGGTGGCCGCACCCGTTCCCAGCCGGGCATGTCCCGGTGGACAACGTAGGGAAGGTTGAGCAGTTTCATCAAAGATTGACCGGCTCACGCCTCGCTCGATGTCACGGCCCACGCGTCGATCTCGACGCGGAAGGCGGGATGGACCAGTCCGACCACCTGGACGAGCGAGCAGGCAGGGGGACGCGCTGGATCCTGGTGCTCGTCCCGTACTCGGCGGAAGGCCGCCAGGTCCTGGAGATCGGTCAGGTAGACGGTCAGTTTGACTACATGCTCAAGGTCGGAACCGGCCGACTGCAGGGCGGTAGCCAGGTTCGCGAACACCTGGCGCACCTGGGCCTCGGCGTCCCCCTCACCCACCAACCGGCCTTCACTGTCAACCGGGACCTGGCCAGACACCGCGACGACTTTTCCCGCACACGCCACCGCGTGGCTGTAGCCGTTCACCGGTGGACTTCCCTCAGGCCGCACAAAGTGCTGCATCACAACTCCACTTCGCTGCGCAAAGACGTTCACGATCAAGGATTCCTTTGCTGCGGTCAACCTTCGATGAGATCGCTCAGCCTTCGGCCAGACAGGACGCAGAGCCCGCAGCAAGATCGCGAAACCAGACTGGAGTATTAGGAGAGGGTGCTCTCACCCGGTCGTCACGATCCGGGGCGAACCCCCTCCCTTCAAACGGTCAATGTTGACGACTCCGGGCACTGCCAACTGCCCGCCGATGTCTCAGCCGGAGGAGCCCCAGCCAGCCGGAGACGCCAGCGTCGTCCTACCGTTCCTCGAGCCAGGCCGTGGAGACGCCCCATGTGCAGCCGTTCTCCGACTCCTTCGGACTGAAGACATCCACCCCGGACCCTGCCGGATTCACCCACACCCAGTCGGAGTAGTAGGTGAAGCCCCATGAACAACTCGTCACCAGACGGATAGAACCGGAATGCAGGCTCGACCTGGAGTGGCAGTAGGATCCATAGGCACGGTATCCAGTGGTCGGACCGTAGGCGTCGTAGTAGATCCCACTGGTCTGACATGTGTAATTTGCCGTTTCGAGATACCTCCCATTGATGTCTGCGGATGCCGACGGGGCGGCGGCCAGTGTGGAGCTGACGGCCAGCGTCGCTCCGCCCAACACCATTCCGATCCTTTGCAAGGCGCGCATGGCTACTCCCGCGGTCGATGCTCATCCCCGGCGTTCGGGAACACAGACATCGTGTACGTTCGCCACACTCAACTCGTGAGCAGTCCTTACTCACTTGCCAAGCTGAAGCTTCCCCTTGATCACGGACACCTGGAGACTGGGACGTGAGGTTCCAGAGGAAGTAGCACCAGGTGGGAAAGATGGAGATCACGACGGTAGTGCGACCGTCCGCGCTGACCGCGTTCTGCGTGGTGAAGCCGGGCACGTCGCCGTCATGGCTCCAGTTACCATCCTCGCAGCTCAGCGGTGTCCAGCTCACTTGCCGTCAAATTCGCCGGGGCCAAAGCAAATTGGCAACCGGAGAAGCGGTACGCCGCTAGGGCCACTGCAGCCGGGCCGACGGTGGCTATTTCTACAGGTACACCATCAGGAAGCCGTACGACATCCCATAACCCGAGGCCCCCGCGCCGATTCCGTGCACGCGCAGGTCTACTGCCGCGGAGCGGCACCGGCGGTCCTGTACGCCCCGGGTTGTCGACCAGCCCGATTGACCGAAGCTATTTGGGCCGGCTCGCAGGCGGCGGAAGTTTCTTACTCATTGACTGTTAGTCAACCAAGCGAGTCAGGCGTACCGACTGCGTTCGCCCTGCATGCAGCCTGCACGGGCGCTCACCCGCTGAGGAAGGAGCTGAGGAAGTGATGTGCCAGAGCAGTCTCGGTCTCCACCGCGGCGGGTGCTGGGACCGACTCTGCTGGGCTGTCCACCGGCATGAGTGAGTACTTGTTGCTCTGTGGCCGAGGGTGCACTCCCGGTGAGTATGTTCCGGCAAGTGGCTCGCACCGGGGCCTCGGGTCGGTCTGGTGCCGGGGCGTTGGGAGAGCCTTCCTCGTACCCGGAAGGACCGTGTGGCATGAAGAGAGTTGTCGCTGTCGCGGTGGCCGGAATCGCCGCCATTGCCGCGTCGGTGCTTCCCTCCGAAGCGTCCCAAGCAGGTAACCCGAAGGAAAGGGTGCCCCTCGTTCAGGCGAAGGAGGGAAGCCGTGATGGGGTGTACCTCGTGGCCGTTCACGAAGACGAGGACCCGAACAGCGTCGCTGCATCACTGGGACTGACACCACGTCACGTCTTCACTGGCGTCTTCACGGATTTTCCGTGAAGACGGACGCACACCACATCGAGGTGATGCGCGATCACCCGGAGAAGATCAAAAGGATCTCCGAGAACCATAGATTCCGGACCATGGACAGCGTTGCCGGGACGCCTATCTACCGCATCTGCACCCAGGACAACCCCGGTTCCGCCCTCGACCGGATCGACCAGACGGACCTGCCGCTCGACAACAAGTACAAGTATCACGAGAAGGCGTGGGGGCAGTATGCCTACGTCATCGACAGCGGTATCGACGCCGACCATCCGGAATTCGGCGGCAGAGCGATCAACGCATGTGGCGGGCATCATCGGTTCCGACACCTACGGTGTGGCCAAGCGCATCAACCTCCGCGGGGTGAAAGTCACCGAGGGCTGCAGCAGGGAGGCCAGCCCGGAATCGGTCCTGGCCGGCATGGACTACGTCTACAACTACGGGATCCAGCCCGGCGTGGTGAACATGTCCCTCGGCGGGGGATTCGATCCCGAGGTGAATCTCGGCGCTGCCAGGCTGGCCACCCGGTTCTTCGTCGCGGCGGCAGCCGGCAACGACGGGGAGAACGCCTGCCCGCAGTCGCCCGCCGGCGTTCCGTCCGTCCTGACGGTCGGTGCGTCCAGCCACATCGTCGGCACGGACCGCGTCTGGGAGGACAGTGCGTCCGGACCGTGTGTCGATCTGTACGCACCCGGAAACTACGTCCGGTCGACGGTGCCGAACACGCCAACGAACCGGTGGGCCAAAGGAGTGAAGAGCGGAACGTCGATGGCAACGCCGTTCGCAACGGGCGTGGCCGCCATCGTCCTGGCCCACAACCCGACCTTCACACCGCAGAACGTGCATGACTGGCTCACCGGCAACGGCACGAAGGACCACCTCGCAGGTGTGCCCGCCTTCACGCCGAACACCCTGCTGAACAAGGGACGCCTGTAGCCGCGCAACGGGTGCGCGGCGATGGCCCGATACCTGGATGTCCGAGCCGGATCACCCCCGTCGGGTAGTCGACGGCTGACGTTGGCCAGGGGTCCGTCGGGCAACCCCCGCTGGGACAGCGCCTGATAAGAGACCGGGACCCACCACGACCGACACGAGCAAGCCGGTTACCCGGGCTTCCTTCCCTCACCCGAATGAAAGGACATTGTCATGAATCGTCGTCGTTTCGCCGCCATCGGATCAGTACTCACCTCGATGCTGTTGATACCCGCCGGTGTGGCTTCGGCACTGGTCTCAGCACCTTCAACGGTTTCAACGTCCTCACCGGGCGACCCGCAACCATCCGGAACGATAGAACCGAGAATGGTTACGGCGTTCGCCCGCGACTTCGGAGTGTCACCCGACCAGGCCCGAAATCGGCTGGTCCGTCAGGGGCAGCAGATCGAGCTGGCGCACCGGCTCGAGAAGAGCCTCGACGAGCGAGGGGCCGGTTCGTGGATAGACCACGCCACGGGGAGGCTGTACGCCAACGTCCTCGACGAAGCGGCGGGGCGCACCGCCCGCGCACAGGGCGCCACCCCGCGCCTGGTCCCTCATTCGCTGGGGAAACTGCGAGCAGTTGAGCAGCGTCTGGACCGAGTGGCCGGAGGACGTCCTTCGGCGACCGGCAGCCGCTGGTACATCGACATGGAGAAGAATCAAGTCGTCCTCGCCGTGCCCCAGGGGTCACGGGACGCGGTGAGCAACGCGCTGCTGAAGGTGGCGGAGGAGGCCGGATCACTGGTGCGCGTAGAGCGCGAGGACGGCCGACTCCGTGACACGGCAGACAATTTGTACGGCGGAGTCGACATCTACAACAGTTCAAGCCACTGTTCCACCGGCTTCAATGTCCAAGGACCATCGGTCCTCGGCTATCGTGCGCAGTACGTCCTGACTGCGGGTCACTGCATGGCCGGTGGAGCCAGCGCGCACTGGTACAGCAATGGCAAGTATGTGGGCCCGGTAACTACCTACACGTATGCCAACCAGGATCACGCAATCATTGCCACCAACACGGTTGATTGGGTTCCCCAGCCGAGTGTGTGGAGGTATGACGGCATGGTCAGCCCCGTGCGCGGCTCGACCAACGTGACAACCGGTGCTTATGTCTGCAAGTTCGGGCGTACGACCGGCTTCACGTGTGGCACGGTCACAGCCACAGATGTCACCGCTTCCACCCCGACCGGCACCAAGACCGGTCAGGTGCAGACCAATCTGTGTGTAGAACCCGGCGACAGCGGCGGCAGTGTCCTGGCAGGCAACCTGGCGGCCGGACTCACGGCTTCCAGCGTGACCTATGGCCCCGGCATGGTGTGCGGTCAGAAGCTCACCCCGGCGGTCGCAAATGTGGCACTGTTCCAGCCCATCGGCCCGGTACTCACCGCTTACGGCGTCACACTTCGCACCCAGCCGTGAACTGTCCCCGCGGACTTGGCCTGCTGCGCGTTGGTGCTTGCCGCGCAGGGCGATGGGGGAGCGGAGAGGGCCAGCGCATCGATGACGGATCCTCGTGCGATCAGCGGGACAGCCAAGGAAGTCCCGTTCATGTGCGGCTGATTCAGAGGTGTGAAAGGAAAGTCACGTATCCCCGTCGGTCTGAGCAGGTCGGGGACTGGGGGCTGCCGCTCCGTTTCCCAGTCCCCGAGACTTCTGGCCTGCGCGCACCCTGCCGCGCAACTCCGGGACTCAGGTCACCAGCAGCAGGACGCGTGCTGTCGGCCGATGACGGGTGCCCTACAGGAAGGCCGAGAGGCTGAGCCCAGCGCCTGCGTCATCGACTCGCAGAGCATCAAGGCCTCCGCCAACGTCCCCGCAGCCGGCCAGGGCATCAACGCGGGCAAAAAGATCGTGGGCCGCAAGCGGAGCATCGTCGTCGACACTGTCGGCCTGCTCCTGGCGGTGCTGGTCACGGCCGCGAGCGTGCAGGACTCCGTCGCCGGCCAGGTCCTCATCGAGAAGATCGCCGCCGAGCACCCCACTGTCCGCAAGACCTGGGTCGACGGCGGCTACCGCCAGCACCTCGTCGAGCACGCCGCGACCCTCGGCATCGACATGCACATCGTCCGCCGCGCCCCCACCACCAGGGGATTCACCGTCCTGCCGAGACGCTGGACCGTCGAGCGCACGCTGGGAGGCTGATGAACCACCGCCGCCTGACCCGCGACTACGAGGCCAAACCGCATCGCTCCGAAGCCATGGTTCACCTGGCGATGATCAGCCTCATGACACGCCGTCTGGCCGCGGAATCCACCCCGAGCTGGCGCGGCACCTGAACTGCCCCTTACCTGGCAATCCGGGATGAAACAGCAGGAGGAAACGCCCTCTGAGCTTGTTGTTTAACCTCTGGTGCCTGTGGCGTCGCGGAGTCGAGTGCTCGGGCAGAGGTGGAAGAGTTCGGGATCTCTCTCGTCGAGGCCGTGGAGCAGGCCGACCGGGTGCCAGCTGGCGCGTTGTAGTAGTTGCTGCATGGGGTGGTTGGAGACGTTGGTCGAGGTGAACAGCTTCGTGGTGGTGCATACGGTCTCGACGGCCGTGAGGAGACGTGCGCCCACACCTCGTCGGCGGGCACTGGGGGCGACCATCAGAATGGTGACGAAGCCCTGCTCGAAGAAGCTGTACTCCAGCACGCTGTAACCGAAAGGTCCGGATGAGTCTCGGGCCATGAGGACGACGCTCTGTTCGCACCAGCGCCGGATGCTGTCCCGTCGTGTGTGGTCGCCTGTTGCTGCGACGGAATCGATCTTGGCTAACGCGGCCCAGTCCGATGGGTCCGCGCGGTCCACTTGGAGCCCGCTGAGGTTCTCGACGTCCATGGGGTGCATCGTGGCAGCGTATGGGTGGTTGGTGCTTGCCTATTGGGTTCGGCGGGGCTTGGTTCCCTTCTTGTGGTGTGCGGGACGGCTGTATACCTCGCCGGTGGCGAGGACGCGTCCCACCTCGTGCCGGGTGGCTGGGCGGCGGTTCTTCGAGCCGAGCGGTCGACCGGGGCCGGACCGGGCCGGGACGCTTTCGGTGCACCGGCGGGGGAGCCGGTCTTCACGCGCAGGTTTTTGAACCCCCTGCGGACCCGGGCGGGCGTCAGCTTGTTCGGCGCGGCCGGCTTCTCCCAGGGCCGCCTGAGATCGGTGGCCAGTGACCGGGCGAGCCGGAGCTGGGCGTAGGCGGCGATCACCAGCCATGTCCACCGGTCGGCCGCCTCCGAGCTGCGGAGCCTGGGCCTGGTCCACCCGAGTGTCTGCTTGAACAGGCGGAACGTGTGCTCGAGATCGAAGCGGCGGAGGAAGGACTGCCAACAGCGGTTCACGTCGTTCGCGGTGGCGGCGGTGCCCGACCACCACAGCCAGACCGGCTTGTTCACCTCGCCGCTGCAGCCCGCCGGGCGCGCACCGGCTGGTGAAGCACTCTGAGACGGCCCGGTCCGCGAATCGCACCCTGGAGGAGAAGCGCGCGGCCGCGACCGCGCATGCCGCCGCGCTGACCTGGACCGGGGACATCAGCGACATCAAATCGGCCACCATCCTGCTCGTCGACGACGTGTTCACCAGCGGATCGCAGCTCCAGCACGTCGCGCTCCGGCTCCGGGCGACCGGAGCCGCCGACGTCCGGGGGCTCGTTCTCGCCCGGGTCCCCTGGAGCGGATGACATCGCCCCGGAACCGGGACTGTGCCTGTCGGCTGGCTCCGGCCGGTCGGTCAGTGCCGGACGCTTCGCGTCGAACTCACGCGGCTTGCCCAGGACGGTGCTCATGTGGCGGCTGAGGCGCCTCTCAAGGAAATCCGGGGGAAGCAGCCCGGAGCCACCGTCACCAGCCCGGGCCGGTGACGCCGTGGTCGGAGCGTCCGCGTCGGGAATCACGACGGTCCCGCCGACGTGGTCAGTGACCCATGTCGGAGGAGTCCGGCCTTCCAGGACGTCGCGCACATAGCCGGGGACCTCCGCCCGCAGACCGCAGAGCATGTGCGCGAGGTACGGCACGGAGAAAAGCCCGCGGTCGTTGGGGACATTCTCAAAAAGGGCGCCGGTGACCGTTGCGGCGCGTTCCATGACCGCCGCGCCGGCGAACTGGCCGTGCCTGATCCGCTGGACAGGCCGGAGAAGTTCCTTTGCCACCCTGCGAGATCCTCGCTGCGGTTGCCGCAGGAAGCGCTCGAGGTCCTGGTCCAGTCCGCGCGCGAGGGGCACGATCGGCGCGTCCAGGCCGTCGGGGCTGGCGATGTCTTCGACGGGAACGGCGTCGTGGAAGACGCTCACGCCCGCGTTCTTGGCGTCCAGGCCGACCGCGGTCTCCGCCACCAGAGCGGACACAGTGGACACACCGACCCGGTCGCGCTCCTTGGGAGTGGGAGCCGTCGGTACTGACTTCGGCTCGTTAGGGTGATCCGTCTCGAAGTCCTCGATGATGCGGCGCGGTTGGTTGTATCTCCTGACGTGTGAGGTATGCGGATGGGGGCGGGCTGACGCCCGCGGGGCGTTGGCGCCGTGAGGCGGTGCGGATGCAGGCGGCCGAGCTGTTCGAGCAGAAGATGAAGCCGTTGGAGGTGGCACGGCGCCTGCGGGTGAGCCGGAAGTCGGCCTACGAGTGGCAGCAGCTGTGGCGGGACGGCGGTCGTGAGGCTCTGGCCTCCCGTGGCCCGAGTGGATCGCGATGCCGTCTGTCGCCGCGTTGCCGTCAGAAGCTCGCCGGGTATCTCAAGCAGGGGCCGGCCGCGCACGGCTGGGTGGAGGACCAGGTGTGGACCGCAGCGCGGGTGGCCACGCTGATCGGCAGAAAGTTCCACGTCTCCTACAGCGTCTCGGGTGCGACGAGGCTGATGCACCGGCTCGGCTTCAGCCCGCAGGTTCCCGCGCGGCGCGTCGCTGAGCGCGACGAGCAGGCCGTCACCGTCTGGAAGGAGGCGACCTGGGCGGAGGTAAAGGAGTCCGGGCGGCCTGCGGAGGTTACATCTGCTTCGAGGACGAAGCCGGGTTCACCCGTCGACCGCCCCAAGGACGTACCTGGGGCCGGCGCGGAGTGACTCCGCAGGTGACGGTGAGCGGACGACGTTCGGGACGCCTGTCAGTGGCCGGGCTGATCGCGATGCGGCCCGGCTCCCGGACCCGCCTGTGCCACCGCTTGCGAACCCACCCCGCGGGCAAGGGCAAGCGCCGCAGCATGGGCGAGCGTGACTTCATCACGCTGATCGACGGAGTCCACCAACTGGTCAAGGCGCCGATCGTGCTCGTCTGGGACCGGCTGAACACCCACGTCTCCCACGCCATGCGTGAGCTGATCGCCGAGCGTGAATGGCTGACGGTGTACCTGCTGCCCGCCTACTCGCCCGACCTCAACCCCGTCGAGTGGGTGTGGTCGCACGTCAAGCGCAGCCTGGCCAACCTCGCCGTGGTCGCCCTCGACCGGCTCGAAGCCCTCGTACGCAACCGGCTCAAGCGCCTTCAGTACCGGCCGGACACACTCGACGGCTTCATAGCCGGAACCGGCCTGGCCCTCGACGATCCAGCGTCACCCTGACAAGCCGAAGTCAGTAACGGCGTCAAGAGGTGCGCGATGCTTCCCGACTTCCCGAGGCGCACGATCTCTGGCTTCGCACGGCGCTGGGCGGCGGCCTGAATCGTCGGCATCATCCGCGACCAGCTCCGCCGCCGTATCCATCTTGCCGCTGGCCTACTGCCGACGCTGGTGCCAGCGCAGGGCGCCCAGGTTCTGGCACAACACGCCTGTCACATCTGGTCCCAGCTCTGTCTTGCGGCCCACTCCCGCAGAGTGATGGTCCCAGGCCGGACAATCGCCGGGTCCGGTGCCGGAGGCGGAGGTGCGTCCGGCGGCGGGGCGTAGGCAGCGGCGATACCTGCAGCGGTTTCGGAGCCGAGGTGCGGGGCCAGAATTCGCCCATACTCGCTCGGATCGATGGTGGTCCATCGCATCTGGTGCCCCAGCGCAGCGGAAAGCTCCTGGGCGACCTCATCACCAGTCAGGGAATGGGGCCCAGCGACGATCTGCAGGGACGGTGGGGATGAGGCGGCGATGATTTCAGCGATGGCTGCCCCCAGGTCATCCAACGAAACCCATGGAACAGGCAGGTCCGCAGGTAGAGGGTAGATGATCTCCCCGGCACGCACCCTTGGAGCTGACCAGGGGGCAGCCAGGTTTTCCATGTAGGTGAATGCGGGTGCCACCACCGTGGCCACCTGGACACTTCCCGGCAGGCCGGCGGCGAGCAGGGCCCGGGCATCCAAGAAGGGCACCCCGACCGGGTCATACCCTACTGCGCCACCGGTATTGAACACCGCACGTGAGACCCTCGCGTGCTTCAGCGCCGCTAGCACAGCCTGGGCCTGCGGCACGGCGGTGTCGGCAGCGAAGACAAGCGGCAATTGCACGACCACCGCATCCGCACCGGTGTAGGCCTCTACCAGTGACCCAGGATCGGAAAGGTCGGCAAAGACCGTTTCGACAGCCGAAGGCAGGCCCGGCGCCGACAAGTCTCGGATGGCCGCCCGAACCCGATGGCCAGCGGCAAGGAGATGACGAACAACCGGTGCGCCTTGGACGCCGGTTGCTCCATGAACAACAACAGTGGATCCCTTCATGACCGACACGCTACTTTCAAGTATGAAGTAGTACCTACAAAGTGCTATAGTTTCAAAATGGAAACTAATGGCGAGGATGTAGACCATGCGGCACGCTTCGGCACAGCACTCGAGGGATGTGGCGTCGAGCGCACCCTTAAAGTCCTCGACGGCAAATGGACGACATTGATCGTCCGTGAACTGCTCACTGGCCCCAAACGCTTCGGGGAACTGCGTACAGCGCTGGGCACTCCCAGCGCCAAAACACTTACCGACCGCCTCCGCATCCTGGAAGCCCAGAAGATCCTCACTCGCACCGTGCACGCGGAAGTGCCACCCCGAGTCGTCTATCAGCTCACGGAACAGGGACAAAGCCTCAGCCCCGTCTTGTACGCCATGCTCGTATGGGGGGAGCAGCACCCCCTGAGTGAAGGCTGAAACCGCCCCAGTTGTGTGGCCGAGCGCAACGCCGGCTTCCGCCTGTGCGAGCTCACGGATGTCATCAAGATCTCCTCACATCGAGAAATGCGGGACCAACGCCGCTGCGGTCGTGAGGGCGTCCTCGGGAAAGTCAGTGCGGGCTGGGTCGCTACGGGCGGCATGGCAGTTCAGCGGCGCGATCTCACGGGAGGCAGTCGACGGCGATCGGCCCAGCCGCCTCGCCAGTTGCCCCGCCAGGATCTGGCTAAGGACCCGCGCACCCGCCGCTGGTGACCGTCCCGTACCCATCACCAGCCCCGCCATCTGCTCGCCCAGCACCAAGATGAGGGTCCGTCCCACGGTCCAGGTCTGCCGCGCGGCGTTCAGCATGCCGGAGACGGCGACGTGGGTCCCTGTACGCAAACCGGGGGACGTCGTGCATCGGAGCCCCAAGCCCCCGCCCCATCAAGCTGAAGCACTGTCCCTCGCGCCCTCTTCAGATCGCATCCTGCTGAGCCGGCGAACACACGTAGCCACGGGCCTGCGGCCAAGTCATCGACGCCGTAGGCTTGATTGCCAATCACTGAGCGTTTTCAGCGTGGCCACTGATCGGGTGACGGCGGCGAGGTCGAGGTGAGGGCCGCAACGCACAAGGCCCCCGTGCCGTTGGGGGAGGTGTTCGAAGTCTCAACCCACCGGCACAGGAGCCTTGTTGGTTCTCTATCCTGCCGCACTCGACCTCCCGCACGGGCTGGTCGAGTGGGTCACGATGCTCATCGTCACCCGAGAGGGGGACCGACGGTGCAAACTCCCGCCGCACCAGCGGGCGCTCGTCGCTCTGGTGTACCTACGCCGCCACGACACCCTCACCCGGATCGCGTCCGGCTTCGGGATATCCGTCGGCACCGCCCACGCGTACATCACCGCCGTGACCGGCCTGCTCGCCGAACGGGCCCCGGGCCTGCTCAAGACTCTGCGCGAGCACGATCCGGAGTTCGTCCTCCTGGACGGGACGCTCGCCGAGTGCGACCGCGTCGGCGACAGCCGAGCCGACTACTCGGCCAAACATCGTCGACACGGCGTGAACGTTCAGGTCGTCACCGACCCCGCCGGTGAGGTTCTATGGATCTCGCCGGCGCTGCCGGGCCGCACCCACGACCTGACCGCGGCCCGCACCTACCGCATCATCCGGATCTGCGAGCGTCAGGGCGTCCCGATCCTCGCCGACCGCGCCTACCAGGGCGCCGGCCCCTGGGTCACCACCGGACTCAAAAGGCCACCGGGCGGTGAACTCACTCTCACCCAACGCACCGTCAACCGGGCCCTGGCCGCGGCGAGGGCACCGGTCGAACGCGGCATAGCACGGTTGAAGTCCTGGCAGATCCTCCGCAGATCCCGAATCAGCCCCAACCGCATGAGCGTCACCACCAATGCCGTCCTCACCCTAGAGAGGCAACGCTGAAAACGCTCACTGGTGCAGCCGTGGTGGTGGCCGGCGGCGGAGCGGCTTTCGCGTCGGCCGAGGGGGCGGCCTCCCCGCCCCCGGCCGGTCCCGACACGCGCCCGACAGGCACCACATGATCATCCGTGGGTGGTGCGTTGATCACATGAGGGTGCCGTCCTTTGCCGACACCCCGCCGCAGCGGTCAGCTCGGCGACGGCGCGCCAGGCAGCCTCGCCGCCGTGAGCGCCGGAGGCCTGTCTCTCGTGCTATCGCTGCTCCTGCTCGCGCGCCCGCTGCGTCTCACCGAAGCCACCGCCCTACAGGGGGACTCTGGTCCGAAAATGAAGATGACCCCAGGTCAGCGAGGTGACCGGTGGGATGTGTTCATGCGGCCTCGATGGGGTGGAAGCGGACGGTGAAGCCGAGGGCGTTGGCCTGGCGGGTGATGCGGCGCATGGCTCGCTCAGGGTCGCACTTCGCGTAGTAGTCGCCACCGAGATCCTGGTAGGCGACGTCGTCGGTGAGCATGTGCCAGACCGCGGTCAGGAGCGAGTGTTCGACGGCGACCAGAGCCTTCTTCTTGCCCAGTCTGAGCATGAGCCGGTGGTAGCGGGCGCCGAGATAGGTGGTTTCTCGAGTGCGGGAGGCCGCTATGGCCGCTGTACCCAGTGCGGCGCCGAGCCACCGGTTCCCGCGGAGTCTGCGGCCGGACTTGTGCTGGCCGGCGGACTCGTGGTGGCCGGGGCAGACCCCGGCCCGCGAAGCGAGGTGGCCGGCGGTCGCGAAGCGGGACATGTCGCCGCCGGTCTCGGCGATGATGACTTCGGCAACTCCCTGGTCGATGCCCGGGACGGTGGCCAGCAGCTCAAGCTGGCGGGAGAAAGGGAGCATCTCCTCCTCGATCCGCGCGGACAGTTCGTGGATCGCCGCGGTGAGGTGGTCGATGCGTTCCAGGTGCAGTCGGCAGAGGAACGCGTGGTGTTCGCCGAAGTTCCCGGTCAGCGCCTCGACCAGGGTGGGGATCTTCGGTCGCATGCGGGCTTTTGGCCATCTCCGCCAGGGCATGGACGTCGCGTTCACCCTCGATGAGGCGGCGAGCATGGCCCGTCCGGAAACCCCCATGATGTCGGTGGCCACACTGGAGAGCTTGATGCCCGCGTCCTCCAACTCCTTCTCCAGCCGCTGGACTTCGCGGCTTCGCTCGGTGGTGAGGATGGTGCGGTAGGTCGCGCAGCGCGCCAGCACACACATCGTGATCCAGCGCCCTTCGGCCTCGCTGCCCGGCCTGTCCCTGGCGTATGCCGCGGCCGGTGATCTCGAGAACGCCCGGCGCACCGCGGAGCGCGGCCACGCGAGCGCGGTCGAGGCGGGCGCGACCCAGCCGGCCGCCTGGCTCGCGTGGGCTCTTGGACGTATCTACTGGCCGGCCGGCCGGGCGGCGGACTCCCGGCGCTGGTACGGCGAGGCGTTCACCGTCGCTCATCAGCAGAACGTCCTGATCCTGCTGCGGCTCGCCGCGTCTGGACTGGCTGCCGCGGCCGCCCTCACCGGTGACACGGAGACCGCGGAGTCCGTCCATGCGGATTTCGAAACCTATCCGGACTTTCCGTTCCTGGCTGGGGAGGACGCCTTGGGACGTGCTTGGCTGCTGGCAGCCAAGGGCGACTTGGTGCCTGGCCGTGAGGTCGTGCTCCAGGCCGCCGCCTGGGCCAGCGCCGCCGAGTACAGCGGCTCGGAGGTGCTCTTGCTGACCGAGGCGGCGCGGCTGGGCGGCGCCCGGCAGGTTCGTGAACGACTCGCCGAGCTGGCCGCCTGCTGCGACGGGCCTTTGCCGGCGCGCGGGCTGGCCTGGTCGCCGCGATGGCCGACCGAGACGCCGAAGCGCTGCTCGTGGCGGCCGAGCGGCTGCACGGCATCGGGGCGCACCTGCTGGCGACCGAGGCGGCGGCCGCCGCGGCCGGCATTCTTCGCGGCAGCGGCGCGGCGCGGGCTGCCACGGCGGCGGAGGCGTGGGCGAACCAGCTCGCCCGGAACTGCCAGGGAGCCGTCACCCCGCTGCTGGCGCTCACCTCCGCGCCCACACCCCTGACACAGCGGGAATCGGAGATCGCCCTTCTTGCCGCGTCCGACCTGTCGAGCAAGGAGATAGCGGCCGGCTGACGCTCTCTGCGCGCACGGTGGACAACCATTTGCGACAGGTCTTGACCAAACTGGGCATCACCGCCCGCCGTGAGCTGTCCGGCGCACTGAGACGGGAGTGAGCAACCGGGCCCCCGACAGAATGTACGGGCCCACGTCATCGAACCACCCAATTAAGCAGTGACTACTCAGGAAGAGTTCTGTCGGCGACTGCCAGGCTGGACGGATCCCCGTGCATTCCCGGGGTTGGTGTCAAGGAAAGGCAGAACTGGACCGTGAATACCTGGTCCGTTCCCGGTTTCACCGAGATTCGCGAGCTCGGGACCGGGGGCAGTGGACGGGTGGTGATGGCTGTCGAGACAGCCTCCGGAACGCCTGTCGCGATCAAGTACCTCCACGAGCGGCTGACGGGGGACACCCGCTTCCTCCAGGACTTCCGTGCCGAGGCTCAGCTGCTCAGGGAGGTCGACTCCCCGCATGTGGCGCGCCTACACCGGTACGTGGAGACCCGGGACGGTGCTGCCATGGTGCTGGACATGGTGGACGGGCTCTCCCTGAGGGCCCTGCTGCGACAGGAGGGCGCGACCTCGCCGGAAGCGGCGTTGACCGTCCTCAAAGGCTCGCTCCTCGGCCTGAGCGCGGCGCACCACCTGGGCATCGTCCACCGCGATTACAAGCCCGAAAATGTCCTCGTCACTACCGACGCCACCTCCAAGCTCGTCGACTTCGGCATCGCCCTGCGCGACGGGTCGGCACCCGCCGGTACGGCGGGCACCCCGATGTACATGGCGCCGGAACAGTGGGAGGGGCATCCGGCTTCGCCCGCGACCGACGTGTACGCGGCAACCGCCACCTTCTTCGAGTGTGTGACCGGGTCTCGCCCGTTCGGCGGAGAAGACCTCGCCGAGATCGCCGTTCGGCATATGTCCTCGCCGGTGCCTGCAGAAGGCGCGCCCGAGCCCGTCCGCGCGCTCGTCCTGCGCGGGATGGCCAAGAGCCCATACGACAGGTTCCGTTCGGCGGACGAGTTCCTTGCCGAGCTGGAGACCGTCGCTGCCGCCGGGTACGGCCCCGACTGGGAGAAGCGGGGCCGGCGCGCCCTAGCTGCGCTCATTGCCGCCCTGCTGCTGGAACTGTTGCAGCCACCGGCCGGCGGCGCCGACGCCACGACCGAACTCGCCACCACCGACATGGACGAGGAACCGGCCGCCGATCACTCTCGCCCCCGGCCGCGCGGGCAGCGGTCCGGCGGCGCTCGCAGCCGGATCCGAAACGTCGTCGGTGCCACCCGGCGACGGCCACGGAAAGTCCCGGCGATCATGGCTGCCGCGGTGCTGCTCGGCGCCGCCGCCGTCGCGGGGGGCATCACGAGCAACGCATCGGGCAAGAACAGCGCCCAAACCGCACCCGCGGCGGACCCCGGGGCCGGCGGCGCAGCGCCAGCCTCGACGCGGCCCTCCACCGGCCATTCCGCCGAGGACGATCCGGCCACGACCTCGTCACCGGCGGACGATTCCGCGACGGCCGGCACCCCGGACCCCAGTGGTGCCTCGGCAAGCACAGTGGGACAGGGCACCGGCCCCGCAAGCACCGGCCCCAGCGCCGAACCGGCGCCAGCGACTTCGCAATCCGCCGGATCGCAGGGGCCGGTCGCGTCGCCCACCGTGTCCCGTGCCGCGACGGCGGTCCGCTCGGTGGGCATCTCCTCCCTCCAGGAGTCGACGCAGGGACGCGGCGCCGATGCGACGGTCACCGTCACCACGACCGGTACTGATCCCGTCAGCCTCACACTGACCTGGTACAACAGCTACCGGGCGGACACTCCCGGGCAGCAGGACGGAAGCAGCGAGACCTACCAGCTCAGCGGCCGCACGAGCTACCAGCTCTCCTACCGCCACGACTTCACCACCTGCCCCCGGTACTGGGGACTTCAGGTCAGCACCACGCCCGATGCCGAGTCCGGGAAGAACTATCGGGACATGGACGCGCTGGCCTGCATCCTCCAGCCGATGGGTTGAGCGAGGCCTGGAGAGCGACCGCTATGAGCACGAGCGACGATTGGCCCACCCAGCGGCTCGGTCGGCACCATCACGGCTCGCATGAGGAGGAAGCCCCCGAGTACCTGTCGACGGGCTGGACCTCCACTCGTGCCACCCCTTCACCACCACCACGGCGGCACGACGAGCAGCCCACGGCCGTGACCGTGTGGAACACCGGCGTGTACGCCGTGAGTCCAGTGGACGAGGACGCGCTGCCGACCCTGCGCCTTCCCGACGAGGAGTCCCGTCACCACCGCACAACAACGGTCTGGCGGGACGGCCCCCCGCGCCACACAGGGGGTTCCCGGCGCCGCACCGGGCGGCGTTGGGGGTGGGCGGCCCTCGTGCTGCTGATGGCAGCCGCCGTCGGCGTGATCCTGTGGCAGCGGAACACTCCCGAACTTGCCGTCACCCAGGTCACGGTGAGTGCGCGGCCGACCGAGCTGCGGTGTGACCGATCGGCCACCGTGGTTGCCGTGGTCACGACCAACGGGGCAGCGGGAAGCATCCGGTACCGCTGGATCCGCAGCGACGGCACCGATTCGGGCGAGTTGCGCCAGACCGTTCGTGCGGGCCAGGAACACGTCAGCCTGCCAATGCGCTGGACCTTCCACGGCAGGGGCACCCACAAGGCGCGCGCCGTCGTCGACATCCTCACCCCCACAGCGCACACGGCCTCGACATCCTTCACGTATCGCTGCGGCTGATAGCAGCTAGCTAGGGCATGGCCGAATGGCAGAGCCGGCCTCTCGACGCCGTCTATTCGGTGGTCTTCATCGACGCCATCCACGTGAAGATCCGCGACGGCGTGGTCGCCAACCGGCCCATCTATGTGGCCCTTGCCGTCACCACGGAGGGCCGCCGGGAGATCTTCAGCCTGTGGGCCGGCGACGGCGGCGAGGGCGCCAAGCACTGGCTGCACATCCTCACCGAGATCAAGAACCGCGGCGTCAGCGACGTGCTCATGCTGGTCTGCGACGGGCTGTAAGGCCTGCCTGAGGCGGTGGAGACGGTCTGGCCGAGGACGATCGTGCAGACCTGCGTCGTGCATCTGCTGCGGAACTCCTCCGCTATGCCGCCCGTCAGGACTGGGACAAGATCGCGCGTCTCCTCAAGCCTGTCTACACGGCGCCGACCGAGGAGGCAGCCCTGGACCGGTTCGCGGAGTTCGCCGATTCCTGGGCCAGGAAGTACCCGGCGATCGTGAAACTGTGGGAGAACGCCTGGGAGGAGTTCACCCCGTTCCTGCGGTTCGACACCGAGATCCGGCGCATCGTCTGCACCACCAATGCGATCGAGTCCGTCAACGCCCGCATCCGCCGGGCGGTCAAGGCCCGTGGACACTTCCCCGACGAGCAGGCCGCCCTGAAGTGCGTCTACATGGCGATCACGTCCCTCGATCCCACGGGCAAGGGCCAGGCCCGATGGACCATGCGCTGGAAGACCGCCCTGAACGCTTTCGACATCACCTTCGACGGCCGCCTGCCGGCGGCCCACCAGTAATCTCGACTACCGCAGTTACACCACTCGTTTGACAGTCCCACGACCACCTGGCCAGCAGGGGATCAAGCGTGAACCTGCTGGCCCTCTCGCGGCATAAGCAGGGTTGTGTGATGGGTTCAGTGGCTTCGCGGGGCCTCCTCGAGCATCTGGTGTCGGCGTGCACCCCTATGTGCACCGCAGAGCATGGTGGGTGCCCGGGTCGAGGTTGGGGAATTCGAGGGTGGCCTCGCCGTAGCCGCCGCCGATCTCGTAGGAGAAGTTCTGATCGGCGATGTACTTGTGGCTGGCAGGTGGCCTGGGTTGGGCTGGACATGTCCGTCCCGGCCGAGCAGTGGTCCTTGGTGACCACGGGCTCTGCGCGATAAAGGCGGGAGCGGGGGTGACGATGCGAGGCCGAAGTTCCGCTCGACCGGGGTGTGGCAGGCCATACCTCGGCTGGATGGCGTACCGCAGTGATCGGTGCTCCACGGTCCGACATCGTGATCGGCATGACCAAGGGCCCGCCCACCAGGTGGTTCGGGCGCCGCCCCAATGCCGATCGACTTGAAGGATTCTCCATGCGTACTCACAAGGCCCCGTCGCGACTGGCGGAGGTGCCCGGCCGGGCACTGCCTGTGCTCGTCGCCCTCGCTGTGGCGCTCGGCACCGCCTTCGTCCTCGCCCCGAGCAGGCTGGCGGCGATCGGAACGGAGGGCGACCTCTCCTCGCAGCGCAACCTCGTCGACGCCCTGACCCCGGCGTTCGTCACGTACTGGAAGTCCGGGGACCAGGGATTCCCCCCGGACCTGCAACGACTTGTCGACTACTGCTTCCGCTTCCACATGGTCAAGGGTGTCCTCTCCGCGGCCCTGCTGATCGTGCTCGTCGCCCTCGCCGTCCGGCTCTGGAAGGTGTTCCTGAGGCCCAGCGGTCACGGAGGCAAGGGCCTCGCGGCGGCTGCGACCTTCGTCAGCGTGCTCGCCCTCGTGTCGCTGGCGGCTCTGATGGCCAACGTCCAGGGCGCGACAGCCCCCTTCTCCTCGGCGACCTCGCTGCTTCCGCTCGGCGCACCGAGCGGCCGACTCGCCGATGCGATCGGTCAGATCAAGCAGGGCCTCGTCCACTACCCGAGCACGAGCGGCCAGAACGCGGTCGCCCTGAAGGTGATGGTCGACGACTTCGGCCGGTACCACGCGGTGCTCGCCGTGCTGGCGTCCGTCGTGGCGGTCGCCCTGATCGGCCTGAGCGTGATGGCGTGGCGGAGGTTCGCCGCGGCGGACAGGCCCGACGGGCGGACCCGGCGCATGATGAGTTCGTTCGGTGTCCTCTCGGCTCTGCTGGCGCTGATCGTGATCGTCGTCGCACTGGCCAACAAGGGCACCGCGGCGGACCCGGCGCCGGCCCTCCTGGGCTTCTACAAGGGCGGCCTGTGACGCCTCGCGGCGGATCGGTGGACGGGCCCGATCAGGAGCGGAGGTAGGCGAGGACGGCGAGGACGCGGCGGTGCTGGGTGTCGTCGGGCGGCAGACCAAGCTTGGCGAAGATGTTGCCGATATGCTTCTCCACCGCGCTGTTGGAGAGCGCCAGTTGCCGGGCGATGGCCGTGTTGGAATGGCCCTCGGCCATCAGGCCCAGGAGCTGGCGCTCACGTACGGTCAGCGTCTCCAGCAGGGCACTGCGGCGCTGTCCGGCCAGCAGCTGGGAGACGACCTGGGGATCGAGTACGGTTGCCCCGCGGGCGACCCGGTCCAGGGCGTCCAGGAACTCCTCGACCCGGGCGACCCGGTCCTTCAGCAGGTAGCCGACCGCGCCGGAGCCGTCCGCGAGCAGCTCGGCGGCGTAGGACACCTCGACGTACTGGCTGAGCACCAGGACGGGGGTGCCGGGCAGGTGCGTGCGGGCGCTGATCGCCGCGCGCAGGCCCTCGTCCGTATGGGTCGGCGGCATCCGTACGTCGACGACCGACACGTCCGGGCGGTGCGTGAGCACCGCTTGGACCAGGGCGGGACCGTCACCGACCGAGGCCACCACCTGGTGGCCGTCGTCGGTGAGCAGGCGGACCAGGCCCTCCCGCAGCAGCACCGCGTCATCGGCCACGACGATCTGCAGCGGACGGCGGGCCGCGTGGTCCCGCGGCGCTTCGGCGGCCGGTCCGGGAGCCGATTCGGCCGAGGTCGAGGCCGAGGTCAGGGGCATGGGAGTTCTCCGGTGATCGTCGTCGGGCCGCCGTCGGGGCTGACCGTCAGCAGCCGGCCGCCGACCGCGTGCAGTCTGTCGGCTAGGCCTCGCAGGCCGTGTCCCTTGGCCATGGCCGCGCCGCCCAGGCCGTCGTCCGTCACCCAGACCCTCAGGGTTCCCTCGCCGTGGCGCATGCCAATCGTGCAGCGTTGGGCGTGGCTGTGCTTGGCCACGTTGGTCAGGGCCTCGGCGACCACGAAGTAGGCGGCCGTCTCGACCGCGGGTTCCGCTCGACGGTTCAGGGGGCCGAGGTCGAGACCGGCGGGTACGACACTGCGCGCGGCCAGCGCGGTGAGCGCCGCCGGCAGGCCCCGGTCAGCGAGGATCGGCGGGGCGATGCCGCGAGACAGGGCCCGTAGCTCCTCCAGCGTCTCCTGCGCCTGGACGATCGCGTCGGCGAGTGCCTCCCGGGCGGTGTCCGGCCTGCTGTCGAAGTGGTGCTGGGCGCGGCCCAGTTCCATCGCGAGGCGGACCAGCCGCTGCTGGGGGCCATCGTGAATGTCGCGTTCGAGCCGGCGCAGGGCCGCCGCCTCGGCCGTCACCGTGGCGAGGGTCAGTGCGCGGGCGGTGTCCCGCTCCTGCTCCAGCCCGCTGATCCTGCGGTGGAGCGCCGACGGGTCGGACAGCAGGGTCTTCCCCAGCCCGGCCTGGGCGGCGACGCACGCGCGGGTCACCAGCGGCAGGGTGGCCAGCACCAGGAGGCCGACCGTGACGGCGAAGGCGATTCTCTGGTCCGGCGAGGTCAGCCCCAGGCTCAGGGCGATGTGGGACTGGGAACTGCCCACATACAGGTTCATCGGCCGCAGCGCCCCGGACGCCGCGTACGGGTTGCGCAGCGGAGATGTCACGGCGGCCAGGCCGACGAACCACCACAGCGCCGTCACCACCGACGTGACCACGGCGACCGGGAGCACCAGCACCGTGTGCGCCACGTCCAGCCACAGCCCCGGGTCGGATGCCTGCCCCGGCCACCGGCGCGCGCCTCGCGCCTCGCCGGGACGCGAGCGCACCAGGGCGATCCGCCACCGCTCCACGTCGGCCGGCCACCGCGCCACTTTCGGAGCGGCGGCCCTGACCGGCAATCCGCCCGGCAAGAGCAGCCCGACCGCGCCGAGACACAAGGCGCCAAGCACCAGCAGCAGGCCGAACGCGGCGCTCACCGGCGCGGTCAGCAGATACGACGAGTCCAGCAGCGTACGGCGTCCCAGGCGCATCGCGAACCGGCCGCCCGACCGCCACCGGCCCGCGGCCACGCCCGTGACCACGGAAGACGACGGTTCAGCCATGCGCCCAGCGTAATCGCTAGCGAAAGGGGCAAGGCAGAATCCCAGTTGCTCCACTACGCGAGTAACTGCCCGTGATTGTTCTCGTCGGGAATTCCTACATCGCAACTGCTCACGCCCGATGTACGACCCCGCCTGCTCGTTGCGTTCTTCGCCGCGATAGCGGAGACCGAACGGGAGAAGATGCAGGGCCCCGGCGTTTGCCCGGCTCGTCCGGACTTGGATCGGTTGATGTCGGTGGCGAGCCCCGGAAGTAGACGAACACGACCCCTGTGGATCATGGAGTCCTCTACGCTTCGTCCACTGGGTGCGTGATGTCGTCTTCGGCGAGGACAAGTAGCAGGTCAGGACCTGTACTACGCCCGCCCTGCTCGCCACCGTCCGCGACCTGATCCGCAGCGCACTCAAGCTCGCTGGGTCGTCAACACCCCCGCCGGACGGCGAGCCTACACCGACCGCCACCGCGTCCTCGCCCTCTACGGCATCACATGATCAACCGGACATCCGAGGCAAACGCCGGGGCGCTGGGGTATCGGCCGGTCAGACCATGATGGCGGCATTCGGATCGGTACGTTCGCCTATACGAACTGGTGACGCACGTTTCTCAGAGCCGCATAGGATCGGCCTGCTTGTCGGGGTGCGCCGCCATGACGTACTTCATGGCCGTCGACGTCGCCTTGATGGCTGAGGGACGGCGGGCGGGCAGGCTGGTGTCTTGATCTCTTGCGATCCCACGTTCGCGCCGGAGCTGTCAGCCGGCTGCCAGGATCTCCACGCCGTGTGCCGTGAGTTGCTCGATGACCGGGTGGTGGGGATCGGCGTCGGTGATCAGTCCGCTGATGTCCTCCCAGGGCAGGACGCGGAACCGGGAGGCGGTGCCGATCTTCTCGGATGAGGCGAGGATGTAGGTGTCCGGGGCCCGTGCGGCAAGGGCGCGTTTCATGGCGGCCTCCTCGGCGTCGCCGGTGGTCAGTCCCGCCTGGGGGTGGACGCCGGTGACGCCGAGCAGACAGAGATCGGCCGAGATGTTCTGGGTGGCCTCAACCGCGGCCGCGCCGCAGGTGACCGCCGAATGCTTGAAGAGGCGGCCGCCGAGCAGGAAGACCTCGGCCTGGGAGTGGTCGAGCAGCGCGGCCGCAATGGTCGGACTGTGGGTAATCACGGTGCAGACCAGGTCCGGCGGGAGGGCGCGGGCGACGGCGAGGGCGGTGGTGCCGCCGTCCAGGATCAGGGCACTGCCGTGCCGTACGAGCGCGGCGGCGACCGCGCCGACCTGCCTCTTGCCGTCGGGGGTGACCGTCTGTCGGCCGGCGTAGTCCGCGATGGCCGGGGAGACAGGCAGGGCCCCGCCGTAGACCCGCTGGCACAGTCCTTCGGCAGCCAGGTCCCGCAGGTCGCGGCGCACGCTGTCGTCGGAAATGCCCAGGTCAGCGGCGACGTCCTTGGCAACGATCTTGCCCTCGCGGGCGAGCAGGCCCAGCAGGTGGTCACGTCTTTCAGCAGCCAGCATCCGTACTTTCTCCTGTTGTTGCACGCTTCTGCGTGTATCGTAGCGCGCCATGACCGACAAGCCCATGCTCATCCTCATCGCCGGCCCCTACCGCTCCGGCACGGACGGCGACCCGCAGGCCATGGCCGCCAACCTCGCCCGCCTCGAAGCCGCAGCCTGGCCGGTCTTCGCCGCCGGTCACGTCCCCATGATCGGGGAGTGGGTCGCCCTGCCCGTCCTGCGCTCGGCCGGCGCAGGCCCCACCGACCCGCTCGCCGACCATGTCCTCTACCCGACCGCCGAGCGCCTCCTCGCCCATTGCGACGCCGTACTCCGACTCCCCGGCGACTCCACGGGAGCAGATCAGGACGTCGCCATCGCCCGCCGCCGCGGTCTGCCCGTCTACCACGACGCCAACGCGATCCCCCGCCGCACCCCGCAGGAGAGCGCGTGAACACCCGCCCCGGCATCGACACGCCAGATCATCGCGGCCGTACCGGCCTCGACCACGCCGGCCGGAATCTGGACCGCAACCCCGACGTCGTGGTCCGCGACGTGGAACTCACCTCTGAGGGCTGGCACGTCCTGCGCCGCACCACCTTCGACTACCGGCGCCGCGACGGACGCTGGGTCACCCAGCAGCGCGAGACCTACGACCGCGGAAACGGCGCAGTCGTCCTGCCCTATGACACCGAACGCGGCTGTGTGCTGCTCACCCGCCAGTTCCGCTACCCGGCCTACGTCAACGACCACCCGGACGGCATGCTCGTCGAGGCTGCGGCCGGACTGCTCGACGGCGACGACCCGCTCGCCGCCATCCGACGCGAGGCCGCCGAGGAACTCGGTGTCACACTGGGACCGCTCACCCACATCCTCGACGCCTACATGAGCCCCGGCTCCGTCACCGAGCGCCTGCACTTCTACGCCGCCCCCTACACCCCGGCCGACCGAACCGGAAACGGCGGCGGACTCGAGGAGGACGGCGAGGACATCCAAGTGCTCGAGCTGCCCTTCACCGACGCCCTCGCCATGGTCCGTGACGGACGCATCATGGACGGAAAGACCATCCTGCTCCTGCAATGGGCAGCCCTGGACGGACCCTTCACCTCGAAGAAGCTCAATCATCACTGGCATAATCCCCGTATCTCAGGAGTACAGGTAGGCGGCCCACCAATCCGCTGACGTCCAAGGACCAGTGGAGGGCCACGGGGGATGAGCCGGAACAGTGTGCTGCGGCGTTGGCCGTTGGTGGGACGCGAATCCCAGCTCAGAGACTTCGAAGATGTTCTGCGTGACTCCCGCAGCGCCGCGTTCTTGATCTTCGGGCCGGCTGGAGTGGGCAAATCCCGGCTGGCTGAGGAGTGTCTGAACCGGGCTGTCGAGGACGGTCACGCCGCGGGCAGGGCGGTTGCCACCGCAGCCGCAGCGTCAGTGCCCCTGGGAGCGCTGGCGCATCTGCTGCCCGAGGGAGTGGACCTGTCCGACCCGGTAGCGGGGTTCGCTGGCGTGGCCAGGCTGTTGTCGCACCCCGACTCGCGTTCCCGCATGGTGATATTTGTTGACGACGTCCACCTGCTGGATACGACCTCAGCCATGCTGTTGCGGCAGCTGATGGACGCCGGAGCGGTTTTCCTGCTGGGAACGGTGCGGTCGGGAGACGCCAAGGAGGCGGCGGCGGTAGCCGCGCTCGGGCACGGGGACGCGGTCCACCACGTGGACCTCGCCGCATTCGGACGGCCGCAGGTCCAAATGCTACTGGAACAGGTTCTGGGCGGGGCCGTCGGAAGGAACGCGGTAAGCCACCTGCTGGCCACCAGCGGTGGCAACCCTCTCTACTTGCGCGAGCTGGTAGTGGGGGCGGTGGATGCCGGAACGCTTACGAGCGATGGCGAGATCTGGGAGATGACCGCGGACCGGCTGGCGGGTACTCGGCGTCTTTCCGACCTAATCCGTTCCCGGCTCTCCGCCGCCTCACCCGCCGGTCGGCAGGTGTTGGATGTCCTGTCGTTGTGCGAGCCGCTGTCGCTGGGCCATCTGGAAATGGATGCCGCCGATCCTTGGGCGATCGACGAATTGGAGCAAGCGGAGCTGATCGTCGTCAGCCGGGAGGGACGACGTACCATGGTCCGGCTGGCGCATCCTCTCTACGGCGAGGTCGTGCGCGCCGACATGACCGCCCAGCGTCGGCGGAATACCCTGCTGCGGCAGGTCCATCTGTTGGAGAAGAGCGGGGCCCGCCGCCGGGAGGACGCGATCCGTCTCGCAACCTACAACCTCGCGGCTACGGGGACGGCCGACCCCGTTCTGTTGGTCCACGCGGCAGCCCTCGCTGGGCACGCCGGTGAGTATGCCCGCGCGCTCGGTCTCCTGCGGGCGATCCCCCGAGAACACCGCAGCTTTCAGATCCTGCTGCTGCTGGGCAGGACGCTGTACGACGCTGGCGAATTCCAGGCTGCCGAGGACACCCTGGCCGAGGCGGATGCCATGGCCGTCGGCGATCAGGAAGTCCTGTCTGTCGTGCTGGTGCGGTCGCAGAACCTGATGTGGGGGCTCGGGGTGCCCTACGAGCGAATTCTCGACATCATCGAGGCGGCTCGCTGCCGGGTCACCGATCCGTTCGGCCTCCGTGTCCTGCTGGCCGCCGTCGCGTGGAGCGTCGGCGACGTCAGGAGCAGCCTCGCTTTGTATGCAAGCCTCCCGCCTGACGCCGGGCAGGCACCGGACGCCTCGGCATGGCTGTGGGCCGCCATGGGCAAGTCCATGGCTCTCTCGTTCACGGGTCATGGAGAGGAGGCCGAGGACTGGATCCGCCGCGCCATCGCCTTCAGTTCGGCGAGCACTAGCGGAAGTGACCACCCCGCGGCCGCACACGAGGCAGCGCAGCCCTCCGTTCTTGCCCTGGCTCTGGCAGAGAGTGGCCGTCTGGCCGAGGCCCAGGCCATGGGCGAGCGGGCCTTCGCCGGCCTCACGAGCATGGGCGCGATGACGGACCGCTGGATGCTGGCGTTCAACCTGGCTCGTGGCGCGTGGCTTGCCGGACACCCGGCCCAGGCTCGGCGCTGGTGCGCGGAGGTCGCCCGTGCGTCCCGCCCACACGCCGCGGCCATCCTGTCGATGGCATTGGCGGGTCTGGGGGCCAGCGCCGCTATCCAAGGCGATCTGGAAGCCGCGGAGGCGGCCCTGGCCGAACGCGCCCGACTCCCCACCGTGGGGCACTTCCCCGAGGAAAGCCTCGGCGAGGCGTGGTTGCACGCCGCCCGCGGAGCGCTGAGTCGCGCCCGGGCCGTCCTGAAAGAGGCAGCCCAGGCGGCAGCCGACCGAGGACATACCGCGTCCGAAGCCATCCTGCTGACCGATCTTGTCCGCCTCGGAGGAGCCCGCGAGGCGGCCACGCGGCTGGCGGAGATCGCGGCCGAGTGCACCGGCCACTTCCACCAGGCCCGCGCCGACCTGGCCGCCGCATGGGCAGCGAACGACCCCGACGGCCTGCTCGCCGCCGCAGATGTGCTGGAGACAATAGGAGCGGACCTGTTGGCGGCCGAGGCAGCAAGTACCGCCGCCGCACTACTCAAAGAAACCGGGCAGTCCCGCCGGGCCAATGCCGCAGCGGTCCGCGCCAAGGCCCTCGAGGCCCGCTGCGAGGGAGCCAGGACCCCTGCACTGATGGCCCGAAACAACGTCGTCCAGCTCACCGGACGAGAACACGAGATCGCACTGCTCGCCGCCCGGGGCATGCCCAGCAAGGACATCGCCACCGAACTGACCATCTCTGTCCGGACCGTCGACAACCATCTCCAGCGCATCTACACCAAGCTCGGCCTCACCACCCGCCGGGAATTGGCCGACCGGCTCCTCCCATGAACCAACGTCCCGTGCGAAAGACCGGGCCTAACCCTCGTCAGAGGTGGTCTGTTGCGGGACTCCGGCTGGCTGACCAAGTCGGCGAAGGCTCAGTCTTCCCGCCATCCATCCCACCCTGCGAGCCATCATGGCCGCGGGCCGCCGAAAGTGCACCAGTTTGACGTTCCCCCGCAGTGCGGGAAGGACTGACTAGCTGGTCAGAACGGGTTGACGTGGCTTCAGGTTCACTTGCTCGGTCGCTGCCTGGTCGGCATAGTGCTTCTCCTCGAACTCGATCGGGCTGAGGTAGCCGAGGCCGTTTCTGGTACGGAGGGGGCGTTGAAGCCGTCGATGTACTCGAAGAGCGTGAGGTTTGCTTCGGCCCTGGTGGCGAAGAGGCGGCAGCGGATGCACTCGGTCTTGATGACCATCCACAGGTTCTCCGCCAGGGCATTGTCGAATGAGTCACCGACCGACCCCATGGATGCCCGCCCCACGCCGCTGGGGGCGGCGTTCGCGGAGTACGGGCAGGCAGATCGCCAAGACCGAGCACTTGCTGCGGGTGGTCGATCCGGTGGACGACACCTACCGCTGTCAGACCGTGCAGGAATCCCGCCACAAGCTGGCCCGGGACGTGTGCCACGGCAAGCGCGGCACCGTCCACCAGGCATACCGGGACGGGATGGAGGACCAGCTTGGCGCGCTCGGCCTGGTCCTCGACGCCATCGTGCTGTGGACCACGAAGTACATCGACGCTGCCGTCGAACAGCTCCGCGCCGAAGGCCACAAAATCCGTGACGAGGACATCGCCCGACTGTCCCCGCTCAAGCACCGCAACCCTGAACCTGCTCGGCCGTTACAGCTTCACCGCCTCCACCCCAGCCGCCAGCGCCCTGCGCCCGCTGCGTGACCCGGATGCTCCAGAGCTTGACGAGAACGAAGACGAGTCGCCCGCCAGCTGAAGCGCCCGCGCTTCTTGGCCCTTCTGGGCTGATGTTCCGGTCAGGATGTGGCCAGCGAGATGGAGTAGAAATGTATCTCTGTCTCGATGAACGCCCATTTAAAGTTGCCGTCGTACGCTTTGAGGGAGAAGCCGGTGATGGGGTCGAATGCCCCCGGCAGAACGGATTCACCGAAGGTGCCGTGCTTGCGGCACAGCGCGGACAGTGGCTGGAGTTCTTTGTCAAGCACCTCCGCCATGGCGTGGCGCAACAAGCTGCCATAACGCATCTGGGGTATATGGTTCAGCCAGTCCAGCTGTTTTTCGCGGATGGCTTCGATGTCCTGATCCTGGATCCACCGCGCGATAGTCGGTCTGTGGACGACGGAATGAAAAGAGGTGCCTGCTGACCTGGGATGATGGGAGTTCCTACGCCCTCATCAG
>NZ_JBVJSQ010000028.1:0-30483 GCF_055606485.1 Streptomyces sp. NPDC037083 | reverse complement strand
CTGATGAGGGCGTAGGAACTCCCATCATCCCAGGTCAGCAGGCACCTCTTTTCATTCCGTCGTCCACAGACCGACTATCGCGCGGTGGATCCAGGCTGACAACGAGCCCGCACCCGTAAAGCAGCACCTTGATTCTTTACGGCTTCAATGGACACGGCAGCGCTGCCAGGCGGCGCCGAGCATGACCTTGCGGACCGCGGCGACCAGGCCGGAGTGCTGGTCGGTGACGACCAGGCGGACCCCGGACAGGCCGCGTTCGCGCAGGGAGCGCAGGAACTCCTTCCAGAACGTCTCGCTCTCGCTGTCGCCGACCATCAGCCCGAGGACCTCGCGGTTGCCGTCCTCGGTGATGCCGGTGGCCGCCACGACGGCCCGCGAGACGATCTGGTGGTTCACCCGCGCCTTGCAGTAGGTCGCGTCCACGTAGACGTAGGGGAAGCGGACATGATCCAGCGGGCGGGTGCGGAACGCGGTCAGCGGCTCGTCCAGGGCCTGGCAGATCCGTGAGACCTCGGATTTGGAGATGCCGCTGTCCCCGCCGAGGGCTTTGACCAGGTCATCCACGCTGCGGGTGGAGACACCGTGCACGTATGCCTCCATGATGACGGCGTAGAGGGCCTGGTCGATGCGGCGCCGGCGTTCCAGCAGGGAGGGGAAGAAGCTGCCGGTGCGGACCTTGGGGATCTCCAGGTCCAGATCGCCGGCCAGCGTGGTCAGCACCTTCTCCCGGTGCCCGTTGCGGATGTTGGTCCGGGTCGGCGTGTGCTCGTTCCACTCCGCGCCGATGTGGGCACTCGCTTCGGCCTCGATCAGCTCCTGCACCATCCGCTCGGCGATGGCGCGGATCAGCTCGATTCCGTCGGTCGAGCGTAGTGACTCAAGCAGCCGTATCAGCTCAGACTGGGACAGGGCCATCGTGTACTCCTCGTGGTTGAACTGGCTGTTCACCAAGGAGAGTTACGCGGTGGCCCACCCCCTGTTCAGGGAGCGGTACTCACTCATGGGAGTGCGCCCCGGGCAGACGCCCGCGCACTCCCAGCCGCTGATCGCCAACACCACGACGAGGGACACCATCTAGCGAGGGCTCGTTCACGATCGCGCATGCCCGAGTGGTGCGCCCGAAGGGGCAGTCGCCGAGGGGAGTCGGTCGCGGTGGTCGCGGTCGCGTAGACGGGCTCCAGTGCACTGCATCCCTGCGTGGCGGGCGTAGCCGGACAGGCGGCCGCGGTTACCGCGTCCGGTCGGCGCGATCACTTGTGACGGACCAGCGTCGCGTCGCCCTTCTGTGGCGGTCTCCGAGGCTACGGCGGCCTTCGGTGTCGTCAGCGGCGGCGATCGACGACAGTGTCCGGGCCAGCCCTGTGGCCGCCGCTTTCGCAAACACCGTGGTGTCGGCGTCCGCGCCGGGGGCGAGTACGTCGAAGCGGACAGCGAACCCTTCAGAGTCAGCTTCTCGCAGCCGGCATGAGGTGCCCGGGGCCTGCGCTGCTCGTGGCGGTGGCAACGGCATGGTGCGCCCCGGGCCGGCGCATTCAACGTGTTTCAGTGGTGCAGCCTCCGGGATGCCTCCAGGTGGGCTTCGCGCTCCCAGGGCCACGCCGGTCCTCACAGTAGGCAGTGACTACTCATCCCAGGATCGGAGTCGGCCTCCTACGCTTCCCGAAACCATCACCGTCGGCGGCCGATTTCCTGTGTTCCCTGCACATGAAACCTGCTGCCGCAGCGTCTGATTGCAGCCTGACGATATGTCTGCTTGTTGGGATTGCGACATGAGATTTCGAGGAATGCCTTGACTGGTCGGCGGCGGAAGATAGTCGTTGTGGCAGCGTTTGGCGGATTGGCGTCAGCAGCGGCAGCGACTATGTGGACGGGTCTGTGGTCGGTCGCGAGCGCGGAGGGGCCGACCGGTCCCGACACCGGTGCCTACTGCTCGGCGCTGAGGCAGCTCACCTCCTCTTCGGAGTCGTCCGCGTCCACGGCGAGGGACGACGGTGCCGAATCCGCCGGCTCCGCCCGCTACGAGCGGTTGGACGACCTCGTCGGTGAGCTGGCCGACCACGCACCGAAGCGCATCAGCGCAGATGCCCACACATACGCCAGCGCCATGCACGACTTCACCAAGTCGCTGGAACAAGTCGACTACCGGATATCGGCACTGACTCCGGAACAGCTCAAGGTGTTCCAGTCGCCGAAGGTCGTCGACGCCGGGCGCCGCGTGAGGGATTCGGCCAGTGACATCTGCGGGACGACAGATGTGTCGGCGCGGCCGACGCCGCGAGTGCCGCCCAGCAAGCGATAGCCGCAGTGCC
The DNA here is from genome assembly GCF_055606485.1 of Streptomyces sp. NPDC037083. Classification (NCBI taxonomy): domain Bacteria; kingdom Bacillati; phylum Actinomycetota; class Actinomycetes; order Kitasatosporales; family Streptomycetaceae; genus Streptomyces; species Streptomyces sp. NPDC037083. The sequence goes on along the minus strand of NZ_JBVJSQ010000028.1, from coordinate 28,174 downwards.
CCGTCGTCACGCATTGCGCGGGGCATCGCGACAGTCGGGACGACGACTGTGCCGACCACCGTCGCATTCTGTCTCAGCCCTCTTGGCGGCGGCGTGGTGAGTGGGATACCGGATGCCGAGCAGCGGCTGCTCGGTACCTGCGGCGTCCGTTGCGCAGAACACGGCCGCCACGGTGCCCATTCCGATGGCGACGCCAATCGGATTGCGCGCCCGGGCCCACCCCGATGCCGACCGCTCGGAGAGCGGCAGCCGTGCGACGGAGTTCCGGCCCCACCACCGGACTGCCCGCCTGCCTCTTGCCGCCACCCGCGCTCAGGAGCCTCTCCCCAGTCTTGACACGAAAGGTCTCTTCGATGGATCTCCGACCAGTCCTGTTTCCCTTCGCCTTCCAGCGCCGCAGACGAGGGCGGCTCCGCCGCGCGGCGGTCCTGATCTCCGTGGCAGCGGTCGCCTCGGCAGGTCTCAACCTGCCGACCGGCCTCGGACCGGGCCCGGCGTGGGCCGCCCCCGATCCGAACTCCCCACCGGAGATGCCGGCGGGAAAGCACTTCGACTCCCCCACGGATCCGAAACGCGCCGACAACGCCGGCTATCTGCCGGGACACTTGAACGTGTCGGCCACCGGTGAAGCCTCCTACTCCATCCCGCTGGAGGTGCCCGCCGGACCCGGCGGCTTCCAGCCCTCGCTGGGGCTCTCCTACTCCAGCGGCGGCGGCAACGGCATCGCCGGCGTGGGCTGGGGGGTGAGCGGGCTGTCGAGCATCACACGATGCGCGAAGAGCGTCGCAGCCAACGGCGTGCGGGCCAAAGTCGAGTATCCCGAGAAGAGCGCACTGTGCCTGGACGGACAGCAACTGGTCTCGGTCAAGGGCGACTACGGAACGGTGGGAGCCGAATACCGCACGGAGCGCAACAGCTTCTCTCGCGTGGTGGCCAAGACCGGGAAGTTCGAGGCATGGACAGGCGACGGGCGGCGGCTGCGTGTGTACACCCCGCAGTCGGCGCTTATCCATTGCCTCAGCACGTCGTGTGAGCCATCTCAGATCGAGGACTTCGAATGGCTGCTGACCAAGGAGTACGACCGGTCCGGCAACACCATCGACTACTCCTACACCAAACCTGACTACGCGACGTTCCCGGGCTCCAACAAGGTAACGTCCAGCAGGCAACTGCTCCTTGAGCGGATCTCGTACTCAGCAGTGGACACCGACGGAGAGACCCGGAGGCGCCACGTCGACTTCCATTACGAGAAGGGCCGGCCCGACGAGGAGTTCTCCTGGAGCGCAGGAGTGCGCAGGCACCTCCGTACCCGGCTGGACTCGATCAAGATGTTCGGACCCAACCCGGCCCGGACCGAACTGTTGTGGCAGTACAGATTCGACTACGACGTCGGCCCGACATCGGCCCGCAGCCGCCTCACCTCGGTCAGGAAAGTCGGCCAGGCCGGCGGCAGACTGTGGGCCAAACAGTTCTCCTATGCCGACGGACAGCCGCGCCTCGACCCCGCCACCGTGGACGGTGACATCGGGTGGATCGCCGCGATGGAGGAGACATCGCGTCTGCTCCTCGGCCGGACCGACTACGTCTCTCACCCGGCCGACTACGACGGCGACGGGGCCGATGACTTGATCCTCGACAGCCAGAGCCTCGGAGGCGGCCGCATCCTGCTCGGCGACAAGAAGGACGACGGTGGTGTCGCCCCGCTCGGCAGGAAGTTCAACCTTCCGCTCACGCAGGTGCGGCCGTCTGCTCCGCTGCTCAATACGGACGCCGACGGCGACGGCATCGCCGAGGTGTTCGCCCGAGGCAAGGTCGACGACAAGGCCATCGACGGGGCGTTCCTGCACTGGGACGAGAGCGCGAAGCGACTGACGTCCGGAGGAAGCCGGGGCGGAGCGCCCATCCCGCTCCCCGAGGGCTACCGCGCCGGCGCGACAGTCCACTTCGGCGACCTGGAGGGCGACGGCCGGGCCGACATGCTGTTCACTATCCCGACTCCGGACACCATGGAGGGCGACTCCCGCCCGCCGCACTGGAACTTCGGCGGGTTCGATTACGCCTACGCCGGCGCGAACAGTTTCCCGGTCGACACCGACGGCGACGGACGGGTCGAAATCGTCCAGGACCCCCCTGCCTATACCTTGCGCAACGCGGACGGCGGCGCCATGCCCGGCACCGGCCCCGGGGCGGTTTCCTCCGATCAGTACGGGCTGCACCAGGAGTCCGGCCGATCCGACGTGACGGTCGCAGGCCTCGTCAAGGACGGCAGGTCGCAGTACCGGGGCGACTTCAACGGCGACGCGATCACCGACCTGGCGTACCTCGACTGGGGCCGCCGGACGGGAGACACGACCCACCCCGGCCAGGCCGGCAGCATCAAGATCCGCTACGGCACGGGGGGACGTGGTGCGTTCGCCGCGGAGGTGCCCTTCACCGAGCTGCCAGCGTGGGAGGAGACGCCCGCGCGCAGGGAGGGGGAGACAGCAGCGGGTGTCGAGGTGCACACCGGCGACATGGACGGCGACGGCCGATCCGACTTCGTCATCTTCCACGGCGAGCACGACTCGGTGGCCCACGGTCCCGGCTCCGAGCTGCCGGGCTGGGGCGACTATGAGGGAATCACCGTCATCTTCGCGACCGGCGCCCGGCGTGACTACCACGGCGCGGCCAGCCAGCTCAAGTGGCACGGCGACAAATTCGGGTGGGGCCTGTCCAAGCTCGGCGACTTCAACGGCGACGGCCGCCTGGACATCGTCACCTACAACGGCGACGGCCACGACGATCACCGCCTGGTCGTGCTGGAAAACCACGGAGACCAGCCCGATCTGCTCACGGCCGTCACCGACGAGCACAGCGCCTGGCCTCGCGAGGAGATCTCCTACTCCACCGAATGGTCGGCCACGCCGCGAGCCTCGGATACGCCCTACTACGAATTCCCGACCATGGCGGTGCGTCGGCGCGGGATGAACGTCGTACGCAAGGTCGTCTCGCGTGCAGGTCTGATCGACCCCGACAGCGACCGTCGGATCGACCGCGACGCCCGGGTGGTCGAATACTCCTACGAGGACCCGGTCGCGGACGCCCAAGGACGCGGCTTCCTCGGCTTCAACAAGACGCTGGTGTGGGACCCGCGCCGCCCTACCGAGACCGTCACGGAATACCGCAACCACAACCGCGTCGCACCGTCACGGACCGATCTGCGCGGCTACTACCCCTACGCGGGTCGACCCAAGATGGTGACCACGGTCACCCCGATCCTGGACGACACCGTGTCCGAGAAGACCAAGAGCGTCGGCAAAGCGCGCATCAACACCGTCCACTTCTACGACGAAGCCGTATTGGATGACGGTCACGCCCCTTACTACGCGCGACCGAAGAACACCCAACTGCCGAGTTTCTCGCGTGCCGTGGCCGAATCGGAGGGGCCCGTCAAGATCGACCGAAGTCTCAGCGACCCGGACAACCCCACTCCACGCACCCACCTGTTCGGCTACCCCACAGGCTCGGACCCGGTGGTACGGCTGACCCAGTACTCATCTGAACAAGACGCGTACGGGAACGTGACCGACGCCCAGAGCACGGTGTGGGGTCCGGATCAAGAAAAGGGCGTCACCGTCAAGACCCACACCGCGTACGACGGGGCCCCGGAGCGGATCCGTGGCTGGATGATCCACCTGCCCGAGACCACGGTGACCACCTCGATCGAACCCGACGACACCTCCGACAAACCGCATCGAACCCAACGACGGGTGGACTTCGGCCACGACGACCGCGGACGGCTGACCACGATCGAAACCGAGAAGGCCCATACCGACGACCCAGACGTGCGCAAGACCGAGACCATCGACTACGGCGACTACGGCGAGATCAAGAAGATCGCGGAACAGTCCGGCGACACCGGCCTGCCACCGCATGTCACCCACTACGAGTACACACCGGCGCTCACTGACTGGCCCGACGAGCACATCTACCCGACCCAGATCTGGTCGGAGCACGATCAGACCGCCTACCGGCCCAGCGCCAGAATTCTCACCCACCCCGGATACGGAGTCCCGTTGGAAAGCATGGACGCCAACGGGGTTATAGCGAGGACCGAATACGACGACCTCGGCCGCCCTGTGAAAACCGAAGCCCCCGGTACCGAGGCCGTCGACATCACCTACGCAGGACGCCCCGACTCCTTCGATGAGACCGCGTTCTCGGGGCTTGAGGTCACCTCCACTCGCTTCCCCGGCGACATTCTCCCCCCCGGCGCTCTGGTCGAGTACGGCCAGGCGATCAGCGACTCGGCCGGCCGTCCGATCGAGCAGCGGACTCGCGGTTTCGACGGCGACCTGGTCACCTCCACCACGACCTACGACCTGCTGGGCCGCCCGCTCAGCCGCACCCGCCCGCACAAGACCGGCACGACCGCTCCCGGAGCAGTGAACACGTTCTACGACAGCCTGGACCGGCCGGTCAGAACCCATCAGCCCAATGACGCCGGCACGGGGGTGGTCATCGACGACTACGACCAGTCCTTCTTCACCACCACGACCCGAACCGCACGCAGCGAGACCAGGATCACCCGTGACCTCGAGGACCGTGTCATCGACAGCACCGAGGTCAAGGCGCACGACGGGCGGGACGTGACCACGCGCTACCACTACGGACCCTTCGACACCGTGGAAAAGGTCGTCGCCCCGCACGACACCACCAGCAGCATCGAGACCGGCCGCTACACCACGACCAACGTCTACGACGTACTCGGCCGCAAACTGTCGAGCGACGACCCCGACACCGGCACCACGGCCACCCGGTACAACGGATACGGGCAGATCCGGCAGATCCGGCACGAGGAGTCCGACCAGACCCGTGTCTACGGATACGACGACCTCGGCAGACTCGTCTCCCGCGCCGACATGAACGGCATCGCCCCCACCGGGGTCGCCACCTGGGCATGGGACACCGCCGCCAACGGCATCGGCAAACCCGCCTCCTCGACCAGCCCCGACAACATCACCGTCGCCCACCGCTACGACGCCTTCGCACGCCCGGCCGGCGACGACTACACCGACAACACCCCCGCAGGGGGCGGCACGGTCTACAGCACCGACCTGACTTACCACCCAGTCACCGGGCAGATCGCCACCATCGCCTACCCCACCGTTCCCGGCCGTGAGGCCGAGCGGTTCACCATCGGCTACGAGTACGACCACGCCGGGCACCTCACCGACGTCCGCGACGCCACCGCCGGGCACCACGCCACGACGCTGTGGACGGTGGACTCCCGGGCCGACGACATGACCCTGAAGCGCGGCAGGCTCGGCAACGGAGCGATCGTCGACCACGACCAGTACGCGACGACCGGACGTCTCAAGTCGATCGACGCCTACACTCTGCCGACAGACACGCGCCCAGCTGCCACGATCATGAGTCTGGACTACACCTACCACGACGACGGGCTGGTCCACACTCGCGAAGACACCCGCAGCGACAGAAGCGAGGCCTTCGACTACGACCCGATGGGCCGGCTCACCAAATGGACCCTGCGCACCGGAACCAAGGCGCGTGCCAGTGACTACGGCTACGACCCATCGGGCAACCTCACCTCGGTCACCCAGGGCTCCGCTTCGGAGACGCTCGCCTACACCGACCCCACCCATCCGCACGCGGTGACCGGCCACATCTACACCCCCGCCTCAGGAACTCCCGTCTCCACCTCGTACACCTACGACCCGCTCGGTCGGCAGACTGCCGGCACCCCCGACACCACGGAATCCGGCGGGGAGAGCTCACTCTCCGGCGCAAGCACGCGGGACGGCACTCCGCCCGCCGCCGACCCGAGTGACCGCGACGCGAACGGCCGCACCATGGTCTACACCTCCCTGGACCTGCTGCCGGACACTGTCACAGCCAACGACAAGACCTGGAACCTGGATTACACCGCCGACGGAACCCGGTTCGCCAAACGCTCCGGGAACGACAGGACGACATACGTCGGCGGCCTGTACGAGCGCAGGCAGACCACCGGTGGGACCGAGCACACGTTCTATGTGACCGGCCCCGACGGGGCTATCGCGCAGGCAAACTACACCGGCACCACCGGCGTGAGCATCGACTACACCCTCACCGACGCCCTGGGCAGCACCAGTGCCGTGAGCGACTCCGCCGGCTCGGTCACGCAGCGGTTGTTCTACGAGCCGTTCGGCAAGCGCATCAACGCGAACGGCTCGGACTCGAGCACCGCAACCGGACGGATCAAGACCGGATTCACCGGACACGTGCACGACGACGAGTTCGGGTTGATCAACGCAGGTGGCCGCCTGTACGACCCGTGGACCAGGAGGTTCACCGCACCCGACCCGCTCGTGGCGGACGCACTGTCAGGACAGTCGTGGAACCCCTACAGCTACGTGCGCAACAGCCCGCTCAACGCCGTCGACCCCACCGGATACTACGAGGAGGACCCCACCTGCCCCGACGGCAACTGCCCCGGCGGGCCGGTATCGGTGCAGGTCAGCGGTGACGACATCAACGACTTCGGTGACAGCGTCGGCGCGGCGCTCAAGGACTTCGCCGACTTGAACAAGGAGGTTCACAGAACCATCGGAGAGTTCCTCACCTTCGGTCTCTTCAATGAGGACAGCGCAGACAGCAGCGCCCCTGCCCGGACGGTCGACCAGATCAGCGACTCCCAGGCCGTCCCCGCCACAGGCAGTCAGTCGATGGTCTGCGCGGGTGTGCTCGGGTGCGGGAAGGGACTGACCGGCCGGGGCCTGTTGAACGAATTGATCCTCGATCCGACGGAGCAGTTCCTGAAGCATCCCGAGGATGCCATCGCCTTTCTCCTCATGGGTGAACTGGCGGCGCCACTCGAGAGCGCGATGGCAGGAATCAGCAGGGCGAGGACGGACGGCACGTTCGCCAGGCCGCGCATCGACCCCGCCATCGCTCCCCAAGTCGCGGCGAAGGTCGGCGAGTTGGTGCAGCCCCTGCCCGGTTCGACGGTCGTCTTCGAGGACGCACTGGCGACTCAGCATGCCGGCGGTGAGGCGATCACCACGGACGCGGTCGCGCGCTTCAGCGAGCGGCTCCTCACTTGGGACACCGAGACGGAGCAGGGAGTCGCGGCTCAAGGGCTCGACATGCTTGCGGAGATGTACCCGGGCGAAGAGATTGCCGTGGGCACCAATACCCACGGCGGCCCGATGGGCGACTACGCGCAGACGAGGCCGGAGTACGGTGACCCGACGGTCGGGCAGAAGACCGAGGCAGCCATGTTGGCCTCCAAGGCGAGGGTCAAGATCTTCGACATGCGTATCGAGGCCGAGGTCCAGGGGTTCCTGGAGCACGACGGCCCCAAGGCGGCCCAGTTCTGCTGGAGCACTCGCTGCGCCCAGAAACAGAAGCTGCCCGTGCCCGTCGTCGACCTGACACCGACCAGCCTCAAGAGGCTGCTCGGCATCAAGTGACGGTCACCCGCGGTGTGGCAGTGGCTTCTGCTGCCACACCGCGGGTGGCACTCGGCGCGGCGGTACACATGACCGCCGCCGGTGATTGGGCCGCTGGCAGGCGCGGAGTGGCTCGCCGGACTCGGACTCGACTGGGTTGAGGGGCGCGGACACAACCACGCCCTGCCGCATCAGGCGACGCGTCCAACCTTCAGGACAATGACGGTGACGGTGTCGTCATCGGGCTGGTAGAGGACGCGCCAATCCCCGACGGGCAGCCGCCAGAATGCGGAGCCGCCGAGCTGACGGGCGTTCGCCGGGCGGGGGTCGTCGGCCAGGGCACGGACCACGGCCGCGCATTCCTTGGCACCGGTGGGGTCGAGCTGACGCAGGCGGCGGAACTCGGTCATGGCCTGGTGCTGCCAGACCACGGTGTACGTCACGAGGCGGCCGCCTGGCGGTCCTCGGCCTCCAGGGCAGCCATGAACGCCTCGTGCGTCTGGGGCTCACCGGTGGGCGCAGCCACGCGGCGCTGGGCTTCAGCGATCTCTGCCTCATCGCGCAGGCGACGCAGCTCCTCGAGTTCGTCTATGGGAATGAGGGCTGCGGCGGGCTTGCCGTACTCGCTGATCACGAAGTGCTCGCGACCGTGACGAACGCGGCTGACCAGTTGTCCAAGCTCGTTGCGCGCCTGCACGAGCGGGTACGTCTCATCCATACCTTAAACTGTACACACCTGCGGCTCTGTACGGTGCGGGAACGGTACCCCGTGCGCGGCCTCGCAGAGAAGGACCTGGCCCGGATCAGCGTCCGACGGCACATCGCCCCGGGACGCCGGCCAACCCTCCAGGAACCAGTCGTTGAGGACTGGCGACGGCACTACCTCTCTTCCCCCGCATCCTGTTCGTCCTGGACGGCACCGGACCCACCAGCATCGAAACCCGAATCCACGCCCTGCACGCCGGAGCCGGTCTGCTGGTGTCGTCCCGCTTCCGATACGACGCCCCTGCCCTCGCGGCACCGCTGGCCGACCTGCTCCACCAAAGCCCCTCCGCACCCGTATGGCACCCCATCCACAACCCCGACCAACGAGTCCCCTGGACCAGCACCGGGCACCGGGCACCGGGCACCGGGCACCGGGCACCGACAGGCATAGCACGCTGACCAGCCATGGTCGGGGCTGGGCGTGGCACGGCCGTACCCGTGGTCGGCCTCATGGTCGGGGCGGGGCCGGCGCGACTGTGATGGCATGTAGCCGCACCATCTGTCGCAACGATGCCGGTCAGCGGTCCACCGCAGGCAGGTAGGCCAGGCCGGTGTCGAGCATGATGCGGTCGACAGCCGGACACTCGACCTCTCCTCGGCAGCAATCACCGGCCACCGGTCACCGCTTTCCAGGGCACCAGCCCAGTGGGCAGCGAAGCCCATGATGGAGCTTGATACACCACGACGGCGCGCACTCGCGGGCAGGGCGCGAGTCAACCCTGGCTACGTCCGGGCCTCACTGCGGTATCGCTGGACGAACGCGTCCACCGGGCCGTTTTCTTGTGCCTGGGGTCAGTGCAGCGCCTCGATGGCACGGAGTATCAGTGTGCGGGCGTCGGCTCCGTACACGGCCATCCTCCTCAGCCGCTCGAACGCGTCCACGTACAGTGCGACCTCGGACGGCTGCGTCACCCGTACCCGGGCCGACATCAGCTCCACCGACACGAGCTGGTCGTCGTACACGTGGAACAGTTCCTGCGGCCACAGCGTCCGCTCGACCGCGTGCGGGATGATACCGAGGGACACCGTCGGCAGCGCCCCTGCCGTGAGCAGGTAGCCGAGCTGGGCGGCCATCGCGGCCGCGTCGCCCATCCGGTGATACAGGACGTTCTCCTCCATGACCATCACGAACCGGCGCCCCGCCTCGGCCACGATCTTCGACCGCTCCAGACGGGCCGCCGTCGCCTGGTCGATGTCGTCCGGCGCATCGTACAGGTCCGCGACCCCGGCGAGGATCGCGCGGGCATAGCCCTCCGTCTGCAGCAGGCCCGGAACGAGGGTGGGTGAGTAGATCCGGAACAACTCCGTCGCCCGGAACAGGTCGGTGTAGCTGGACTGAAGCCGTTTCAGCCCGGCGCGCATCTGCCGTCGCCACTCCGCGTAGGCCGTTTCCGCGTCTCTCGACTGCGCAACGATGTCCGCCGCCTGGTCGTCGGCACCGCACGCCGTGCACCAGCGGCGGATGTCGTCCGGCGTGGGCGGTGTCCGGCCGTTCTCCAGCCTTGACGTCTTCGGGTGGGTCCAGCCGCACCGCACAGCCAGCTGGGTCCCGGTCAGCCCTGCCTCGGCGCGCAGGTCGCGCAGACGCCGCGCGACCCGATCGCGTTGGGCCTGGGCTGAGGTGGACGGGGAGGTGACCATGTGGTGCGGCCGGACCCTTCGTAGCTAGCGGATCTTGTACTCGTCGTGCGGGACAGCCCGCGACCATACGACCTCAAACGCCGTAGCACACAGTCGGGCAGCGCTACGGTCCTCGCTGATCTCGCCGGGGGCGCTCGCCCCGTCGCCGGTGAAGTGGTTCCACCGGATGAGCCGGCCGTCGATCAGCCAGAAGTCGTTGCCTGGCAGCGGAATGTCAGAAGCACGTCGCCGGGGCAGCCACCGCACCTCCTCGCCGGCCGCGAGGTTCACGACCGTCCCGGCGTGCTCGTAGCGGACGTAGTCGCTCACGGGCTCCGACACGATCCGGGCGCGGCGCACGGCCACGCCCCGGGCCACGGTGCGCCGCACCAGTTCGGTCCACGGCGCCCAGTACGGGGAGCCCGGGTCGGTGTCGACCTCGCCCGTCGCCCGCCACCGGGTCAAAGCCTCGACCTCGCTGGCCACCCCGTACGAGTCCCGCATCTCCAGGTGCAGGGCCGACTCGGTCGCCCCGTCAAGGAGGTCAGCAAAGCTCGGCACGCTCGACGGCATCGCACGCCTCCCTCAGGATCTGGGCCATGCGGGCCGGCATTCGGACGACCTGCTCGTGGTCGGGGATGCCGACAGCGTGGCCGGGGACCTCGAACGTGGCGCAGGCCGTCTCGATGTCGAGGTCGGGCTTCCATCCCTGGATGACGATCTCCCCCCTCGTGTCGTCGACCCACACGGTGGGGCTCTCTCCCTGGCCGGTACTGGGATCGATCCCGATGAACCGTAGTGACATGACTGCCTCCGGTGCTCTCGGCGTTCGCAGTTGTTCACACGCTGACGCTCGCCTCAGTCGACGTCAAGAACGCGATCAGGCCAGCGAACAGGCACTACAGACCATCGCGAACATCTGTGAACATCGGTGGCCGTGGCGGGCAGGACAGCTCTACGTTCCCGGGTATGTCGAACCCCGGCGAGGCGGTCACGTCCCGGGGTGTGGCCGACTGCGAGGAGTCGACGTGCCGAACCGTACCGCCTCACCCGTGTCAGCAGGAGACGTTGAGCAGCTGCCCTTGGACGTTGTCGCGATGCGCGCCACCGCGCACCGGCTGCTTGCCGAGGACGCGAAGCCGATCAGCCCTCAAGAGCTGGAGACGCTGCAGCTCACCCTGCGCGGGCACCTTCAACTGCTGATCCCCGATGTCGAGAAGCTGGCCTGTGGGCTGCCGAAGGGCGACATCCCCGCGGTGTGCGCGATGGCCGGCGTCCGCGAAGCCGAGACGCGTCTCCGCCTCGGGACCGGTGACAACAGCCCCGTCCGCATGTCCGTCGCTATGAGGCTCGCCCGGTCCGTCAACGCCCTGTGCGACCACCACGCGGCGCTCAGCAAAAGCTGAGCAGGTCCGTCACCAAGCCTCGCACACCAGCCAGGGAGCATCCCATGACTGCGTATCCCGTCTCACCGAACACGGTGCTGGCCAACGCGCTCAGCACCGTTACAGACATCCTTGCGCCCCGAGTCCGAGCCGACCGCCCCACCTGCGTCGTCTTCTCCGTCGGCGCCCAGATCAACGGCGTACCCCACCTGGGCACATCACTCGTCCAGTCGCTGCTGGTCCACCAACCCGCTGGAGCGGCTGAACCGGGAGATCAAACGGGGGGCCGATGTCGTGCAGGTCTTCCCCAACCCCGCAGCCCTGGATCGGCTGGCCGCCGCGGTCCTGGCCGAGCTCCACGACGAGTGGCAGGTCTTCGATCGCCGCTACCTCTCAGAAGGCTCCATGGCCGAACTCCTCAACCCCAAAACAACCTGCGACGACCGCCGGCTTCCCCCGCCGGAACCAGATCAGCTCGGCCAGTGACTACACCACTCGGCGAGACACCATCGTCGACGGCGGGCGGTACCCCAACATTTGGCTATAGGCACAGCTTTCCCCGGAGGGCCAGGAAAGAGGACCGAGAGCAGCGTGCGTGACCTGAGCGCTTCATCGCCTGTTGCCCCGGCGAGGGCCAGCCACCCGGGCTGGCGGCTCTGTCGCCTGGGGGGTGCGGATGACGTATGAGGAGAGCGCCGTCACGGTGCTGGGAGTGGTGGCTGACCGGCAGCAGGAGGCTGGCCACGGCTGGGCTTTGGACTGGGACCTTCGGCCATTAAAACAGCGCGTGTTCAACCTTGCCGCGCGGCACCTAGGACTTGTCCGGGCGATCTTCAATGGCTCGTGCGATGAGGTCGTGGATCAAGAACTCCCCAGGCCTGCGGTTCTCTTTGAGGCGGGCGAGGTTGTCGGGGCTGAACCAGTCGTAGGCGGAGTGCTTGGACCATTCCAGCGTGGGGTTGTCCAAGTCGCCGTCGACCTCCTCGACGAGATAGTCGGCCTCGTGACGGAGTCCACCGCCGTCGTCGCCCGTCCAGGTCGTGGTGCCAAGGAACCGTCGCACGTGGGTCAGGCGCCAGCCGGTCTCCTCCTCGACCTCACGTGCGAGAGCTTCCAGGACCGTTTCCCCAGCCTCGACGTGGCCGCCCACGATGTCCCAGGTGTCGGGAAAGAGGCGTCGGTCCGGGCTTCGCTTGTGCGCGAAGGCTTCGCCATCCCGGTTGAGAATGACGGCGCCGACGGTCCAGACTTCGCCCGACGCGGGATCGGGCACTTCGACGTCGTCGTGGACGGTGAACGACGGGTTGTGAGTGGGCATGGCCGATAGCGTAGGCCGGGCGTTTCCCCGGCTTGCCCGTTTCGTTGTGGTGGTCATGGGGCGGGGCGATCTGACGGATGCGGAGTGGGATCGGTTGCGGCCGTTCCTGCCGGCGAGCAACAGGCGTTGTGGCAGGTGGCGGGATCACCGGCAGGTGATCGACGGGATTCTGCACCGGGTGCGGACCGGCGTGCAGTGGCGTGACCTTCCCGAACGGTTCGGGCCGTGGAAGACGGTCTACGAACGCCACCGACTGTGGTCGGCCGACGGCACGTGGGAGCGTCTGCTGCAGCAAGTCCAGGCCGCACCCGACGCAGCGGGTGAGATCGACTGGGACATCTCAGTGGACTCCACCATCGTGCGGGCGCATCAGCACGCGGCCGGCGCGCGCACCGACCCGCCACCGGCCCCCGCCGGCTCAAAGGGGGCCGAACCGAAGGAACATCAGGACGAAACCCCGTGGCAGAGCCTGCATGCCCGCCTGGTGGAGGTGGTGCGGGAGGTGAGGGCCTGGGCCGCTCGCGCGGCGGGTTCACCAGCAAGCTCCACCTGAGCGCGGACGGCCGCTGTCGGCCGCTGTCCCTGGTCGTCACACCAGGTCAGCGGGCTGACTGCACGCAGTTCAAGCCGGTGCTGGAGAAGATCCGGGTACCGAAAATTGGGCCGGGCCGGCCGCGGAAAAGGCCGGACAGCGTCGCGGCCGACAAGGCCTACAGCAATGGGCCGTGCCGCGAGTACCTGCGGCGCCGGGGCATCCGGCACACGATCCCGGAGAAAACCGACAGCCAAGCCGCCCGCCTGCGCAAAGGCTCACGCGGCGGGCGGCCGCCTGGCTTCGACGAAGAGCGGTACAAGAAACGCAACACCGTCGAGCGGGCGATCAACCGGCTAAAGCAGTCCAGGGCCGTGGCCACTCGCTACGACAAGCGTGGTTACGTCTACCTGGGCACCGCCACGGCAGCAGCCCTCGTCATCTGGCTCCGAACGTGATCGCCCGGACAAGTCCTAGGTGTTGCGGTAGAGGTTGCGCCAAGTGTTGCGCTGAGCGTTGCGGTAGAGGTTGCGCCGGCCTCCACAGCGCCCCGAAGTCTGCCCAGGTCACCACGTGCGTACGGCGTGGTCGGGCCGCTGACATCCCCGTTGCGACCCCCTTCGACCATGCCCTGGCTGGAGTTGAGGATGAGGGAGGGGCGGGATGGGCGGCGCGGACGCAGCCGGGGATCGGGGCGCGCTCAGCCGGTTGCGCGTCGGCGGGGCCGCCGCGCCCGGCCGTCGTCAGTGCGGCGGTGACGCCAGGCGGGGACGTCGGCGGGGGAGAGGTCGGGGCGGGCAGCTGGTACCAGGTACGTATTCAAGTCCGCGGTATTCGTACGCGAGCCTCGGGTGGGCTCAGCTCCTCAGCTCGCTGGCGTCCTAGTCGCCGACGCTGCGGGCCTCATCAAGCGACCGAGCCCAGCACCCCACGGCGGACGGCTGGAGCACTCACGCAAAGTGGCTAGGGAACGCCGCCCGTGACGGTGGGGCACCTGTTTCACGGTGCCTGAGCAGTGGAAGGGCTGAGCGGTACTTCTTCGCTCCTTGGAGGACTTCATGCCAGAAGATTTCGAAGACGTTCCTGAGCCTGAGGACGACACCATCGAGGCCACCGTCGACGAGACCGGGGTTGACCCCAAGGACATCGAAGTGGTCATGAATGAGACTGGTGCGTCAAGAGCGAAGGCTGTCAGGGCCTTGAAAGAGAGCGGTGGCGACCTCATCAACGCGATCATGGCGGTCAGCCGATAGTTGGCGAGCCGCGACCGTGATTGGTCAGCATCGTCGACGAGTCCGGGTGGAGTAGTTGGGGGTACAGCAAAATCCCGGCCAGAACGATCATGCTCGGCTAGCAGGTCGACTGACGGGTTTGCTGAGGTTCACGGAAAGATCGCCGGGCGGGTTCCCTGGCTGGCTACGTCGGCGGGCGTCAGTGCGAGGCCGGTGCCACCGAGGGCCTCCGCGGCGTCCGGATCGCGCAGCGGGCGCGGCCCGAGGCCGGGGCCGCTGGCTCAGCCTGCCGGACCAGGCCCGAAGGAAAGCGGGTCGGCGGATGACGTCGCTCTGGGGACTTGGCTGAGTTGCTGGACTCCGTGGGCCAGCTGGCGACTGGATGGAGCTGGAGTATGTCGCGGCACTGCTGGCGTCGACCGGCTCGCCGTGCTGGGGACGGCCCCAACGGAGAGGACGCTGGAACCTGATGCGTCGGGCGGTGGGTGCTGTGCGGCAGGGTGGTCAGCCGACCAGTCTCTCGTATTCGGCGGCGGCGAGGAGGTTGAGGGTGGGGGCACCATCCATCGGCTTGATTCTGAACAGCCATCCTTGGTCGTAGGGGGAATGATTCACCCAGTCGGCATACGCTTCGAGGCTTACGTTCGTCCCGATTACCTCACCGCTGAACGGGGAGTAGACCTCGTGGGTAGCCGCGGTCGACTCCACAACGCAGATGGTCTCCCCGACCCGGACGGTCCTGCCCTCCTCGGGCACCTTTACGAGCACGACGTCCGAGAGATCCTGCACGATGTAGTCGGTCAGGCCGACTGTCACGAGCCCGCCCTCGTCGCGGACCCATGTGTGGTTCGCGGTGAACATGAGGCTGTCAGGAATATTCGACACGGCACGGCTCCTCTATGGGACTCTGCGTGATCGACTATGACACTGTGTCATGGCCGCCGCACTTTGCCTCGCGTCACGTGACGTTTCTTGACGACGCAAACCGCTGGTCCGTCTGTCCACCGCGCCGTGCGGGCCTTATGGGGCAGCCAGGAGAAGCTGAACGTCACGCTGGTGGAACCCGGGCCGGTGGTCGATGGAAGGCCGCGAAGCGCCCCGGGATCTGTTACCTCCGGAGCGCTTCGCAAGGATCCCTTCCACCAGGCGCTGGCCCACCCCTATGGCCGCCCTCGGTCAGATGGCTGGCGGTGTTCTCGGTCCACAGCAGCATCCACTCGACGTCGGCCCGCCACCCGGGCTCCGTACTGTCCTACCGGTCCCAAGCGGTATGGCGAGCACACCCGCTCGGATGAAAAACATCCGATCCTCCCGCACTGAGAGCCTCACTGCGCCTTACTGCCAGCGGGGCCTGGACTCGGTGGAGTGTCGCGCTGATGGAGGGGACATGAAGTACTCGCTGAACGACAAGCAGCTGGAGCTCCTGAAGCAGGTGGCGGCAGCGCCGAAGGGGTTCGAAGCCCAAGGCGTGCACAGCGGCGTTCTGTGGGCCCTTCAGCAACGCACGCTGGTGAAGACCAGCTGGGCCACAGGACGACAGACTGCAGTGATCACTGCTGATGGCCGCTTCTACCTCAAGCACGGCAAGCATCCCAAAGAAGTGGAAGAGGAAAAGCAGCGGCTGAAGAACGACCCCGCCCAGGCCGCTCTGGCACCCGCCGACGGACCTGAGCTGTTAGCCCGGATCCGTGAAGCCCACGGCACGCTCACGGTGCCGCACCCAGGACCGCAGACACGCGCCCGCTGGCGAGCTGCCTACTACCACGCACTACATCACAGGCACGTCCCTGACGGCTGCAAGCTGCGCTTCAACGGCAGGGACAAAGGAGACGTAGTCCTCCGACTCCTGGATGAAGCAGCACTCAAGGCCGCAGAAGCGCCCCCCATCCCCACCGTCGACGTCCCCGAACACCTCCCGTCGAAACCCCACGCGCTGGTCAACCGCACGCTCAAGAAACTGGGACGCGCGAAGACCATGGTGGACACACGGGATCTACCGGACGTCGTCCCCCTTCACCTCTCGCGTCACCTCACCGACCGGGCCCTGCGTATCGCCCACGCGCTCATCACCGAAGCAGAACGACGCGGCTACGAGGTCACGACCGACACGAGCCTGCACCACGGGGAAACCTCCCACCGGCTGGTCATCCGTATCAAAGGCCACGACTATCCCTGGGAGATCACCGAGCGCACAACCAAAGTGCCCCATGAGTCCACCCCGCAGGAGCTCCGTAACCACGAGAAGCACCCCTGGCAAAAGATCCCCAAATACGACCACATCCCCGACGGCCGACTCGTGATCACTACTCCAAACCGAACCTATGGCAGCCCGCCCTACAGCCACTCAGACGGTGCGCGGTGGAAGCTCGAAGAACGGATCGGCCACCTTCTCCACGACCTGGAGGAACTCGCCACCCGAGCCGAAGAACGACGCATCGCCCGGGAGCAGCAAGAAGCAGCCCGCAAACGCAACTGGTACGCAGCCCTGCGCCAGGCCCGCGCAACCCAGATCACCCACCACCGCAAGACGGTCATCGCAGACCAGGTGGAACGCTGGCGCATGGCCGAGGACATCCGGGCGTTCTGCTCCGCAGCCCGCCAGTCAGGCAGAGCAGGTGAGTGGACCGAGTGGGCTGAGCTGTACGCATCCTCCATCGATCCACTAAGCACTCCCCTCGCCATGCCTCCCGACCCCCCGGCCTCACAGCACAACCTGCGCGAACACTTCGGGGGCGACACCTGGGCCCACCCCTGGCCCTTCAGCCAGGACGGCCAGTGGACCATTGCCGACGACCATCCGGAAGCACCCGACAACGCCGAACCCGACCGCAAGTGACGTCGCGTGCCGCCTTTGCTGCGGTCACACCATGGTCAGGCTCGTGTGCGTACGGTTACTCTGTCGCAATGGATCACGAGGGGGCGGACCGGGGGCCAGGGGACCCGGTGACCAGCAGGGAGCAAGACGCGGTGCGTCTGCTGCTGCTGATCGACAGGGCGTGCGAGCCGCTGACAGCAGCGGAGAAGGCCATGCCGGCGCTGGAACAGGCCGTGGGTGTCATGCGGACGCAGGTCAAGCTGCAGAAACTGGACTTCTGGCTGCGCAACCCGGACTAACTGGCCAATAAGCTGCTGACTGAATACGAGAGCGAGCGTGAAGAGGCGCTGCTTGACATCGCCGGACGCACCTTGGATTCCGAGGAGCCGGAGGTGCGGCGCTATCCGATGCTGCGCCATCACGGTCCGCATCCCTTTGTCCGATCCCCCCAGCAGCGACACCGCCGCCCGCAGCCTGGCGTAAGGAACGCTCCCACGCATCAGCTCTTCAAAAGCCGACGCCTTCGAGGCGGAGCACCACATGCCAAGGCGGAAATGGTGGCGCTCTCCGCACACGGAGTTGCTTCGTTGCGCCTGGGACGGCGTCTTCGCCAGCTTGGAGCGTATACGGGTATGCGGGAATCAAGGGCTCCTACGGCGGCGCTCCGCTGTGGGCGTTCGTGGGGGGAGTCGGACATGTGCATCTAGGGCGAGGCACCTTCTGCGAAGGTACGCGGCGAGGAAGGCGGACGCCGCGATGCCGAACGGGAGGAATACGACGTCCTCGTAACGCATATGTTCGCCACCAGGCGTCAACCACTTTGCCCACTCACGGACAGAGGCGACCGTATATGCGTTTAGCCAGGCGAAGGAGACCCAGTAGAGCACGCGTATTGTTTGCGCCTGACGTCCAGCCAGGTGCTGCAAGACTAGGAGACGCCGGAGCCCCGCACGTTGGGGCTCACTTGCGGTCTCCTTGCCGGCTTCTTCGGCGGACTGGTAGCAGCGTTCGAGCCAGGCTTCGGCTGCTTGCGTGGCACCAGCTGCGGGCCTCAACAGCTCTCTGGTCTGAATCCAGTTTGTGATGAACTGAACTTCTGAGTTGGCTTTTTCGAGTCGCGCTTTATGTCGATGCTCGAAGTCTCTTCTACTTCGATAGTCCTTGAGCATGAGCCCTATGCCGCCGATCACGGCCGTAACGACGGCGGTGGTGACGGGAACGACGAGCTCGCGAAGCTGCTCGCTCAAGTCGAGTGCAGGCATAGTCTGACTCTGGGACTGCGGGTTGCCTCGAGGTCGGTGTTGGCACCGGCTCTATCACTCGAAAGTGAAGGAGAAAGGTTTCGGTCTGTCCATCTGGCACACGCTCGCCTGTCGGGATGTCCTTCTTGTCGGGCATGCCGCGGCCGGATCTGCCGTGGAGTCATCGCGCACCGTTGCCCAACATGGACGACGTGCTCGCCGCACCCGGCACCCGCGACACCACCACCCTGCGCCGCTTGCTGCGCCTGTCCGTTCGGCTGTGGTGGCACCCCTACTGGAAGACCGTTCCCTCGGCGCCAGCGGCGCGCTGCGAGCTCCGGCAGACGACCCGAGCCCGGCGAGCCGTCCGGGCCGCGTGACCGGGATGCCCCGGACGGCCAGGAGCACGAGGTTGCGACGGGGGTTGCGCCTATCGGTTGCGCTGGATGTTGCGCCAAGGGTTGCGCCTACTGTTGCGCACCCCGCAGGAGCGCCCCCGCGTCCGTGCCCTGGCTGGAGTTGAGGATGAGGGAGGTCGGGATGGGCGGCGCGGCCGGGGATTGGGGCGCGCTCAGCCGGTTGCGCGTGGGCCGGGGCCGTCGCGCCCGGTCGCCGTCAGTGGGGCGGTGACGTCAGGCGGGGGACGTCGGCGGGGGAGAGGTCGGGGCGGGCCCGGTGCCAGCGTGCGGGATGTCGCCACCGGCCGGAGGCGTCGCGGGCGACGTCGACGCCGACTTCCACCACTAGCCCGGGTTCCACCAGCGTGACGTTCAGCTTCTCCTGGCTGCCCCACCCGGCGGAGAACGACCAGCCTGTCCACGGATGACCGCGCCGCCCCGCAGCGAGCAGACCGGCGACCGCCGCACCTGCCGCCTGGGCGAGGGCGGTGGTGCGCCCGACGTACTGAAAGCGTCCTTCGTTGTCGTACCTGCCGAGCAGAAGGGTGCGAGGAGCAACCAGGGAACCGGTGATCGCGCCGACGATCGCCTCGCTCGTCTGACGGACCTTGTACTTCTGCCAGCCCCTCACCGACGGGCGGTAGGCGTCGTCCAGCCTCTTGAAGACCACCCCCTCCATCCCGACCGACGCCCACGTCAGCCACTCGCACACGACGTCGGCCTCGGTGGTCGACGGACCCAGCGCCCACGGCGCGATGAGCCGGCGGGCGGCGAACACGGACTCCAGCGCGGCCCTGCGCCGCCGATACGGCCAAGAGGTTGTGTCCGTCCCGGACAGCCGTAGCAGATCGAACCCGAAAGCGCACGGGTTCGCGGATTCCGGAGCCCGAACATTCAGAACCTGCCCGTGTGGGTGCGGTTCTGATGGGTGGGGTGGGTTGGTTCCAGGTGGTCGGGGGCGGCGGCCCAGCGTGATTCACAGGGGCTCTCACGTCGGAGTCGGGGGCAAGACACCGATTCTGAACCGCCCCCCGAGTCGGCCTCCGGGGAGGATCGGAACGGCCATTCGCCGACCCGGCTACGACTACGACATCTGCCACGCCCAGGTCCGCGCTCGCGGCATCGTGCTGGCCATCGCCCGCCGCCGCGCGGTCTGGTCCATCAGGAAGGACCCGGCGAGCTGCCCCTCATCGGGTTCCTCGGTGAAGCGACCGAAGCGCTTGCGCTGCTCCTCGCTCGGAAAGTTGGCGGGCACGCCCGCTCCGTCGGTCATCGGCAGTCGCGCGCGATGATCGCAGCCAGGACTGGTACTGGCCCGATGCCGCACAGCAGCCGAACCCGAAGGGCTACGCTGCTTGTTGAATCTCAATGGGCTGTCAAGTGCCATCAGGCCGCTGCGGTCTCAGCCACTGTGGGGCCGTGGCGTCGAAGTCCGGGCAGACGCCTGACGGTCGTTGCGCGATCTGCCCTCGATTCAAAGTCTGCCGAGGCGGTTCGGTGAGGTGCCCGGCTCGGTACGCTTTACCGGCATAGGGCCTGGGGGCTGGCCGCGTTGCCGGGGGGATGACATGTTGGATCAGGCGTTGGTTGTTCTGGCTTCGGCGTTCGGGGCGGCGGTGGCTTCGGCGGCCGGCACCGAGGTGTGGTCGGGATTCCGGGACCGGGCGGCCCTCATCTTCGGCCGCCGGGACGCGCGGGAAACCCAGGTGGCCCTGGAGCGATTGGACCGGTCGGCCCTCGAACTGGACCGCGCCGACCCCGGTGGCGCCGACCAGGTCCGTACCCGGCTGGAAGCATCCTGGCAGGCCCGGTGCGAGGACCTACTGGAGAGCCTGGGCGAGACGGACCGCGCGGAAGCCGCCGGGCAACTGCGCGAACTGGTGGCCCGGCAGGCCACCGGCGGAGTCACCGCCGGGGACGACGGCATCGCCATCGGCGGCAACGCCGACATCAGGGCCGACCGCGGGTCGGCGGCCGCCCTGCGCATGGGCGACGTGACCCTCGGAAACCCTCCAACGCCGGGTCCGGAGCAGCGCTGACCGCACCCGGCGCCAGCCAGTCCCCGCACATCTCAGCGCAGACATCGCTCTACGCGCAGTCCGGCGCCCTCGTGGTCGGCCGCGCCGATTCGGTGACGCACCATGCCGCCCCACGAGCGCCGCTCTCCTGGCCGCGGCTGGTCGGCGTGGTCCCGCGGCAGGCGGACTGTTTCCAGCACCGAGATGCCGTCGATGTTTTGGAGCGAGCGGTGGCCGGGGGTGGGACGGCGGTGCTGTGTCAGGTGCTGTCCGGGACCGGTGGGGTCGGCAAGACTCAGCTCGCCGCCTACCACGCCCGCACCGCGTGGCAGGCCGGGGCGGTGGATCTGCTGGTGTGGGTCACCGCGACCAGCAGGGACGCGGTCCTGAGCGCTTACGCCGAGGCCGCTGTCACGGTGACCGACCCCGACGACCCGCAAGGCGCCGGTCTCGACGACCCTGAGCGGGCCGCCGTCCGCTTTCTGGCCTGGGCCCACTCCACCGACCGGCGATGGCTGATCGTGCTCGACGACGTGAGTGACCCCGCGCACCTCAATGGCACGGACGGACGGGGTGACTTGTGGCCGCCCGCGCGCCCGAACGGCCGCACCGTGGTCACCAGCCGCCGCCGCGACGCCGCCCTGCCCGGCCACCTCATCGACGTCGGCCTGTTCACCAAGGACGAGGCCGTCGACTATCTGAGGGCCAAACTCGCTGCCCGGCGCCGCCGCGACGACCCCGGGCAGGTCGAGGAGCTCGCCCGCGACCTGGGCTATCTGCCGCTGGCCCTGGCCCAGGCGGTCACCTATCTCCTCGACCTCCACCTGGACTGCGCTACCTACCGCGTACGGCTGGCCGACCGCGCCCGCACCCTGCCCGACCTGGTCCCCGAGGACAGCGGCCTGCCCGACGCCCACCGCGCCACGGTGGCCGCCACCTGGTCTCTGTCCATCGAACACGCAGACCGGCTCCGCCCGACGGGCCTGGCCCGCCCCATGCTCCACCTGGTGGCCCTGCTCGACCCCAACGGCATCCCCGCCACCGTCCTGACCTCGCCCCTAGCCCTCGCCTACCTCACCGAACACCGCACCCCCGACGGTGGCACCGATCTCGACGTTTCCCCGCGCGCGGTCGGGGTTGACGATGCGACCGACGCGCTGCGCTGCCTGCACCGGCTCAGCCTGGTCGCCCACACCCCCGATGCTCCTCACCAGGCGGTGCGCGTCCACAACCTCGTCCAACGGGCCACCCGCGAAGCCCTGCGCCCCGCCGCACGCGACATGGCGGCCCGTACCTGCGCTGACGCCCTGTTTGAGGCCTGGCCCAAGGTCGAACGCGACACTGTCCTCGGCCAGGCTCTGCGCGCCAACACCGCCGCCCTGACTGCCCACGCTTCAGACGCCCTGTGGCAGCCCGACGTCCACCCGGTTCTTTTCCGCACCGGAAACAGCCTCGGTCACACCGGACTCGTTACCGCCGCCCGCGCCTATTTCCAGGACCTGCACATCGCCGCCCGCCAGAACCTGGGCCCGGACCACCCCGACACCCTGACCGCCCGGCACTACCTCGCCTACTGGCGGGGGGAGGCGGGGGATGCGTCCGGGGCTGCCACCGCCGCCGCCGAACTGCTGGCCGACCGGCTGCGGGTGCTGGGCCCCGACCATCCCGACACCTTGACCGCCCGGCACAACCTCGCCTACTGGAGGGGTGCGGGGGCGGCGGCGGATGTGACCGGGTCCGCCGCTGCGCTCGCCGAACTGCTGGCCGACCAGCTGCGGGTGCTGGGCCCCGATCACCCCGACACCCTGGACACCCGGGCCGACGTCATTTTCTGGCGGGGGCGGTTGGGGGATGCGTCCGGGGCCGCCACCGCCACCGCCGAACTGCTGGCCGACTTCCTGCGGGTGCTGGGCCCCGACCACCCCGACACCCTGTCCACCCGGCACAATCTCGCCTACTGGCGGGGGATGGCGGGGGAGGCGTCCGGGGCCGCCACCGCGTTCGCCGAACTGCTGGCCGACTTCCTGCGGGTGCTGGGCCCCGACCACCCCGCCACCCTGCTCGCCCGGCAGAACCTTGCCCTTTGGCGGGGGGAGGCGGGGGATGCGGCCGGGGCCGCCACCGCGTTCGCCGAACTGCTGGCCGATTCCCTGCGGATACTGGGCTCTGACCACCCCACCACCCTGACCATCCGGTACTACCTCGCCCAATGGCGGGGGCACGCTGATGGTGCGAGCGGTGGTGTCCGATAAAAATCCATTGCCCGCCCGCCAGTCATTGGACTCTCAGCTCGATTCCCCCAGGGATGCATCTCTCTTAGCTTTGCGGCTGGCGCGGATCACCGCGCGGGGGCTGGTGTCGCCTCAGCGGATCTTCGCAAGAGCCTTGTCCGGGTGGGCGGCGTGGACGTACCTGACGGCGGTGTGGGGGTGAATGCCGAAGACGCGGACGAGGTGAACAGGGTCGGCGGTGTGTCTGGCTTCGTCGAGGACGCGGTCGGTCCACAGCTGCTTGGGCAGCATGCCGGTCTGATCGAAGGCGGCCCGCAGTGCGCAGTAGCTCATGGGCGGCTGGGCGGGGTGGTGGGCGGAATGGCTCGTGATGAGCAGGTGCGGATTGGGGGAGGCGGGCCAGTTTCTGCGGCGTTCGGTGAGCCAGGCGGCGAGAAGGTCCAGGGTCAGTGCGTCCAGGTGGACGACGTGCTGGTGGTCTTCGCCGCGCCGGATCCGCAGGGTGCGGCGGTGCAGATTGAGGTCGTCAAGTCTGAGCCGCGTGACTTCGAGGGGCCGTACTCCGTGGACCGCGATCAGGCCGACGGTGAGCCTGGCACGGGGGCCGTCGAGGGCGTCCAGGAGGCCGCGGAGCCGGTCGCTGGGCAGCGGGGTGGGGACAGGCACCGCGGTGGTCAGCGAGATCTCCAACGTCGGGTTGTGGAAGAGGACCTGCTCCTGCTTCAGCGCGGCGAAGACGCTGCGCAGGACGTGGTGCAGCGCGCGGGCCTGGTTTCCCTGGCGTTGGTCGAGTTCGGTGTGGATGTGCTCGGTGGTGATCTGCCGCAGGTCCAGGCCGGCGGCGGCCCAGGCTGTGAGCACGGGTAGGACGATGTTGAGGTTGCGCCGGATGCGGGTGTATTCGGCGGCTCGGTGACGGCGGCGGCCCTGGCCGCGCATGGCCCTCACCCAGGCTTGGACCTGGGTGGCGACCGGGTGGGGCAGCACGGTGAGCTTGGCGGCGATGGCTGCTTCGTGGCGCCGGTTGCGGCGTTCGCTGCCAAGGTCGCTGACCCGTCGGCGCCGCTCGGCGTGGATCTCCTGCAGCGCATCTTCGGGCTGCAGTGCGGGGTCGGCGGGGCACAGAAGACCCTGACGTCGCAGGAACGCCAGGACGTGGGTGGTTGCTGTGGGGGAGAACGTGGCAGCCAGGCCGAGGACGTCCTGCTCGCTGAACGGCGCCTCCGCGCCGAGCCAGGCCAGGACGGTTCGCAGGACCCCCGCACCGGCCGGTGCGGGGTGCCGGGGGTCGGGAACCGGCGTCAGCGGCGCGAAGCCGGCCAGCAGTTTCGCGGCCCGCTCGGTAAGGGCCGGAAGCTCGGCCGCGCTCAGTCCTCGCAGCGCGGTCCAGTCCCGGGTCATGGTGAACAGGGGCGGCTGCCGGGGATCGAGGAGATGCTCGGATACCGGCGGTGGCTTCCGGCTGGCACGGCGGCGCATGATGTGCCGTGTCGCGGGACCGGACTGCTTGTGGGGCGTGAAGCCGAGCACTCCAGCCCTGGTGGCCAGCTGGTGGGCCAGCGCGCCAGCAAAGGTCAGCTGTGTGTGCGGACCTGCCGTGTCGCCGTACTCGCGTACGTAGACCAAACAGCCCCGGCACAGGCCTTCGACAGGGTGGAGGGGCAGGCCGTCACGCTCGCAGCGCGAGCACCGGCCGGACGGGTAGCGAGTCGTCCGGCTACCGCGCCAGCACTGGCAGCCCGCGCAGCGGCTGGCAGTGATACCGAAGCTCCCGCAGTCCTCGCAGGCGCGTACCGGCCACGCGGGCGGCCGGGGGCCGGTGCGCGCCTGCAGCAGCCCGGCACGGGCGAGCACCTCCGCGGCCGCCTCCTTCAACGGCAGGTTGACCTGGTCGATTACCTCCTCGGCCACCAGCACCTCACCATTCGCATCCCGCAGGGCCAGAGCGAAGCGCACCAGGCGCATCACCATGCTCGGCCACGTGGGGCTCAGCCCCCGCGCGGCCGCGGTCTCCTGTGCCAGCCGGGCCAGCACGTCCTCCTCCGGCCAGGATCGTGCGGTGAAACGGTGGAAGTCGGCCCGCTCCAGTCGCCGCCGGACGGGAAACAAGGCCAGCTGGCCGCGCACTGCCGCAGGAAGCAGCCGGGGATCGTCCACCGGAAAGAGGCCGAGCACGGGCTCCAGCCGGGGAGCATGGTCCCGGCGGGAGCGCCGCGGCAGGGGCCACGCCTCGTGGTTTCCGAGCCCGGGCACGTGCAGGCGCATCTGCCTCGGGAAGGGCAGCACCACTGAGCAGCCGGCCCGGGTCTCGGCCGGATGGCGATCACACAGGCCCGGCACAGTGCATCACGGTCCACCGGCACCGCCGCCAGGCAGCCGCGGCACTCGCCGCGCGCGAACAGCCGGCACCAGGACCGGCAGCCGGCGCACAGCCCGTCACTGCCGATCTTCAAATGCCCCCACACCAGGCAGGCGGCACACTGCCGAACCAGCGTCATCAACTGCTCCCCACGGTCAGTTCGGCGGGTGAAGACGCCGGGGCCCGTCCTTGCGGACCGTGGGCCGCGCCGGCACCGGCCGGTCATCGCCGACGGCCGCGCGGGTCTCCAGCTGTTCGGTACTGCCGTGACCGGTCAGCGGCTCGGCCTCAAGGAGGTCGGCCACCGTGCAGCCGAGCGCCTGGCAGATCCGGTCGAGGTCGTCCAGCCGCACCGTCACCGGGACGCCGCCCCACAGCGCCGCGACCTTGCTCAACGACGGGTTGAACCCCACCTCCCGGAACGCCGCCAGCAGATCGGTGGGCCGCCAGATGTCCTGCCTGGCCGCAACCCACCGCAAGTTCCACTTCACCTCAGGCTCCCCGCATCGCTCACCAGCCGTTGCACCGCTCGCCCAGCCGCCTCCCGGCACGCCTGCTCCGGATCCGCCTGAGCGGTCGCCAGATACCGGACCGTGGTCGTGGTCGCGCTGCGCGAACTGCCCTGACACCGACGGCGATCCGCTGCGGGAACTCACCGAGCTGATCACGGGCTTCGATCCCGTCCTCGACACCGACGTGGTCCTGGCGGCGCTCGGACGCGCCACTGTCCGGCCCGCCGGGCGGCGCCGCCTGGCCTGGGCCTTCGTCTCCCGCCCCGAGCTGCTGACCGGCGCCGGTTACGAGGCGCCCACCCCGGCCGCCCTGCGGTTCATCAACGAGCTCGTCGATGCCGGGGCGACCAAGGTCGTCCGGCCGGCCTGCCCGCGCTGCCACGAAGTGAAGGCTCTGTCCAAACTGCTGGAGGGTAAGAGGATCTGCCGGGCCTGCTTCGCCCGCCACGCGGCCGTCCCCTGCTTCGGCTGCGGCGCCATGCGTGAGCCCGCCACCCGCGACGCTGAGGGCCGACCGCTGTGTCCGAACTGCATGATCAGGCAGCCCGCGAATCTGGAAGAGTGCGTCGGCTGCGGCCGCCGCAAGCCCGTCGCGAACCGGCTGCCTGATGGCCCACGCTGCCAGAACTGCCGACCGAGGATCACCGCGGAGTGCGGCATCTGCGGGCGGACGGCGCTCTGTGACATGTCCCGGGCCACTGGCCAGCCCTGGTGCGACCGCTGCCAGCAGCGATGGGTGGCCTGCAGCAGCTGCGGCACCGTCGCCCAGGCCCGCAGCGGCACCTGGGAGGCGCCGTTGTGCGCGAAGTGCACCAACCCCGACCCCAACTTCTGGGGCCGCTGCCCAGTCT
Source organism: Streptomyces sp. NPDC037083 (assembly GCF_055606485.1). Classification (NCBI taxonomy): domain Bacteria; kingdom Bacillati; phylum Actinomycetota; class Actinomycetes; order Kitasatosporales; family Streptomycetaceae; genus Streptomyces; species Streptomyces sp. NPDC037083. The sequence continues at coordinate 1,464 of NZ_JBVJSQ010000028.1, read as the reverse complement.
GCACCGTCACCTGGCAGCTCAGCACCCGTCCCTGCCAGCGATGCGTCCTCGATCAGCGAGTACGCGACCTCCTCGGCGACGCGACCGGGGCCATCCGGCCCGAACTCACCTCGTTCCACGAGGCGTTGACCAGCTCCGAGCGCCCGGACGTCGCCTTCGCCTGGGTCTCCCGATCCAAGGCACGTGACCTCCTGGAACGCATCGGACGCGACGAGCGGCCCGTCACCCACGAGGTCCTCGACGAACTGCCCCCGGGCAAGGTGCTGGCCCACCTGCGCAGTGTCCGGTCGCGACCGGCACCCTCCCGCCCCGCGACGAGCGCCTCATCGCCCTGGAGAAATGGATCACTGCGACGGTCCACGCCCGTAGCGGCCTCGCCGAGCGCCGGATCCTGCACGGCTACGCGGTCTGGCACCACCTGCGCCGATTCCGGCGCCGCCTCGGTGAAGAGCACGCCACCCGGCTCCAGGACCTGAACGTGCGCTGCCACGTCACCGCGGCGAACAACTTCCTCGACTGGCTCACCGGTGAAGGGCTCACACTGGAGACCTGCACCCAGACGGAGCTGGAACGCTGGATGGCCGACTCCACGGTCAGCTACCGCGACGAGACCGGCCATTTCGTCCGCTGGTCGGTACAGCACCGACATGCCCACGGTCTGACCTACGGCACCGTCCGCTGGACCGGTCCGCTCGGCACCATCGACAGCGAGAAACGCTGGGCTGACGCCCGCCGTCTCCTCAACGACGACACGCTGCCGACCTCGGACCGCGTCGCGGGACTGCTGCTGATCCTCTATGCACAGAAGATCGCTACCATCAGCCAACTCACCGTCGATGACGTCGACTTCGACAGCGAAACTGTCTCCATCGCGTTCGGCGCCTCGCCGGTCGTCCTGCCCGCGCCGTTGGCCAGCCTCGTCCGCGAACTCGTCGCGACCCGCCGCGGCAAGGCCAAGATCGGCACTCCGGAAGACGTTCCCTGGCTGTTCCCGGGAGGACATCCAGGGCGCCCCCTCACCGACAGCCAGATCGGCATCCGTCTCCATAAGATCGGGATCCGACCGAAACAGGATCGCTCCACCGCACTGTTCACTCTCGCGACCGAACTCCCCGCCGCGATCCTCGCCCGGATGCTCGGTGTCCACATCAAGGTCGCCGTCCAGTGGCAGCAGGCATCCGCGGGGGACTGGGCCGCCTACGCCGCCGATGTGGGCCAGCGCGCCAGCAGGACATCCACTCGTTCAAGTTCAGTGAGCCTCTTTCATCCTGAATAGTCGCAGGTCATGAGTGTGTGGATGGCTTGGATGGTGCGGCTGATGCGGCGGGTGGACGAGCGTGCTCTGTGCATGATGCGCCAGGACTTGAGTCGGGCGAAGGCGCGTTCGCCGGGGGCTCGGAGCCGGGCATGGTCGCGGTTGAACTGCTGGTAGTGCTCGGGCTGTTCGCTGTGGTGGTAGTACGG
>NZ_JBVJSQ010000027.1:16450-36060 GCF_055606485.1 Streptomyces sp. NPDC037083 | reverse complement strand
GGCCGTCGCCTTCGGCGCGCTGCTCTCGCAGGGCATCGGCGACACCATCCGGGTGTCGCTGTCGGCCCCTCCGGTCGAGGAGGTCAAGGTCGGCAACCAGATCCTGGAGTCCCTCAACCTCAAGCAGCGCGGCCTGGAGATCGTCTCCTGCCCGTCCTGCGGCCGCGCGCAGGTCGACGTCTACAAGCTCGCGGAAGAGGTGACCGCCGGCCTCACCGGCATGGACGTCCCCCTCCGCGTCGCCGTCATGGGCTGCGTCGTCAACGGACCCGGCGAGGCCCGCGAGGCCGACCTCGGCGTCGCCTCCGGCAACGGCAAGGGCCAGATCTTCGTCAAGGGCGAGGTCATCAAGACCGTCCCCGAGTCGAAGATCGTCGAGACCCTCATCGAGGAGGCCATGAAGCTGGCCGAGCAGATGGAGGCGGCGGGCGTCACCTCGGGCGAGCCGTCGGTGTCGGTCGCGGGCTGACGACGACCGTCGACGCCGGCCGGGCCGCGCCGCCGAGTCCCCGCGCGGCGCAGGCGCATCCGGCCCGTCCGGCGTTCCAGCGCGAGAGCCGGCCGCTCCGTCCGGTGGCCGAGGACCAGGCCGTGTCGGGCTTCTGTGCCGGGCCACGCGCATCCAGCCCGTCCGGCGTTCCAGGACCAGGCCGTTCGGGCCGACGGCGGGGGTCCGGGGGGCGGCAGCCCCGGAGGACGGCACGACACCCGACGGTCACGGAGACGAACGCCGGCTGAACACGGGTCGGCACGGCAAAGCTCCCGCAGGTACAGTGCGGGGACCAGCAGACCTGAGTGTGAGGCCCCGCGCGTGTTGACCCAGACCACCTCCCGGGTCCTCGAACCGAGCGACCTGGACGCCGCGCTCGCCGTCCTCGACCGCGAGCCGGTCGCGAACGCCTTCGTCACCTCCCGCGTCCAGGTCGCCGGCCTCGACCCGTGGCGTCTCGGCGGCGAGATGTGGGGCTGGTACGAGGACGGCATGCTGACGTCCCTGTGCTACGCGGGCGCCAACCTGGTCCCGATCTGCGCCACCCCGCGCGCGGTGCGGGCCTTCGCCGACCGCGCCCGCCGGGCCGGCCGCCGCTGCTCCTCGATCGTCGGCCCCACCGAGCCGACGACCCTGCTCTGGCGGCTCCTCGAACCCCACTGGGGCCCGGCCCGGGAGGTCCGCGCCCGTCAGCCCCTCATGGTCACCGACCGCATGCCCGCCGACATCGCCCCGGATCCCTACGTCCGCCGCATCCGCAAGGACGAGATGGACACGATCATGCCGGCGTGCGTGGCGATGTTCACCGAGGAGGTCGGGGTCTCCCCGATGGCCGGCGACGGCGGCCTCCTCTACCAGGCCCGGGTCGCCGAACTCGTCGGCTCCGGCCGCTCGTTCGCCCGCCTCGACGACCAGGGCCGGGTCGCCTTCAAGGCGGAGATCGGCGCGGCGACGTCCCAGGCCTGCCAGATCCAGGGCGTGTGGGTGGCCCCGGAGTACCGGGGCCAGGGGCTTGCGGCCCCCGGCATGGCGGCGGTCCTGCGCTACGCCCTCGCGGACGTCGCCCCGGTGGTGAGTCTCTACGTGAACGACTTCAACACCGCGGCCCGGCGGACGTACAGGAGGGTCGGCTTCCAGGAGGTCGGCGCCTTCACGAGCGTGCTCTTTTGACGCCCCTGTAGGCTCCCCGCCATGGACCTCGTCATCGGCCCCCTGGACCTTCCCGCCCACGTGGACGAGGCCCTGGCCGTCCAGGCCGTCGCCTTCGGGCTGGGTCCCGACGAGGTGGCCGTCAGACGTCAGATCGTCCTCCGCCACATGACGAACCCGGGCGCCCGGGCCTTCGGCGCGACGACCTCGCAGGGACGTCTGATCGGCTTCGTCTACGGCATGCCCAACGACCGCGCCCACTGGTGGTCCACCGTCGTCCAGCCCTATCTGCGGGCCCAGGACAACGAACACTGGCTGGACGACTCCTTCGTCATCACGGAACTCCACGTCCACCCCGTGTACCAGAACCGCGGCGCGGGCCGGGCCCTCATCACCACGATCACCGACACCGCGGCGCAGCCCCGGTCGATCCTCTCCGCGATCGACACCGAGAGCCCCGCCCGAGCGCTGTACCGCTCCCTCGGCTACCAGGACCTGGCGCGCCGCGTCCTCTTCCCCAGCGCCCCCCGCCCCTACGCGGTGATGGGCGCCGAGCTTCCGCTCCTGCGCCGGTGACAAACGGATTTCCGGGCACGCCGGGCTCCCGGCTAACCTCCTAGCCATCACCCTTTTCTGGCAGGAGTACGAGAACAATGGCGAACGCACCGGTCCAGCGCATGTCCCAGTTGATGGCGAAGACGCTGCGCGACGACCCTGCGGACGCCGAGGTCCTCAGCCACAAGCTCCTCGTCCGCGCCGGCTACGTCCGCCGCACCGCCGCCGGCATCTGGTCCTGGCTGCCGCTCGGCAAGAAGGTGCTGGCCAACGTCGAGCGGATCGTCCGTGAGGAGATGGACGCCATCGGCGCCCAGGAGGTCAGCCTCCCCGCCCTGCTGCCGCGCGAGCCCTACGAGGCGACCGGCCGCTGGGACGAGTACGGCCCGGAACTGTTCCGGCTCCAGGACCGCAAGGGCGGCGACTACCTCCTCGGCCCGACCCACGAGGAGATCTTCACGCTGATCGTGAAGGACCAGGCGTCCTCCTACAAGGACCTGCCGGTCATCCTCTACCAGATCCAGACGAAGTTCCGTGACGAGGCCCGCCCCCGCGCCGGCATCCTGCGCGGCCGCGAGTTCCTCATGAAGGACTCGTACTCCTTCGACACGGAGGACGAGGGGCTCGCCCGCTCCTACGCCCTGCACCGCCAGGCCTACCAGCGCGTCTTCGAGCGCCTCGGCCTCGACTACCGCATCTGCGCCGCCACCGCGGGCGCGATGGGCGGCTCGAAGTCGGAGGAGTTCCTCGCCCCGGCCGAGGCCGGCGAGGACACCTTCGCGGACTGCCCGAACTGCGACTTCGCGGCGAACACCGAGGCGATCACGTACGAGCTGAAGCCGGTGGACGCCGACGGCGTCGCCGCGCTCGAGGAGATCCCCACCCCGGACACCCCGACCATCGAGACCCTCGCCGCCCACCTCGGCGTCCCCGCCTCCGCCACCCTCAAGAACCTGCTGGTGAAGGTCGACGGAGAGATCGTGGCCGTGGGCGTGCCCGGCGACCGCGAGGTCGACCTGGGCAAGGTCGAGGCCCACTTCGCCCCGGCCGCCGTCGAACTGGTCACCGCCGAGGACTTCGTCGGCCGCCCCGACCTGGTGCGCGGTTACGTCGGTCCGCAGGGCCTCGGGGAGAAGGTCACCTACATCGCCGACCCGCGGGTGGCGCCCGGCACCTCCTGGATCACCGGCGCCAACAAGGAGGGCACGCACGCGAAGAACGTCGTCGCGGGCCGTGACTTCGAGGTCGGCGAGTACGTCGACGTCGTGGTCGTCCAGGAGGGCGACCCCTGCCCGAAGTGCGGCACCGGCCTCAAGCTGGACCGCGCCATCGAGATCGGCCACATCTTCCAGCTGGGCCGCAAGTACGCCGACGCCCTCAAGCTCGACGTCCTCGGCCAGAACGGCAAGCCGGTCCGCGTGACCATGGGCTCCTACGGCATCGGCGTCTCCCGCGCGGTCGCCGCCCTCGCCGAGCAGACCGCCGACGACAAGGGCCTGTGCTGGCCCGCCGAGGTCGCCCCGGCCGACGTGCACGTGGTCGCCGCGGGCAAGGCGCTGCAGACCGAACTGGCGCTGGAGGTCTCCGAGAAGCTGCGGGCCGCCGGGCTGCGCGTGCTGGTCGACGACCGGGCCGGCGTCTCCCCGGGCGTGAAGTTCACCGACTCCGAGCTGATGGGCGTGCCGAAGATCCTGGTGGCGGGCCGCCGCTCCGCCGAGGGCGTCCTGGAGCTGAAGGACCGCAGGACCGGCGAGCGCGAGGAGCTCACGGTGGACGAGGCGATCGCCCGCCTCACCGCGTGACGCACCCCCGGATGCACCGCCTGATGCACGGCCTCATGCATCGGGTGGTGCATCCGGTGGTGTGAGTCAGCGGTCAAAGAGTTCCGGTGACGGTCCGGTGGGTGAGGTCCGTGGGGGCCTCACCGGGCCTCACCCGGGCCGTCATGCCGTTCCCCGGGCAGGGGAACGGTCCGGCGCATCGACATCGTCCGGGCCCCCTCAGGACGGCGGCCGACGGCGGGCCGGCCGATGGCCCTCAGAGCCACCCGGCGAACTCGAGCAGCAGTTCCGCGTCCTGGTGCCGCCCGACCCGCAGCGCCCGGACTCCGGACTCCACGGCCCGGAACAGACTCCACCCCCGCACCCGCTCGGCGTCCAGGTCCAGCGACTCCGCCAGCTTCCGCACCCGCCGCCGCGTGGTCGCCGCACCCGAGGGCGTGGCGATCAGATCCTCGACCCGGTCGCGCACCAGCCGAGCCAGGTCGAACGCGCACTCGCCGACCACCGGATCCGGGCCCACGGCCAGCCACGGCGTCCGCTCGGCCGCCAGCACCTTGCTCTGCCGGAACGTGCCGTGCAGCAACCGTCGCTCCACCGGCGCGGCCAGCAGCTCGTCCCGGGCCGACAGGGCCGCGTCCACCAGCGCGCCGACCTCGGGGCCGGCGGCCGTCCCGCGCATCGCCTCGGCCTGCCGCGCGGTGCGCTCGGCCACCGTCTCGAAGACCTGCCCGTCCGGCGGCTCCACCCACAGCCGCCGCAACGTCCCCGCCGCTTCCAGCAGCGCCTTCGCCTCCGGCAGCGACCGCACCGACACGTCGGGATGCAGCCGTTCCAGGAGCAGGGCGCCCGGCGTCCGCGTCTCGTCCAGCAGCTGGACGGCGCCCAGGCCGTCCCAGTGCGCCAGTGCGGCCCGCTCGGACTCGGGCCGGAACCGGGGCGGGGCCAGTTTCAGCACGGCCGGGGTCCCGTCCGCGCGTCGCACGAGCACGACCAGGCTGGTCCGGCCGCCCGGCAGCTGCACCCGGTCGACGGTCAACTCGCGCAGAGCGACGGCCTCCCGGGCCGCCTCCGGCAGCCTCTCCAACCAGTCGTCACCGTTCGGCGCCGTCTCACCGAGCGCCTTGACCAGACGCTGCGGCGGTTCGAAAGCCATGCGCGAGTCGTTCCCTTCCTTCTCCCGGCCCGGCCGTGGGTCACCCCGAAGCCGAAGCCGCCGCCGAAGCCGTGGCCGATGCCCCTGTCGCCGGGGGCGCGGCGGGCGCCGCTGCCGTGGCGGACGCCGAGCCGGTGGCCGGATCCGTACCGTCCCGCTCCGCGAGACCAGGGAAGGCTACGCTGCTGCCGCGCCAGCGCACCGCGCGCACCGCCGTCTCCCGCAGCGCCGCCGCCGCCTCACGGCGCCGTGCGTCACCGGCTGCCCGCACCAGGTCCGAGTACACCCCGGCCACCCGGTCCTCCAGCTCGGCGGCGAGCCGCACCGCCGCGGCCGAGTCCGGCACCGGGAACGGCAGCGCGTATCCGGCGCTCGCCGCGACCGGCTCGGCGCCCAGGCCCCGCACCTCGCGCACCAGTGCGTCGCGTCGCGCCCGGTGCGCGTCGTACGCCGCGCGCGCCTCGGTGCGCCGCCCCTCGCCGATCCGCCCGCCCACCACCCCGTACCCGTAGACGGCGGCGTGTTCGGCGGCCAGCGTCGCCTGCAGCGCCGTCAGCTCCTCGTTCGTGGCCTCGCTCATCGCGTCCCCTCCGTCAGCAGATAGGCGTGGGCCGCGCCGGCCGCCGCCACCGAGGCCAGCAGCCTGGCCGCCTCCCCCGGCAGATCCACCAGCTCCGCGGCCCTGCGGTCGGCCAGCGCCCGCTCGGCGGCGGCCAGTTGCGCCAGGGCGTCCTTCTCCAGCGCCGGCGCGGGGGACGGCACGGCCGGGGCCGGCGGAGCCGAGGCGGGGCCGGTGGTGGAGCCGGCAGGGGAGGAGGCGGCTGTGGAGGCGGGGGAGGAGGTCGGCGAGGGGGATGCTTTTCGGACGCCCCCGAACGCGTCCACGTGCCGCACGACCTCCGCCCGCAGCGGTCCCAGCAGCCCCGCCAGCCCGGGATGGACGGCGAGGGCGGCGTCGTACCTCGCCACCAGTCCGTGACTGTCCGCGGCCGCACGCGCGTGTGCCCGCTCGGTGGCCGAGGGGCTGCCGCTCGCGTTCCCCCCGCCCTCCTCACCGTCCCCGGCGCCGGACGAGCAGCCCACGAGCAACGCCGCTCCCGCGGCCGACGCGAGCAGGGATCTTCTGCGCGGTCCCGACGGGGTGCGCGGGGGGAGGGGGAACGGCACGGCAGACGTCCTCGGGGAACTCGTACGGAAGAAACGCCAGGAAGGGCGGCACGCCCGTGATCACCGTACCCGCGCCCCCGTCCCCCGCCGCTCAGCGGCACCGTGAGCGTCCGAGCCCGCCACCCTCCGTGCACAGGTGGACGGCAACACACCCTGCGACCGGATACCCTTTGACCAGACACGCGCCCCATCCCACAACAGCACACGCGGCCGAGGAGTCACCCGGATGAGCACCACCCAGAGCGAGAGGCTGCGAAAGCTCCTGGAACCGCTCGTCGCCTCCCAGGGACTGGATCTCGAAGAGATCACCGTGGACTCCGTCGGACGCAAGCGGGTGCTGAGCGTCGTCGTCGACTCCGACACCGGAGCGGACCTGGACCAGATCGCCGATGTGAGCCGCGCGCTCTCGGCGAAGCTCGACGAGACGGACGCGATGGGCGAGGGCGAGTACACCCTCGAGGTCGGCACCCCGGGCGCGGAACGCGCCCTCACCGAGCACCGGCACTACGTGCGCGCCACGGACCGGCTGGTGAGATTCCAGCTGACCGAGGGCGGCGAACTGGTCGCCCGGATCCTGGCGGTCGACGACGAGGGGCTCGACCTCGAGGTCCCGGGCGTGAAGGGCCGCAAGGCCACCGCCCGCAGACTCGCCTTCGGCGACATCGACAAGGCGCGCGTGCAGGTCGAGTTCAACCGCAAGGACAAGCACGACGAGAACGAGAAGGAAGAGGAGGCGTAGCCGTGGACATCGACATGAGTGCCCTGCGGGGCTTGGTACGGGAGAAGGAGATCTCCTTCGACCTGCTGGTCGAGGCGATCGAGTCGGCCCTCCTCATCGCCTACCACCGCACCGAGGGAAGCCGCCGTCACGCGCGCGTGGAGCTCAACCGGGAGACCGGGCACGTGACCGTGTGGGCGAAGGAGGACCCCGAGGACCTCGAAGAGGGGCAGGAGCCCCGCACGTTCGACGACACCCCGTCCGACTTCGGCCGCATCGCCGCCACCACGGCCAAGCAGGTCATCCTGCAGCGCCTGCGCGACGCCGAGGACGACGCGACGCTCGGCGAGTACGCCGGCCGTGAGGGCGACATCGTCACCGGCGTGGTCCAGCAGGGCCGCGACCCCAAGAACGTGCTGGTGGACATCGGCAAGCTGGAGGCCATCCTGCCGGTGCAGGAGCAGGTCCCCGGCGAGACGTACCCGCACGGCCTGCGCCTTCGGTCGTACGTCGTCCGGGTGGCCAAGGGCGTGCGCGGCCCGTCCGTGACGCTCTCGCGGACCCACCCCAACCTGGTGAAGAAGCTCTTCGCCCTGGAGGTGCCGGAGATCGCCGACGGATCGGTCGAGATCGCCGCGATCGCACGCGAGGCCGGTCACCGTACGAAGATCGCCGTCAGGTCCACCCGTTCGGGTCTGAACGCCAAGGGCGCCTGCATCGGCCCGATGGGCGGCCGGGTGCGCAACGTGATGGGCGAGCTGAACGGTGAGAAGATCGACATCGTCGACTGGTCGGACGACCCGGCCGAGATGGTGGCGAACGCGCTGTCCCCCGCCCGGGTCTCCAAGGTGGAGGTCGTCGACCTCGCCGCCCGCTCCGCGCGTGTGACCGTGCCGGACTACCAGCTGTCCCTGGCGATCGGCAAGGAAGGGCAGAACGCCCGGCTCGCCGCCCGTCTGACCGGCTGGCGGATCGACATCCGTCCGGACACCGAACAGCCGGAGGAATAGATCTCGGCCTGCGGTGGCTGAGATCACGTCAGAGTTACGCACTGCAAGTGTTCGATTCCTGCCCCAAAGGGGTGAGGTCGGTGCGGGGAGGTAGACTTAACTGTGTCTGGCCGGACGCACGCCGGAGCATGCCCTGAACGCACCTGTGTGGGGTGCCGGAAGCGAGCGGCCAAGACGGAGCTGCTGCGCATCGTGGCGATCGAGGACGCATGCGTCCCCGATCCTCGCGGTACGCTGCCCGGCCGGGGTGCGTATCTGCACCCCGCCCCGGTCTGTCTCGACCAGGCGGTACGCCGACGGGCGTTCACGAGGGCGTTGCGAGCCCCGGGAGCACTCGACACAAAGGCGTTGCGCCGACACGTCGAGCAGACGAACGTTGCCGAACAGGCGACAACGTAAGAAGGCGTCGCACGGAACCCCCGTGCGGCTCTGGTACCCCGCGAGTTGGAAGTAGGTCGAGATTGCGATGAGCACTCGATGAGCACGCGATGAGTACGCCCATGAAGTAGCGACGGTCCGGACACACCCGGACCTAAAAGGAGCGAAGTGGCTAAGGTCCGGGTATACGAACTCGCCAAGGAGTTCGGGGTGGAGAGCAAGGTCGTCATGGCCAAGCTCCAGGAACTCGGTGAATTCGTCCGTTCGGCGTCTTCGACCATCGAAGCGCCCGTTGTCCGCAAACTGACTGACGCCTTCCAGGGCGGTGGCAGCGGCAAGTCCGCCAAGCCCGCCCCGCGCAAGGCTGCCCCCAGGCCCGCGGCGCCCTCTCCGGCGCAGGCGGCCCGTCCGGGCCCGGCCGCTCCGCGGCCGGCCGCCCCCAAGCCTCCCGCGGCGCAGACGCCCGCGGCCCCGGCCGCGCCGGCCGCCTCGTCGGCCCCCGCGCCGGCGGCTCCCGGCCCGCGTCCGGTGCCGGGTCCCAAGCCCGCGCCCCGTCCGGCTCCGGCCGCCCCGGAGTTCACCGCTCCGCCGGCCGCCCCGGCGCAGTCGGGTCCGGCCCAGGCCGGTCCGGCGCAGTCCGGCCCCCGCCCGGCCTCGCAGGGTCCGCGCCCCGGCGCGCCCCGTCCCGGCCGTCCCGCGCCCGGTCAGGACCGCGGCGACCGTGGTGACCGCGGTGACCGCGGCCAGCGTCCGGCCGCCGCTCAGGGCCCGCGCCCCGGTGGCGCCGGCGCCGCCCGTCCGGGCGGTGCCCGTCCGGCCGGTCCGCGTCCGGGCAACAACCCCTTCACGTCCGGCGGCAACGCCGGCATGGCGCGCCCGCAGGCGCCCCGTCCGCAGGGCGCTCCGCGTCCCGGCGGCCCGGGTGCTCCCGGCGCCGGTCCCCGTCCCCAGGCCCCCGGCGGCCAGGGCGGCGGTCCTCGTCCGCAGGCTCCGGGCGGCGCTCGTCCGAGCCCGGGCGGCATGCCTCGTCCGCAGGGCGCAGGCCCCGGCGGCCCGCGTCCCGGCGGTCCGCGTCCCAACCCCGGCATGATGCCGCAGCGTCCCGCTGCCGGCCCGCGTCCCGGCGGCGGCCCCGGCGGCCGCGGTCCGGGCGGCGCAGGTCGTCCCGGCGGCGGCGGTCGTCCCGGTGGCGGCGGCGGCTTCGCCGGTCGTCCCGGCGGTCCCGGTGGCGGCGGCGCCCGTCCGGGTGGCGGCGGCGGCTTCGCCGGTCGTCCCGGCGCTCCCGGTGGCGGCGGCGGCTTCGGCGGTGGCGGCGGTGGCCGTCCCGGCTTCGGCGGTCGTCCCGGCGGTCCCGGTGGCCGTGGTGGCACGCAGGGCGCCTTCGGTCGTCCCGGCGGTCCCGCGCGTCGCGGTCGCAAGTCGAAGCGTCAGAGGCGCCAGGAGTACGAGGCCATGCAGGCCCCGTCGGTCGGCGGCGTGATGCTGCCTCGCGGCAACGGCGAGACCATTCGCCTGTCGCGCGGTGCGTCCCTCACCGACTTCGCCGAGAAGATCAACGCCAACCCGGCGTCGCTCGTCGCGGTGATGATGAACCTCGGCGAGATGGTCACGGCCACGCAGTCCGTCTCCGACGCGACCCTCGAGGTCCTCGCCGGCGAGATGAACTACACGATCCAGATCGTCAGCCCCGAGGAGGAGGACCGCGAGCTGCTCGAGTCCTTCGACATCGAGTTCGGCGAGGACGAGGGCGACGAGGAGGACCTGGTGGTCCGTCCGCCGGTCGTCACCGTCATGGGTCACGTCGACCACGGAAAGACCCGACTGCTCGACGCCATCCGCAAGACGAACGTCATCGCGGGCGAGGCCGGCGGCATCACCCAGCACATCGGTGCCTACCAGGTCGCGACCGAGGTCAACGAAGAAGAGCGCAAGATCACCTTCATCGACACCCCGGGTCACGAGGCGTTCACCGCCATGCGTGCCCGTGGTGCGAAGTCGACCGACATCGCGATCCTGGTCGTCGCGGCCAACGACGGCGTCATGCCGCAGACGGTCGAGGCGCTCAACCACGCCAAGGCGGCCGAGGTCCCGATCGTCGTCGCGGTCAACAAGATCGACGTCGAGGGCGCCGACCCGACCAAGGTGCGCGGTCAGCTCACCGAGTTCGGTCTGGTGGCCGAGGAGTACGGCGGCGACACGATGTTCGTCGACATCTCCGCCAAGCAGGGTCTGAACATCGACTCGCTGCTGGAGGCCGTGATCCTCACGGCCGACGCCTCGCTCGACCTGCGGGCCAACCCCAGCCAGGACGCGCAGGGCATCTCGATCGAGTCCCGTCTCGACCGCGGCCGCGGTGCCGTGGCGACGGTCCTCGTCCAGCGAGGCACCCTGCGGGTCGGCGACACGATGGTCGTGGGCGACGCCTACGGTCGTGTGCGCGCCATGCTCGACGACAACGGCAACAACGTCGCCGAGGCCGGCCCGTCGACGCCGGTCCAGGTCCTGGGCCTGACCAACGTCCCGGGTGCGGGCGACAACTTCCTCGTCGTCGACGAGGACCGCACCGCCCGTCAGATCGCCGAGAAGCGTGCCGCCCGCGAGCGGAACGCCGCCTTCGCCAAGCGCACGCGCAGGTTCTCCCTGGAGAACCTGGACGCCGCCCTGAAGGCCGGCGAGGTCCAGCAGCTGAACCTGATCATCAAGGGTGACGCTTCCGGTTCGGTGGAGGCCCTCGAGTCCTCCCTGCTCCAGCTGGACGTCGGCGAAGAGGTCGACATCCGCGTCCTGCACCGCGGCGTCGGTGCGGTCACGGAGTCCGACATCGACCTGGCCATGGGCTCGGACGCCATCGTCATCGGCTTCAACGTCCGTGCGGCAGGCCGCGCGGCGCAGATGGCCGAGCGCGAAGGCGTCGACGTCCGGTACTACTCGGTCATCTACCAGGCGATCGAGGAGATCGAGGCGGCCCTGAAGGGCATGCTGAAGCCGGAGTACGAGGAGGTCGAGCTCGGCACGGCGGAGATCCGCGAGATCTTCAAGTCGTCCAAGCTGGGCAACATCGCCGGTGTCCTGGTCCGCTCGGGCGAGGTCAAGCGCAACACCAAGGCGCGCCTCATCCGCGACGGCAAGGTCATCGCGGAGAACCTCAACATCGAGGGCCTGCGTCGCTTCAAGGACGACGTCACCGAGATCCGCGAAGGCTACGAGGGTGGTATCAACCTCGGAAACTTCAACGACATCAAGATCGACGACGTCATCGCGACGTACGAGATGCGGGAGAAGCCCCGCGTGTAAGACCGATGGCTGACGCTGGCCGGCGGGACATGTTCCCGTCGGCCAGCAGGCCGTCCCGGGGGCTGTCGGCCCCCGACCCCCTCCGGCCCGAACGGACTCGTCCGCGCAAGGCCGGACGGGCTGAACGCACGTCACCCGTGTCGGTCGGCTCGGCCGGTAAAACCCCGTCGAGCCGCCGCCGGGTTCGTTGTACGGTTCTTGATGTCCCTGTCCCATGGACGGCAGGGCCATCGATCCCGTACCGGCGGGTGAACCGGTTACACATGTACGTGGGGACTCTGTCCTTCGACCTCCTCCTCGGCGACGTACGGTCGCTGAAGGAGAAGCGCTCCGTCGTCCGTCCGATCGTCGCCGAGCTCCAGCGCAAGTACGCGGTGAGCGCGGCCGAGGTGGACGACCAGGACCTCCACCGCAGGGCCAGGATCGGCCTCGCCGTGGTCTCGGGTGACGCGGAGCACCTGACCGATGTACTGGACCGGTGTGAACGGCTGGTCGCCGGCCGCCCCGAAGTGGAGCTGCTGTCGGTCAGACGCCGCTTCCACGGCGAAGACGACTGACCGACCACAGAACGCAAGAGAAGAAGAAAGAACGGGAGACGGACCAGTGGCCGACAACGCGCGCGCCAAGAGGCTGGCGGACCTCATCCAGCAGGTGGTGGCCCAGAAGCTGCAGCGCGGGATCAAGGACCCGCGGCTCGGCTCCCACGTCACCATCACGGACACCCGGGTCACGGGTGACCTCAGGGAGGCGACGGTTTTCTACACGGTGTACGGGGACGACGAGGAGCGTGCGGCCGCGGCCGCCGGGCTGGAGAGCGCCAAGGGCGTCCTGCGCTCCGAGGTGGGCCGCGCGGCGGGCGTGAAGTTCACGCCGACGCTGGCCTTCGTCGCCGACGCCCTGCCGGACAACGCCCGCACCATCGACGACCTCCTCGACAAGGCGCGTGCCGCCGACGAGAAGGTCCGCGAGGTGTCCGCGGGTGCCGGGTACGCCGGCGGCGCCGACCCGTACAAGAAGCCCGGTGACGAGGACGAGACGGACGACTCCGCCGAATGAACCGCAAGCAGACCCCGCCCGACGGCCTTGTCATCGTCGACAAGCCGTCGGGCTTCACTTCGCACGACGTCGTGGCCAAGATGCGCGGGATCGCCAAGACCCGCCGCGTCGGTCACGCCGGCACGCTCGACCCGATGGCGACGGGCGTCCTCGTCCTCGGCATCGAGAAGGCGACGAAGCTCCTCGGACACCTCGCGCTGACCGAGAAGGAGTACCTGGGCACGATCCGGCTCGGCCAGACGACGCTGACCGATGACGCGGAGGGCGAGATCACGGGGTCCACGGACGCCTCGAAGGTCACCCGGGACGCGATCGACGCGGGCGTCGCCAAGCTGAGCGGCGCCATCATGCAGGTGCCGTCCAAGGTCAGCGCCATCAAGATCAACGGCGTCCGCTCCTACAAGCGCGCCCGGGACGGCGAGGACTTCGAGATCCCGGCCCGCCCGGTCACCGTCTCCTCCTTCTCGGTGTACGACGTCCGCGACGCCGTCGCCGAGGACGGCACCCCGGTCCTGGACCTGGTCGTCTCCGTCGTCTGCTCCTCGGGCACCTACATCCGCGCCCTCGCCCGCGACCTGGGCGCCGACCTCGGCGTCGGCGGCCATCTCACCGCCCTGCGCCGCACCCGCGTCGGCCCCTACAAGCTGGACTCGGCCAAGACGCTCGACCAGCTCCAGCAGGAGCTGAGCGTGATGCCGATCGCCGAGGCGGCCGACGCCGCGTTCCGGCGCTGGAACGTGGACGCCAAGCGGGCCCGGCTGCTTCTCAACGGCGTACGGCTGGAGATGCCCGAGGAGTACTCCGGCGCCGGTCCCGTCGCCGTCTTCGACCCCGAGGGCCGCTTCCTGGCCCTGGTGGAGGAACAGAAGGGCAAGGCGAAGAGCCTGGCCGTCCTCGGCTGAGCCACTTCTCCTCCCGGCCCGTGGAGCGGCGAACACGGGGTGGTGCTGCGCCGCCGCTCCACGGTCCCCCCTCGGTTCCCCCACCCCTAGGGTGTGTCCAACAGCCCCCGTTCATTCACCCGTCCGGGCAGGCGCTCGGAGTGAACCGAGGGAGCGCAGGGGGGCGCTTTCGCTTCGCGAACTGTCCCGCTGATCATCCCGCCCCTACCGTCGGAGACACGGCAGGCGGGCGCGGCGGGAGGTACGACGATGGCGGGACGGGGCCCGCGGGCACCGCGGCACGACTCCCTGCGGGGCGCGCCGCAGGACCCCCCGGGGGACGCCGTCCGCGCCCCGGACGCCGACGTCTCCCTCGTCCTCGTCCGCGACCTCGCCGGGCGGCCGCGGGGCGCCGGATTCGTCGCCGACCACCACGGGACGGTGATCACCAGCCACGAGGCGGTCGACGGTCTGCCCCGGCTCGTGCTGGACGCCGCCGGCGACCGCAGCTGCGTCGTGACCGCCGCCGCGGTCACCCCGCTCCCGGAACTCGACCTGGCCCTGGTCCGCACCGAGGGCCTCGGCGTACGTCCGCTGCCGGTCACCGTGCGGGCGGGCGTCGAGAGCGGCAGGTACGTCCGGCTGGCCGCGGGCTGCTGGCGCGAGGCGCGCGTGCTCGCGGAGACGGCCGTGACCTACACGGCCACGGACCGCGTCCACCGGCTCGACGGCGCCCTGGAACTGGCGATCGGCACGGCGGGCCGGGACGCGCTGCGGCTGGGCGGCGGCGCGGCCGGCGGACCCGTCCTGGACGCCGAGACCGGCGCGGTCGTGGCCGTCCTCGGCACAGCGCTCCACTCCGCCCACCGTGACACCGGCTTCGCCGTGCCGCTCCGCCCCCGCGTTCCGACGCAGGACGACCACCCCGCAGCCGCCCCCAGGGCCGAGCAGCAGCCCCCACCCCCGACCACCACCCCCGCCCGCACGGACGGCTGCACGGCGGCGGGCGGGGGCTGGGGCGGGGAGACGGACGCCGATGCCGGTCGGCAGTGCGCCTGCGGGAGCACCGGCGTCGGCCGGCAGGGCGGGTGCGTGGCCGGGGGGCGGGGCGGGGGTGCGGATGCCGGGGGCGATGACGCGGGGGGTTGCGCGGCGGCCGGGCAGGGTGGTCACACGGGTGCCGACGCCCGTTGGTCGGGCGCTTGCCCGGTCGGGGGGTGGGGCCGTGGTGCGGACGCCGGGGGCGGGGTTGGGGTGTGGGGTCCCGACGGGGGCGCCGGTGTCGATGTGGCGGGGGGCTGCGCGGCTCAGGGGCGGGGTGGTCAGGAGGGTGCCGACGCCCTGCCGGCGGGCGGTTGGCCGGGCGTTGGGTGGGGGGGTGGCCGCGTCGGCGGTGGGGCGAGCGCCGGTGCCTGCGGGCAGGGCCGGTGCGGGGGTGGGGCGTCCGGGGGAGCGGGGGAGGACGTGATCGGTGGCGGGGTGGGGGCGCCGCCGTCCGCGGGGGTGTCGTCCGGCCCGCGTGTGCGCGAGGCGGTGGCCGGGGGCACGGGGGCCGGGGCGGTGCCGGGCGCGTCGGGCGATGGGTGGGGTGTGGGTGAGCCGACCGGGCCGGGTCCGGCCGGGTCTGCGGGGGTGTCGTTCGGTGGGGCGGCCGTGCCGCCGTGCCCGCGTGTGTGCGAGGCGGTGGCCGGGGGCACGGGGGCCGGGGCGGTGCCGGGCGCGTCGGGCGATGGGTGGGCTGCGGGTGAGCCGACCGGGCCGGGTCCGGCCGCTCCGGACGACCTCAGTGGGGCGGCGGGGGCGGCGGCCGACGGCCCGCTCGCCGAGCTGCTCGCCCGCAACGCCGCCACCGTGCCCGCGTACGGCGCCGACCTCAACCTGGCGGGCATCCTGGAACTCACGGCCACGTCCGTCGGCTCGGACGGCCCGCCGGGCGCCCTGCACCACTCCCTCGGCCACACCGCGAACGGGACCCGCACCGCCGACTCGGAACCCGTCGAACGGGAGCTGCCCACAAGGGAGTTCGCCCTGTTCGCGGCGAGCCCGGCAGCCGTCCTCGCCCTGGTCGGCGCGCCGGGCAGCGGCCGTACGACGGAACTCGCCGCCCTCGCCGCCCGCCGCAACCGGGGCGCACACCCGGCCCCCACCCTGTGGCTGCGCGGCGCGGACCTGGAGGACGAGGACGGCTCACTCGCCGACGCGGTCCGCCGCACCCTGACCAGAGCGGCCCGCATCGTGGCCGCCTCACGTCCCGGACGGGCGCCCGACGCGTCCCCCGACGGGTGTCTCCCCGCAAGCGACCCCGGCGACGTCACCCCCGAGCGGCTCGCCCGGCTCGCGCGCGCCGTCGGGCGCCCCCTGCTGGTGCTCCTCGACGGGCCCGAGGAGATGCCCCCGGTTCTCGCACACCGGCTCGCCGAGTGGACCGAGGGCACGACGGAGTGGCTGCGGGAGACGGGGGCGCGGCTGGTGGTGGCCTGCCGCAACGAGTACTGGGAGCGGGCTGGGGCCGAGTTCCCGCCGGAGATGCTGTACGGGGCAGCGGCCGCCGGGGACCGGCTCCCGCCCTGCGTCCGCCTGGGCGACTTCACCCCCGACGAGGCGCGCGAGGCCCGCGCCCGCTACCGCGTTCCCGAGACCGCGCTCACCGCCCCCGACGACCGGCACCCCCTCACCCTCCGCCTCCTGTCCGAGGTACGCGCCGCGCTCCCGGGACCGTCCGACCCGGCCCCCGTCGACCGCGACGACGTCCTCGCCGCCCACCTCGACCTGATGTGCCTGCGCGTCGCGGTCCGCCTCGCCGCCGGGAACGGGCTGCGCGGCGGAGCCGTGCGACGCCTCGCGGCGAAGGTCGCCGGGCAGGTGCACGAGGCCGCCCGCCGCAGCCTCGGGCCGGGACAGGGCGAGCTGGACCGGGCGTCGTTCGAGGCGGTGTTCCCCTGGGGCCCCGCGCCCGCCCGGCTCGGCGGCGGCGTCGGCTGGGCGTCCGCCGTCCTCGCCGAGGGCCTCCTCGTGCCGGCGGGCAACGGATACCGCTTCGCCCACGAGGAACTCGCCGACTGGATCCAGGGCAGCCACCTCGACCTGGACGAGGCCCTGCGCGCCCTCGTCCACCGCCCCCGCACCCCCGAGCACGGGCGTCCGCTGCCCGTCCCGTACCACCGCATCGGTCCCGTCGTCCAAGCCCTGCTGCTGCTCGGCCGCCGGCAGGGCCCGCACCGACTGGCCGCCCAGCTGCGCGAGTTGACCCACGCGCTCGAAGCCGACCCGGATTCGTGGTGGGCCGCCCGTCTGCTCACCGAGACGCTGCTGCGCGTTCCGGACGCCACGCCCTACACGGGCGTCCTGCGCCTGATCGCGGACCGGATCGGCGCCGGCGCGGAGGGAACCGGCCGGCTCGTGGACCTCGGCCCCGCCTTCTGGACGCGGCTCGCCCTCCCGCCCGACGCCCGCCTCGACCTCCTGCGCCGCCTGGTCCTCGCCGACGGCGCCCCGCACGACGCGGACGCCCCCCGCTACCTCGACGCCGTCGCCCGGCTCCTGGCCGCCGACCCCACCGCCCTACAGCCGTACCTCACCCACTGGTTCGACGACGAGCGGCCGCTTCCCGCCACCCCGCACGCGACCGTGGCGACGGCGGCGCAGGCGCTGCTGCACACCCACCGCCACCGGGCGCCGGACGTCCTGGTGGAGCTCCTCGCCGACCGCGCCCACCCGCGCGCCGACGAACTGCTCGCGGTACTGGCGGAGGACGAGCCGTCCGCGCTGTGCCGGGCCGTCGACCGGTGGGTCCGCGACGAACGGCCGGCCCGCCGGGCGGCGGCGGTGGCGTACGGGCTGCGCGCCGCCCCGCACGTCCGGACGGAGGACGACCGCCTCCTGCTGCGCCGCGCCGCCCTCGCCCTGCTCGCCCGCCCCGCCGACCGCGCCCTGCACGGCGGCGCGCTCGCCCTCCTCGTCCGGGACCCCGAGACCCGCTCCCGGCACCTGGCGCACGCGCTGGAGCGGTTCGCGGCGGGCGACCGCCATGTGCCGCCGAGCGCGCTGCTCGCCGCCCTGAGCACCCACCCCGAGCCCGTCCTGGACGCGTTCCGGGCCCGGCTGCACGGTCGCGAGGCGACCGACCCGGCGGACGCGGGCAGGATCCTGCGCTCCCTCGCCGATGCCGCCACCCCTGCCCTGGCCCACCGGATCGCGGCCCTCGTCCGGGAGGCGCTGGAGCGGCGACCGGAGATCGCCGGGCATGTCGCCGGGCATGTGGCCACCGCCGTCGACCGTCGCCTCGACGATGGGCCAGTCGCCCGCCCCGCTCTCCTCCCGCTGGTCACGGGCCTGCTGGAGGGCGGCTGCCCCGAGCCGGCGCGGGCGGCCCTGGCCGGTGTCCTGGCCGCTCCCGGCGCCCCGGAGTCGCGTCCCCTGCGCCGCGAGCTCCTGGACCGCCTCCTCGCGCACGAACGCGCCCCCACCGTCCTGGACGCCGTCCTGTACGGGGCAGCCGGGCGCAGCGGCGAGGACCTGCGCGCGCTCGTCCACCGCACCGGCCTCCTCCTCGTGCGCACCCCGGACGGCGCGACGCGCTTCGACCGCGGGCTCGTCGACCTCGGGCGCCACGTGCCGGGGTTCGCCGCACAGGTGGTGGAGTGGCTCACCCAGGACCCGGGGGAGTGGGCCGCGGTGGTCGGCCCCAGCGCCCGCCGCACCATCGAGAGCCTGGCGGGAGCGCGCGTGCCCGCCTGACGCACGCCGGCGCGTCGACGCGTACAGAAGGGCAGACGCACGTGGGCCGGGTCACAGCCTCCATGCCGATGCGGGCCCGAAGCACCCGGCATGGCACCCTTAGACCTGCGTAAGAGGCAACAATGGATACGGACACGGGTTCGAGGAGCGGTCACAGTGCAGCGCTGGCGTGGCTTGGAGGACATCCCCGAGGACTGGGGACGCAGCGTGGTCACCATCGGGTCCTACGACGGCGTCCACCGCGGGCACCAGCTGATCATCCGGCACGCCGTGGACCGCGCCCGTGAGCTGGACGTTCCCGCCGTCGTCGTCACCTTCGACCCGCACCCCAGCGAGGTCGTCCGCCCCGGCAGCCACCCGCCGCTGCTCGCCCCGCACCACCGTCGCGCCGAACTGATGGCGGAACTGGGCGTGGACGCGGTCCTGATCCTCCCCTTCACCACGGAGTTCTCGAAACTCTCGCCCGCCGAGTTCGTGGTGAAGGTCCTCGTCGACAAGCTGCACGCCAAGGCGGTCGTCGAGGGCCCGAACTTCCGCTTCGGCCACAAGGCGGCCGGCAACGTCGACTTCCTCACCGAACAGGGCAAGGTCTACGACTTCGACGTCGAGGTCGTCGACCTGTTCGTGTGCGGTGAGGCGGGCGGCGGCGAGCCGTTCTCCTCCACCCTGACCCGGCGTCTGGTCGGCGAGGGCGACGTCGAGGGCGCCGCGGAGATCCTCGGCCGTCCGCACCGGGTCGAGGGCGTCGTGGTGCGCGGGGCCCAGCGAGGCCGCGAACTCGGCTTCCCGACCGCGAACGTCGAGACGCTGCCGCACACCGCGATCCCGGCGGACGGCGTGTACGCGGGCTGGCTGCACGCGGACGGCGAGGCGATGCCGGCCGCGATCTCCGTCGGCACGAACCCGCAGTTCGACGGCACGGAGCGCACGGTGGAGGCGTACGCCATCGACCGCGTGGGGCTCGACCTCTACGGTCTGCACGTCGCCGTCGACTTCCTCTCCTTCGTGCGCGGCCAGGCGAAGTTCGACTCGCTGGAAGGGCTGTTGGAGCAGATGGCACGGGACGTGAAGCGCTGCCGGGACCTGGTGGCGGCGCAGTAGCCGACCGGGCCGTGACCTGAACGGCTGAGGGGCGGGCGGGGGTCTTGGGGAACCCAGCGCCCACCCACCCCTTACAAGCCTCCCCCCCCCGCCCCCCTCCTCTGAGGGTTGGGGGGGTTAGGGTGCCTAAGGTGCCTCGG
>NZ_JBVJSQ010000027.1:0-16440 GCF_055606485.1 Streptomyces sp. NPDC037083 | reverse complement strand
AGGGAGGGGAAGCGCTGCTGGAACTTGGGGACGGCACAGGAACCAACAGGACAGTGACCGAACCGGCGGGGGGCCGGCCGGGTTCTGGGGAACCCCGCCCGCCCCTCAGCCGTGTACGGGCCTCCCGTCAGCGCCTACTGCTGCGGAGGTTGGGGGGCCTGAGGCGCCTGAGGCTGCTGCGGATAGCCGTAACCGGGCGGCGGATAACCGGGGTTCGGCTGCTGCGGCTGCGCGTACGGCTCCTGCCCCGGCTGCGGCTGCGGGTACGGCTGTCCCTGCGGTTGTCCCTGCTGCGGGTACGGCTGCCCGGGGTGGGGCGCCTGCGGCGGGTAGGGCTGTCCGGGCTGAGGAGCCTGAGGCGGATACGGCTGGCCCGGGATCGGCTGACCCGGCATCGGCTGTCCGGGGATCTGCTGGCCCGGCATGGGCGGTGCGGCCACCGGCGGCGGGTTGCCGTCGCTGGTCCACAGCCCCTGACGCTGCTGATGGCGGATGAAGTCCTCCGCGACCAGTGCCGTGAGGTTGAAGTACGCCTCGCGCACCTTGGGCCGCATCATGTCGAGGTCGACCTCGGCGCCGGCGGCCAGGTGCTCGTCGAACGGCACGACGACGACACCGCGGCAGCGGGTCTCGAAGTGCGC
Source organism: Streptomyces sp. NPDC037083 (assembly GCF_055606485.1). NCBI lineage: Bacteria > Bacillati > Actinomycetota > Actinomycetes > Kitasatosporales > Streptomycetaceae > Streptomyces > Streptomyces sp. NPDC037083. The sequence goes on along the minus strand of NZ_JBVJSQ010000027.1, from coordinate 15,799 downwards.
CACGATGTCGTCCACCTTGATCATCTTGCCGGTCTCGCGCACCCCGGAGATGACGGTGAGGGACCGTGAGACCAGTTCCGCGTATCCGTGCGCGGACAGCCAGTCCAGCGTGGTGCTGGCGCTGCTCGCGCCGTCCACGGACGGCGTGGAGATGATGATCAGCTGGTCGGCGAGGTCGAGCACACCGCGCATGGCGCTGTAGAGCAGACCGGTGCCGGAGTCGGTGAGGATGATCGGGTACTGGTTGCCGAGCACCTCGATCGCGCGCCGGTAGTCCTCGTCGTTGAAGGTGGTGGACACGGCCGGGTCGACGTCGTTGGCGATGATCTCCAGGCCGGACGGCGCCTGGGAGGTGAACCGCCGGATGTCCATGTACGAGTTGAGGTACGGGATCGCCTGGACGAGGTCCCGGATCGTCGCCCCGGTCTCCCGGCGCACCCGGCGGCCGAGCGTGCCGGCGTCGGGGTTGGCGTCGATCGCGAGGATCTTGTCCTGGCGCTCGGTGGCCAGGGTCGATCCGAGGGCGGTCGTGGTCGTGGTCTTGCCCACGCCGCCCTTGAGGCTGATGACCGCGATGCGGTAGCAGGACAGCACCGGTGTGCGGATCAGTTCCAGCTTCCGCTGCCGCTCGGCCTCCTCCTTCTTTCCGCCGAGCTTGAAGCGCGAGGACGCGGCGGTCGGCCGACCGCTCTTCGCCTTCTGCTTCTTGTTGTTGAGCAGCCGGTCGGACGACAGCTCCACGGCAGCCGTGTAACCCAGCGGCGCCGCACCGGGGTTGACCGGCTGCCGCTGATCGTGCTGGATCGGCTGCGGCCACGCGGCCCCGGCCCGGGGATCCACGGGCTGCTGGGGAGCCTGCGGGAACTGGGGGACCTGCGACGCGTCGGGTGCGGGTGCGGGTGCGGGTGCGGGTGCGGGTGCGGGCTCCGGCGAGGGCGCCTGAGGTGCGTGTGGCGCCGGCTGCGGGGCCTGACCGGGGAAGCCCTGCGGAGCGCCCTGCTGGACGCCCTGAGCGGCCGCGCCCTGCGGTGCTCCCGGCGGGAAGCCCGGGTGAGCGCCCGGCGGGAACTGCCCGTCCGCCTGCTGCGGGACGCCGGGCTGCGGGAACCCGGGCTGCCCGTAAGGGGCTTGAGGGGTCTGGCCGGCCTGAGGCTCCTGGGGCTGCGGCACCGACGGCTGCGGGAAGCCGTATCCGCCCGGGGCGTTGGGCGCGGGGGGCTGGGGGAAGCCGTAGCCGGCGGGTGCGGCCGGAGGGGTGGGCGCGGGGGCTCCGCCGGGCTGCGGGAAGCCGTAGCCCGGCTGCGGGGCGGGGGGCTGCTGGGCTGCCGGTGCGGGAGCCTGGGGCTGCGGGAAGCCGTAGCCGGCGGGTGCGTGCGGGTGGGCGTCGGCAGGCGGCTGGGGCGTTGAAGGTGCCGGTTGCGACGGGGTGTCGGGGGCGGCGGGGGACGCTGCCGGCCCGGTGTTCTGCTGGGGGAAGCCATAGCCGGCCGGTGCGGCCGGAGGGGTGGGCGCGGGGGCTCCGCCGGGCTGCGGGAAGCCGTAGCCCGGCTGCGGGGCGGGAGGCTGCTGGGCTGCCGGTGCGGGAGCCTGGGGCTGCGGGAAGCCGTAGCCGGGCTGCGGTGCGGCCGGGGCAGGCTCCGGCGCAGGCGGGTTCCAGCCGACCGGGGCGGGCGGAGCCGGCTGCGGCTGGACGGGCGGCTGTTGCCCGGGCACGTGCGGCGGCGGGGCGGCGTCGGCGGGCTGCGGCTGGGCCGGCCACTGAGCCGCCGGCGCGGGAGCGGCGAGCTGGTACGACGGCGGCAGCGGAGGCAACTCGCCCTGCGGGGCGGGCGGGGGAGTCCAGGCGGGCGCGGCGGCCGGAGCGGGGTTCTGGGGTGTGCCGTCCTGCGGGATGTTGTCCTGGGGGATGTCCTGCGCCGGGTTGTCCTGAGGTGCCGTGTCCTGGGGCTCGGGGATGTCCGTGTGGGCCACGGCGTCCGACGGCTCTTCTGCGGCGTCGTTGTGGGGCAGGGCGTCCTCGACCACGGCCGGAGCCTCGGACTCCGGGGCTTGCACGGCCTCGACGTCCTGAGCAGCCGCGTCGTCGGAGAGTTCGGGCCCGGCCGCGTCGGTGTCACCTTCGACGGAGCCGTCGACGACGACACCGTCACCCGGAGCCGGAGCCGGAGCCGGAGCGCCGGTGGCACCGTCAGCCTCAGCCTCAGCCTCAGCCTCGGCGGCGTCGGCCTCGGACGCGTGCGGGTCCGTCTCGGCAGCGCCAGTCGATCCGTGCGCCGCAGCCTCGACAGACCCTGCCTCGTCCGCGGACTCGGCGGACCCTGCGGGCTCCGCGGCCACGGTGGCCGCTTCCTCCGCCTGGGCGGCGGTGTCCGCAGCGGCGGCGGCGTGTTCCGCGATCTCCCGCTTGAGGGCGATCGCCGAGAAGCGCATCGTGGCGCCGCTCTCCAGATCCCCGTTCTCGGCGCCGCTCTCCTCGACGGTCGGGGAGACCTCGGCGGCCGGAGGCGTCACGGGACCCGGCGCCTCGGCCTGCGGGTGCTGGGGCTCGAACCCACTGCCTGCCGGAGGGCCGGGCACAGCGCCCGGGTCGCCGGCGGAAGACATGGGAGGCGCCGGCGGCGTGAACGGCATGCCCGGAGGGGGAGCGGGAGCCGCAACCGGAGCGGGAGCGGGAGCCGGAGGAGCGGCCGGGGCGAAGGGCCCGCCGGGCCCGTCCACCGGCGGCGCGGGCGGCGTGAACGGCGTCTCCGCAGCGGGGGACGCAGGCGGTGCAGCCGGAGTGAAGGGCACGCCAGGCGCAGCGGGCATGCCCGGCCCGACGGGCGGCACGGGCCCCGCGGGGGTCGCCGCACCCGGATTCGCACCCGGATTCGCACCCGGGGGCGCGCCGGGGTTCGCACCCTGGGGCGCACCCGGGTTCGCGCCCGAGGATCCAGCCGGACCCCCGCCCGCGTTCTGCGTGTACCAGGCAGGCGGGGCGTAGTCGATGGTGAACTCGCCCGTCGCCTCGACGGAGGACTCCGCGTCGGGCTGGTCATCGCCGGGTGTGGCCCAGCCCCCGCGGATCCCGTCCCGATCGCTGCTCACAATTCCTCCTGATGTGGTCGAGCACCCTCATGCCGTGGCGGGGCGACCGTTTTCGTGTCGTCCGAAGTGACTTGAGGCGGTCTGAGGTCGTCCGATGTGCCGGCCCTCCCCCCGGAGACGCCGGCACCCATCCCACGGTTTCCGGTACCGCGCCCCCGCACCAGCCTAATCATCGGTTGCCCCATGCAGGCAGGCCCGCCCGCCCCTCGGCACCAGTCCATCACGTCAGTGACGCCATGACAGAGCGGCCACTGCTCTTCACGTCACTCAGCAAACCGGCCAAAAGGCCAGAAGTGCCGCACACAGAAGGGGAGAAGCCGCCCGACGCGGCCAGGGGCGCCTCAGCCCATGCGACGCGGGGTGCCCAGCAATCCGACTTCCGCATCCGTGGGCTGCGTCATCACGTACGGGCGGTCGCGGTCGGCGCACCACGGGGTGAAACCCGTCGGCGAGCGCCGGAAGCGCCTCCACTCGCCGCTTCGGCCTTACTGACCCCGGCGAGGCGTGCAGCCGATCCTCCGGCCGCCCCAGCCGCGGAAGGCGTCGCTGCCGTCGCCCTGCCACTCCAGCCCCTTGTTCACAACCCACGCGTGAGGCGTGCACCGCCAGTCCGGTCCCCTCGGTCTGCCCGCTCAGGGCCTTGGAGAGCTTCTCCAACTCGTCGTGCACGACGGCGCAGGAGTCGTAGGGGAACAGTGCTTCCGTGACGTCGGTGGAGCCGAACTGTCCGATGGACAGCCCGTCTTTACCGACCTTGCCCGGAGCTGCCTCGGGCGCGTCGAGCTCGCTCGGAAGCTCGTCGACGCGCTTCTTGAAGCCCTTCGAGGCGGCGCGCCTGTCCGGAGCGCCCTCGTCCGCAGCTCCGCCCCCCTCGCCCCTGGCGTTGCGGAAGCGAGCGCACCTGGATGACCGAGGTGCCTCGCTTGCGCGACACGAACACGCCACGGCCTGCGGCATAGGCCGGCCGCGGACTTTGGCGAGGTCTCCCCCTCACTCGGGTCGCCGGACAGCAGCGTCCTCCACGGCGACCGAGGCGCCCTCAACCTGCGCACGGCACGGCTCCCGACCGCCGTCGCCGTCGGCGCCGCGCTCATCACGGCGGTCGGTCCGATCGTCCCGAAGAAGAGGAAGCAGCCCGGGAACCCCCCACCTGCCGGTCGCCCGGCCCTCGACGTCCGGGGACGACGGCCGTCCCCTGGAGCCGTCCCGCGGTCGCCCGGAGCCGGCCCGCGGCCCCCAGGAGCCGGCCCCGCAGTCGCCCGCAGCGAACTGCTCGGCGGCTGCGCCCCCGTGTCCGGCCGCCGGGAAGGACGACTGCCGTCGCGAGGACAAGCCGGCCCTCGACGACGCGTTCGGTGCCGTTCCGCCCGCGCCCGCGGTGCTCAGCTCACTCGGCCGCGGCCCCGTCGTGCGGCGCCGGCTCGAGGTCGAACTCGCCGTCCCGTGCCCCCAGCACGAAGGCCCGCCACTCCGCCTCCGTGTAGCGCAGCACCGTCTCCGGGTCGAGCGACGACCGCATCGCCACGGCCCCCTCGGGCAGGTGGGCGATCTCGACGCGCTCCTCGTGCTCCTCCGTGCCCGGGGCGCACTGCCACTCGACGCCGGAGATGTCGAGCGCGTAGAGCTCGTCCCGCTCCCGGTCCTTGCGCGCCCTGAGTTCCCTGTCCTCGGCATCGGCCATGTCGGCTCCGACCCTTCCCTCTGTCTGTTCCCTCTGTGCCAACGAGCTGTGGCGTCAGCCTACTTGCCGCAGTTCTCCCAGCTCAGAGGTTCTTCCGTTACGTTCCGGGCCGACGTCGTCGCCCGTACACTGCCCCCACCCGCGGGCACGCGGTCCGGCCGCCCGCCGCGATACCCGGACAAGCCCGGCGCGCCGGCCTGATACGCTGGCTCTCGGCCGTTTGTGTACGCACCCCCGGAAGCACCCTCGGACAACGCCCGAAGGTTCTGGAGGTCGCGCTCAGCGGATCCCCGCCTCCCGAGTAACGGAAGCTCCCCCGAGACACAGACCGGGGGCACTCGGTGGCCACTGAAAAGACTACGAGGAGTACGCGTGCCGCTCGACGCCGCTACGAAGAAGCAGATCATCACCGAGTTCGGCCAGAAGGAGGGCGACACCGGCTCCCCCGAGGTCCAGGTCGCCATGCTGTCGCGCCGGATCTCGGACCTGACCGAGCACCTCCGGACCCACAAGCACGACCACCACTCCCGTCGTGGTCTGCTGATCCTGGTCGGTCAGCGTCGCCGCCTGCTGCAGTACCTCGCCAAGAAGGACATCCAGCGCTTCCGTGCGCTGGTCGACCGCCTCGGCATCCGCCGCGGTGCGGCGGGCGCCAAGTAGGACGCCGTGAAGGGAGCGGTTCCCGGCAGCATCGGGACCGCTCCCTTTTGCTGTACGCGTCGCCGTCACAAGGCGACACACACCCCGGCAGTACCGCGTCGTACGCTCTGCCGTGGTCATGGAAACGTGCGGAGTGTCACCGACGCTTTGTAGTGTGGTAGCACAACGCCATACGTACGACACAGCGTGATGACGTGTACTCGCTGCGGGTAAACGTCACCACGCACACCGAACGAGGAGAAGCGCACCTCACCGCCGCCGGTCCTCGGTAGTGGCCCCCGGGAGAGAGAACCCCGGGTGCTTCGATCGAAGACCGGCCCGCACCGCACGGCGCGCTTCTCCGCAACCGTCCCCCTGCCACACGGGCAGCGAGGGACGAAGACGAGGAGAAAACGCTAGTGGAGAACGAGACCCACTACGCCGAGGCCGTCATCGACAACGGCTCCTTCGGCACCCGCACCATCCGCTTCGAGACGGGCCGCCTGGCCAAGCAGGCCGCCGGCTCCGCCGTGGCGTACCTGGACGACGACACCATGGTGCTGTCGGCCACCACCGCCTCCAAGAACCCCAAGGACCAGCTCGACTTCTTCCCCCTCACGGTGGACGTCGAGGAGCGGATGTACGCCGCCGGCAAGATCCCCGGCAGCTTCTTCCGCCGTGAGGGCCGTCCCTCCGAGGACGCCATCCTCACCTGCCGCCTGATCGACCGCCCGCTGCGTCCGTCCTTCAAGAAGGGCCTGCGCAACGAGATCCAGGTCGTCGCCACGATCATGGCGCTCAACCCGGACCACCTGTACGACGTCGTGGCGATCAACGCCGCGTCCGCGTCGACGCAGCTGGCCGGTCTGCCCTTCTCCGGCCCGATCGGCGGCGTCCGCGTCGCGCTGATCAACGGCCAGTGGGTCGCGTTCCCGACGCACACCGAGCTCGAGGACGCCGTCTTCGACATGGTCGTCGCCGGTCGCGTCCTGGAGGACGGCGACGTCGCGATCATGATGGTCGAGGCCGAGGCCACCGAGAAGACCATCCAGCTCGTCGCGGGCGGCGCCGAGGCGCCGACCGAGGAGGTCGTCGCCTCCGGTCTGGACGCCGCGAAGCCCTTCATCAAGGTGCTCTGCAAGGCCCAGGCCGACCTCGCCGCCAAGGCCGCCAAGCCGACCGGCGAGTTCCCGGTCTTCCTCGACTACCAGGACGACGTCCTGGAGGCGCTGTCCGCCGCCGTCCGCCCGGAGCTCGCCTCCGCGCTGACCATCGCCGGCAAGCAGGACCGCGAGGCCGAGCTCGACCGCGTCAAGGCGCTCGCCGCCGAGAAGCTCCTGCCGGAGTTCGAGGGCCGCGAGAAGGAGATCTCCGCCGCGTACCGCTCGCTCACCAAGCAGCTGGTCCGCGAGCGCGTGATCAAGGAGAAGAAGCGCATCGACGGCCGCGGTGTCACCGACATCCGCACGCTGGCCGCCGAGGTCGAGGCCATCCCGCGCGTGCACGGCTCGGCGCTGTTCGAGCGTGGCGAGACCCAGATCCTGGGCGTCACCACCCTCAACATGCTCCGCATGGAGCAGCAGCTGGACACCCTCTCCCCGGTGACCCGCAAGCGCTACATGCACAACTACAACTTCCCGCCGTACTCCGTCGGCGAGACCGGCCGCGTGGGCTCCCCCAAGCGCCGCGAGATCGGCCACGGCGCCCTCGCCGAGCGCGCCATCGTGCCGGTCCTGCCGACGCGCGAGGAGTTCCCCTACGCGATCCGTCAGGTGTCCGAGGCCCTCGGCTCCAACGGCTCGACGTCCATGGGCTCGGTCTGCGCCTCCACCATGTCGCTGCTGAACGCCGGTGTGCCCCTGAAGGCCCCCGTCGCCGGCATCGCCATGGGCCTGATCTCCCAGGAGATCAACGGCGAGACGCACTACGTCGCCCTCACCGACATCCTCGGTGCGGAGGACGCCTTCGGCGACATGGACTTCAAGGTCGCCGGCACCAAGGAGTTCGTGACCGCCCTCCAGCTCGACACCAAGCTGGACGGCATCCCGGCCTCCGTCCTGGCCGCGGCCCTCAAGCAGGCCCGCGACGCCCGCCTCCACATCCTCGACGTGATGATGGAAGCGATCGACACGCCGGACGAGATGTCCCCCAACGCCCCGCGGATCATCACCGTCAAGATCCCCGTGGACAAGATCGGCGAGGTCATCGGCCCGAAGGGCAAGATGATCAACCAGATCCAGGAGGACACCGGCGCCGAGATCACGATCGAGGACGACGGCACCATCTACATCGGTGCCCAGGTCGGCTCGCAGGCCGAGGCCGCCCGTGCCACGATCAACGGCATCGCCAACCCGACCATGCCGGAGGTCGGCGAGCGCTACCTGGGCACGGTCGTCAAGACCACGACCTTCGGTGCGTTCGTGTCGCTGCTCCCGGGCAAGGACGGTCTGCTGCACATCTCGCAGATCCGCAAGCTCGCCGGCGGCAAGCGCGTGGAGAACGTCGAGGACGTGCTCGGCGTGGGCTCCAAGGTCCAGGTCGAGATCGCCGAGATCGACTCCCGCGGCAAGCTCTCCCTGATCCCCGTGATCGAGGGCGAGGACGCTGACGACGACAAGAAGGACGACACCGACAAGTGACGTCTCGTAGCTCCACGGCGACGGCCCGCACCTCTTCGGAGGCGCGGGCCGTCGCCCGTACCCAAACCCTGATCAAGGGCAACGCCGGCATCGGCGTGGTCCGCAAGACCACCCTCCCCGGCGGCCTGCGGATCGTCACCGAGACGCTCCCGTCGGTGCGCTCCGCCACCTTCGGCATCTGGGCGCACGTCGGCTCCCGCGACGAGACGCCGTCCCTGAACGGCGCCACGCACTACCTGGAGCACCTGCTCTTCAAGGGCACGACGCGCAGGTCCGCGCTGGACATCTCGTCCGCCATGGACGCCGTCGGCGGCGAGATGAACGCGTTCACGGCGAAGGAGTACACGTGCTACTACGCACGCGTGCTCGACACCGACCTGCCGCTCGCCATCGACGTCGTCTGCGACATGCTGACCGGCTCGCTCATCCTCGAAGAGGACGTCAACGTCGAGCGCGGCGCGATCCTCGAAGAGATCGCCATGACCGAGGACGACCCCGGCGACTGCGTGCACGACCTGTTCGCGCAGACGATGTTCGGGGACAACCCCCTCGGCCGCCCGGTCCTGGGCACGGTCGACACGGTCAACGCCCTCACCGCCGACCGCATCCGCCGCTTCTACAAGAAGCACTACGACCCGACCCACCTCGTGGTCGCCGCCGCCGGCAACATCGACCACAACAAGGTCGTACGCCAGGTCCGCGCGGCCTTCGAGAAGGCGGGCGCCTTCAAGAACCCCGAGGCCACGCCCGTCGCCCCGCGCGACGGCAGGCGCGCCCTGCGCACCGCCGGCCGCGTCGAGCTGGTCGGCCGCAAGACCGAGCAGGCGCACGTCGTCCTCGGCATGCCCGGCCTGCCCCGCACGGACGAGCGCCGCTGGGCGCTCGGCGTGCTGAACACGGCCCTCGGCGGCGGCATGTCCTCCCGGCTCTTCCAGGAGGTCCGTGAGAAGCGCGGTCTGGCCTACAGCGTGTACTCGTACACCTCGGGCTTCGCCGACTGCGGTCTCTTCGGGGTGTACGCGGGCTGCAGGCCGTCGCAGGTGCACGACGTCCTGAAGATCTGCCGTGACGAACTCGACCAGGTCGCCGAGCATGGCCTGTCCGACGACGAGATCGGCCGCGCCATCGGCCAGCTGCGGGGCTCCACGGTCCTGGGCCTGGAGGACACCGGCGCGCTCATGAACCGCATCGGCAAGAGCGAGCTGTGCTGGGGCGAGCAGATGTCGGTGGACGACATGCTGTCCCGGATAGCGGCCGTCACCCCGGACGAGGTCCGTTCGGTGGCCCGCGAGATCCTGGGACGGCGTCCTTCGCTGTCGGTCATCGGCCCGCTCAAGGACAAGCAGGCCGCCCGGCTGCACGACGCGGTGGCCTGATCCCGTTCGAACTGCGGAAAGCATCTTCGCAAAGCATCTTCGGCAAGCATCTGCGGTAAGGAAGCACAAGAGATGAGCAAGCTGCGTGTGGCCGTCCTCGGCGCCAACGGCCGGATCGGTTCCGAGGCGGTCCGGGCGGTCGAGGCCGCCGAGGACATGGAGCTGGTGGCCGCCCTCGGCCGTGGCGACAAGCTGGAGACGCTGACGGAGACCGGAGCCCAGGTAGCCGTCGAGCTGACCACCCCGGCCTCCGTCATGGGCAACCTCGAGTTCTGCGTCGGGCACGGCATCCACGCCGTGGTCGGCACCACGGGCTGGGCCGAAGAGCGCCTCGCTCAGCTGAACGGCTGGCTGGACCGGTCCCCGGAGACGGGCGTGCTCATCGCCCCCAACTTCTCCATCGGGGCCGTCCTCACGATGAAGTTCGCGCAGATCGCCGCGCCGTACTTCGAGTCCGTCGAGGTCGTGGAGCTGCACCACCCCAACAAGGTGGACGCCCCCTCCGGCACCGCCACGCGCACCGCCCAGCTCATCGCCCAGGCCCGCCGCGACGCGGGCACGGCCCCGGCGCCGGACGCCACGGAGACCGGCCTGGAAGGGGCGCGGGGCGCGAACGTGGACGGGGTCCCCGTCCACGCCGTCCGGCTGCGCGGCCTGCTGGCCCACCAGGAGGTCCTGCTGGGCGGCGAGGGCGAGACCCTCACGGTCCGCCACGACTCGCTCCACCACAGCAGCTTCATGCCGGGCATCCTGCTGGGCGCCCGCCGGGTGGTGTCGACGCCCGGCCTCACCTTCGGCCTGGAACACTTCCTGGACCTGAACTGAGCCCCTGACGTCATGCGCGCGAAGATCTCCTACGCCGTCACGGCCGCCGTCCTGGTGTTCTACTTCCTCCTGGTCGGCAGCCGCGGCGTCATGCTCATCCAGTCCGGCACGCTCCTGACCGTCACCTTCGGCGTGGCGGTGCTGATCCTGCCGGTCATCGGCGTCTGGTTCCTGTGGAAGAACACCCAGTTCGTCCGCAGGGCCAACGCCCTCGCCGCCGAACTCGACGCCGAGGGCGGCCTTCCCGTCGACGAACTGAAGCGCACCCCCGGCGGCCGCGTCGACCGCGACTCGGCCGACGAGGTCTTCGCCAGGCGCAAGGCCGAGACCGAGGCCGCCCCCGACGACTGGCGCACCTGGTTCCGCCTCGCCGTCGCCTACCACGACGCCCGCGACACCCCCCGGGCCCGCAAGGCGATGCAGCGCGCGATCACACTGCACGACGGCAAGCCGGTCGAGGCCGCCTGAGCCGCACGCACACGAAGGGGCCGGCCCGCGACACTCGCGGGCCGGCCCCTTGCCGCGTTGCCGGATCAGCCGCGCCGGTTCTCCGCCGCCCACGCCTCGACCGCGTCGGCCGCCCGGTCGAACGCCTCGGCGCGCGCCAGGAAGTCCGCTCCGTGCGTCGTCAGCAACGGCGCGCTCTCCTCGGGCCGGTCCCGCCGTACGAGGGTCAGGGCCTGCCCCTGGACCGTCCGCGGCAGTCCGAGCCAGCGCACCGGCTGCTGGACGGTCCGCACGGCCGCGACCCGCTCCCAGGGCAGGGTGCGCGTGCGGAGGAAGCTCACATGCCGCAGCCCGCGGTCGCTCACCCACACACCCACGCGCAGCAACCGCAGGGCACAGGCGATCACCAGCAGGGAGCAGCCGAACACCGCGCCGGCCTCGGAGACCGAACCGGTCAACGCGATGATGACGGCCGCGAACAGCACGTACGAGGCGAGCAGCAGCGCCAGCGCGGCCGCCCCGACCCGCCAGGGGCCGGGCCGGTAGGGGCGACGCCAGCGCTCGCGGTCGTCGAAGGGCAACGCGACGTCGTCGTCGGTCGCCTCGAATACGCGGTCGGCCGTCAGGAAGGGCAGGGGCACGGCTGGTCCTCACTCGTCCATGCGTGGGCTGTGCCCGGTGAGGTTATCCGCCTGTGTCCCGGCTCACCACCTTCGGGGGGCCGGACGGCACGGGCGCGCGTTCAGCGGCCCTGGGACGCCTGCGACTGCGGTGTCTGCGAGGTGTGCTCGAGGGTCAGCGCCGGCATCCCGATGATCAGGGACCCGACCAGCGCGGCGACGATGGTGAGCCCCAGGAGCCAGCGCCCGGCCATCTGACCGAACGAGGACCGCTCGGGGGGCGGCGGAGCGATATTGCTGCGGAACCTGCCGGCTTCGGCGAGGAAGGCGAACGGGACGGGCTCGCGGCGGCGGAACATCGGGGCGGCACCTTTCGGGGCTCGTACGTACGGCTGTCACTGACACAGACGAACGGGTGCCACGATTGGTGCCCGCTTTAACCCTGATTCACAGCACCCGAGTGCGGAAGACCGCTTTGGAGGGGCCGTAGAGTTGGCGCCGCTCCGAAGACGTGATGGAAGGACCCCCGCACCGTGACCGACAGTCCCGCCGACGACCTCAAGCCGACCTTCCACAGCGACGTCACCGTGGAACTGGTCAAGCACACCGCTTCCGACGCCGACGTGCTCTTCGCCGCCCGCGTCTCGACCGTCGGCGAGCAGTCCCTGGACGAGCTGGGCAAGGACCCCGAGCGCTCCAAGGGCCTGATCAACTACCTCATGCGGGACCGGCACGGCAGCCCCTTCGAGCACAACTCGATGACGTTCTTCGTCAGCGCCCCGATCTTCGTCTTCCGCGAGTTCATGCGGCACCGCGTGGGCTGGTCCTACAACGAGGAGTCCGGCCGCTACCGGGAGCTCCAGCCCGTCTTCTACGTCCCCGGCGAGTCCCGCAAGCTCGTCCAGCAGGGCCGCCCCGGCAAGTACGTCTTCGTCGAGGGCACCGAGGCCCAGCAGGAGCTGGTCGGCCGCACGATGGAGGACTCCTACCGGCAGGCCTACGCGGCCTACCAGGAGATGCTGGCCGCCGGCGTCGCCCGCGAGGTCGCCCGCGCGGTCCTCCCGGTCGGCCTCTTCTCCTCGATGTACGCCACCTGCAACGCCCGCTCGCTGATGCACTTCCTCGGCCTGCGCACCCAGCACGAGCTGGCGAAGGTGCCGTCCTTCCCGCAGCGGGAGATCGAGATGGTGGGCGAGAAGATGGAGGCCGAGTGGGCCAAGCTCATGCCGCTCACGTACGCCGCCTTCAACGCCAACGGCCGCGTCGCCCCCTGAGGTACCAGGCCACGGAGACGTATGTGCGGATCATCCGCGCGAAGTGTCCGTATTGCGGCATTTAGAGAAGTTCATCTAGCCTGATCAAACGGACCCGGCACTGCTTGAACCCCCGAGCAGGCAGTGCCGGGCTCCTTCTTTGTCATGACTTTTCGAACCCCCCGAGGGCAGACCCCACGGTGAGCAACGAGTAGCGTGTTACCCATGGCTCCGACCTCCACTCCGCAGACCCCCTTCGGGCGGGTCCTCACCGCCATGGTCACGCCGTTCACGGCGGACGGCGCACTCGACCTCGACGGCGCACAGCGGCTCGCCACCCACCTGGTGGACGCAGGCAACGACGGCCTGATCGTCAACGGCACCACCGGTGAGTCCCCCACCACCAGCGACGCGGAGAAAACGGACCTGGTACGAGCCGTCCTGGAGGCCGTCGGAGACCGCGCCCACGTGGTCGCCGGAGTCGGCACCAACGACACCCACCACAGTGTGGAACTCGCCCGGGCCGCGGAGAAGACGGGCGCGCACGGCCTCCTGGTCGTCACCCCGTACTACAACAAGCCCCCGCAGGAGGGCCTGTACCGCCACTTCACGACCGTCGCCGACGCCACCGGGCTTCCGGTGATGCTCTACGACATCCCCGGCCGCAGCGGCGTCCCCATCAGCACCGAGACACTGGTCCGCCTCGCGGCGCACCCGCGGATCGTCGCGAACAAGGACGCCAAGGGCGACCTGGGCCGCGCGAGCTGGGCCATCGCGCGCTCCGGCCTCGCCTGGTACTCCGGCGACGACATGCTGAACCTGCCGCTGCTTTCCGTGGGCGCGGTCGGCTTCGTCTCGGTGGTCGGCCACGTGGTCACGCCGGACCTGCGCGCCCTCGTCGAGGCGTTCACCGCCGGCGACGTCCAGAAGGCCACCGAGATCCACCAGAAGCTGCTGCCCGTCTACACGGGTATGTTCCGCACCCAGGGCGTCATGACGACGAAGGCGGCGCTCGCCCTCCAGGGCCTGCCCGCGGGACCGCTGCGCTCGCCCATGGTGGAGTGCTCGCCCGAAGAGATCGAGCAGCTCAAGATCGATCTTGCCGCGGGCGGGGTACAGCTCTGACAACAGACTTCACAACTGAATAGGCAGGCCACCGGTGCCTGCAATCCACAACGACAACTGCTTCTGCACGAACGTCATGCGCGCCACGTGCCCACCGGTACGTGGCGCGCGTGTTTGAGGAGAGTCTTTTGAGTCATCCGCATCCCGAACTCGCCCCGCCGCCGCCGCTGCCCAAGGGCGGTCTCCGGGTCACGCCGCTCGGCGGCCTCGGAGAGATCGGCCGGAACATGACGGTCTTCGAGTACGGCGGCCGTCTGCTGATCGTCGACTGCGGAGTGCTTTTCCCCGAGGAGGAGCAGCCCGGAATCGACCTGATCCTGCCGGACTTCACGTCCATCCGGAACCGCCTCGACGACATCGAGGGCATCGTCCTCACCCATGGCCACGAGGACCACATCGGCGCCGTCCCCTACCTCCTCCGGGAGAAGCCGGACATCCCGCTGATCGGCTCCAAGCTGACCCTGGCCTTCATCGAGGCCAAGCTCCAGGAGCACCGGATCCGCCCGTACACCCTCGAGGTGGCGGAGGGGAACCGGGAGCGCATCGGCCCGTTCGACTGCGAGTTCATCGCCGTCAACCACTCGATCCCGGACGCCCTCGCGGTCGCCATCCGCACGCCGGCGGGCATGGTGGTCCACACGGGCGACTTCAAGATGGACCAGCTCCCGCTGGACGGCCGCCTCACCGACCTGCACGCGTTCGCACGTCTGAGCGAGGAAGGCATCGACCTCCTCCTCTCGGACTCGACGAACGCCGAGGTCCCCGGCTTCGTGGCGCCCGAGCGGGACATCTCCAACGTCCTGCGCACGGTGTTCGCGAACGCCCGCAAGCGGATCATCGTGGCCAGCTTCGCCAGCCACATCCACCGCATCCAGCAGATCCTGGACACCGCGCACGAGTACGGCCGCCGGGTCGCCTTCGTGGGCCGCTCGATGGTCCGCAACATGGGCATCGCCCGCGACCTGGGCTATCTGAAGGTCCCGCCGGGCCTGGTCGTGGACGTCAAGACGCTCGACGACCTTCCGGACCATGAGGTGGTCCTGGTCTGCACGGGCTCCCAGGGCGAGCCGATGGCCGCCCTGTCCCGCATGGCCAACCGCGACCACCAGATCCGCATCGTGCCCGGCGACACGGTGATCCTGGCGTCGTCGCTCATCCCCGGCAACGAGAACGCGGTCTACCGCGTGATCAACGGCCTGACCCGCTGGGGCGCGCACGTCGTCCACAAGGGCAACGCCAAGGTGCACGTCTCGGGCCACGCGTCCGCGGGCGAGCTCCTGTACTTCTACAACATCTGCCGCCCGAAGAACCTGATGCCGGTCCACGGCGAATGGCGCCACCTTCGCGCCAACGCCGAGCTGGGCGCCATGACCGGCGTCCCGCACGACCGCATCGTCATCGCCGAGGACGGCGTGGTCGTCGACCTCGTCGAGGGCAAGGCCAAGATCTCCGGCAAGGTCCAGGCGGGCTACGTCTACGTCGACGGGCTCTCGGTCGGCGACGTCGGTGAGCCGGCCCTGAAGGACCGGAAGATCCTCGGCGACGAGGGCATCATCTCGGTCTTCGTCGTCGTGGACTCCTCCACCGGCAAGATCACGGGCGGCCCGCACATCCAGGCCCGCGGCTCCGGCATCGAGGACTCGGCCTTCTCGGCCGTCACCCCGAAGATCGCCGAGGTCCTGGAACGCTCGGCCCAGGACGGCGTCGTGGAGGCCCACCAGCTGCAGCAGCTCATCCGCCGCACCCTGGGCAAGTGGGTCTCGGACACGTATCGCCGCAGGCCGATGATCCTCCCGGTCGTGGTGGAGGTCTGAGCGACCTACGACCCCTCGTACGCGTGAACCCGGAGCGGGGCTCCCCGATTTGCATCGGGGAGCCCCGCTCCAGTACGTTTACGGCTCCGCCTGAACGGGAACCCCGCCGCCTTGTGCGTCGGACCAGTCCCCCGGAGGGGCCGGGAAAACCGACTCAGAACTTCTGATAAAGTCGGAACCGCCGGAAAGGAAACCGCGAGAAAAAGCGGGAACCTGGAAAGCACCGAGGAAATCGGATCGGAAAAGGATCTGATAGAGTCGGAAACGCAAGACCGAAGGGAAGCGCCCGGAGG
>NZ_JBVJSQ010000026.1:0-44388 GCF_055606485.1 Streptomyces sp. NPDC037083 | reverse complement strand
GTCACCGGCGACGTCGGCGGCCAGGTCCTGCCCTTCCTCTTCGGCTCCGGCAAAAACGGCAAATCCGTCCTGCTGGACGTGCTCATGAAGCTCCTCGGCGACTACGCCGACGCCGCCCCGCCCGGCTTCCTCATGGCCCGCCCCTACGAAGGCCACCCCACCGACCTCGCCGAACTTCACGGACGGCGCGTCATCGTCTGCTCCGAGGTCAAGCACGGCGACAAGTTCGACGAGGCCCGAGTCAAGCTGCTGACCGGCGGCGACCGCATCAAGGCCCGCCGCATGCGGCAAGACTTCTTCAGCTTCGAACCCACTCACAAACTGTGGCTGCTGGGCAACCACCGGCCCGAAGTCGGCACCGGCGGCTTCGCCTTCTGGCGTCGCATGCGCCTGATCCCGTTCGAGCGAGTCGTCCCCGACAGCCGCAAGATCGACAACCTGGCGGACATCCTCGTCACCGAGGAAGGCCCCGGCATCCTCGGCTGGCTCATCGACGGAGCCCGCCGCTACCTCGCCGGCGACCGCGACCTCACCGGACCCGAACGCGTCCGCATCGCCACCACCGCATACGCCGAAACCGAAGACCACACCGGACGCTTCTACGAGGAGTGCTGCACCCTCGGCCCCGACCTGCGCGCCGAACAGACCGCGCTCTACGCCGTCTACAAGACCTGGTGCCAGAATGAAGGCGCACCGGCCATGACCTCACGGGCGTTCGCCGCCCGCACCCGGGAACTCGTCGGCTTGGCCTCGCCCAAGGAGATGATCCTGTCCAACCAGCGCAAGCACTACCCCGGCATCGGCCTGCTCACCGACCAGGAGAGGGACCCCAGCACATGAGCTCCCTGATCACCGAGGACGAGATCAGCCACGAAGCCGACATCGTCTGGCTGGAGGACATCGACCACCTCGACTACGTACGCCAAAGCCTGGACCGCCTGCCCACCCGCAAGGCACGCCCGGCCTACCACCGCGACGGCCGCATGGTCGGCTACGCCCTCCTAGCCCCCACCGCCAAACCCTCCCGCGCCAGCGGCACCTTCCGCCGCCGCGTCTTCTGGCTCCTGCCCCACGACCGCGACAGCCAGCCCGAAGGCCTCTACGCCAAGAGCGCCCCCGCCGAAGCCGTCGACCCCCGCACCCTCGAACCCCGCATCAAGGGCTACAAGACCGAACGCTCCGAAGGCGGGCCGCCCTCAACCGCCATGCAGGAACTCGGCATAACACTGCCCCTGTGACAAGGCCTCCATGCCCTACGGAGCCGTCCATCCACGGGGACGACGTGGTCCGCACCTCCAGACACCGTCGGTACCCTAACGGACGGATCGCGAACCGCCGGTGCTTCTCACGCGTCGGCCGAGGTCACCGCGTTGCACCGTCGTGGGAGCAGCCACATGCAGCCCACGGCGGGTAGGGCCTGTTGTGGAGGCGTCGCAACGCTGCTCCAGGTGCAGGACACCCGCTCTTTCTCGCCCGTGCTGATCGTCCTCATTCTGTTGGAGTGTCAAATCGCCGATTTCAATCGCATGGGGACGGTGAGGGCACGCTCCGACGCAGCGGTACGGGTCCCGATCTGCGTCTTGGCCGACTACAGCATGGTGGCCGTCGTGGCGGTCGCCGACTCTCGCCAGATCCGCGTCCCTGTCGCGCTCGGCGGCCCGGCCCACGGGTGCCTGCACCGTCCAGCTTCTTCGACGTTGCCCAAGCCGCTCTCGCCAGGTTCAGCAGACCGTCTCGGCTCCTGTTTGCCCGTCGCGCGGTGTGCCCGTTAGTCGACGAGGAGCCTCGATCGTGTCGGGACCAGAGGCGAGGGTGGGATGATCCTCTCCTCTCCGGTACGCCTGGCGGCGCCACATTTACCGGATCGCACCGACGAGGAAGACGAAGGATCGATGATGCTGAGCGTGGGCCAACGGGTGCGGCTGGCGGTGGACCTCCGGTTGGCCGGGCCGGTGACCCCAGTCGAGGAGCTGGTTTCGTAAGCGAGAGCGGACAACGTTTGTCGACGGTTTCGGACAGCACTTTGGCGATCAACGCCGCAGAAATGGTGACGAGAACCGACAACGCTTTGGCCGCCTGCTAGGACGTCCTTGTCAGCCATGCTGGCACGTGGGGGCTGGCATACCCGCTGCCGCTGCGAGAGGCTGACCCATCACGGGTTGATCTTCACACGGAGGCTACGAGCTCATGGCAGCATCAGGGAACCAGCTCTTACCAGCAGCAGGTGCATACGAGATCGATCAGGCGGCATCAACGGTCCGCTTCGACACACGCGCCATGTTCGGGCTGCTCCCAGTCCGAGGTACCTTCGCCATCGGTCATGGCCGCATTACTGTGGCGGACCCGGCAGACGAGTCGTTGGTGCACGTCGTAATAGAGGCAGGAAGCTTCGAGTCGGGCAATCAGCAGCGTGACGACCACGTCAGGTCCTCTGACTACCTCGACGTGGCTCGGCATCCCGAGATCGGCTTCCGGAGCCAGCGTCTGGAACGATCCGACGCTGATGCCACTCTGTACGGCGAGTTGACCGTATGTGGGGTGACTCAGCCGATCGCCGTCACACTCGGCACGATTGCCCACGAGGACAAGCGGATAACGGCGAGCGGCACTACCACGATCGACCGGTACTCCTTCGGCATCACCAAGGCCAAGGGCATGACGGGCCGGCATCTCAAGATCACTTTGGAAGTCGTCGCGCACTGCTGAACCGATCGTGGTGCCAAGCAGCGCACGGATCAGCGTGACAATGATGAGGTCAGCCTGCGGCGTCCTGCGCTCGGGCCGCCCTGGTGCTGGCGAGCCGGTAGGACTCCGTGCCGGTCTCGATGATGTTCCCGCCGAAGGTGAGGCGGTCGACGATGGCCGCGCAGAGCCGCGGGTCGGTGAACGTCCTGGTCCACCCGCCGAACGATTCGTTGGAGGCGATGGCGACGCTGTTCTTCTCCTCGCGTTCGGTGAGCACCTGGAACAGCAGCTCAGCGCCCCTGCGGTCCAGCTCCATGTAGCCGAGTTCGTCTATGCATAGGAGATCGACGCGTCCGTAGCGGGCGATGGTTTTGGTGAGGACCTTTTCGTCCGCGGCCTCGACCAGCTCGTTGACCAGTTTGGTGGCGAGTGTGTAGCGGACCCGGAAGCCGGCCATGGCGGCCTCGGTGCCGAGCGCGATCAGCAGGTGGGACTTGCCCGTGCCGGAGTCGCCGATGAGACAGAGTGGCAGGCCCTTCTTGACCCATTCGCAGGTCGCCAGGGTGTGGATGACCGCGGCGTCGATGTTCCCGTTGGCCTCGAAGTCAAAGGTCCGCAGCGACTTCTCCCGCGGGAACTGCGCAGCCTTGATGCGTCGTTCGGAGCGTCGCCGGGCCCGGTCGTCACACTCGGCCATCAGAAGTTCAGCGAGGAAGCCGCGATAGGACATCTGGTCGCGGGCGGCGGCTTCGGCCAGGTCGGGGAACTGGGCCCGAATGGTTGGCAGCCGGAGCATGCGGCATGCCTGGTCGACGGCGGCGTCGGCGGCCTGTTCGGTCAGCCCGCGGTGGCGTTTGAGGGTCACGGCATCTCTCCCTGGATGGCGGGGCGATCGGCCGGCTGCCGTGCTCGCAGCAGCTGGTCGTAGGCCGCGACCGAGGGCGGCGGCCGGGTGTCGGGCGGCAGCTGGGCCAGCCGCCGTTCGGTCAGCGAGGTCACGTTCGTCCGGTCCGGCTTGGCCGGGACAAGATCCGCGACCTCGTCGGCTTCGGCCGCCTTCCGTGCCTCCAGGGCGACGGCGTCCGCGGTCAGGGCGCCGGCCCTGAGTGCGGAGGCAAGCCCGGCGACCAGGTGTTCGTGGGATGTGGGCCACCTGACGGCTGTGCTGTCAGGTGCCTCCCCGATGAAGCCGATAACTACAGCCACTCTGGTCAGCATGTACGTCAAGCCCGAGTGGCGTCGCGAGCAGATCGGCGCCCGCCTCCTGGCCGGCTTCATGGCTTGGGCCAAAGAGCAGCAGGCTCAGCGCGCCGATGTCACCGCCTACGCAAGCAACCCCGATGCCATCAAGTTCTACGAGCGGCATGGCTTCGCCGCGAAGTCGGTGGTCCTGGAAGCCGACTTGTAACTCGTTCATCCACACACACGTCGAAGAGCGCCCAGGCCGAATGGTGAAACTGGCAGACACGCGAAAGCCTGGAGCGCCCAGCGCTCCGGGCCTTCTGGCACGAGGTGCTCTCCACGTCGTGGCAAACGGCACCGGAAGCGTGATTGGACAACCCCGGCGCCGGTCGTCCTGCCCTCGCCGCGTTCCGTAACCGCGCCCGACCTGGTCGACGGCGATGTCGACCAGGCAGGAGCTCGTCCTCGAGGACCTGACCCGCAAGCAGGTCCTGGAGTGGCGCATGCGCCGTCGCTCGTGATCGCCAGGTGGTGTTCGACCACGTCGACCGCTACGGCCCGCCGGCTGTCACCCGGCGGTTCGTGGACCAGGTGCAGCGCCTGGCTGGCCTCGGGGACTGCTATGCCCCCTGAGGCGAGCATGAGCAGCGGCTATCCAGCGAGTTGGCACTCTCGGAAGTGCTTCCTCCCGCAAGTTATCGTCCACATGTTCTATTTAGGCGGTTCGGCCACCGCTCGGCAGGGTCGGTGGTCCCGCGGGGAGGGCCCGGAGGGACGGCGCGGTCCCGCCCATGTGACAGCACACGGGCGGGGTCAAGGGGCGGGGGGCCTCCACGGGGGTTTAGAGGATCACCGCCGTCACAGCATGGCGCTGGATTCGGCCAGGCAACAGGGTTGTGACTGGAATCAGCCACCTGACGGGTACGGGTACGTACCCGTACCCTTGAGGGATGGGAAGGAGCACGACGATGTCCGATGCCAACGTCCGTATCCCCGAGGAAGCCAAGGACCGGCTGGCCGCCATAGCTGCCGCTGAGGGTCTGTCGCTGCGCGCGTATCTCGCCCGTCTCGCTGAGACGCTGCTGACTCCGGCCGAGCGGGCCGAGCGGGCGGAGAAGGCCCGGGCCGCGCTGAAGGAGTGGAACGGCTACGCGCCGACCGCTGCCGAGGAGCAGGACCTGGACAGCGAGCTGGACCGGCGCCTGGCCCAGGTGACCAGCCAGTGAGCGACGCTGTGCACATCGTCCTGGACGACACCGCGATGGCCGCAGCCGGCCAGGGCAACGTCCTTGCTTCCCGTCTGATCCACCGTGCCCATGCCGAGTCGGGCTGGTTCCTGTACGCCCCGGCGTGCGCGTTAGTGGAAGCCGATCGCGCCCGGCCCGGCACGGCCGAGCACCTGGCTTCCCTGCCCGGCATCACCGTCCTCGATCTGGACCTGGCCGCCGCCCTGGCCGTCGCGCGTCAGGAGACCTGGGCCGCGGCCCACAGCCAGCACGCGGCGCAGCCCACCCCGGACCGTCCGGACGGCGCGATCATCGCGACCACGGCCCCACACCGGTGGGCGGGTGAACCAGTCCGCGTGCTGGACCTCACCCCCTGATCACAGCAACAGAGTCTGCGGGTTCCGCCGAATCCGGCGGGGCCTGCAGCGCTTGATCGGGTGGCGCGCAGGTGACTGCGCTTGGCGGTGACCAGGCGCCCCGCCACCACTGGAGCGCGGGCTGTTTTCATCGAGCTACCGTGCTGGTGAGGGGCAGCCCGAGAGGGAGGCCGGCCATTGAAGTGGGCGAGATCACCGCCTCGCGCACGCCCCAGCCATCAACGTGTTCATCGCCTCCGGCTACGACGACAGAGACGCCATCGACATGGCGGAGCCGCCGGGAAGACGCTTGCGCCAGGTCCTCGCCCACATCTGAGCGAAGCCCCCGTAGTCCGTCGCACGGCTTTCCGGCGAGAAACGCACCCACCAGCCACCACCTGGACGCCACAACTGGCGCGCTGGTCATCGAGCGGGGTGGAAGCTGCAGGTCACTGATGCCATCCTGCGCAAGCGGTCCGGCCATCGCTTGGCGTGGGCCGGGTTCATCGCGGCCACGTCGTCGATTCCGGCCGACTCCCTGGACCCGGAGTCGACGGTCTAGCGGCCTGAAAGGATGATCCCGGTCAAGGGGAGGGGATCTCACATGGGCTTCTATTCGGGCTGGTCCAGCGGCAGAGGCGTCTACAGCGGCTATCGGGCACGGCTTTCAGGGGGGACGAGGCGGGCCGCAGCGACCAGGCCCTCGCCGGCGCGAGCGGTCGGACGCACAGCGAACGACCTTCCCGAGTGGGTCGAGTTGTCATACTTCCTTACGGCGGCCTTGGTCTTCTGCGCTGGCATGGCGACCGCTGCGGTGTGGCTGTGGATCAGTACGGTTGGCTACTTCGACAGCCTCGCGGGGAGGCTCACGCTCATCACCTTGCTCCTCATCCCGGCCGCGATCGCAAGCGCCATCGCGGCCATCGCCGCTGGGCTTGCGGCACCCATCGTCGTCGGCCTGGTGAAAGCTGTTCTCGCCGTGGTGCGTTGGATCAAGCGACAGCGAGGGACGGTGTGAAGGGCAGTTGTGGCAGTGGGACCGTTTTCCGTGGGAAACGGGTCCCCTCTTTGGTCACCGTCCGGCGCGCAGGTGCGCCTGACGGGCGATGACCAGGCCCCGCCAGCGGCTGCGGATGTCCTGTTCACCGTCGAGCCACCGGGCTGCGGAAGCTTGATCGACAGGCAGGTCGGCCATGAACTGGGCGATGTCGACGAAGTAAGCATGATCGTCGTCGGACGTCATTTCTCGTAGCCGGGTGATGGTGGCGTGCAGTGCGGTGTGGTCGTCGAGGACGGCCTGGTGGAATGCGCAGGCCAACTCGATCGCGGGCGTCAGCGAGGTGAGGCCGGCGATGTCGAGTTCGGTGCGCACCGTGGCGACCTGGTCGTCGACGCTGTCGCCGCCCGCGTCGCGGACGGCCTGGTCGTCTCCACCCGCGCCCGCTTCGGCTTCACCGCCGCCGCAGGCACCACCGATGACGCCCGGATCCGCGACATCACCCAGGCCCTGCCGCCCGAGTTCGCGGACCAGCTGTTCACCGCCCGCGAGCAGGGCGCCACCGAGCAGCAGCTCCAGCAGATCGCGGCCGACGGCCTCGCACAGATGTACTTCCGCGCCAACAACAGCCGCGCGCACGGGCTGGGCGTCGAGTTCACCGACGTGGAACGGCTCGACATCGAATTGTGAACGCCAGCCCGTGGCCTGGGCCTCCGACCTCTTGTGACTGAGCAGTTCAGTTGGCGAGTGAGCAGTCGACATGGCGGGGTGAGTGTTCACCGCCGTCGCCAGAATTCTGCGGCCGCTGGTTTGCCTCCATAGCGCTGCGGATGCGCGGCGACCGGGCAGAACCGACTCTGGAGAGATGAGAGTCCCGCAGCCCTCTCATGATCCCGTTTCGGCGCGGTGAGAGCGGCCGTGCGCATGGACCGCTGACCACGCCTCCGGCACCCCACGGAGATCGACTCCGGGCTGCCGGCCTCCGCGTCGGGCCAAAGATGCGTGTCGTCGGTTCGGAGGAACAACTGCACTACATGTCTTGATAGGTCAGCGTCACGAACTTGGCCAGGCCGCCGGGTACGGAGAGGTGAGCCTTCAGAGCCGTACGGCTGTGGCCTTCTGATCAGTTACCTCTACCCGATGCGTTTTCATGAACTCGCGTATGAGGTCGGAGTTCGAGCCGTCGGCGAGGCCTTTCGGCAGCTCAATTTCCGTGATAAATCGATCCCGATCCGTCGCCAAGCCCGGAGCTGGTACATTCGAAGGGCAGCTAAGCCCCTCATAGATCCTGCCTTCGGCGTCATGGACAACGAAGAATCTCATCCTGGGATCCCCTCATTCAGGAACGATCATGGCGATATAGAATTCGAAGGCGTGGAGAGCGTTGTAGGCATGCGCATTGGTGACGCTGAAGTTGACCCCAAGATAATTACTCGATTCTTTGACGACGTGGAGGTCGGTGACGCGCACGGCCTGGACGTCCGCATGCTGCCTCGCAACGGCTGTAACGGTCAGGGAACGAAGTTCTTGCTTAGAACCCTGGACCGGGCTAAGGATCCTTTCCGCAAAGAACTTACTTTGACCCGGATCCAATGGTTCTGCAGTGTCGTTATCAGGCCAGGGATAGGGCCCCATGACCACAGTCCTTCTCGAAGTCACTTGCCCAACATAGTCTGATGTCACATCAATCTCCCCTCTTTTTGAGGCCGGAATCCATCATTCGCGGACCCTCATGGCGATCCAGTAATTAAAAAACTCGACAGGATTCGTTGCGTGGACATTGGTAATGATGAAGTTGACGCCGATCACTCCATCGGGCATGGTGATGACGTGGAGGTCAGTAACGCTCATAGCGCCCTCCAGGACTTCTTCGGCATATTCATCGGGCGCAGCCACTGTGACGGTCAGAGCTTGAAGGATTTGCGGGTAACCGTCTATCGTCTCAAGGATCCTGTGCGAACGAACGACATGATGGCCTGGAAGTAGGTTACCAGGCGAATACCACCCATAGGGACCGAGGAGAATTACCCTTGTCGAGACCCTTTGTGCGACATCAGCTTGTGTCACCTCAATCTCCCCTTTCAGGTAGTGTTGAATTTTCTCCACTTAGCGTTGAAGTCGCTCCGGGTTCCATCGCCGGCAGGTTATTCAGGGGTAATCATGGCGATGTAGTAATTGAACTCGTAGAGAGTGTTTGAGGCGTGAAAGTTAGTGACATTGAAGTTGACCCCAATGTATCCATCGGGTTCCGTGACGATGCTGAGGTCGGTGACACCCACGGCTTGGACGTCCGCATGCTGACTTGCAGTAGCTGTGACGGTCAGGGACCGAAGGACTTGCGCGGCGCCATGGACCGGGCTAAGGATCCGAGCCGCAAAGAATTTACTTTGTCCCGGAAGTAGTGGTTCCGCAGTGCCGCCAGACCAAGGATAGGGTCCGAGGATTACTGCCTTTCTTGAAATTTCTACCGGCGTCACCTCAATCTCCCCTCTTGATAGGAAACCGCGGACGTTCACTATCTCCAGTGAACCTCTGAACGGGCTCCTCCGCACCTGAAGCGGACATCATTGCCCTCGGATCCACCTATCGCGCCCTCCAGGGCCAGGGAGAGGGCGAGTCGAGGTCTCTGCCGGTCCTTGGAGTCGCGGATATGGACGGTGGGGGCGAGGGTGACCTCGACGCAGTCGCCGCGGCTGCCAGCGCGGTACCCACGCGGTCTGTGGAGGGTCACAGCACCTTCACGTCCGGTGCGGTGGATGCCACCGCCTGAAGTGCTCAACCCGCCAACTGGAGTGGTCAGTCACACCTCTGTGATTGGGCTTCAGCGGGCGGATGCGTGGTCGATCTGGCGAGTCGAGCGCGGACCTGGATTCGTGCCGCCTTCACATCGTCGGCTGGCTCTTTCGGCGACGGCTCGCGGACACCGGGATGTCTGCAACGACGCACCTCACTCGAACGAGTGACGGCGGATCGGTTGTGCGCACAGACGGCCGCCCGTGGCGACTTGCGCTTCGCGGGATGCCCACGCAGTGCCGAGGTCAGTGTGAGCTGTGCCACGAGTCCGACGGTTCTTGAAATGTGAACTTTCGCCCTTAAGTCAGTCGCCGCAGCTCACGGCCGATTTTCGAACTCGCAGACTAACTCCGCAATCACGTTCCGTTTATGTTGAGGATCGCAGAGTCACGGTTTTCTGGAGGGTGCTTGAGTTTCAGGACCCGAAAAACGCCAGGGTGGTGCGTGAGGGCCCCACTCAACGGGGCCCTCACGCGGGCGAGTTGGCCTGCGTCCGAACCTGCCGGCCTCGACGGAGAGGAACCGGTGTTCACCGCCTGGAGGACTGCATGGGCAACGGCGACGTCACCACTGACGTATCGCCCCAGGACGGCGGCCACGGCCAGCCCGTCCAGGCCCCGCCCGATCTGCCCCTCGACTTCGAGGGCTTCTACCTAGGGCACCAGGAGTTCTTCCACGACTTCGCGGAGATCCACCTCGGCAGCCGCCGCACCGCCGAACACGTGGTCCATCAGGTGTTCCTGGAAATCCTCGGAGGCTGGGACGAGTTGCTGCAGCAGGGCGACCTCGAACAGCAGACGCTCGCTGTGCTGCACCGCGGCGTCACCCGCCGTCTTGAAGAAGACGGACGTCCGCCGGCGTTCCTCATCAACGGCCCGATAACGCAGAACCTCGAGGCGGTCCGCAGCCAGCTGGAGCTCAGCCGCAGCGCCGGCGGCCTGTACGAGGCGGTCCTGGAGCTGCCCACCCGCCAGTTCACGGTGATCGTCCTGCGCCACCTGCTCGGCTACCCCACGAAGCGGATCGCCCGCTACATGGGCCTGGACACCCGCACCGTCGACTACCACGGCCGCAAGGGCAAGGAACGCCTGCGTATCCGGCTGGGACTGCCCGCGGCCCCCGGCAAGAACAAGAAGGGGACAGGACAGTGACCGCCATTGATGAGCTTCTGGCCGACGCCCGTATCCCCACCGCACCGCGTGACGCCTTCGACGTGGGCGCCGCCCTGCGCCGCCTGGCCGTCGATGCGGCCGCCGTCGCGGCCAAGCCGCACCCGGACACCGTCCGCGCCGCCCAGGCCGGGCAACGGCTGTCGGTGGTGTGCCGTTGGATCCTCAACAAGCCCGACGCCGCCGACCACGTCGACCGTCTCGCCCAAGAACCTGAGATGCTCACGGACGACCGCCACCTGGACGTGGACGGTGCCCTTGTCTTCGCGTGCCTGCTCCACCTGACCGACCACCGCGAGAGCGCCCAGTTCTGGTGGCAGCTCGCCGCTGGGGCCGGCCACCGGGCCGCTGCCTACTGCCTGCACCTGCACCACCTCTCCCTCGGCGAGACCCGGGAAGCACGGCACTGGCTTCACGAGGTCACCGATGACGTCCTCGACTCCGACGCCCCCGACAGCACCTTCCTCGCCACCTTGGAGGCCGTCGCAATGTACGTGCGCAGGACCGGCTCCAGCCTCGCGAGCGCTCCCTCTGGGGGCCTCGAGATGGAAGTCGACCGTCTGGCCACCGCGCAGGCCGACTCGTGCATCATCGTCCGGCGCCCCGACCAGCGCCTCGCCGACCAACTGCACGACTTCACCCGGCGCTGAAACCGACGCGCCCCGCACGCGCCGGCTCGATCCGCCGGAGAGTGGTTTGCGTATCTGGGAGCGGAGTCGTAGCTTCTGCGGCCTCAGCGATCCAGAGCGCCTATGGCGGATCTCGCGGGCCCACGCCTGCAGGCCGTCGGCCGTAGGTCTTTTGGGCCATGAGGTTCGGGGTTCAACCAAGGCTAACGGGTGCTTCGTTGAACTGAGTGTCAGAGCCGCATCACTCGAGTGTTTCACCACGCAAAAGGAGCCCTGGGTCCCAACAGGTTCCTAAAGGTTGTCCCGCAATGATCGACTGACTTGGCATGGTCAGCATCGAGGATGCCCACCTTGGGTGGGCCTAACCGGCAAGTGCGAGGTTGTACAGGCGGGCGATGCCAAGCATCGCGTGATGAACGCCGTCGCCTTTCAATCGGCAGTCGCGGAGGATCTTCCAGCTCTTCATGCGGGCGAACGTGTGCTCGACACGGGCACGGACCCTGCGGTGTGAACGGTTGTGCTCCTCTTTCCAGGCCAGGAGTTCGGCCTGGCCTGGTTGACGGCGGTGCGGGATCACCAGGCCAGTTCCGCGGTAGCCGCCGTCAGCGATCACCGTGGTGTTGCCGACGGCAGCCTTCGCTCCGGACAGCTCCCATGCCGTGCAATCGTTGCGGTTGCCGGGCAGAGGCCGGCCGACTGTGACGACGAGCCGTGTATCGGCGTCGATGACGACTTGGTGGTTGGTGGAATACCGGTAGTTTTTCGACTGCTCGGCCACCGTGTGGTCGCGTGTGGGGACCAGGGTGCCGTCCACGATGAGCACGGTGTCCTTGCGGAACCGTCGGCGCGGCCGTAGAGCGAGAAGTGGCGCGAGGTGGTTGATGATCCGGGCGGCCGCAGACTTCGAGATTCCGAACAGCAAGGCGAGTTGGCGCAGCGTCAAGTTTGTGCGCCAGTACGCTGCTACCAGCAGGACGCGGTCCGGCAGGTGCAGGCTCCAGGGCCGACCCCGGCGGATCATGTCCGCCCCCTCGTGGCGCAGGGCGGTCACCAGTTTGCCGAAGCAGCGCGGGCTCAGCCCGGTGAACGGGCCTATCCAGGACGGCTGTGACGCCGTGATCAAACCAGCCACAACGCGATCATGGCATCACATCGGCCGGGGACAGATGCTCTCCTTCTTCTCCAGGTCAAAAAGGTGGTTCGCTGCTGCAGTCGCCCGCCCACAGGTCCTCGTTTTGCTCGTCGGGCAGCGAACGCGTCTCTTGTCTCCAGGACTTGAGGCCACGGCCGGCGCTGAATCGATACGAACGATTGCCGCTGGAGGCCAGCACATCACGGACCAGCGGTGTGAGAAGGGCACGCTGCCCAATGAGCTCCGGGGCGTCCAGGAGCGGAACAGCCGCAGCAAGGGCTGCTTCCTGAACAGCAAGGTCCGGAGCGTGGAGGAAAGCAGAGACGGCCTGAAAGAGGTCGGGACGCAGGGCCCGGATCTGGACGGACTCCGGATGCTCGTCCAGGCAAAGCCCCACGCGCGCCATGTGGGTCTCTGCCTCACTGTCGACCTCGGTGGCCACCGACTTGACCCAGTCCAGCAAGGCGGCGCGCAACGGAAGGACCCGGCCGTCGCGGTCGGCCACCAGGGTGCCCGTGCGCGGGTCCCTGAGGATCTTCGCCACATATACCGCCGCATGCACGGTCGCTGAGTAGATCGTGTTCTGGTGATGCACCGGATCGTCGAGGTGACGCAGAGCCCTGGCCTGCGTGCCGACGTCATCCGCCAGCAGGCCGGCCAGCAGAGCAGGCGTTCCTGCGGCCGTCCCACAGGCATGTTCGAGCGAAGCCCAGTCGGTCCCCGCCAGTAGATCCCGCGGGTCTGGCAGCAGACCGTCAACGTCCGTGATCGTCACGCATCGAGTATGGCTGTTGCTCCCACGACTGCCCCAGCCACCTCATGCACATAGCGGGACAGCCTTTAGCGGCCCTCAGAGCTACCGAGTAGCGCACAGAACAACACTGATGGAATTGAATCTTCAGCCGGAGTGAGGCTCACCGCGGTGCTCTTCCTCCTCTACAGCGATGATCCGTGCAACCACCTCGTCAATCTCAGCAAGGAGATCCGGCAGATGGGTAGAGTGCCGAGGTCTAGCAGAGACCACTTGTTCGACCATCAGATTTGACGCCAGCTCAAGGTGGGTCCCGTTCAGATCTGCCCCCTCCAGACTGGCGCCAAAGACGTATGCCCACAGATAGGCACCGGTCAGGTTCGCATTTTGCAGGTGGGCGCCGTACAGGACCGCGGCCTGCAGGCGTGCTTCGGTCAGGTTCGCCGTTTCCAGGTGGACAGCAGTCAGGGTCGCATTCTCGAGATGGGCCTTGGTCAAGTTCGCGCCCTCGAGGTGGGTCTCGTGCAGGACTGCCCAGTCGAGGTGGGCCTTGGTCAGGATCGCCTTCTCCAAGCGGGCGCCGGTCAAGTCCGCCTTCTCCAGGTCGGCCTCGTGCAGGATCGCCCCCTGCAGGCGGGCGTTAATCAGGTTTGCTCCGCGTAGGTATGCCCAAGACAGGTTGATCCGGAATGGCTCATCGCGGCCTTCTGGTCGACGGCCTAGCACGGTCAGCGCTGCCTGGACCGGTTCGGCTGGGCTCGTGGGTTCCATAGCCGGTCTGCCGAGGTTTCTGGGCGCTGGCGCCGAGTCCGGCATTCCGGCGCGAAGGCGTCGGCGCGCGAGTCGCAAGCGGTCCTGGGTCGAGAGGGGCTTGGCCGGCACAAGTGCGTGTTCGCGGACGAATGCGGCGAGAACCTCCACAACAGTGGCGTGGTCGCACGGCGAGTCCCGCATGATCCGTTCCAGAGCGTAGATCCCGCCGAGCTGCTCGACCGGCTTGTTTGAGGCGAGTTGGCCGACGGCTTTGGTGTATCGGTCGGTGACCTGCCCGTCTCGGGTCAGCTCCGTCTGCTCGCGGTCCCTCTCCCGGGTGTGCTGCAGAGTGCGGTGGGTGTAGAGAATTCCGATCGCGGCCAGGGCTCCGGCGCCGATCGCTACTAGGGCTGTGCGCACTCCGGATACCGTGGTTGCTACCGGCTGCGTCAGATTCTTGAGGTAGTGGTCGTCGATCCACCAAGGCACTCGCCACACGGCGGCTCCCGCCGCCGCGATCGCGGCAATGACTGTCAGTCCGTACCACACCGGAACCAGGCCACGCCGGCGCCACCATTTCTGGTCCGTGTTCATGCCGCTCAGCACAGCGTCTGCTCGGCCAACCGGTCGTGCGGCTCGACTCCGCGCGGCGAAAGACCACCTGGATGGGGTGCACGTTAAACGGACGTGTCGGTGTGGCACGGTTCTTGCCGGCATCTCGAATAGCGCACGGCTAGAACACGGCCTCTTCACCAGTAAAACGCTTCGCGCAGGTAACTTACCCCCGCCCTAGGAGATATCCAACCACAGCTAGTAGAACGGTGCTGACGATGGACACGTAGGCAATCAAGAGATTCAACAGCTGCTCGCGCGCCTGGCCGTTAGGTGCTGAAAATCCTTGTACCGATTCGAGCTGTGCTTCCCGTCCCATGAGTCGCTCCCCGGCTGAGCCAATTGTCCAGGAGGCCGTCACGTCCATTGCACGCCCCGGTTCTGCCCCGACGGTGCGGCGCATCAGTCTCGACACGATGCGCCGTGTGTGTTCCGCCGCAACGCTAATCTTTTCAATTAGGTCGTTGTATGTGCCGAGAAAACTGCCGAGCGCAGCTAGGATCACCAGAACTTCGACACTGTGCCCCATCTTGATCACAAGCGGCTCTACTGTGATGTTCGCTGAGGGCCCGAGCTCTTGGTAGACAGCCTGGTAAATCTCCTCATGAACCTCCTCCGACACGTGGGAAATCCCGCGTGCGATAAGTCTTTCCAGAGTGACGGTGTTGACGTCGCTCTCGGGCCGATCGGGCTCGGCAAGGTGAGCCTCAATGCGGATCCGAATCCTTGCGAGCTCCCCCACCAGTGGCTGACTGTGACCGGACTCTGAGCCTGACCCCTCTGGCATCCCGCGGCGTCCTCTCGGGAATGAGCGTCATCGGACGCTGCACATGAAGATCATGAAAGCCGCTGGGCGGGCAGCGGGCAACTTGAGCGGTCTGGCCAGCCGCTGCCCGCGCACCGCTGGCGCAGGTCTGTCACTGGAGCAGCTTGCTGCACACGTAGATGTGCCAAGCGAGGAACCACCCGCTCGGGAGTTACTCCATCTGACCAGTTACCTCCGCAAGTAACGCGAATAGCGCACGGTCAGAACACTGCCTCTTCACCAGTAGGGGACGCCGGGGCCGGCCCGTGAGGTAGCAGCCGGCCTCGCCACGGTCGTATGGGGGATGGCGTCCATTCTGGCGATGCGAGGCCTCAACCTGCGATCGATCGCGTCGCAAAGCGTGGTCGTCTCCAAGGACTCCTAACGTCCGTATGAGGTGGCGCCGCTTCCAGCGCGGACGTTGAACTTGGCCTGGCATTCCGGTTCATGATCGGTTACGGCGGTGACAGCGCAGGGCAGTGCCTGTCTTTCCGGCGAGCAGGATGCCGAGGTTGACCACAGCGTCGGCGTCTCCGGCGTCCGCGGCGAAACAGCCCCGTTGAGCGCCGCGCCGGCGTCTCCGGCGTTCGCAGCTTGGCGGTACGCCCCTTCGGCCTCCTGACACCGCCCTGCCTTCGCAAGCAGACCACCGAGGTTGAACGCCGCGCGGGCGTGCCCGGCGTCTGCGGCCCGGCGGTAAAACTCCTCGGCTTCCTCGACCCGCCCTGCCTTCGCGAGCAAGATGCCGAGGTTGACTGCGGCGGCTCTGCGGAGGTGGCGATGAGCCGTGACGCGCAGCTGGCGTACCGGCCGATGACGACGGGGCTGGACCTGCCGCGAGATCTGGACCTGTCGGACCGCGAGCGGGCGCTCAAGCAGCTGGCCATCTCGTCGGAGAACGAGCGCTACGCCCGCTGGGCGAAGAGTGCCGCGCCTGCCGAAGCCGGAGTGACTGCGCACCGGCGGCCCGGGCCCGCCGCCAAGCAGGGGAAGACGAGGTAGCACGGTTGCCGAGGTTGGGGTGCCGCACGTCTGCGGCACCCGTTGCCCCGTGAGCGCCATGGTGGTCGCCTCGTACAAGCAGGGGTTCAAGGTGCCGGTGGTAGCAGCCAGCCTGCGGGCACGATGAGCCCAGGTGGCATGGGGGCGCCTGTTGCAGGGAGCAGATCGAGTGGAAAGACGATCCCACCCGCGCCGCCGAAGTGGACCGTGCCGCCGGCGAACGTCACCCCGCCGAAGTGGACCGTGCTGCCAGAGAACCTCGCTCCGTCGAAGTGGACCGTGCCGTCGGGAAACGACGCGGCGCGGAAGTCGACCGTGCCGCCGGCGAACGTCGCGACGCTGAAGTCGACCGTCGTGCCGCCGGCGAACGTTGCGGCGTTGAAGTCGACCGTCGTGTCGCCAGAGAACGTCGCGGCGCTGAAGTCGACCGTGCCGTCGGAGAACACGGCGCCCCTGAAGTGGACCGTGCCTCCGGAAAACCTCGCGACGCGGAAGTGGACCGTGCCGCCGGAGAACGTCGCCATGTCGAAGCGGACCGTGCCGCCGGAGAACGTCGCACGCATGAAGCGGACCGTGCCGCCGGAGAATCTCGCCCCGCCGAAGTGGACGATGCCGCCGGAGAACCTTGCCCTGTCGAAGTGGACCGTGCCGCCGGAGAATCTCGCCCCGCCGAAGTGGACCGTGCCGCCGGAGAACGTCGCCCCGCCGAAGTCGACTGTGCCGCCGGAGAACGTCGCCCCGCCGAAGTCGACCGTGCCGCCGGCGAATCTCGCGCCGCCGAAATCGACCACGCCGCCGGAGAACGTCGCCCCGCCGAAGAAGACCGTGCCGCCGGTGAACGTCGCGCCGCCGAAATCGACCATGCCGCCGGAAGACTTCACGGCACCGAACTTGACCTTGCCGCCGGAGAACGTCGCTTCGCGGAAGTCGACCCTGCCGCTGGCGAACGCCGCCCCGACGAAGTCGACCGTGCCACCGGAGAACGTCGCGCCGCTGAAGTCTCCTCCGTCGAAGGTCACGCCCGTGAAGTCGAGATCGTGTCCTTGCCACGAGTCGTGATGCTCGATGGACAGGCGGAGGTGGTCGCGGATGAGTCGGATGATGGTGTGCCGGACTTCGCGCAGGGCAAGGTAGGCGTGGCGGGCTCCCGCATCGTTCGCCGGTAGGTCGTCTTCGGCGACGTAGGGCAGGCGGAGGTAGGCGCACAGGACGTCGATGCAGGTCTGGCGCAGCTGACGGGTGGGGGCGTCGTCTGCGAGTCCGGCCAGGGCGTGTACGCCGCCCAGGCGGACAGCTTCGGAGGCGTCGCCGAGCTGGGAGACGGCGGTGGTGAAGCGTTCGGTGTGCAGGCGGGTGGCGTCGCGCAGGGCGCCGTCCTCGTCGACGCGCTGGCGGCGGTAGGCCACGACCAGGGCGACGAGGGCGCCCGCGCCGGCGACGACGCCGAAGGCGAGTTTGACCAGGTCGAACAGTGTTTTGGAGTCGATGCGGCGTTCGGGCTTCAGCTCGTGGACGTCCAGGAGGTTCCAGCCGGCGTAGAAGACGGCCGAGGCCGCCAGGACCGCGGTGGTGAAGGCCAGGATCAGGACGGGGCCGACGGGCCACAGGCGCAGGCCGCGCCGTTCGCTCTGGCGTCGGGGCGGGCGAGGGCTCATGACCGACAGGACAGACGCGGGCGCACGGCCGGTTGCAGCGGCCCGGCCGTCCCGGCCTCCGTTCAGCGCGGGGGCTGCTCGGGCTGCCCTGCAGGCGATGCGAGCCGTAGTGGGTGCTCCTAGGCTGGTGGTGCTCGGGGCCGTCGCGGAGGTTGGCCATGCCCCGAACGATCTGGTCCGACGCGATCAGCTTTGGCCTGGTCACGGTGCCGATCCACGTCCAGTCCGCTACCCAGAACCACAGCATCCAGTTCCACCAGTACCACCTGGAGGA
The DNA here is from genome assembly GCF_055606485.1 of Streptomyces sp. NPDC037083. Taxonomy (NCBI): domain Bacteria; kingdom Bacillati; phylum Actinomycetota; class Actinomycetes; order Kitasatosporales; family Streptomycetaceae; genus Streptomyces; species Streptomyces sp. NPDC037083. The sequence goes on along the minus strand of NZ_JBVJSQ010000026.1, from coordinate 26,367 downwards.
CATGGGCCGGATCCGCACGCGCAAGGTGTGCGAGGTCGAGGACCGCGAGGTGTCGAACACGTAGATCGGCAAGGGCTACGAGCTGACCAAGACCCAGGTCATCCCGATCTCCGATCAGGAGCTGCGCGACCTGCCGCTGCCCACGGCGAAGGCCATCGAGATCGAAGCGTTCGTGCCGCTGGACTCCGTGGACCCGATCCGCATCGCGGAGGGCTACTACCTCGCCCCCGACGGTCAGGTCGCGGCGAAGCCCTACAAGCTGCTGCGGCAGGCCCTGGAGCGCTCGTCGAATGTGGCCGTCGCCAAGTACGCGTGGTCCGGGCGCGAGCGCCTGGGCCTGCTGCGGGTGCGGGACGACGTGATCGTCCTGCACGCTATGCGCTGGCCCGACGAGATCCGCGACCCCGCCGAGCTGCTCCCATCGCCGGTGGAGGTCTCCGAGGATGAGATCAAGGGGGCGCTCGCCCTGACGGAGACCATGGCCCGCGACGACCTCGAGGCGACGACTTCAAGGACACGTACACCGAAGCGATGGCGAAGATCATTGAGGCGAAGCGGGCGGAGAAGCCGCTGCCGGAGGTGCCCAAGGTGAAGGAGCCGGGCCAGGTTCTCGACCTGATGGCCGCCCTGACGGAGTCCGTGTCGAAGGCGAAGGCGAAGGCGAAGGCGAAGGCGAAGGCGGCGCGCGGCGAGGACGCCGACGTGCACGAGCTGCCGACGCCGAAGAGGACGGCCGCGAAGAAAAAGACCGCCGCGAAGCAGCCGACCAAGAAGACGGCGAAGAAGACGGCGCAGCGCAGGTCGAGGTCGGCCTGAGACAGGTCCGCCCCGCGTCGGCCGCCGACTACGGCGAGGTGGAGGCGGCACTGGTCCCAGACGTGTGCCTGCGACCGGCAGAGACCTCGCTCTCGGGTGAGTGGGAGATGCCGTAGTCGCGCTCGAAGCGGTTGCCCTCGGCCGCGGAGCCCGTCAGCCGGTGAAGCCAGAACCCGTACGCGAAGGATCGGCCGCGCTCGTCACCGGACTGCGCACCGCCATGGTTGCCGTCGTCGCCGCCCTCGGCGTCGGCATCGCCCTGCTCTACACCGCCCGCACCTACCGCCTCACCCGACGAGGCGCGGCGAGACCGGTGGTCTGGGGGCTGAGTTCCGGGCGCAGGGTGAGGTACTCGCCTCGTTCTGGTGGCAGAAAGGCAGAGGCGGTGTGTGCCACAGGTGCGGGCCTTCTCGTGTTTGCCAGTGCTGGCGCAGGCCAGCACTGCTTCTCTAAGGACCGGGCCTACTTCTCCTGCAGGTCACCGGCAGCATAGCGGGCGGCGAGTTCGTCCGACGTGTGTCAGGGGTGGTGTGTACTCGTCATGCCGGGCCTCCACTGAGGTAGGAACTCGAGCGCAATTGCCAGGTCAATGCCACCTATCACCGCTCCGATGAGTACGCCAGGCGAGCCGTAGAAATGGGAAGAAGGCCAGCGGCCAAGCCTGCGACCCCCAGGAGAGCCGCCGCGATGAACGCCGGAAGGTAGCCGGGCTCATGCAGCGGCCATGCCCATTTGGCAGGTATCCCGTAGTGAACGCCGAACGCTGCACAGGCAATCGGGAACATGGTGACCACGGCGGCCGCGACCCGCGGGTTGGTGAATGCGCGCAGGAGGAGAGCGAGTCCGAGGTAGCCAAGGAAGTTGCGGGCCATGCCGGCGGCGAGGAGATGGCCGGTCATTGACGAGATAAGCCAACCGCCGACCAGCGTCAGAGCCGTACAGGCCACCATGAACGCAGCATCCCATAGGCGTACCGGACGGACGGAGGTCACCTCGATGGAACTGCCTCCGCGGGACTGTCCGTGCAAGATGAGGCACACCGGGGCAAGTGGCAGTAGGAACGGCAGCGGGAACGCGAACGAAAGTCCGCCCACCACCACCGGTACGGGCACTTGGATCGAATCAGCCACGGCACCGAGTACCAGGCAAGCGGCGAGGCTGGCGCAGACTGCAGGTACTCGGCGGACGTGAAGCCACCAGTCCATGGATGAATCTCTCTGTCAATCGGCTTGTGGTGGCGGCGTCAGTAGCGCGTAGCGTCAAGAACGGGCTGGAGGTCGCATCGTGTCAGAGTTTTGGCGTTCTGCTGGAACCATGCCAACTGAGCTGTGCGGGGACGCTGAAGAACGCGGGTAGCAGCGTCGGCTTCCTCGGGTGCGTAACGCGATGCAACGACCTTGGGGTCCACGCCGGCGTTGACGGTAAGCCAGAAACTGAGCGGTCCAAATGCTCGGCTTCCGGGCCACTCGCCATACGTGGCGCATGTGGGGATATCTTCGGGCAGGGCGCTCATCGCGACAAGAGACCGCACGTCATTCGATGTCGGTGCAGGTGATCGCGGAGACAGCTCTGGAGTGGTGGTAACCCCTAGAGCAGCCAAGCGGGTGTGTGCGTCGGTGGCCCACTTGACGATGTCTCCGGCGACACCGTGTTGCTCGGGCCAAAGACAGACCTTTGGCTGCGTGCCGGAGCAGGTGCGCAGCGCGGCGGGCCGAGGTTCGGCCGCGGTGTATCCAAGAGGGTTGGCGATCCACGCTGAGATCGCGACGGCCAGGGTCAAAACGATGGGTCCCAAGATCCGCAGTTTCCACTGCCGAAGTGTCACCAGCCGGGCGGTGATGAGCATGGCGATAGAAACAAGCGCCGGGGCCAGGATGCTGCGGGGTGCTGCTACTTGGTCGAGCGCGCAGCACTCGGCGAGGTTCGTGCCATTCAGTTGCCGCACCCAGAAGACGTTCATTGCCGCCGGGTATGCCATCCACACGAAGCTGCCCACTATCGCTGCGGGAACGGCCAGTAGCCGAGGCAGACTGAGCCCGATGACGTACCCCACGGCCGTATGCGCCGCGATCACCAGCAGTTCCAGGCCCAATACCGCTGCGGAGGTCCAGTTCGGGCTGCCGGCGGCCTGCGGCAGGAGAAGACCCAGGGCCAGGGCCACCGCGAATACGCCCAGCACGAGGGTGGGCGTCAGGGCAGCCAGGGAAACGCTGCTGAAGGAACGGGCCGGGGCCCCTTGCAGAGCTCGGGACTGCCGGACACGCAGACCCTCCCACGCGCCACATGCGGCCACTGCCGGTGCCGTCCAGACCAGCAGAGCAGTGCTCTGCGCGGCAACCGACTCCCAGTACCCGCGTGTGACCATGGCGGTGACGTTGCCCTTGTAGGCAAGCAACCACAGGATCAGCACGATGCCGATGCGCGGGGCGATGGACACGCGTAAAACGACGCGCCAGGGCACTTACATCTCCTCCTTGACGAGGCCGGCGTAGGCGGCCTCGGCTCGGCGTTCCCGCGCGACCTGACGCGGCGCGAGGTCGAGGAAGGAGGCAGTCGACCCTTCGAAGAGGATGCGGCCCTGATCGAGGAGGATGACCAGGTCGTAGCTGTCAGCCAGATCCTCCGTCTGATGGGTGGACACCACGAAGTTCGACTGATCCCGGAGGTCGTCCAGGAGAGCGCGGAACACTCTGCGCTGTGTCGGGTCGAGGCCGGCGGTCGGTTCGTCCATGAGGACCATCCGCGCCGAGTGCACCAGCGTCTGGGCGATGCCGAGGCGCCGCAGCTGGCCTCCTGACAGCTGGGCGGCGGAGCGTTCGGCCAATTCGCCCAGCCCCACCCGTTTGATCGCTTCCAGGGAGCTGTCCCATGCCTCCCGCCGCGACAAGCCCTTCAGCCACCCGGCGTATGCAGCCTGCTCTCTGACTCGCAGCCCAGGAACGGGGGTCACCTGCTGTGGCAGCCAGCCGACTTGCCTGCGATAGCGCTTCAGATCGCCTCGTCTGCTCGTGTCGAGGTCGCCCAGCGTCACGCTGCCCGATCGGGGCCTGAGCGCGGATGCGAGAAGTGCCAGCAATGTGGACTTGCCCGCGCCGTTCGGCCCGAGGAGCACAACGCAGCCTGACGGTAACGTGAGGGTCAGGTCTTCGAGGACGAGATCCCGGCGCCGGTAGCCAAAGGAACAGCGCGAGACTTGGATGGTCATTCCGGCCTTCTGTCGACTTCCGTGAGAGGCGCGGCCCCCGGGGTGCCGGGGGCCGCCGGCGGTTCGAGGTCTGTCAGTAGCGGGTGACCACGCTGTTGACGCTGAGCCTGGTCGAGCCAATGTAGATGAAGTAGAACTGTCCGGCCCCCACCTCGCCCCAGGACGACGTGCCGCAAGAGTTCCTCTTCTGGCCGTGGCTCACGTCCGGAAGGAAGTCGCGAACATGATCAAGCTCAAGCGTAACGGAGCTTGGTCCTCCGAAGCTGCAGCCCGAGAAGCTCACAGTCGTGCTTGCGCCGTCGTTATGGCCGTCCGTCCAGCGGCGGGATTCGTCACCGCCTCGCCAGTTGGATATCGAGCTGCTCCAGCTTCCCTCAGCCGAAGCCGGAGGAGCCAGGGAAAAAGCCGCAGCTAAAGCAGCAGCCACGACTACCCCCGCCCGATTCACTCTCATGTCCATGCCATTCCAATCCGTGTTAGTGCGCCTTGGTCGTGTCTTGCTTCCCTCGGAACCGGGAGTCACGACGACCTGGAACGTACGTTCCGGACAGAGGTTCGGCAACTGAGCGGCATCAAGATCAGTCATGTCGGCTGTAGCGGTCGCCTTCTATGGAAATGTCCGAAATGTGATGCTACTCATTACCTGCTGATTGCACCTAGAGCTGTTGATCGGTCACGTAAGCGGACGGATGGTCGGCGAGGTGGCCGGAGTGACGTCCAATGCGCCCGCGAGTGGCGCTTGGGGTCGCCTTCGCGGCGACGTCAACTTGGGTTAAGTCACCTGAATCTGTCACGTGGGGGTGCCATGTCTAGGCGCGAGTGACGGGAAGAGATGCGCGCAATCTAACGTAAAGTCATCAGACGGTAAATTTGGGGACGAAGGTAATTTCTAGCCAGCGTGCGATCGTCAACGGAAGGGGGACCTGTTCCTAGCTGTAGCGGCGACAGTTTGGCCTCTGCAAGGGCATTCCAACGACGGCGGTGGAGTGAACATGTCCGATAGTGATCGCCAGTAACTCAACTGGCAGTACCTCCTGCACGTTTCAAGGTGATGCTCTGGACAAGCTCTCAAGCCGCGGATAACGGCCGACACGGCCTCGCGGGACCCGTGGCCACCGCTCCAGTTGAGGTCGCGCTAACTGTCCCTACAAAGCGGTTTGACGTGGCGGCGGGTGATCTGTAGACAGCGAGCTCAAGGAATACATCGTGAATGTCGTCGCGTCGTTCCCGGCGGATGCGCGGGCGACGGAAGTCGTGGAGCCGGGCGATCGCGCGCTTGAAGACGCGCCGTTGCCCGACATCTACCGGCCGGCAGCCCTCTTCTCTTGCGATCGCGCATGACGTTTCAGCGACCCGCGCTACTAGCGTCTCCTGCTGGCGCGCCCCTCTCAGCTCAACCCGCGGACGGTGGCCTGAGGCGGCCGCCCCCGCATCGCCGTGCGTCTCCGTCCATGTCGAGGCCGGCGCTCGATGATCTCTCGGACCGTATGTCCTGATGGCCGTGTCAAAGGGTTCAGCGGTCGTTGAGTACGCCCACTGGGAAGCTCCGTGGCTGCACACCCGGCGAATGTAGGGTTCCGGCGATCCCTGTCCGACGCTGCACCCCATCAGACGAGCGCGCCGAATCCAATCGGTATCCCTATTCCCAGTGGAGGCCCTCTCGGGCAGAGGGCCCTGCCCAGCAGACACGCGACAAGGCGAGGCGTGATCTTCAGACAAGCTTCCTGCTGGGGTCTGCCGTCGCATTCTTTGATTGCCCGGCTGACGCACCGCTGGGTCCGGTCACGTAACGTGACAATTAGGTCAGCTCTGCAAGTGTATGTGCCAGAGAGCCGTGCTCTAGGCGCGACTTAGGGGCGGCTACGGACCGCAAAGCAGTGTCACGCTGTGTCGAGCACGCAGACGCAGCCGACTTCGTTGCGCAGCGTTACCGGTAACTGGTAGATGGGAGCGGTTGTACAGCGATTGCTTCTGTGATGATTCCGGCGGTTCTGGGCTGCGTTGCGCAGATGACCAATAGAGACTGGTTGCACATTGCCACACTGCAGATCGCGAACTTAGGGTTTGCATAGCTCGCAGACCGCACATGGATGCGAAGTTCACGGCCGGCTTTCGCAAGCTCACGAAAGAGGAATGTGAATGAAGGTTAATTTACGCCGCCTCGTCGCACTCGTGGCAGCAGTACTAACTGCTGCCGTTACGACGGCAACACCAGCTTCGGCGGAGGGAAGCTGGGGTAGCCACATCAGTAATTGGCACGGTGGCGAAGAGTCTCGCCGCTGGACAGACAATCACAGAGACTCGACCAGCACGACAGTCGGTTTCGCCGGTTGCAACTTCGACGGCGCCACTGGGTCCGCCCTGGAACTGGATAGAGTTAGGGACTTCCTCCCTGACGTGAGCCACGGCTCGCGCACCAACAAGTGCAACACTGTATCCTGGGGACAAATTCAGACCGGCGGCCAGTTCTACTTCGTCTACACAAGTGGGCACTTGCTCACGGTCAACAGCGTCACCACACGCTACTGATCGAATGCGGGCTCCTGGCTCATGAGCCAGGAGCCCGCACGTTCACCAAACGGATGTAAGGTAGAAATACTCGCTGATTCTCGCGTCGTGATCGTTCAGTACACGCGTAAGACAACGGACCAGAAGTACGATGCCGGCCGGGGGCAGACAATCGGCGTCATCAACGCCTTCTGCCGCAACCAGCCGCACAACAAGTGTCCTGCTTGGATGAACCAGTGATCGACTCTGAAGACCGTGAGCAGCAGGCGGCGGTCAGTCGCCTGCTGCTGTACTACCTCAACAGCCCACTGGTCGAGGGGTGCCGGCTTCGCGGAGTGCTGCCCGCCCCCGGTGCCGTCCGGGTTGCCGTCCATGCCGGGGACGACGAGGACGGCGTCACCTTCTTGTACGAGATCCCTCACGATACCGTCGCCCCGTACTACATTCCGGGCCTCCTGCGCACGGTGCTGGCGGGCACTCAGCTCTACGGGACGAGCGACATCAGCGAAGCCATGGGAATGACGGTCATCCGCCTCCGCCCCGAGGAGATCATCCCGGACCCGGAAGGGGAGTACGGCCAGGCCCTCACCGTCGTCCGCGCCTTGTCCGACCCCGGCGACGAGGAGAACCCTTTTCTGCTCGGGTTTCTGATGCTGGGCCACAGCCTGTTGCGCCTGTACGTACAGCGCCCCGACCGCCCAGGCGTCATCGGTGCCGACGTTCGCCTGACCGACACGACCACCGCCCTGATCGCCTCACTTCCGAGTCTCATCGAGGAAGCGCAGCACCAGCGGCCGTCCGGGGACGACTCTCACTGCGATCTCCTCGTGGACTTGACCAACTGGTAGAGCATCCGGCCTGCCGCTCGAACTGCCTCGCGCCCGCCGCACCGTACCGGATGCCGCCGGGCACGAGGGTGGTTGCTGTCAGCGACAGTCCCTTCGTCCGGCACCCGCGCTTGGGGCGACGTCGCGCTCCGCGTGGGTCAGGCGGACGCGTTGTTGTCGCCCTCGCACCGTCGTCGCGCTTGGGAGCTGCGGCACGGCTCAGGCTCGTGCCCAGCGCGCCGGTTAGCGAGGGCGGCCTTGCCTCGGAGCTGGTGCGCTAGGTGGTGGAGCGGACGGTCATCCCGCCTGCGTCGGTCGTCCGACCGTCGTGTGCTTCGCCTACTGGTCGCTGCGCCACCTGTCCTTGCGGGGCATCGTCTGGCTCGGGCCGGGCCTGGCGTGGTCAGCAGCTGGCAGCGAGATGGTGCGAGCACTGTATTCGCCGACGGCGAGAGCGGTCCGATCTTCCAACTGGCCGCCGTCTTCATCCGCCCCGGTAGAACACGGCCGTGACCTTAGAGCTCCGCTGCCTGTTTCTGCGCCGTGAGTTGACGATCCTGACGTGTGGGGGTGTACGTGAGGTATGAGGACAGCGCCGTTACGGTGCTGCAGGTGGTGGCCGACCGTCAGGAGGCGGCCGGCTATGGCTGGGCCTTGGACGGGGAGCTTCGGCAGGTAAAGCAGCGTGTGTTCAATCTTGCTGCGCGGGGCCTGGTGGAGCTGGCCGGCCGGGAGGACCGTGCGGAATTGTCGGCGTGGGAGGGCCGCGCTGTGCGGTGGGCGGCGCGCCTGACGCCGTGCGGTCACGACCTCCTCCTCTTCAGCCGCCTACGCCCTCAGCCCGCCTCGGACGGACCAGGGCCAGGGTTGAGGCGGGTGGAGCTGATCCCGTCGCAGGTGAACGCGCTGCGTCTGTTCGTCGCCCTCGCCAGCCAGCTGCGGGTGCCCCCAGCCGCCGGACTTGCGGAACGAGTCCGCGGGGCCCGGCGCGAGTCAGGCACGAACCGGCACGTGCTGTACCTGTCGCAGGAACAGATGGAGTCGGTGGCATACGGGTTCTGGCTGCACAAGGCGTCCGGCTCCGCACTGGAGGCCAACCGCTTCGCCCGCGACTACAACCTCGCCCACCACCCGGCTCCCACCACGGGGCCCGCGGCTTCGACGCGCGCCAGCGCCGGCCTGACAGGCTCTGGGTAACCCCTGCCCAGAGCACGCCCCAGCCATATGGCAGCCGAAGATCAGCACGCATTGTGGGCGTGAGGCTGTTACTCACTTTCGGGTGACGGCCGCGACGCCTCTGCGGTCCCGGGTGGGGACCGACCGTCGCGTGGGCCAACTCCTGCAACGGGTCCCGGGCTGCGTGCCGTCAACCTCGTGCACCGCCAACATAAATTGACGATACAAGCGAGAGTCACAGAAATGCGGGCAAGAAGTAACGCAGTGCCTGTTTCTCTCCCAGCTCGCCGCCGGAGAGGACAGAGTCTGCGGTGCGCGGCCAGTCCGGCCGCCGCCCGCACACCGCACCGACATCCCCCGACGGCCCTGAACGCCGGCAGGGGAGGGTGCCCGCACCATCTGGGGGACTTCTTGTCCGCTTCTGCTTCCGTCACCACCCGCCGTCTGGCCGCCGCCGCCCTCGCCGCCGGCGCCCTCGTCTCGGTGGCGGCGCTGCCGGCTTCCGCGGCCGACCACCGTCCGGCCCGCGAGCGGGTGGAGATTTCCGCCGTCCAGGCCGACTCCCCGGGACGCGACGACCGCTCCAACCGCTCGCTGAACAAGGAGTGGGTGGAGCTCACCAACACCACCCGCCAGAGCGTCAACCTCGACGGCTGGACCCTGAGCGACGACTCCGGCCACCGCTACACCTTCGACGACTATCGCCTGGCCGGCCGCGCCACCGTCCGCATCCACACCGGTGTCGGCCGTGACACCCGCACCGACCTCTACCAGGACCGCCGCGCCTACGTGTGGAACAACGACCACGACACCGCCACCCTGCGCAACGACCACGGCCGCTTCGTCGACGACGCTTCCTGGGGCCACCGCCGCGGCGGCCGCCACTGACACGGTCGCCCTCTCGCAGGGCCACGCCACGGGGTGATCGCCCCGTGGCGTGACCATGTCGGCGGCGCGCGACCCGGTGGTGCGGTCGCGCGCCGCTTCAGTGCTTCGCCTTACAGGTCCCGTGCGGGTCGGTGTTTTCCGTGATTCTCGCGAGGGTTGTTTCCGTGGGGTGGGTCCGGGGACGCGGTGGGCGGAGGTCGCGTCGCGTGCGGGTTCGGCAGTGAGCCGGCATTCCATTCGTCCGCCCGCTTTGCCGTCCCGCTCCGAACGGGGGCGGCAGAGCTGTGTCGGCTTTCAGGCGGATCGAGCACTTGCCAGGGCCTCGTCCAGAGCGGCGCGAATGTCGCCGGGCAGTTGTTCGCCCTGGGCCCAGTCCAGGATCAGTTCCGCGATATGCCTCAGTTTGACGTTGGTGCGCTGTGATACCTCGCGCAGGACTTCGAAGCCCTGATCGGGGCGCACCCTTCCGTGGGTGACCACCACACCGATCGCCTGGTCGACCACGGCGTGGGAGACGACGGCCTCGTGGAGCTGCCCGATCTCCCTCTGAAGCTCGCTGATCTTGTGCAGGAGCGGTTCCCGTCCCGGGAGAACATGCCCGTCGAACCGCGTCGGAGTGCCGTTTCGAGGGGTGTCCATGAAGATCACATCCCAGATCGCGGGGTCTCCATGCCCCGCTCGCTGATGCCAGTCCACATCGCCGTGGCGACACTTCGACTATTACCCCAGGACAACGGTTTCGTGCATCCTCTTCCTCGGCGAGCAGCGCCCGGAGACGGGGTACTCACCTCCACACACCAGGCGCTTTGCCTGCTCGCCTCGCTGTGTCCGCGGACACCACGGCCGGGTTCGCCGAAGTCTCCGCCATCGCTGTGGCCTGCAACGGCCCGAGCAGAGCACCGCCGTGGCCCTCGTAGGGGGCAGTGGATCCCCACACTCCCCGCAGAACCGAACCGTTCCCCGGCCGCCACATCCCTGATCATCCGGGTATACGCAGGTCGCGGCCAGGGATCAAAACGCCTCCCCACGTTCGGCGGCTTCCCTGTGCCGGGGTCCGCTGGTGTTCGTAGGCTGGTGGTGCTCGGGGCCGGCGGTGGTGGAGGTGTGCGGTGCCCCGAACGATTTGGTCCGGCGCGATCAGCTTCGGCCTGGTCACGGTGCCGATCAACGTGGTCAGCGCGACCGAGGACCACAGCATCCACTTCCACCAGTACCACCTCGAAGACATGGGCCGCATCCGCACCCGCAAGGTCTGCGAGATCGAGGACCGCGAGGTTTCCCAGGCGGAGATCGGCAAGGGCTACGAACTGACCAAGACGCAGGTCATCCCGATCACGGATGAGGAACTGCGCGACCTGCCGCTGCCCACGGCCAAGGCGATCGAGATCGAGGCCTTCGTGCCGCTGGAGTCGGTGGACCCGATCCGCGTCGCCGAGGGCTACTACCTGCAGCCCGCCGGGCAGGTCGCGGCCAAGCCCTACAAGCTGCTGCGCCAGGCCCTGGAGCGCTCGTCGAAGGTCGCGGTCGCCAAGTACGCCTGGTCGGGCCGCGAACGCCTCGGCCTGCTCAGGGTCCGGGAGGACGCGATCGTTTTGCACGCGATGCGCTGGCCGGACGAGATCCGCGACCCCGCCGAGCTGCTCCCGCCGCCGGTGGAGGTGTCCGAGGGCGAGATCGAGGGCGCGCTGGCGCTGATGGAGTCCATGACCCGCGAGGACCTGGAAGGCGAGGAGTTCCGCGACTTCTACACCGATGCGGTGGCGAAGATCATCGAGTCCAAGCGGGAGGACAGGCCGCTGCCCGAGGTGCCGGAGCCTAAGGAGCAGGGCCAGGTGCTGGACCTGATGGCCGCACTGCAGGAATCGGTGCGCAAGGCGCAGGCCTCCCGCGGTGAAACCGAGGAGCCGGACGCCGACGTGCACGAGATGGAGCCGAAGAAGAAGACGGCCGCCAAGAAGAGCACGACGAAGACGCCGGCCAAGAAGACCGCAGCCACGGGCCAGGCGAAGAAGACGAGCGCCGCCAAGAAGACGGCGAAGAAGACGGCGGCGCGCAGACCGCGCAGCGCGTGACGCCTCCGTACGGCGCCGCTGGGAGGAACATGGAGGCAGGGCTCCCGTTCCGTGTTTCCCCCGAGCCGGGACGGGAGCCCGCCCGCCCGGGTGGTAGTTGTCCGTTCCCGGTGAAGGTGAGCGCTTCCCGCGCTATCTGATCGGCGAAGTGATCGGGTCCCGGTTGTTCTGATCAGCGGGACCCGGTCGGCGTCTCAGCCGGTCGGTGCGCCGACGTAGGTGTGGGTGCGGGTGTACGCGGTGAAGCCCAAGGACTCGTACAGCCGCTTGGGGATGGGGTATGCGGCGTCGCCGCGTGAGTAGACGATGGCACGGTGGCCACCGGCGTCGGCGAAAGCGTGCAGCACCGCGATGCAGGCGGCTCGGGCGAGGCCCAGGCGACGGTGTTCGGGGTGGGTGCCGACGGGTTCGAACTCGCCGATTCCATTGGTCGGGTCGTACCAGCCTTGGCAGTAGGCGACGACTTCCCCGGTGGGCGAGGTCACGATGAGGTCGTGTTCGGGCCGGTAGGGCCAGGTGTCCCTGATGCGGGCGTGTCGTTCGGTGGTGATTCGGGTCGATCCGAAGGCGGCGCGGTGTGCTGCCGCCCGGCCTGCCACGTCGGCATGGTCGCGCTGGGGGTGGATCGAGTAGCCGTCCGGCAGGTGCGGGATGTCCGGCAGCTCCGTGAGGGGGCGGCCAAGGCACGCCATGAACGGGCCGTCGTCGCTCCGTGTGTAGCCGCGCTGCTCCAGTGCCTTGATCAGGTGTGGTTCGGTCTCGGCGACGTCCATGCTCAGCGCGCCTGACGCCTTGTGCTCGGCCCAGGCGAGGACGTCGTGAGCCAGTTCCGGGTGCTCCGGGTCGACCAGGAGCATCAAGGTGTCGGGCAGTTCTAACCAACCCCAGGCCAGCGTCTGTTCGTCCTGGGTCCAGACGGCTGTCGGGCACTGGTCGGCGCGGTCGAGGGCCAGGCACCAGTTCCATGTGAGGTCGCCGATGTGGTGGTAGCCGGTTGTCGGAAAGGTGCGTGTGGCCAGGCTCTGCATGGCGCGCAGTGCTGCGGGTCCGGCGTGCTCATGTCGTTGCATGGCGCCATGCTGTCGAACCGGTTTTTGATCAAGCAACGGAGTATCGGTGCTCTGGCCCGTGGGCTGCGGGGACGATCGTCCGGCTGAAGCCCTGCAGAGTTTTTCGCCGCGTAGGCGACCGCCCCTCCACGACCACCACCCCCTTCACCCGCAAGCCCCGGCCGGCGAGAACGCCGCCCGGGGCCGCCGTTCACCGCCAACCACCGTGACCTGCCGGTCGCCGCGTTGCCCTGATCGTGGACGACTACGCGCACCTCGACCTCGACGAGATCGACTTCGCCCCCGTCGAGCACGACACGAAGCGGCTGCCCCTGCTGACGCTGGACGAGGCCCATGACCTGCTCAGAGTGCTGCGCACGGTGGCGCTGGAGGGCGGGACGGCCGCCTGGCACGCGGACCGCCTGGCACGCGAAATCGGTGCCCGCCTCCCCTCGGCAGACTGATCGCCCCCTTCCCGGCCGGCCGCCGGAGGCAGGTCAGGGGCGGGTGCTGAGGTGGCGCACGTGTGGACCCCACTGGTCCAGGACCGGCGTTGCGCACCACTGGCACAGCGGCATGCCGCCGTGCCCGTACTTGTGGGTTTTTCGCTGGCAGGCGGCGCAGGGGCCGACCTGGCTGCCCAGGCAGGTCAGCGCGGACGGGTCGGGGTCCGTGAGCGGCGGTGGGGGAGCGGGGTGCATCGAGGGTGTCCTTCCGACGGCGTGCAACGGGGGTTGGGGGTGGGGCCGTCGGATAAGTCGATGACGTTCAGGCGGGTGTCGGGCCGGCAGTGCGTGCAGGCGCGCAATCCGTCGGCCAGCAGGCGGCGGGCTTCGGCCTGGTCGACGGCGCGGCGGCGCTTGCCGGCCGCGTAGCAGTCGCCGGCGTGGATCTGCACGGGTAGGCGGCCTGCGCCGATGCCGAGCTCGACCGTCCACTCTGGCGGCCGCGGCCGCCGCTCCCGGCCCTGCACGATGTCCGCCTGCCTTCGCTGCACGGCTTCAATCTTCGCGTCGATGCGGGTCAGCCACATGGCGTGCCACACCCGCAGTGTGTGCAGGCGCTCCAGATCCGGCGGCAAGTCATCGAACACGCTTCCGATTCTATGCCCAAGATCGGCATTGCGCCCTCACGTGTTCGATTTTATGTTCGATATCGTAAGTGTGGGAGGTGACCGTCGTGACCGCACGGAGGCCAGCAACTCAGAGCACGATGATGCACGTGCGCTGCCGGGACCGACTGCCGGAGGAGACCTACCGGCAGGTCCTGGAACAGATGAAGGAGCTGACCTCCGTCGTGCAGGCCCTGCCGCCGACCGCCGCCCTGGCGGAGCTGAAAGGCGCCCTGCGCTACCACGACGCACGATGCCCGCCAGTTGGGGGAGGTGCTGCGGGTGCGCACCCTGTCCCGCCTCGGCGTCGACCTCCGGATCGGCATCGGCCCGTCCATCACAGTCGCCGCCACCGCCTCCAGCCACATCCACGCGCCCGGTGGCGTCCTCGCCGTCGTCCCCGACCAGGTCACCGACTGGCTGGGCCCGCTCCCGGTCGACGCCCTGCACGGCATCGGCCCCCGCCAAGCCGCAGCGCTGCACGACTACGGCATCCATACCATCGGCCTGCTCGCCGCCGTCCCCGTTGAGACGGTGCAGCGCCTGCTGGGCGGGCGCCGGCCGCACCGTCGCCGACCGCGCCTGCGGCATCGACCCACGCCCCGTCACCGCCCGCACCCTGCCAGCCGCCGCCACTGTGCGCTGCTCCTTCCCCCGGCACGTCCTGGACGGCGCCGACGTCCGCAGCGCCCTGCTCGACCTGGTTGTACGACTCGGACACCTGCTGCGCCGGCGCGGTCAGGCCGCCCGCGGCCTGACGCTAAAGGTTGTCCCGCAATGATCGACTGACTTGGCATGGTCAGCATCGAGGATGCCCACCTTGGGTGGGCCTAACCGGCAAGTGCGAGGTTGTACAGGCGGGCGATGCCAAGCATCGCGTGATGAACGCCGTCGCCTTTCAATCGGCAGTCGCGGAGGATCTTCCAGCTCTTCATGCGGGCGAACGTGTGCTCGACACGGGCACGGACCCTGCGGTGTGAACGGTTGTGCTCCTCTTTCCAGGCCAGGAGTTCGGCCTGGCCTGGTTGACGGCGGTGCGGGATCACCAGGCCAGTTCCGCGGTAGCCGCCGTCAGCGATCACCGTGGTGTTGCCGACGGCAGCCTTCGCTCCGGACAGCTCCCATGCCGTGCAATCGTTGCGGTTGCCGGGCAGAGGCCGGCCGACTGTGACGACGAGCCGTGTATCGGCGTCGATGACGACTTGGTGGTTGGTGGAATACCGGTAGTTTTTCGACTGCTCGGCCACCGTGTGGTCGCGTGTGGGGACCAGGGTGCCGTCCACGATGAGCACGGTGTCCTTGCGGAACCGTCGGCGCGGCCGTAGAGCGAGAAGTGGCGCGAGGTGGTTGATGATCCGGGCGGCCGCAGACTTCGAGATTCCGAACAGCAAGGCGAGTTGGCGCAGCGTCAAGTTTGTGCGCCAGTACGCTGCTACCAGCAGGACGCGGTCCGGCAGGTGCAGGCTCCAGGGCCGACCCCGGCGGATCATGTCCGCCCCCTCGTGGCGCAGGGCGGTCACCAGTTTGCCGAAGCAGCGCGGGCTCAGCCCGGTGAACGGGCCTATCCAGGACGGCTGTGACGCCGTGATCAAACCAGCCACAACGCGATCATGGCATCACATCGGCCGGGGACAGATGCTCTCCTTCTTCTCCAGGTCAAAAAGGTGGTTCGCTGCTGCAGTCGCCCGCCCACAGGTCCTCGTTTTGCTCGTCGGGCAGCGAACGCGTCTCTTGTCTCCAGGACTTGAGGCCACGGCCGGCGCTGAAGCGATACGAACGATTGCCGCTGGAGGCCAGCACATCACGGACCAGCGGTGTGAGAAGGGCACGCTGCCCAATGAGCTCCGGGGCGTCCAGGAGCGGAACAGCCGCAGCAAGGGCTGCTTCCTGAACAGCAAGGTCCGGAGCGTGGAGGAAAGCAGAGACGGCCTGAAAGAGGTCGGGACGCAGGGCCCGGATCTGGACGGACTCCGGATGCTCGTCCAGGCAAAGCCCCACGCGCGCCATGTGGGTCTCTGCCTCACTGTCGACCTCGGTGGCCACCGACTTGACCCAGTCCAGCAAGGCGGCGCGCAACGGAAGGACCCGGCCGTCGCGGTCGGCCACCAGGGTGCCCGTGCGCGGGTCCCTGAGGATCTTCGCCACATATACCGCCGCATGCACGGTCGCTGAGTAGATCGTGTTCTGGTGATGCACCGGATCGTCGAGGTGACGCAGAGCCCTGGCCTGCGTGCCGACGTCATCCGCCAGCAGGCCGGCCAGCAGAGCAGGCGTTCCTGCGGCCGTCCCACAGGCATGTTCGAGCGAAGCCCAGTCGGTCCCCGCCAGTAGATCCCGCGGGTCTGGCAGCAGACCGTCAACGTCCGTGATCGTCACGCATCGAGTATGGCTGTTGCTCCCACGACTGCCCCAGCCACCTCATGCACATAGCGGGACAGCCTTTAGCGGCCCTCAGAGAATCAACATGCTGATTTGATCTCCGTGGGGCTGCTGTTTGCGAGGAACGCGGTGACGTCAGCAGGTGTCCGGAATCTGGCTGTCGAGGGTGGAATGGTGTAGCCGTGCTCGGCGAGGAGGGGCTGGACTTGGTGCACGGCCCTGGTGAGGGTGCTGCCGTTGACTCCGTAGAGCTGGGCGATCAGGTCTCGGGTGCCAAGTTTGCGCAGGTAGAGCACGGTGGCCAGCACTCTGTCGGCGGTGGTCAGCCTGTCTTTGGCCCCCGCGCCGCGAGCACGGATGCGTTCACCTCCTCTCTGTTGGAGTCGTCCTTGCTCACGTAACTCGTCCAGCTTCTGAGCCAGTTGGTTTACGAGTTCGTCCAGCGCTGGTTCGGGCATGCCGGTCAGCTCCGGGTTGCGCAGACATCCCTTGCAGGGCCGCGGGGACGGGCATCCGGCTGACCGCGGCTTCCTGGATGCGATGGTGGTGTCGCGAGGTTGAGGGTGGAGGGTGTAATTCCAGTCGCCGTGGAAGCGGTGCCGGTGCAAGGGCAGAGCGTCGATATCGCTGTCGGTGACCTTGATGCCGGTGTCGTAGGTGCCCGGGTCGAGTTCGGCGTGGACTCTCAGTCCGGTGCGGGTGGTGGTCGCCGCGATGCTGTTCACGATGACGTCGTGGCTGGTCAGCGGGCGGCCTCGCCAGTTCATGCTGATGTGGGAGAACAGGCGGTGCTCGATCTTGTTCCACTTCGAGGTGCCCGGCGGCATGTGGCAGACCGTGATGTCCAGGCCCGTCTCGACGGCAAGGGCTGAGAGCTCGGTCTTCCATGCGCGGGTGCGGTATCCGTTGGACCCGCCGGCGTCTGCTGTGATCAGCAAACGGGTGGCGGCAGGGTAGTCGTGCCGACCGCGGGCCTGCCACCAACGGTGGATGGAGGCGACAGCGAACGCAGCGGTGTCGTGATCGGTGCCGACATTGACCCATCCGGTGTTCGCGGCGATGTCGTAGATCCCGTACGGGATCGCCTTGCCCGGTCCCTGCCGGTCCAGGAAATCGTGCGTCTTGACCAGCGCCGGCTCACCGGCAGGCCGCCATTGGTGGCCCGCGTTCTTGTAGTCGCCGACCAGTTCCTTCTTCTTGCTGTCCACGCTGATCACCGGCTGTCCGGCGTCAATGTGCTGCCTGGCCCGCTCGTTGATGTAGCGGAACTGGGCGTCCCGGTCCGGGTGCTGCTTGCCCTCGATGGTCTTGGCACCAGCCTGCAGGCTGAAGCCCTCCTCACGCAGCAGGTCCCCGACCGTGTCCGCACTCACCCTGTGCCCCAGGCGGGAGAGCTCGGCTGCGAGATTCCTGGTGGACTTCACCGTCCAACGCAGCGGCGACATCGGATCGCCCCGCTCATCGGGTTCCACCAGTGCCAGCAACGCAAGCCGCAGCCCCGGATCAAGGTCCACGGCCTTCTTGCGGCCACCACCGGGCCTGCGTACCCGGCCCAGAGGCTCGTCGCCAGCCTCCAACTCGTCCACGCCCTTGCGGACCGTCGTCTCACTGACCTCGGCCGCCCGTGCGACCGCCCGGATACCACCATGCCCCAGGATCCGGGCCTCGGCCCCCATGAGCAGCCGCCGCTGCCGCTCGTCGAGATGCGGAAACAACACCCTGAACTTTACAGCGAGTTGACTACGGACCTCATCGGAGACGCTCATATCACAACAACGAGCCACATCACGGGAAGCAACACCTTGATTCTCTGCGAGCCCTTAGCCACCCAGTCGAAACGGTGTTCCATCTGTGCTGGATGGCGGGTTAAGGTCGCGTTCCGCGAGGATCTTGTACGGAGGTGGCCGGGATGGAAAACACCGCGCCCTCACGCCGAGGCCGCCCCTCGGGCCCTCAGACCGCCGAAGGGGAACTTACGAGCCGCCAGGCGGCGATCGTTCGCTACATCACGGAGACGGTCCGCCGGCAGGGCTACCCCCCGTCGATGCGGGAGATCGGCCAGGCCGTGAAGCTCGCCAGCACGTCCTCGGTGGCCCATCAGCTGATGGCCCTCGAGCGCAAAGGAATCCTCTACCGCGACCCGCACCGTCCCCGGGCCTACCGGGTGAGGCCGTCGTGGGCACCCGAGTTGGGGGACCGTAGCGAGGCACCTGTCGACGTGCCGCTCGTGGGCCGGATCGCCGCGGGCGCACCCCTGCTCGCCCAAGAGATGGTCGAGGACGTCTACGCCATGCCCCGCCAGATCGTCGGCGGCGGCGACCTCTTCGCCCTGACGTTGTCCGGCGACTCCATGATTGACGCGGCGATCTGCGACGGCGACATCGTCACCGTCAAGCGGCAGGACAGCGCCGACCACGGAGACATCGTCGCTTCTAGCGGGGTCAACCGTCGTGCAGCGTGATCCGATGAGGATTAGTGCAGCTCAGCAGCAGTGTGGAGGACGCTACCGCGTGCAACAGGTGTGGCGCTATCACTCGATCGGGTAAGGGACGCACCGTCTCATAGGGCCCCGCATCCCAGGTCGAATACCAGTGCGCATTGCCTGCGGCGCGAGATACCGTTTAACGCCGTTGCGTATACCGGCGGGGGCGTGATGCAAGTCCGCCTTCCATGACGTGGATCTCGACGGAAGAGAGTGTAGGTCTGGGCGGTTTGCGCCTGTTTTCCTGCGTTCGGCCCGTACTTGCTCGTCAGGTTCTTGCGGCTGTGGGCCTTGACGCGCTGGCGCCGTAGGGCGGGTAGCAGGTTGACCAGGACCGTCCGGCCGATCGGTCCGAGCAGGGGGTTGGCGGGTTCGGCGGCGTGTATGCCGGTGGCAGTGGCGACATGGTCGGCGGCCGCCTGCATCAGGACGGCGAAGCTGTTCGGCATGCGTTCCCATGAGCGCGGCAGTCGGGGTCGGATGGGCTCACAGGGAACCGGCAGGCTGGGGTCAACTGTCCGCGGGCAGGTGTGCGTCCGCCGAGCCCGGTGCCGATGATCGTGACGGGGCGCATCGTGCCTCCTTCGGGAGCAGGGAAGGCATGGACGGACCACACGATCCCCGCGTCGTAGCCGCCCCGACGGGGGCTGTTCAGCCTCCGGGATCCGCTCATAGACTTTCCGCATGGACTTGGGGGAGGCCTCGGCATCGGGGCACGTCGACGACGATGAATGGTCCCAACTGCGTGCCACGGCCGTCGCCATCCTGTCGGAGCTGAAACTGAGGGAGCTGTCGCCTCAGCGCTGGTCCAGTGCCGCAGGGGTGCTGGGCCGCCTGGCGGACGCGACGGCGGCCGCCGACCCGGCGGCCATGACCGCCGTGATCGACGATCTCCGCCTGCTGACCGTCATACGCGTCAAGCACGTCGACAAGCAGCCCGCACCGCGGGAGGTCCAGGAGCGGCTGGATGTGTTGATCGCCTCGCTGAACGCGCGCGGGCGCGGGCCGCGGGCCGCCGCGGGCCCTCCCGGTGGCGGCTGAACACGAGCTCGTCATCCATCGGTTCGCGCCCGCCCAGGGCGAGTTGGCTGACGAGTCGTACGCGGGTCTGCGGGCGCTGTGGGGCAGATGCGCGGAGGTTCTCGGACACTCGGCGAGTGTCACTGCGGACATCGCGCACACTCTGCCCGCCACGGTCTCCGCCTTGGGCACCGAGCCCGTGCTCGCACTTGCGCAGAACGAGGCCGGCAGCGGGCAGTCGGTGCTCCGCCGGCACGGCGACGCGCTGTGCCTGTCGGTCGCGCTGTCCGGTGCACCGGACTGGGCTCCGTTGCTGGCCTGGTGGGAGAGCGTCGCGGGCGGCACCGATGAGGTGCTCGGCGAAGTCCGGGTTTTGCTCGCCCAGACTGCTGACGTTCCGACCGAGCGTGAGGCGCGGCAGGCTGCCGGAAGCGACACCGCGACCCTCGCGGGCCGGTTCGCGGTCGCGGAGCGGGCCGACGGGAACGGCCGGGCCCGGGTTCGGAGTGTGGTGGTGCTGGCCCGGCGCAGGGACGCCGACCAGCTGAGCAGCTGGGCCTGGTCCGACGATGGACACCTGCCGCCGCTGGCCGTCCACCTGCTCCACTGCGCGAAGCTGCGGCACCACCTCCGGGTCTGGGACGAGGGCCATGCGTCCGGCGCCGTGCGTGCCCACCTGGACGGCGTCACCGGTGAACTACTCGACCGCTTCACGGCCCTGCAGGGCGGCGGCGAGGTCGTCACCACGGAACAGCTCACCCGGCTGCTCGCCGACGAGGCCCGGGCGATCATCCATGCCACCCGGCTCCTTGACCTCCGCCGCGCGGTGGACGCCACCCGCGTCAACCTGGCCGCCGCGGCCCGCATCGCGCAACTCACCGGCGGCCCGTCCGACGAGTCGCCGACCGCCACCTGGCTGGCCGAGCGGCTGGGCGACGAACTGGCCTACCTGGAGACGGCCCTCCAGCGGGCACGTGAGCTGCGCGGCCTGGTCGACACGGTGGCGCAGCGGGTCGCGCACGACGCGCAGGAGGACCACCGCCGCCGCCAGGAGCACGTCAACATCCTGCAGCTCGCGGTGGTGGGGGCGGTCGCGACGGCGCTCGCAGCGATCCAGGCACTGTCGTACCAGGTTCCGCTGCCCGGACCGGCCAAGCCGGCCCTGGTGGCACTGCTCGGCACCCTGGCCCTGGCCCTGGCCCTGGCGGTCGGCGCGGTGGCTGGCCGCGGTACGCGCCTCAGCCGGCTGTTGCCGGTCGCCTCCGGCGCGGTAGCAGCGGCGGCGGCCTGGCTGGTGTCGAGTCTGCTGACGGGCTCCACCCCAGCGCCGGCCGTCATCGCGGCCGGGGTGGCGTTCCTGGCCGCCACCGGCATCCACATCTGGCGAAGGCGATAGGGGCAGCGATGCCGGACCCGGTCCACGAGCTTGCCGAGACACTCCTTCGCTTCGTCTTCGCCCCGGACTGGCAGCGCTCACGGGAGATCCTCGAACGTCACCCCGAGCTGCTGGGGCCCGAGGCGGACGCCTCCCTCGCCGACACGGACGCGTCTGACGAGCAGGTGGCGACGGCGATCCGTCAGCACCTGGCTCTGCTCGAACGCTGCCGTCGGCTGGGCCTGGTCAACGCCTTCTCCGAGCTGGCGACCGAGGACGAGCTGGACGCACTGGTCCCGCCCGCGGTACGGGGTCGGTGGGACCAGGCAGTGGCCCTGAACCGGGAGTACCAGCGGACCCAGAGGGCGGATCTGCTGCACAAGGAGATACGCGCCTGGTCCAAGGTCATGGCCGGCCGGCATTTCCGCAGGGCCACCACCGGCTTCCGGCTCGGGGTGTGCGCGCTGGCCGGACGGGCGCGCGTCCGGCGGTTCCTGGCCTACAGGAAGCAGCGCGACTTCGGATACGCGCTCGACCTGCTCGGAGAGGCGGTGTCGGATCTGCCCGAGGGCAGCGCCATCCGGGCCGAGGCGCTCCTCCACCGGGGC
The DNA here is from genome assembly GCF_055606485.1 of Streptomyces sp. NPDC037083. Taxonomy (NCBI): domain Bacteria; kingdom Bacillati; phylum Actinomycetota; class Actinomycetes; order Kitasatosporales; family Streptomycetaceae; genus Streptomyces; species Streptomyces sp. NPDC037083. The sequence goes on along the minus strand of NZ_JBVJSQ010000026.1, from coordinate 4,851 downwards.
CACACCTACATCACGGCCGCACAGGTGTACGGGGACCCGCAGGTCCTGCACTGGGCGGCCATGGACGCCTGGAAGTTGGTGCGCACGAATCCCGGCGACCCTGAGCTGGCCTGCGACGCCCGGATGCTTCTCGGCGTGGCCGCATTGCTGCTGCGTCGCTCGTGCGGGAACGGGTTCTGGCTCCGCCGGGCTGAGTCCGAGCTCCGGACTCACCACCCGGCACTCCCGGCGGAGGCAGCAGCCGCCCAAGCCGACCTGCTGCGGGAGGTGATGCTGGAAATGGCGGTGGTCGAGCAGGATCCCGAGCCGATCACAGCCGTCGCCGACCCCCCGCCGTCGAGCGGCACCGCGGCGGCCGAGCCCGGCGCCCAGGACAGCCCGACGCTCCGCTGGTTGCAGGTCGCGTTTCTCGCCAGAGGCTTCGAACGGACCGGGGACACCGCCGACCTCGATCGCGCGCTGGCTCTGGCGGACCGTATCGCCGACACCTCGGCCCCGGCGAAAGCCATGGCCCTGGCCTGGCTCGGAGGCGCGCAGTACGCACGGTGGGAGGGTCGCCAGGAGTACCTGCACCGGGCCGCGGACGCTCTGCGTGGTGCCCTGTCAGCCGGAGGGCTCGACGCGGCCGGGCTGGTCTCCGCGTATTACACGCTCGGTGCCGTGCTCGAGCATCAGTACCACCACCAGGGCGAACGACGACTGATCGCCGAGGCGATCGCCATGCACCGCAAGGCCGTGGCCGCGGACGACGGCGCCGAGTCCCGGATGCTGGCTGTGAACGTCGCCAACGCCCTGCGCGCCGCCTGCACGGCCACCGGGGCACCGGACCTGCTCGACGAGGCGGAGGCGGTGATCGACCCACGGCTGCTGACCGGGCCGGACCGCAGCCCCCACGCGCTGAGCTCCCTGGGCCGCATCCGGCTGCGCCGGTTCCTGGACACCGGTGATCGCGCCGCCCTCGATTCGGCGGTGGAACTGCTTCGGGACTCGGTCGAGTCGGCCGCGGGGGACACCGGCGCCCTGCGTATCCGGTTGACCGCGTTGGGCGATGCCCTGCACCGGCGGTACCTCCTGTCGGAGGACCGAGAGGACCTGGTCGCGTCGCTGACGGAGACCGAGCGCTTCACCGAACTCGCTGTCCCAGCCGGCCCCGACGGGGCGGAGCGGCTCCGGGAGCTGGTCGAGTTGGCCTCAGCGATCCGCCGCGATCCGGGCGGCCACGGGCCCGAGCAACTCGCCCGGTATTGCTGGCTGCGGTACCTGTCGTTCTCGCGCTTCTTCGACCAAGAGCACGACCTACAGCTGACCCTGGTCCACCTGGAACGGGCTCTGGCCGCCGGGGCCGACCCGGCGCCGTGGCAAGAGCAAATATTGGCTCTCCTCGACGCACTCACCGAGCTCTACAACTGGTTGCTGTTGACGGATGGTCCGGCCCTCGCCCGCCGGTTCGTGGACACCGTCCGGGCGGTGCTGCGGATCGCCGCCGACCACCCGCTCCGCGGCGAGCTGCGGAGCCTCCTGGTCGCGGCGCTGAGTCGGCAGTACCTGCTGGAGGGGAGCCTGCCGGCGCTGGAGGAGGCGTACTCCACCGCACGCGACCTCCGTGACCGCACGGCCCCTGGCACCGAGGCGCACACCCAGACCCTGGACGACCTCGCCCATCTGGGAGAGTTTCTCTACCACCTCGACGGTGACCCCGACGTTCTGGAGGAAGCCGTACGGTGCGGCACGGCGGCGGTGGCCGACACCTCCGGGGACGACGTCCGCCTCCCCGTCCGACTCGTTCACCTGGCGAACGCACTGAGCTCACGCTGCTGGCGCACCGGCGCGAGCGCCGACATGGACACCGCGATCGGTCACACCACGCGGGCGGTCGCCCTGCTTGAGGGCCATCCGAGTCTCCCCGCTGCCGTCGCCGACCTCGCTTGCCACCATCAGGACCGCTTCGAGCAGACGGCCGATCGGGCCGACCTGCAGACCGCCATCGACTTGGGGCGCCGAGCGATGGCCCTGGACCCGGGCGCCCCTGTCGTCCTGAGCAACCTGTCCTTTGCCCTCGAAGCGCGCTACGAGACGACGGGCGATCTGGCCAGCCTCGACGAGGCGGTGGCCGTCGCCGAGGAGGCGACCGCGGCAGCCGGCTCGGCCCACCGGGTACGGGGACGCTGCTGGTCCGCGCTCTCCGTCGCCTACCGCATGCGCCACCTCAGCGGGGCCCGGCAGGACGTCGCCGATCTGGAGCGGTCGGTGTCGGCCGCCCGTGAGGCCCTCCGCGACACGACGCCGACCCACAGCAACTACAGCTCCTGGCAGCTGATGCTCGCTCTGGCGTTGCGCGTGGAGTTCGAACGGACCGGGGACGCCGAGGTGTTCACCGAGGCCTGCGAGGCGGCGCGTCGAGCAGCCGAGGCGCCCCGGGCGCTGCCGGCGGACCGTGCTCGGGGATGGTCCAATCTCGCCCGCATCCACCTCACCCGATTCATGCGCTCCACCGAGGACGTCGATCTGGCTGCCGCCGAGGACGCCGCCCGGCAGGCGATCCGGCTCGTGGAGCCAGGCAGCCACCTGCTGGCCCGGCTCCGGCTCGACCTCGCTTCCGCTCTGGGCGGCCGGCTCCAGGCACTCGGGGCCGACCTCGCACGGTCGGACGCCGAGGCGATCGCGACGGAGGCCCTTGAACTGTTCGGTGCTGTCAGCACCGCCGAATCGGGCCTCGTCGACCTGCGCGTCCGGGCCGGCCTGGCCGCCTCGCAGGTGGCTGCACAGCGAGAGCGCTGGGCCGAGGCCGTCATGCACTTCGACACCACCGTCGCCCTGCTTCCCCTGCTGGCGGATCGGGCGCTGACCCGCGAGGGCCGCCAGCGGCTGCTGCTGGAGATCGGCGGGCCGGCCGCCGACGCCGCAGCCGCCGCGCTGCAGGACAACGACCCGGCCAAGGCGTTCGAACTGCTGGAACGCGGGCGCGGCGTGCTGCTGGCTCAGGCCCTCGACGACCGTGCCGATCTCGGGGCGGTCCGCGCGAAGCTGCCGGACGTGGCGGCCGAACTCGAGGAGTTGCTGCACGTCCTCAACGCCGCACCGGACGGCGGACTCGACTCCGGCCGGCTCGACTCCGGTCGGCTGGGCGAGGCCCGGCACCGGGCCGCGCTCCGCTGGCGCGACCTGGTGGCCCGGATCCAGCGGGAAGAGGGCCTGGAAGACTTCCACCGGGCGCCCACCGCCGAACGGCTCGCCCCGGCCGCGGAGAGCGCCCCGATCGTCGCGATCAACCTGAGCGCGATCCGCAGCGACGCCCTCGTGCTCACCGGCGACGGCCAGGTCGCCGTCGTATCGTTGGCGCCGACCACGGCGGCGGAGGCCCTCGACCGGTTCCGGTCCTTTCAGTCCGCCCTCGGTCCCGAGGCGGACGATCCCGTGCTCGCCAACCGCACGCTGACCGATCTGCTGCGGTGGGCCGGAACGGCGGTCATGGGACCGGTGCTCCAACACCTGCGCCACCGCGCCGCACCGGGAGAGGGCCGGCCCTGGCCCCATGTCCAGTGGATGCCGGTCGGAGTGCTTGCCTTCCTGCCCCTGCACGCCGCAGTCCTGCCGGAAGGCGACCACGTGATTGACCGGGTCGTCTCGTCGTACACCGCGACCGTGCGGACCTTCCAGCGGGCGCTGAGCCGACGCACCGGCCCCGAGCGGCTGGCCAGAACACTCATCACAGCCGAGGCGGCGGCCGAACTGCCCAAGGCCGCCGAGGAGGCCGCGATGGTGCGGCGCCGGCTGTCCGCGGCCGAGCCGCCGCTGATCGGCGCAGCGGCCGGGCTGGCCGAGGTACGGACGGCACTCGCCACGGCCGGCTGGGCGCACTTCGCGTGCCACGGCGTCACCGACGTCGACCACCCTGACCGCAGCGCGCTGAAGCTCCACGACGGCGACCTGACCGTCGCGGAGGTCGGCGGCCTCGACATCGACGCGCACCTCGCCTACCTGTCGGCGTGCTCGACCGCGCAGGGCAGCAGCCGACTGATGGACGAGGCACTGCATCTCGCGACGGCGTTCCAGCTGGCCGGGTTCCGCCACGTGGTCGGCACCCTGTGGCCGGTGTCGGACGAGGCGGCCTACGCGTTCGCGGACCACGCCTACACGGCGCTGGCCGAGCACCCTTTCGAGGTCGCCCAGGCCGTGCACACGGCGACCCGGCGACTCCGGGCCTCGTTCCGCGCGCCGCTCCTGTGGGCGTCCCACATCCACCTCGGCCCGGCGAGCGACACCACCTGACCGCCCCCCGGTCAGTGAAGCGTGGATAAGCAAGGGGTCTTACGGGTGCCCTGCTCTCCGCGCTGGTTGAGGGTCCGGGTCAGCTCACGGTTGGCTTCCCGGGCCGCTGCCAGATCGGCCTGGCTCTCTTCCAGGGCTTCGGTCAACTCGACGTTGCGCTGCTCGAGCCGCAGGATCGTTCGCTGAAGCTCCTCGATGTCGGTGGGAGCGCCAAGCCCCGACTCGCGCCATGCCTGTTCGCCCAGTTCCTGGGACAAGCGCTCCTCCAACTGCTGAATTCGTGCAGACAGGCGGAGGGTGCGGGCTTGGGCGTTCGCGAGGTCGGCCTGGAGGGAGACCCTGCTCACCGCGGAGGCACCTGATGCGGGTCTCGCCCCGCGGGCTCGAGTTCGGCAGCGTGCACCAGGGCGAGCAGATCCCGGTGCCGGTACAGGAAGGTCCGGTCTACCCTGGCCTGACGGGCGATGCCCGAGACCGTGATGCGGCTCCCGTTACCTTCTTCGTGGCCCCGCAACGGGGCTCCCGGCCTCCGATCCCGGCATGACTTGGGTCCCCAGTCGGCCATGATCGAAAAGGTGGTGT
>NZ_JBVJSQ010000025.1:3143-45385 GCF_055606485.1 Streptomyces sp. NPDC037083 | reverse complement strand
ATCTCCCGCGGAGGCGGGTCCCTTTGGGCTGCGCCCAAAGCCAGCGAACCCCCGTGCTGCGCACGGGGGTTGCGCTCACGCTCCGCGTGAGCGCCTGCGGGACGCTGCGCGTTCCGCCCACCGGGGCGGCTGCGCCGCCCCGGTGACGCTCCGTCCGCTGCGCTCCCGAAGCTGCGGGGCCTCCGGCCCCGCGGGTGGCTTCCGCTGTGCTCTAGCCACCTGGTGGCGCTCCGCGCCACAGAGGCCGGCCCCGCTGCGCGGGTCGGCCAGGCGGGCCTTCGGCCCGAGCAGCAGGGAGAGGGGTGGCTGGGGCTGGTGACCCTGTATCAGGTGATGCAGCAAGTAGCTTTGGCGGATCCGCCCCACCACCGTTGCTTCAAATGAATCTGGAGATAGAGACTGGAATGAACGCGCACCCGCTCTAAGCTGCCAGGACTCTGCTGAGTGAGCAGGGGTTGCCTACGCATTGCGGAGGCAGTGGCAGCCGGAATCAGTCTCGAGAAGACCGGTTGAACAAGCAGAAAGAAGGGGCTCGAGTCGTCCCGGTCGAGACCGCTCAGTGCCGGCTTGAGCTCATTGATCAACAGCGTCGCCGCATGATTCAGAGAAACCTGGAGATCTCCGCCAGGGCTAAGGCGCTTGTTCGAAAGGCTATGGCCGCAGGCATTGCGGTTGACGAGTTCGCTCTCCTGACCGGCTACACCAAGCCACGAGTCACGAAGTGGTTTGCGTCGGTTCGTCGCTCTTTGGAGCAAGCCCAGCGCCAGCGGGAGCTAATCGCCATCCGGCGGGGCAAAGGGAGCCGGCCTCCCCAACATCTCTCGGAAGCAGAGTATGACCAGTGGCTTGTCGAGGCTGACTACAAACGCAGGAAGTCCTGCGTCGGTACGGCTTGCGGCCTCAGAGTCGCGGACCCAACCGCCAATCTCCCCGGCGAGGGAGGGGGCGTAGGCGTCAGCAGACCACCCGTAGCGTCCCTCAAAAGCGCCTGAAGAAGGGCTCTGGGAAGCACCGAAAACGCCCACGGAAGTGAACTGCGTCACTCTCGCGCGCCTACGCACGCGCGTAGGCGCGCACGCCCTATGACCCAGTATTAGTTAACCCACCGGTAAGTTCCCTTGTAGGCGACCGGAATTGATGGCGCGTCTGGGGCTAATGTCGCTGCACTCCCTCAGCGGAGTACGCACCGGTCAGACCGCCTCAGCCGGCGGCGGGGCGTGAACGACAGCCTCGGCCGCACCAGGCCGAGGAACGAAGCGGGGCCTGCCCGTCGGAATCTTTGGCGGATCGTGGCAGGCAGGCCCCTAGACCCTGGAGGGCCTATCCATGACGGTACACATCGACGAGCAGCCCGAGCGGGCCGGCAGCTGGGGAACGGATCGCAACGGGAGCAGTGAGCTGCCCATGTCCACACCCGTCCCCGTGCCGCAGCCCCAGAGCACCAAAATCAAGGTGCTGGTGGTGCTTCTGGCCGTCGTGACAGGTATCGCACCCGGCAGGTCGGTGACTAGCCGATTCCGCGGCGGCACGTTCCCCAGACCGTGCGTGGTCGGGGCTCCCCGGTGCCCCGACCACGCACGGGCGTGCGGCTCACCGGGCGAGTATCACGCCGACCAGCGCGACCATGACCGTGACCGCGCCGAACGCGGCAGCGAGCGGCTGGCCCCACGACGGATGACGGTGCACGACGTAGGCGGCACCGGCCGCGAGCAGCACTACGACGACGACCAGGAGCAGCACGACGAGCAGAGCAAGCGTGGACACGAACGAGTCCCCCTCGGGATTCGGGCACGCCCCCGGACGGGGCGTGCATGTTGGTTGGGCGGTGGAGGCGTTTGCCTCCCTGGCCCTTGGGGTCGTCCCAGACGTCCCGGACAGGGCGGCTCAGAGTGCTTGGCGCGGGGGTTAGCCCCGCAACCCCGTGCTGACCAGGCCGTTTACAGGCGTGCGTGTTCCTGGTCACAGAGCAGACGGGGGTGGGGTGCAGCAGGCACCGCGGCATGGCCGACTCTGCCAGCCGAGATCTTGAATTCAAGAGTTCTGACCTGCGAAAACACCCGACCGGAACTCTTGAATGCGTGCCACCGGTCCGGTAGGCGCCCCGCCGCATTGGTTATGGGGTGCATGTGACGCGGCACCCCGGGTGCAGTGAGTGAGTCGAACGCCTGGTCAGCCGACGCGAAGCGAAGGACGGACAACGCAGCCGCACGCCACTTCCCGACTACAGGGCGCGAAGCGCAGGTCAGAGACCTGTTAGCAGGTCAGGACCGCCACAGCACCCGGCCTACCAAGGCGAAGTTCACAGATACGCATCGCGGCGCGGCAGCGAATCCGGGGGCCAACTCGTAGCCGCGCCCGCGTGCCCGCGCGAGATGTTGACGGACAGGCAGTGCAGCAGCGTGGGCTTCCCGGCGCTGCTGCACTGCCGCGGCGCCGGTTCGTCGCCCTCACCCGGCACCGCACACGGACCGGAGTTCACCGCCTCGCACGCGCACGACACGCGCGCGCCTTGGGACCCGCCGCCGCGCCAGGCCTGGGCGGAGAAGAAGAACTTCACCGCGTGCCCGGTGGGCCACTCAGCGTTGGCGAAGGTGAGCCGCCAGGTTGGCAGGGTCTTCGGCGGTCACTGTGCAGACCGGCGGGCGGAGAGGGCTTGCCCAGCGAGGGTTACCTGCGAGGACAGAGCAGGCTTGCCCAAGGGTGCGGCAACCCTCGATGCGCCCCTCGGTCCCACCGTCCAGGCAACGGTGGGCGCACCCCTCCAGCCCCCTGTGGGAGCAACTGGCGAGACAGGCGCCGGGGAGTCCAAACGGGAGACACCGAGCTGCCGGACGTCCCGCCTTGGGCGCCGGCCCCGACCCGGCCGGGCTGTGACCGCAACTGTGACGAACGCTGTGACACGGCGGTTGTGACAGCCAGAACGGGCCGACCCGTACCGGGGCGCGCCCTTACGCGCACGTACGCGTGCATCGCGCGTGCGTGAAACCGCGCCACGCCCGACACGCGTCACGCGCGGCGCGCGTTGGCCCCCCTCCAGCAGCCTCCCGGGCGCAGTCCGGGCCGCTCCGGCACCCGGCATCAGCCGACCGCCGAAGCACCCCGTACGGCCTTCCCGTACGGACGGACGCGGACGGCCGGGCAGCCGGACGGACGCGAACGGCCGGCTGGGCGGACACCCGCCCACGCCGACGCCTGGCGCGGCCGCGCGGCTGCCTCTCGTGTGCACGCGTGTGCTCGTGCACGTGTGCACGCTTTTTTGTCCCAGCCTCCAAGGCCCTACCCGCAGCAGCGGCGGCCACCTCATGACCGATAAGTCCCATATATTTCTTCGTTGGCTCATCCGTGTATCGCCTGACGTACTCGCTAGTAACAGGCGGGCGGTCACACTTTCTAGCTTCTGACCTGTGTAAACGTGGGCATGCGAGGTGAAGGTTTTCGATATCGGAAACCTTGGTACACCCTGCGTACGACGGATTGGCTCATGCCTGTGCACGTCGCCTTTGCCCGTCTCCCTAACTAGGGAGCACACTGGCCGCATCAACTTCGACATACGTACAGCGAAGTTGGCAAAGCCCTTGGTCCACTGGGTGCAACCAAGTACTACGGGCATCAGGCGGAACGCGTGTTGGCGCACGCACCGCCAGCAAGAGGGGGAGGCCGGCGGCCTCCCCTTTCTGCTTGTCAGCACAAAGACCGACTTCCCGGCAGCCGCTCACTCACCTCTCGTCGGGGCAGTTCACCTCGCGGAACCGAGCACGGCGCGCGGCTGGGTGATTCCGGGTGAACGCGGGAGAGCCCCACGTGGCTCTCCCGCGCGAAGTCGGTGCTACGGGGTAGCGAGCTCCCCGCCTACTTCGCGGTGCTGGAGGTCGGCTGGGAAGCGGGCTCGTCGCTCTCCGTCGTGGTGTTGTTGCCCCCTCCGAGCAACAACACCAAAGCGGTGATGACGGCGACGGCGGAGGCGATGGAGCCGACGATGTCGCCGCGGCTGGCCGGTGCGGAGGACGCGCGGGTGTGCCGGTAGACGATGCAGCCCACCACGATGCCCACGAGCAGGATCGCGGCGCCAAGGGGGTCGACGTACACGGTCACCGGGCGTCCTCGCTCCGCGAGGGCGTCGCGACGCTCTTCTTGGCGGGAGACGCGGCGGCCGGGCTGGTGGTCTGCTTCCTGGGCTTGCGCGGCCGGATGATGGACGTGCGCTGGTACTGGTAGGCCATGGTCATGCCGAGGGGGGACAGCGGAGCCTTCTTGTACTCCTCCCGGCGCTCCACGAGGCCGAGTTCCAGGAGCTTCTTCAGGCCGCGCTCGTGCGTGTCGGGCGACCAGCCGTACCACTCGGATGCCTTCTCCGCGGGGAAGCTCGACCAGTTCTTCTCGCGGGCCACAACCAGCAAGAGCGCCAGGCCCGGCAGGTCCAGCGCCTCGTCGTAGCCCTTCGTCCAGAACGTCGTCGGGATCTGCAGGAAGCGGTCCTCCTCGGTGTCCCCGCGGGGGCGGTCGTACGGCTGGCCGCTGCCGTCCTCGCGCAGGAGGGTGACTGTGATCTTGGTACCGGCGCGGTGGCAGGTGATCAGTCGGCGCTTCTCGAGCCGACGCAGGGTCCGCCAGGCGCCGGTGCGGGCGGACTGGTCGGTCGCGGTCTCGAAGATGTCCATCATGCGGGCCCAGACGGCGCTGTCGTGGGTGGTCGACCAGCCACTCGTTCCGTTGCTGCACGCGGCCACGATCATGAGGTAGGCCTTGAGACCGCGGAGGTCTCTTCCCGTGACGAACTCCTTGAGCGGCCCGTGACGGCTCACGGCCCCTCTGGGGGCCTGGACGAAGGTCTTGCGCAGGGGCACGTTGGCGCGGATCGAGCGCTTGAGCACCGCCGTGCGGGTGTCCCGTCCGGTCGCCTTGTTCATCTGTATGTCCCGCTCGGCGGGCGATGTCGTCTTCATGCCGTCGAAGGTAGCCGTCACAGTCGGCCAAACCCAAACGGTTCAGCCTTCCGATGGGCGGACGTGCCAGCGGGTACTTGAGAGGCCAAGAGTGAGAGGTCAGGGTGAGAGTGCCAGGTGACATATCGAGTGGGAGAACAACTTGTGTAGAGGCCGAGACGCCTCAGCTCGGCTGACTGCACGCGCCGCTGGCGGTGTCGGGCCACGGCGGCGATGCTGGCCGACCACCTCGCCCGTTCGAGGAATCGCGCGCTACGCGGCCTCCGTTTCCCTCCCAGGAACGGACAGCGGGCGGTGCCGACCCCTGCTGGCTAGCCGGCCCGTCCCGCCCGACGGCTTCTGCTACAGGTCGAACTCCAGGTGCTCGACGTCCGTGAACTCCACCTCCAGCCCTTGGGCGCGGCGGCCGCCGTCGCGGAAGTACATCTCGCCCAGGCCTTCGGCGGCGATGTCGCGCAGCTGCTGCTCGCTCGCGCCGGCGTCCTGGGCGTCGAAGAGGCGGGCCGCGTACTGCGGGGCCAGGGCGATGGTGAGGTGGCGGACGCGGGCGTCGTCGGTGGTACCGGGCGCCGCGGTGAAGCCGAACCGGGCGCGGGTGTCGACGACCAGGCCGGTGCTGGTCGCCGCCTGCTTCCTGGCCTGAGCCCGGATACGGGGCTGCCACCGCTCGCGCACCGCGGCCTCGAGGCGCTGGGCGAGGTCGGCGCGGGGCCGGCGGATCTGGCCCTTCACGTAGCGCTCCACGGTGCGCTGCGAGACGTCGAGCGCGTCGGCGACCGCGCGGGTGCCCTTGAGCTGCTTGACCAGGTAACGCATCTGCGCGCCGGGCGACTTGGGGATGGGGCGGGTGAACGCCTGCTGCACGGCCCGTTCGAGGCCGTCTCCCACGAGACCCATGGGACTCTCCGTTCATGATCGGCTGTATGGCGCTGTGGCGGCCGATCGCCTGGCCGGGCAGGGAAGTTACTGCCGAGCTAGGCGATCGGCTGCGAGAGGGGCGCTCAGGGCGTCTGCGGGGCTGCCCGTCAGGTCTGGGCCATGTCGACGAACCGGCTGTAGTGGCCCTGGAAGGCGGTGGTGATGATCGCGGTCGGTCCGTTGCGGTGCTTGCCGACGATCAGGTCCGCTTCACCGGAGCGCGCGGATTCCTTGTCGTACTGGTCCTCGCGGTGCAGCAGGATCACCACGTCCGCGTCCTGCTCCAGCGAGCCGGACTCGCGCAGGTCGGAGACCTGCGGCTTCTTGTCGGTGCGCTGTTCGGGCCCGCGGTTGAGCTGGGAGAGCGCGACGACCGGCACCTGGAGCTCCTTGGCCATCAGCTTGAGCTGGCGGGAGATGTCGGAGACCTCCTGCTGACGGCTCTCGGGGCGGCGGCCGCCGCCGTACTGGAGCAGCTGCAAGTAGTCGATGACGACCAGGTCGAGCTTGCCGCGCTGCTTGAGCCGGCGAGCCTTGGTGCGGATCGACATGGCGGTCAGCTCCGGGGAGTCGTCCAGGAGCAGGTACCCGGCGTCGATCCTGGCCTTGGCCTTGGCCATGCGGGTCCAGGCGGCGTCGTCGAGCTGGCCGGAGCGAATGTGGTGCAGGGCGACGGGGCCCTCGGCGGACAGCAGCCGCATGTGGAGCTCCTTGCGGCTCATCTCCAGGGAAAAGAACGCGCTGGTGAGCTGGTGCTTGAGGCTCGCCGCCCGAGCGATGTCCAGGCCGAGCGTGCTCTTGCCCATGGCCGGGCGCCCGGCGATCAGGATGAGCTGACCGGGCTGCAAGCCGAGGGTGAGGCTGTCGAGGTCGATGAAGCCGGTGGGCACGCCGGTGAGCTCGCCGTGCTTGCGCTTCCCGGCGGCCTCGATGTCGTCGAACGTGTCGTCCATGCCCTGCGAGGCGTCCAGCAGCGACTCGTCGCCGCGGTGGCGGACCACGCCGTACAGCTTCTCCTGGGCCCGCTCAACCAGTTCCTCGGTGTCGCCGTCACGGGCGTAGCCGCTGGCGGCGATGGCCGTACCGGCGGTGACGAGGTTCCGGGCGACGGCGGCCGCGTAGACGATCTCGGCGTAGTACTCGGCGTTCGCCGCGGTGGGCACCTGCTGGACCAGCGTGTGCAGGTAGGCCGCGCCGCCGATCTTGGTCAGCTCACCGGTCTTGGTCAGGTGGGCCGCGACCGTGATCGGGTCGGCGGGCTCGCCCTTGCCGTGGACATCGAGGATCGCCCGGTAGACCGTCTCGTGCGCCGGCTTGTAGAAGTCCGAGCCGTGCAGGATCTCGGCGACGTCGCCGATCGCGTCCTTCGACAGCAGCATGCCGCCCAGGACCGACTGCTCCGCCTCCAGGTCCTGCGGCGGGAGGCGGTCGAAGTCGCGCGGGTCGATGTCCTCGTCGGACGAGGCGGGGGCGGGGATGGCTACGCTCATGGTGAATCTCCGTTCGCGGGATTCGGGCAGCGGCCGGGCCGGGCAAGGTTTCCGGCCGCTGCTGTTGTGCTGGGGAAGGCGCGTGCGGTTCAGGGGGCGGCGGCGAGGGCGGGTGCCTTGCGGCACTCGCACGGGCCGATCGGCAGGAAGGTCTCCGGGTCCTCGGCGAGGCCGGACCCGTTGCACTTCGAGCACTGCGGCGCGGCCGCCGCCGGGTGACCGCTGGCGCTGGCCGGGGCCGGCGGAAGCTTCTTGAGGTGCTTGCGGTAGATCGCAGCCGGATCGTAGACACGCTCCGGGTCGCACCCGCGGGCCAGGTGAGTGCGCAGTTCCGGCGCAGTCCAGCCCACGGCCAGAGCCTCGACAGCGAGCGGCAGCAGCATCTCGGCCACCTCGTCGCGGTTCATCCGGTCCCGGCCGGGCAGCCCGAGCAACATCTCCAACAACTCCGAGGGCTGCCTGTCGTCGGCCTGACCGTCACGGGGCGCCGGGACTGCGCCCAGGGCATCGGCGGGAAGGGGGTGGCCCTCCGGCGCAGCCGCTTCTCTCTCTCCTTCCGGGCGGGAGGTGTCACGCGAGTCACGCGCGTCAGAGAGAGAGTCTTCTTTAACAGTTTTGATCTTTTTAGCCGCCGCGGAACCGACAGTCGTAGGACCGACAGTCGGGTTCCCGTATGTCGTGCCGACCTGCGACGATGCCTCATTTTTGCTGGTCGCGACCGGCCTACGGGTTCCCGTAGGCCGGTCGTCGGTACGAGGGTCGAGCCACTCCGGCTCGACCCGGACGGCACGGGCGCCGGTGCTCACCTCGGGCAGCATCTCGGCGATGTCGTCACGGGTGAACGGGATGGAGTCGGCGGTGAACTCGGTACGCCACTTTCCGTCAGCTCCGTGCACCTTGAACTTGACCACGTAGGCCCGGGAGACAAGGTTGCGCATCGCACCCGCCAGGGCCTCCCGGCCCTCCTTGCGGCGCTTGGAGATGCCCTCGACCGTGACGTCGTCGCCGTCTCTCGCCCGCAGCAACAGCGTCAAGAGCCCCAGGGCCAGGACGTGCAGCTCGCCGTCGTCGGCTGCTCTGTTGTCGATGGCCACGAACCGAGGCGGCCTGCTCGCACGCTTCCTCACCGGGACACCTCCGGCGTACGGCGTGCGGCAACGAGTCCGGCGACAAGCTTCGGCTGAAAGAGCGAGCAGGCGGCAGGCGCTGCCTTCCCGCCCCTCGTCCCGTACTGGTAGTGCAAGAGGTACATCTCCCCGGATAGGGAGCCGCGACCTGCGCATGTGACCTAGCAGGACCCCGGAGTAGTGGCGTTGCGCAATCTTCTGCGCATACTCTGGGTAGAGGTGACCACGAGGGCTCTAGGGCCCACGGGTATCACCCGGCAGACGAGGTCACCTCGCTGCTCACGACTCGAAGCTCTTGGATGGGTGCGAGTCGATTTGCTAGGAAGCGGTCCTGTTGTGGCGACAGGGCCGCTTCGGCGTTTCTACGGGGGACGGTCCAGTCGGGGCACTTCAGCGGGCCTCAGCGAAGTCAAAGTCATCAGCTGCGTCGGGGTGCTTAGCGGCCCACCCTTTGAGCAGGTGGATGTACGCCTCCAGGTGGCGCCGTCGCGGCTTTGCCGCCCCGACTTCCCACCTGTTGAACGCGACGCGCGTGACGCCGAAAACGCTGGCGGCCTCCTCCTGGGTGAGCCCGTCGGCCTTTCGGAGACGCGCACGAACTTCCGGGGGCGGGAGCTCTTCCGGGCGGGCGACGAGAGCCTCAACCGCGTGGATCAGGTCGGACGGCACAGTTCTCCTCTCCCTCACCTGCGCCAGAACTATACAGCAATCTTTACATCCCGTAGTGGAATTGATGGCGTGTCACTGGTGCCTCCACTCCTGGGCGAGGATGGAAAACAGCACGCTGTCGCGCCACTGCCCGCTGGTGAAAACGTGGTCCCGCAGTGTGCCTTCGCGAGTGAAACCGAGCTGCTGCACAACGGCGATCGAGGCGGCGTTGTCCGGCCCGATCGCCGCGGTGATCCGGTGGAGACCGAGCTCCGTGACCCCGTACGTGACCAGAGTGCGGGCCGCGTCCGTTGCATAGCCGCGACCCCACTCCTTCGCTGCGATGGCGTAGCCCAGCTTCCCGGCCTGGACGCCGCTGAGCCCGATCCGGGCGAATCCGATCACGCGGTCGTCGTCTCCGGTGGTCACCCCGAGGTAGAACTCGGTCCGAGGTTCCTGCGTAGCGCGCTCGATTGTGCCCTCGATCATGGCGACGGCCTGAGCGCGGTCGCGGCTGTCGAAGCTCAGCCACGTCGTTACGGCGTCGTCACCGATGATTGCCAGCACATCGTCGACGTCATCGCGGGTGAAATCGCGCAGGACGACCTGGTCGCCGACGATGCGGATCGGATACGTCAACGGTGAACTCCTAGCTGGGCAGGGATTTGAGCGGCGTACGGGTGAAGGCCTCGATCTGCTCCTGGAGCCCCCCGCCGGCTTCGGCGTGCGGCGACTCGCCCAGCGCACGGTGGACTCGTTGGGCGCAGTGGATGATGCCGTTGATCCGCTGCTCTGGTAGGAGTTCGAGCATGGGCGCGACGGCCTCCGTAGCGCCCTCGAGCTCACCCGCCCGGATCCGGGTGATGGCCAGGGCACTGCGTGAGCCGGCCTGGTCCCCGAACGCCCACTCAGGCGAGCTGGTGTCCTCGTACGCGGCGACGGCCCGGTTCGCGTAGTCCGCTGCGGCCGTGGTCTCGGACGGCAGCCAGGAGAGGGATTCGGCCGCGTAGTAGATCTGACGGGTCCGGCCGAACGTGCAGAGTCCGCCCAGTTCGTCGACCTCGTCCTCCTCAGCGGAATCCCTTGCGGCCTCGGCACGCTCGAGGCGGCCCGGGTCGCATTGGCGTTGCCGAGAGCCGCCCAGGCGCGGGCCTCGCTCACGGGGAGCCACACGCTGGCGGTGCTGTTCGGAGCAAACTCCGCACCGGACTGGGCGTACTTGACGGACTCGCGAGTGCGGCCAGCCCAGTAGGAGACCAGCGACTGGATGCCGCGGATCCACGCGCGGAGCCCGTTGTGGTCCGCGTTGTCCGCACAGACCCCCCACTCGCCCCTGCCGGCCAGCATGCCCGCAAAGCCACGTCAGTGCCCTACCGATTCCGGCACGCTTCAGCGCCGACCCGACAGGCCGCCCGGCCACCCCGCCTCACCCCACGCCCCGTCAGCGGACCATCCGCCGACGGGGCGCAGCACTGCCCGCCATCACCCCGTTGGAGGACACACCGTGCTCATCCCACGCCCCCGCCGCCGGATCAGCCGGCCCCGCCCGCAGCGCCCCGGCCCCCGCTACCCTCAGCGCCCCCGAGGCCTCGCCCCCGCCTGGGGGCCGCAGTGACCACCCGCACCCGACGCCCCACAGCGCAGCCGCGCGACCGCCTACGGGTTACCTGAATACGACTGGGGCACCGCACCAGCCGAGCACCTGGCCCCACGCCGCCAGCTGCGCGCTGCGGGACTCCGCCTCGGCGGACACCAGCCCGTCGCCATCCTGCGCTGCAGAGCCTGCGGCACGCGCCCGCAGCGCGCGTGCACCCGAGCCGCCTATCTGTACCGCGTCGATCTCGCTCTGCCCGTCCGGCCGATGACCCTGGCCAAAGAAGCTGCCCTCGATGCTGCGATGGCCGCCCGTACCACCTGCCCGCAGTGCGGACGCCGCTACCACCACTGCCTACCGCTCAAGACGCTCGGGTCGTGCCTGGAGTGCCACGACGGCACGCCCGCAGACCCGACCACCTACACAACCCCCGACGCCCACGCACTGGCGGCCTGACGCCATCCGTCCTGCGGACGACCACAAAGGGCCCGGCTTTCACCGCGACACGTTCGCGGTGAAAGCCGGGCCCTTTCGCGTTTTCGGGCACGAGGGTCAGGCCGAGGTGCGGTCTCCCTGGCTCACCAGGTCATCCAGCAGCGCTGCGTACTCCGCAGGCTGCTGCTCGCGCAGGATTCTCAGCCACACACGAGCACCCTTGGCGAACACCTCCGGGTCCATCTTCAGGTGCAGGTGGGTCACTACGGAGAATGCGTCGTCGTAGGGAAGCCGTCGCGGCTGCCCGGCCTCATCCTGTCCTGTCTTCTCCGAAGCCTGGGCCTCCGGAGTATTAACGGCGTTAACGGTTGTCCCTGTCGGGGGCGCCGACTCTGACTCCGACGCGCTCGCCAAGGTGTTAACGGCGTTAACGGCCGACGAGGCAGAAGCGTCCGAACCCGGCGTGCTCGCTGGGGTATTAACGCCGTTAACGGTGGAGGTATCGACCGGCTCGGATGACGCGTTGCGCCGCCGCTGGCGGGGGGTCTTGGCGGCCGCCATAACCTTCTGCGCCTCCCCCACTTGCTGCCCCTTGGGAAGCCTGCCGATACGGCGAGCAGCCTCCACCTTCAACTCGCCGGCCTCCACCTGCTCCTGGAGCTCCGGCTTGAGCTCCAGGAGTGCCAGACGCTGCGACACCCACGCAGGCGTCTTCCCCAGCCTCCGTGCCACCTCGCCCTGCGATCCGTGGACCTTCACCAGCTTCTGGATGGCCTTGGCCTGATCCAGCGGCGGCACGTCGACGCGGTGAATGTTCGCGATCAGGGCGGATTCCAGAATGTCCGCGGCAGAGACCGCGAGATCGTCATTGACGTCGATCCGCAGCTCGGCCAAGTCGGCGAGGTCGGCAGCCGCCAGACGCCGGTTTCCGTCGATGACGACATACTCGGCGTCACCGAGCGCCGCCTCCTGACCCGGGTAGGCGCCCAAGAACGCTGCTCGCCGCACCACGGTGACGGGCTGGATCTGCCCCTTGGCGAGCAGTGACTCGGCTGTCTCTTCGATGTCGGTGAGTTCATCGCGCGGGTTGAACGGATTGCCGGCGAGCAGCTTGAGCTCCACCGCGGCGGGAGGCCGCTTTCCCTCACCGTTCATGATCTGCTGGCGGGTCCGGATCCGGCGCGGCGCCTGCTTCTCGCCCGCCCCGTCCTCCTCGCCCATGCTGAAACCTCGGGTGACCCGGGGCTGAG
The DNA here is from genome assembly GCF_055606485.1 of Streptomyces sp. NPDC037083. Lineage (NCBI taxonomy): Bacteria > Bacillati > Actinomycetota > Actinomycetes > Kitasatosporales > Streptomycetaceae > Streptomyces > Streptomyces sp. NPDC037083. Next base: position 32,980 of record NZ_JBVJSQ010000025.1, on the reverse strand, counting down.
AGGGCGTCATACGGCAAGCTCCTTCGCCAGATCGCGCATCACCTGCGCGTGCTCACTGTCGGGCGCGTATTCAAGCAGCGGGATCTCCCCGTCCGCAGCCTCCCGACCTTCCTTCAGATCACCGATCACAGCGAGAACGGGCGGGGAACTGCTCTTCTCCCACTCATCCTTGTTCTGCTTCACGAGCTTGCCGCGCCGACTGTCGTACGCGTTGATGATCAAGCCGATGTAGTCGACCTGGATCCGGCCCTTCTTGCACAGATCCTCCATCTGGCGGCTGAGGAGCCGGAACGCGCGGTGTGAGGCCTTGTTCGCCCAGACCGGCGTGATGACCCCGGACCGGTCGGCGAGCTCCCCGTCGCGGCGACGGACGTAGTACAACGCGGTGTCCATGTTCAGACCCAGACTGGGCGGACCGTCGATGATGATGACGTCGTAGTCCGCCTCCAGCGGCTCCAGAGCCCGTTCCAGAGCGGCCTCGCTGAAGCTCACCTTGGACAGGGCGACGTCGCGCAGGAACGCGTCGTCAGAGGCGGGAAGAAGGTGGAGCCGCTCGCCGAATCGCTCGCCGTCCAGGGCCACCAGGAGATCGTGTATGTCGCCCTTCGCGGTTCCGTCCATGTGCATCATGAGGGTGTCGACGTCGTCCTCGTACATGAGCTCCTCGAACCCGAGCTCTGCAGTGAGGTGCCCCTGCGGGTCGTAGTCGACGATGAGCACCCGATGCCCGGCCTCCGCCAGAGCCTGCGCGATCCCCGACGACAAAAACGTCTTCCCCACGCCACCCTTCTGGTTGGCCACTATCACCCGCACCACCGGCTGGGCCACCAATGGAGCGGTAGGAGACGGGTGGTTGGCGAGCCACAGCGTGAGCGCCTGCGCCAGGCCCTTGACGTAGGTGACACCGCGTTCCGAGCAGGCCGCCTTGAACCGGTCCGGCTCGCCGACAGGGAGGAATGTCCCCCACGTCTTCGCTCCGTCGGTCGTGACGTCAGGGAGGTCGTCGGCTGAGTACCAGGCGTTGATCGCGTGCTCAGTTGCGTCCTGGATGTCCATTCCGTGTTCAAAGGCACGGATCTTCAAGTGTCGTCGCAGCTGGGGAGTGAGGGCTGTAATTAGCTTCTCTCGTTCCCCCCGAGGGCTCGGGATGCTCATGTGGCCGAACATTACTAGGTCATCGGTGGCGGGGGACGTAACGGGCTCCAACTCATTCCCCGGGCAGATGAGACCGCTATCCGGTGGCACCGCGTCCTGCGCGTCGTCGGCGGGCGGGGGATGACGAAGCCTCCAGGTCCCGAGCGGGGTCCCGGAGGCTCATCACGTGCTCCGCAGTCTCTGCTCAACGAGCGCGGCCCCGGTGTGGCCGTCCGGGACTCTGCACTGTTCGGTGCCGCCGCTGTGGTCTCCGGACGTCCTAGAAGAGGGCATCCGCCTTCGGCACCGGCTCACCGATAGGGAACGCCAACTGCCCCAGATCAGCCCGCTCGGGAGGGCACCGACGCGCCCGCCTACTCCTCGGCTGAAGCCCCGCAGAGCCTTTCGCCGCGTAGGCGACCGCCCTCCACCACCACACCGCCTCACCCTGCGGCCCCGGGCCGGCGACAACGCCGGCCCGGGGCCGCAGCCGTTCACCCAGCTCATGGACGACTACGACCACCTCGACCTCGACGACATCGCTTCGTCCCCGTGGAGCACGACACGCAGCGGCTGCGTCTGCTGACGCTGGACGAGGCCCATGACCTGCTGCGCGTGCTGCGCACGGTGGCCCTGGGGCGGCCGTGCTGGAGGCGAGGTGGCACACGTGCGGACCCCACTGCTTCAGGACGCACACAGGGGGCTGCCGCCGTGGCCGTACTTCCAGGTCTTGCGCTGGCATGCGGAGCAGGGGCCTACCTGGCTTCCCAGGCAGACGAACGTCGACGGGTCAGGGTCGGTGACCGGAGGCGGGGGAGTGCTCATCGTGTGGGTGTCCTTGCGGCGAGGGACGTGGGCAGGGGGCCGGGGTGGCGCCGCGGGCCTTAAGTCGATGATGTCGAGCTGGGTGTCGGGGCGGCAGTGGGTGCACGGGCGCAGGCCGTCGGCCAGGAGGCGTCGGGCCTCGTCGCGGTCGACGGCGCGGCGTTTGCCCGCCGCGTGGCAGTCGCCGGCGTGGACCTGCATGGGCGGGCGGCCGGCGCCGATGCCGAGCTCGACCGTCCACTCCGGCCGCGGGGGCCGGCGCACCCTGCCCTGCTCGATCTCCGTTTGACGCTGCCACACGGCTTCAATCTTCGCGTCGATGCGGGTCAGCCACATGACGTGCCACACCCGCCGCTCCAGAACTGATCAACCGTCCAGCCTGACCGCGGCACCCTTGCTCAATAGGACGCCGCGCACCGGCTTCACAGAATGCCGTACGCGCTACGTACGCCAAACGTACGCACAATGAACGTTTCGCGGTTAGGGTATTGGTCAGGAGGTGTGCCATGTCTGAGCTGTTCGACGCGGTCGATGCGCTGCTCGCGTCCCGCGCCACGCTGCCGCCGCCGCCGGAGCGTAAGCGGCTACGCGCCGCGCACGGCCTGACGATTGACGAAGTGGCCACCGCGCTGAGAGTGCGCCGGGCCACGGTGTCCGGCTGGGAGTCCGGCAAGACGGAGCCCCGCCCGCCGGAGCGTGACGCCTACGCCCGGCTGCTGGACAAGCTCGCGGAGCTCTACCCCGCCCCGGCCGACGCCACCGCGCCCGTCGCGGCTGTGTCGGCTACGTTCACCGCCGCACCCAGCCCGGTGGAAGCGCGGTCTTTGTCCGCAGGTCCGGCGCCCGACGCATCGGCCATGACTGCTACCGAGAACACCCAGACCCCTGTCCCTGTCGCTGCTGCTCCGGCGGCCGCGCCGCGTTCGGCGCGCGCCACCAGGACGTCGTCGACGTCGCGCCGCCCGGGCGCGCGGAAGGCGGCCTCGGCCGGTACTCCGGCGGGTGACGCCGACCCGCGGTTCGAGAACGGCCCGCTGGCGGTCGTCGACGTCGAGGATGGGCAGGTGCTGGCCTACTGCGTCGGCGGCCTGGTGCTGGACGTGCCCGCCAAGTCCCTGCCGTCCCTGGTGGACTGGACGCTCAAGGAGGCGAAGCTCGGGGCGCCGAAGCTGTCCGGTCCGGGCAAGGACGCTGACCCGCTGCTCGTGCTCACCCAGTCCGCATTGGAGCGTTACGGCCTGCCGGCCACTCTCACGGAGGAGGAGCGGCTCGCGGGGCGGATCCCGGAGGGCCACAAGGTCATCAAGCAGCTCGCGCGGGCGGAGTGGAAACTGACCAAGCGCGGCTTCGGCCCGTGGGCGCGGATCTACCGCCCGGCGACCGGTTCGGAGCGGGCCTGCGTGCAGCTGTGCATCCCGTCGTGGAATGCGCTGGACTCCCGGCACTGGGGTGAGGCCGGGCAGCTGGCGCCGGCGGAACTCGCCCGGGTGCTGGGCGTGTACGCGTCGCGGGTGATGACGCCGCGCGGATCGACCGCGGTGACGGGCCTGGAGCTGATGACCGCGCTGCATCCGGCGACCCGGGCCTCCGAACCGGACGCGGCGGGCAGGCGGCACTCCGAGCACAATCCCGGCTCGCTGGGTAAGGACCCGGTCGACCCGGCGCCGTGCGAGGCCCCCGACGGCCACCCGATCCTCAAGGACCTGCCCCGGTTCCACGTCCGGGGACCTGCGGAGAAGCTGTTCGAGGAGGCTTACGACTGGGCGCGGCCGATGACGGATGCCGAGTGCACCCTGCGCCACCTGGTGGGCATCGACGTCAACATGGCCTTTGCCGCCGGCGCCAACGGCTTGAACGTCGGCCTCGGTGCCCCGACACACGTCAAGGCTCCGGCGTTCGACCCGAAGCTGCCCGGCTCGTGGCTGGTCGACCTGTCCCATGTGGACCTGTCGCGGGTGAAGGTCGGCAAGGAGTGGGTGGAGCTGGACGGCAGCCTTCTGCCTTCCCCGTTCACGCCGAAGGGCGAGCGTCCCGAGGGGCCGGCTTGGTATGCGACGCCGACTGTGGCGTACGCGGTGGAGCTGGGCTACGAGGTGCGCCCGCTTCAGGCGTGGGTGCGGCGGGAGAGCGGCCGTTACCTGGACGGCTGGTACAACCGGCTGCGTGACGCGTACCTCGTCACGATGGCCGATCTCGGTGTCGACGCCGATCTCGCCCCGGCCGACTTCCTCGCGGGCATGGACGGCTACAAGGCCCGCGACCCGGAGCTGGCGATCGTCGTCTCCGCGGTGAAGGCGACGGTGAAGGGCGGCCTGGGCAAGCTGCGTGAGCGCCCGCGCGGGGAGGGCTGGCGGCCGGGCGAGCCGTGGCGGGCGCTGTCCCGCCCGACGTGGCGGCCGGACATCCGCGCTGCGGTCATCGCCCGCACCCGGATCAACCTGCACCGCAAGATCGTCAAGCATGCGGCATTCACCGGGCAGTACCCGATTGCGATCCTGTCGGACTGCGTCGTCTACGCCGCCTCCGGGCCCTCGCCGTTGGACTTCCTGCCCTACCGGGAGGGCAAGCCGCTGCCCGGCGGCTTCAAGCTCGGGGTCAACCCGGGCCTGGTTAAGCACGAGGGCACCCAGCCCGTGCTGTGGGGCGAGGAGATCCGCGAGCGGTTCAACGCCCCGGAGCTCAACCTCGCCCGGTACATCAAGGACGGCACCGTCACCGACGCCGACACCGGCGAGTAAAGGAGCAGGCGATGGCCAAAGAGTTCGGCGATGGCCTGGACAAGGCGGTCCAGAAGGCGTTCACCCGCCCCGCACCCAAGTCCGCAGGCCCGCAGATGCGGTACCTGGTCAAGCAGCTGAGCGGCACAAAGGCAGTCGCCGACCTTCTCGGCATCTCCCAGCGGCAGGTAGAACGGTACGTGGCAGGCAAGGCCAAAAAGCCCCGCTCGAACCTCGCCGCGCGCCTGGAGCACGAGGTGAAGGCCCGATGGCAGCCACAGATCCGGGCCAAGGCCCGCGAGAAGGCAGCGACGACCGGCGGCATCGTCATCGACGTCCACGCCCGCCTCGGATACGCCGGCGCGCCGATCCACACAACGGACGAGGACCGCATCCGACACCTCACCGTGGCCCTGCCCCCGCAGCACGCCGCACGCCTCTTCGACGCCCAGCAACAGGGAGCCAGCGACGACCGGCTGCGCGAGCTCACCGCCGAAGCACTCAAGGAGGTGTACTTCCAAGACGGCGGCCGCCGCGCCGGCTCTCTCCAAGAGGTGCAGATCAACGACGTGCTGGACCTTGAGTTCGAGCTGTAACAGACTCGCACTGAGCGCTTCAGTTGGCGAGTGAGCGCGGCACTCGACGAGCTGAGCGTTCAGCCATTTCGGAGTACGCCTTGTCGGCCAGGACGACGTCCGGACTGGTGCGAGGCCGGCCACGCTGCCGCTCGAAGGCAGGCGCGTCACCGGCCTGTCCTGCCGTCAGGGCGAACGCCAGGTGTCGGCATTGGCCGTCGGCCACCAGGTGGATCTTCGTGGTCAGTCCGCCGCGGGACCGGCCGATGGCGTGGTCGTTCGGTTCGCCGGCCGGGGCTCCTTTTTGCGGGCCCCGGCCGCGTGCTGGTGGGCGCGCACAATGGTGGAGTCCACCGAAACGGCCTAGTTCAGGTCCTCGTCGGCGTCGGCCTGGCCGTCAGCGCGGTGAACACCCGCCCCCAGGTGCCGTCGGCGGCCCACATGCGCAGCCGGTTGTAGACGCCTCGCCAGTTGCCGTATTTCTCGGGCAGCACTTGGCCCGTCCGCGCTACTACACCGGAAAGGCGCGTCGAAGCATGGCGCCTGTGGGCCCAAGGAGTGGGTCCACGGACCCGGGTGCGTGGAGCGCGAGAGGTCTATTTTGCAATGCCGTTACCCGGATCTGTTGGCGGGCAACTAAGGCTGCCCGCAGAAGGCGCCGGTTGGAGCAAGGCGGCCGGTGGTTGAGGCTCGCCGTCCTGCTGCACCGTGCGGACGAGGGCTTCCATCTGGAATAAGCGGAAGCCTCTCCGGGCGAGGGTGCGCACGAAGCTCTCGCCGAGAGGGGCGATCTCCGGATGCTGCTCAATCAGCTCACGCGCCTGATGATGGGTGAGGTCTCGGCCCGGTGTCCACTCACGTGGTGCCTGGCGGTTCCGCGTCGCCCAGGCGTCGAGGTCCCGGACGGCCTGGGCGAGCTCGACGGCATGAGAACTCTTCTCTTCCATCGCTTGACCATCTCCCAGGCTGTGGCGTGCACTGCCACACGCTGCCCGACGACCTCGACCGCCAGCTCACGGACTCTGGCTAGGGCCTCGTTCACGTCGATCTGTGTGGTCGTGGACTCCATCAGTGGTGGGCTCCTCCTTGGCGAGATGCCCGCTCCCCCATAGCGCGGGCACCAAGTGTCCTGGCTGCAAGCTACATGACCGGTCTTGGTTGGCTGGTGCCAACTCCGCTGCGAGCAAAACGCGTTGGCACCAGCGCAAAACACGGGAAAGGCTTCGGCGTGTGGTGCCCCAGGGGGCACCACACGGCTGGCCTTAGCTGTGCATGGGAGGCTTGCCGGACACGGCCATGCTCCTGCACCTGACGCACAGCCCGTTGCCGTCGTAACCCACTGCGTGCCGTCTCTCAGGGCAGCCGGTGCCGTCGGGACCTGGGCACCAACGGTCATGCAGCGACGTTCGAGGCGGGATGACGGCCTGGTCTTCCGGAGCGGGGCGCTCGGCGCGTGCAGCCAGAACCGCCTCTTGCCCCTGGGCGCCAAGCTGATTCCGGCTGGCCTTGTACTTCCTGGCCAGTGCGTCGGCAGCGAGGCGGGCCGCAAGTGCCTGGCCGAGGACTTCGGCTCCTTCCGCAACCGCGAGTCTCCTCGCCCTGGCGACCTCTTCGGTCAGGTACTCACGGAAGTCGGCGGCCGCCGACTCGTCGTTCTCCTTGCCGGCTCGAGCGAGGTAGTAGGCCAGAGCCTGGTCGATGAGCGCGGCAGTGGCGCGCTCAGTTGAGGCGAGAACCCTCGAGCACTCCTCACAGGGCTGGCCGACGGTGCCACGGTCCTCCTTGCAGTGTGGGCATGCTCTGCGCCTGGCCTCGGCTTCCTTCTCTGCGGCTGCGGCCTTGCGGTCCCGCTCACGGTCGGCGCGGCGATTCTTTTCCCGCTCTATGCAGGCTCGGCACAAAGAGCCGTCGTCGAAGAACTCGCCGTCCTCGCACCGGGGATCGGGGCACGGTCCCGGCTTGAGCATGGCCACTGCGGCGCCGATGGGGCTGGTCAGAGTGCCTGCTGTGTGGTGCTCCATGTAGCCGTGCGTCACCCAGCGCCGGGCGACCCTGTCGCCGAGCCTTCGGGCCTGAGCGAGACCGCCATCGGTCAGCTGCTGCTCGATCGCCTTGAGTAAGGTCTTGGGCCAGTTGAAGCGGGCGGTATCACGCAGGGCCTCCGACAGGGCGTCGGGGAAAGCCTCCAGGACAGCCTGGACCTCCTTCGTTACCAGCTGCCCTTCCCTGCCAGATCGGACCGATCTCTGATGCTGCGCTTCAGCGCCGCTGGCTGCGGCGGAGCCACTAGACGTCTCGCGCGTGCTACTACCTGCAGATGGCCTACGGCCGTTCCCAGCGCTACGCGCTGAAGGCGCTGTCTGTCGTTCACGTTGGTCTGGTTGATGTTGGTCTGGTTTTGCGCCCCCATTGTCAGGGGTACGGGCACCCCCATTTCTTGCGGACCGCGCCCCACCATTTTCAGGGGTACCGGTGCCCCCATTTTTGGGGGCACCGCGATGACCTGTGGTTTCTAGTTCGAATGCCTCGGTGTCGCTCTGCTCGGCCTGCGCTGCCGCAGCCAGGCGCGCGTTGCGGCGGGCGAGCCACTCCTGACGGGTGAGGGGACCGGCGTAACCCTGCGGAGGGCGGAACCTGATGTCGTAGACGTAGCGGCGGCGCATCCCACCCTGGTAGCGCTTCTCGGTCAGGACGACGGCGCCGATCGCTTCCAGGGATTCCCGGTAGGGCTTGAGCTGGTCGGGCTTCTTCAGGCCCATGGCGTCGGCGAGCTCGGCTTGGGTCGGCCAGACGCGGTTGTCCTTGCGGCCGTGGTTGACGCACGAAGCGAGGACTGTCCACAGCTCACGGTGAGCTGACTTGACCCCGGAGTAGGTGATCCATTCGGGGACCATCGTGAAGGGCAGCGGGCCGTCGCTGCTGATGACGTCGAAGTCGTCATCGAATGCGGGCTCGCTCATCGGCCCTGCCTCAAGCTGGTGATGGGCTGGGCGGAAAACGGGTAGAAGGGTGCGTGGGGCTGGGGTGACAAGAGTGCTTCCCTTTGCAGCGATTCGGGGAGCCTCATTGGCCAGATAGTGGGCAAGCGGCGCGATCAGGGTGCTGCTGCTGCTGGGCCACGTCTATTCTGGCTCCGCCGGCGTGTGGGCAACACGCCGGCACGAGGCTCCACCTGCGGGTGCGGGCTGGCGCCCCTCATCAGGGGCGAAGACTCTGGGCGAGTCGAACTTCGGTGGCCGTTCCGTTTCGGCGGGGCGGCCACCGGCTTTCAGCGGGGCGGAGCAGGGCGGGATCTGCCACTCAAGCCTGCTGATCGGCTCCTGACGTTCAGCGCAGCGCAGCGCGGCGGTTGCTGTGGCGGTATCGCCCGAACTTGTACGCTCATAGAAAGCGCACCTCCCCGTGATCATGGTGCGGCCGCTCTGCTGGGTCTCGACCCCCGGCAGTGGACCGACAGGCCCCCGCAAGGGGCCTGTCGCGTTTGAGAGATCTTTATCCCCCTGATGGTCTATCCGATCACACGCAACGTAACGGGCGTGTCGCAGGTCGGACCAAGCCGTCGGCTGAGGACCTCAGTTGGCATCACTGTCGCCGGGGGGGGGCGTTTCAAGAACGGCGCGGCGGCCTTGCACAGCACGGGCGCGTACCAGCCATCGCCGCACCACGAGAGAGTCAGCGACTTCACCACTCCATCGCACGGGCTGGCCCGCCGGGCGAGGTGCTTGGCGACCGACCCGGTCGCCATCAGTTAGCCATCCCACCAACGCGCGCGGAAGAAGCACTGGAGCAGCTGACCCGGGCTCTGCAGGATGAGAACGTCACCGGGCGATGACAGGCCGTCGACGCCGAGCACCCGCAGAAGCATCTCCGCAAGGCCGACCGCATCGCGGACGCAGAGATCGTGCAGGACGCTCCCCACCACTGCGGGGACAAGCCACGGCCCCAATTGCAGGCCGAACAAGACGGTCTTTTCTGCTCAAAGGTGACGTTCGGCGCGGGGGTGGTACCGCTCGCAGGAGTTCCCACAGCGGACGCGACCCCGCCGCCCACACGGCGAGCGTCTGTCGGTCGACGACGTGTAGCCGCTGCTGCTTGGCAAAGTCCACGGCCGGACCGGTGACCCGGCCGTGGGTGATGATCACGGCGACGTCCGCCCCGTGCACCTGCCTGGCCGTGCCGTTGAGGACCTGCAAAATCCGGGGTGCCCACCGCCGGGCCCTGAGCGCCGTTGCGGCGGTGCTTGCACTGGATGACCCACCGCCGGCCGAAAGGGTCGGTGGCCTTCACGTCAGCGCCGAGGTCTCCAGGGCCGCCGACCCGCTGGGCATCCTGGCAGCCGTCGCGGTGCATCAGGTCCCGGACCGCCTCCTCGAACCGGGTGTGGTGCAGCGCGTCCAACTGGGCCAGCCCGAACCACAGGCCCTGCGACCGAACCGCCTCCCACCGAGCTTGCTGCTGACGGCTGTACAGCCATCCGGCGCCCGCCAGCAGGGCGAGGACCAGGAGCAGGAGCAGGACGAGCACCCACCAGTGGGCCAGCAACCAGTTGACCACCATCACCACCAGGCTGATGACCGCGGCCGCCGCCATGGCGAAGCCGCAGCCTGGCCGATCAGCTGGGCTTCTTTTTGCTGCTGCCTCTTGCTGGGCCGTCGGCTACGCCGCCGTGCCTGCGGCCGCCGGCGGGTCACCGTTCCCAGGGGATCGGGTACGACACCGTGGGACCAGGCTTCGGCGCTCGCGCGGCGGGACGCTGTCGAACCGGATCGGATACTGCACCGTGGACTGCGGCCGCGGAGTCCCCTCGTCTTTCGCAGGGGTGTTTCCGTTGCCCAGTCCGATCACGGCCAAGGCCGCGACACCGAAGATCATCGTCTCTCGTTTTGCACCCGGCGCCCAGCGCGAATGTCCGCGAACGGCACTACTCCACGCTCAGGTCTCCCCGGACGGCTCGCTTGTCGGCGGAGGTCTTTGCGTCGCTGGTCGGCAACGGCTCGCCGTAGCGCGGCGTTTTCCTCCCACTTGTGGCGTCCTTCCCGGGACCACCCGACACAAGCAGGCTGAGTCGGTTCGCGGCCGCCGTCATCACAGCGATCGGGACCGCCAGGTCCTTCGGCATCAGTGACGAGGGCTTGAGAATGGCGACAGCCCCGTAGACGGCATCGCCCCACATGACGGGGGCGGCGATCGAGTCCCATCCAGGGATCTCCTCGCGGCCCACGGCGTACCCGGCCTGCTGGATGGCCTTCAGGGAGGCCACGAAGTCGTCGGGATCCCGGACCACGCCCGGCCCTGCGGCGGCGGGTACCTGTTCAGCTAGGACGCTGGCGACCATGGGGGGCGGCAGGTGCGCTGCGATCACGCGTCCAGAGGCACCCACTCGCAAGGTGGAACCAACCTCCACAAGCTCCGTGGCGGTCAGGCCAAGTGCGTCGAAGTCATACCGCCCAGGTGCGTAGTCGACGCAAGACCGGTGAGGTCCGCCGTATGGGGAGAGGCCCCACAGCAGCGCGAATCCGTCCAGGGCCTGGCTTGCCTGCTCCAGCACAGGGTGAAAAGTTTCGGCGCCGGGCGTGTTCACCATGGCCTGCATTCCGAGCTGCGCGGCTCCGGGCCCGAGCCGGTATCGGCCAGGAGGCACGCGGACGAAGAGCATGCTGGGAATTCCGGACTGCAATATGCGATAGACAACGGCCACATTGAGACCCGTGGCTTCGGCGATCTCGCTAGGGCCGTGGGTGGGGCCGGACAGGCGAGTGAAAGCCTCCAACACGAGCATGACCCGTCGCGCATGAGCGGTGCCGCTTGGTCGGGCGGCTCCTATCTCATCTTGTGAATTGATTGTGTGGACCTTCTGTGCTGCGGCACTAAACAACTAAGCCCCTCGTCGCGTAATCCGCTTCTCCCTCCGGCGGCGGACGGGGAGCGGTCACCCCTCGGACCGAATGGCCCATACAGCTCTCGTGGCCGGTGGTACATGTCCTCCAACCCCTCGGCCCCGCAACCCCCTTGGGGGAGTACTGAACCGCTTGGGCCACTCTACATGCGCCAGGCGAAAAGGCTCCCCATATTCATATCAGGTCAAAGCGGGCCTCTCTGGGTTGTCATTGCGTGATGCGCAATGCAGACGTTTCGTGACGCGAAAAAGACCAAGGAAAGAGATTATCCTATCTGCAGCATTGCGCGAGGCGGAAAAAGGGGAACGGCTGCTCATTGCGCGGTGCGAAAAAAGTTGACACGTCTCTGCCGAACTCAATTGACTTCCTTCTGGTTTCATTCGCAAAGGGCATTCGCGAGGATGCCGGTAACTACGGGGAAGACATGCAGATACGCAAAGCCATAACAGCCCTGTCGCTGACCGCCGCTCTTGCGGGATCCGGCCTGGTGGTCGCCGCGGGCACGGCCGAGGCCGCCGCGAAGGGCTGCTACGTCACGGCCTCGTCGGCCAACATCCGGTCCAAGGCCTCCTCCAGCTCCACCGCGGTGGGTGTCGCCTACAAGGGCAACAAGTGCTCGGAGAAGGACTACGACTACAAGGGCGGCTATGGATGGACCAAGGTCAAGATGACCACGGGCACGGCCAAGGGCAAGACCGGCTGGATCAGGGACGACCTGCTTCACACCGCGGCGGAGGACGTCCACACGTGCATCCCGGAGGACACCGCATGCCACAACTGATCAAGAGCCCGCGCGTCCGTGCCGGCGCGGTCGTAGGAACCCTGAGTCTCGCCCTCCTCACCGGCCTGGCCGCCACGCCCGCCTCTGCGAACAGCTCCGGCTGGTGGACCTCCCCCGGCAAGCGAGCCGAGGGTTTCTACAACTCCCTGACCGGCCGGGTCTACGCGAACGACATCAAGAAAGACGGCTATAGCGCGATCACCCAGGTCCGCACCGCCAAACACGGCTACTTCGTCGTCGACGTCACGGACAAGGTGGCCAACAACGGGGGCAGCTGGAAAACCCCGACCCTCTACGCGGGGGTGCGCTTCAAGATGAGGGTCTGCGTGTACAAGACCGGCCACAAGCCCACGAAGTGCGGGTCCTGGCACGAGTTCGACAAGTAAGAGCTGAGTCTCCTCCCGGAGCAGCCTCGCGTCACCGAACTCAAAGCGTGTCACCCTCTGGCGGACCTGATCAGGGCTCCCGACGGCCGTTAGGGGGTCAAGCAGTGGCCGAAGTGTGGGTGGCCACCAACCTGGCCGATGACGGCAAGCGGTACCGACTGATCCGAGCCGAGGACGTCCCGCATATACCCCGTCGGCGAGCGCCACGACTGCTTGTCCAGGTCCCTGGCGGCGAGGTGTGCGGCTGGGTGGCCTTGGCGGACAGTCCGAGCCGTACTTTCGGTTCACCGGGTGGGATCGAACTGATCCTCGGTACCGCCGCCAGTGCCGGATCGCTTCCACCCGAACCGGCCGCTGCGCTGGACCTCGCCCGCCTCAAGGCGCGCGAGGTCCAGCCGCTGGTCTGTCCGCCCCTTCATTGAGGGCGACGCGTGGGTGTGGCGGACAGGCAGCTGCGCGGTGCTCGTGAAGGAGCGCTCCTCGCGCGCTGAGCTTGCCGCGCTGCGCACCGCCCGCTTTGTGACCCGCCACCAGACCCGAGGGCCGCCGGACCTGACCTGGCGGTCCTCGGGTCTGGTCGAGCGGACCTCGATGCTGTGTCCGCCCGGCGCTTCACGGGTCCCTGAATTCGTTGATCTCTAGGAACAGCGTTTGTCGACCGGTTCTGGAGACAGTGCCTCCCAAACTCATCAACATCACCCGACCGTGGTTCTGGGCGCCTCCCAAACCCGTCGACAAGTGACGTCACTACTGCTCGACAAAGCCACCCCCCCCCGGTGTTCCTGACAGCCTCCGTCCCTGGCTGCAGGCAAATGGCCCGCTACCGGGCCGCAGCGCCATGAGAGGCTGAAGAGATCGTGACCGCGCGTCAGAAGAAGGAAGGACCAGCAAGTGACGGGGGACATACGGGGGACGGCACCGGTTGCATACAGCCGGGCCCACCGCATTCTGATCGGCATAGTGGTCTGCGGAGCGCTGATCATCGCCGGGATCGGCTTCGTCGGCTCCTACGCGGCTGTCCGTGAACTTGCCGAGAAGAAGGGCTTCGGGGCCTTCTCCCTGGTCTTTCCCATCGGCGTGGACGCCGGCATCTGTGTCCTGCTGGCACTCGACCTCCTGCTGACGTGGATCCGCATCCCCTTCCCGCTGCTCCGTCAGACCGCCTGGCTACTTACCACCGCCACGATCGCCTTCAACGGCGCCGCCGCCTGGCCCGACGCACTCGGCGTGGGGATGCACGCCGTCATACCGATCCTCTTCATCATCGCGGTCGAGGCCGCCCGCCATGCGATCGGCAGAATCGCGGACATCACCGCAGACAAGCACATGGAAGGTGTACGCCTCACCCGCTGGCTGCTGTCTCCCCTCCCGACGTTCCTGCTGTGGCGCCGTATGAAGCTGTGGGAGATCCGTAACTATGAGGAAGCCATCAGGCTCGAACAGCACCGTCTCGTCTACGAGTCCCAGCTGCGGGCAGAGTACGGCCGGGCATGGCGCCGCAAGGCTCCGATTGAAGCAGTACTGCCCTTGCGCCTTGCCCGGTACGGCATTCCCCTCGCCGAGACGGCACCACATGTCCTTGAGGATGCCGGTCTGGACATCTCCGTCGGCGCGACACGCATTGATGAATCGGCGGTCGAGACTTCACAGTCCGGCGACCACCAGGGAGTGCCCGACACCACAGAGGACGCCGCTGCCCCGCTCGGCCACTATCAGGACGCGGTACAGCAGCTGGAGCCCGCTGTGGAGCAAACAGCCGTACAGGTGAGCGAGGAACAGTGCGTCCAAGCCATCCACGTCTACGGCGTCCAGTACGGCGTGCTCCCCAACGCCCGGCAACTGGGGTTGTTCCTGCTGGATGCGTACGGGGTGGCCGATCCACTGACCGGGGGGCCCGTCGTCGAGGAGCAGCTCCGTCCCATACTGCAACAGTTCCGTCAGTTGTACGCCCGCGGCACTGACGCTCAGGCGACCGCGGAGACGACAAGGGCCGACATGGCTGGCGCAGGCTTCCTGGAAGGGGCCGAGACTCAGACGACCGAGCTGAGCAGCGCTCAGCCCACCGCCCAGGACCACGCCGCCCGACAACCCATGGACCAAGGGGGTATGGAAGAAGCGTCGGCTGTAGACGCCATGCCGTCCGGGTCGGCCGCGGAACCTTCGCGAGCGCCTGGTCTGCTGGCCGTGGAGAACTCCTGGCCGACCGATGATCCGACGCCCCAGGAGCAGTCCTCCGCTGAACTTGTGCCAAGCGGTACGGTCATGACCGAGGACGAGGTGGTCGACCAGCAGGCGATGCCTCAGCAACAGGCTCAGGAGCCCAGCTCAGACCCCATCCATCAGCAGATCGTCAGCATCGTCGGCTGGCTTGATGAGGCGGAGGAAGCGGGGGAGAAGCTCTCCGGCGCGGAGGTCGCCCGGCGCCTTGGCGTATCTCCTCGAACCGGGCAGCGGCGACTCGATAAGGCCCTCGAGTACCGCAGCGAAGACCAGCGGTTCCACGGCCGGGCTCACCTCCGGTCAGTCAGCGGCTGACCTGCTCGGTGGCAGATGAAGTGGTGAACCCTCCTGCCGGTACCAACGCCGACTAAAGCCCCGGCATGCGGTCAACGCCGCGACTCCGGGCCTTGTTGTGCTCTTGGCGTGTGCCTTCGTCCTGGTCACGGCCTCGCTGGCGGGTGTGCCCTGGGGTACGCGGGAAAAGAAGCGGAATCGACTCGCCTTGCCCCTCAAAAAAACCCTTTCCATCGCAAAGTGCATTTAAGTAGCCAATCGGGCTAGCGGCGCTACCGTCTTGCATTCTGTGGGTTTGTCGACAAAGGGCTATCTATTCTTCGGCTTCTTGAATGGGGCGCTGTTTCTAACGGTCCGTTCATCGGTATTGAAGAGAGCTTCCAGTGCGGGCACCCATCTGTCGGGGAGAGCCTGGCGTCCTCTCTCGACATCGCAATAGGTGCTGACCGCGACCTTCAGGGCCTGTGCTACCTGCGTCTGAGTGAAGCCCAGGAGTCGCCGCAGAACCCGCAACGTCGTCTCCCCGTCTACGAGTTCGACAAGATCGAGCGGGGAGACGCCGAGACGTCTGGCCAACCGGGGGAGGTACCGTGGACCGGGTCGCTGGTTCTTCGTCTCCCACATGGCAACTGTGCTGCGAGAGCAGCCCACCTCATCTGCCAACACCTGTTGGGGGATTCCACGTGCCTGCCGCAACTCTGTGACAAGCCATCCCCGTAGACGCCATCCGTTTGCCCCCGTGCGCATGGCACAGGACTCTACTCGCCCTGAAACGAACTCTTTTGACGATCAGTAGTTGACGGCGTACTGTCCAGAACTGTTCGGGCCTATCACGGGGGAAGGTCATCTGGGGATGAGTGCGTTCAAGACGGCTGTGTGGAAGGTTCTCAACCTGCCAGAGCCTCGCAACGACACCAGAGCTCCGCAACAACCGGAACCATCCCCGCAGCAGCCCACATCACTGGCCGGTGCCGCGCAGTGGGTGGCCGCGGGCAAACGGGCACAGGCCGAGCTTCACGGCCACGGCGAGCCCAAGGCTGCGACCGAACCTAAGCAAACACGGACCCCGGTCACGCCCTGGGCTCTCCAGGAGGAGAAGAGCGGCACGAGGGCTCTGGTCACCGCAGGCCGGATCGCGCTGTGGTCGGTAGTCGCCCTGGCTGCGATCACCGGCGTCAGGTCGTGGTTTTGGCCGAACGAGCCCGCGCCCGCTCCGGCCCCGAAGGTTCAGCAGGGCCCCACCTACCCTGTGCAGGACGCCCAGTCGGTTGCCGCCCGCTTTGCGTACTCCTACCTGACGTGGGACGAGGCGAAGCCGGAGGAGCGGACCAAGGCCCTGGCGCGGGACATGCCCAAGGGCATCGACACCTCCGCAGGTTGGAACGCGAAGGGGCAGCAGTCCGTACTCATCGCCCAGCCGGGCAAGGTGGACGAACTCGGCGACCAGCGGGCGCGGGTGCACGTGGACGTGCTGGTCAACACTCCTGGCCAGGCGAGCGACAAGAAGAAGACCCAGCCGGCCGAGCAGAAGTGGATCGGGCTTGAGGTCCCAGTTCTCTACACCTCCGGCCGGATCGTCGTCACTGGTGAGCCCGGCATCGTGGGCGTCCCCACCTCCGGCCCTTCGGTCACCGACCAGAACGCGGCTGATAGCGACGTCCAGTTGTCCGCTCAGACCCAGAGCACTGTGGACACGTTCTTCACGGAGTACGCCAAGGGTGAGGCCGACAGCGTGACCGCTCCGGGTGCGAGTGTTCCGCCGCTGCCCGCCGGGATGACGCTGCTGGACGTCCAGAGCTGGAACGTCGACCAGGGCAAGGGGAGCGACCGCACTGGTACCGCCGTCGTCCGCTGGCAGATCGGTGACGCGGAGCTGGAGCAGACCTACCGGGTCGAACTGACCCGGGTTGCTTCGGCCGATGCCGAACGCTGGCAGGTGGCGGAAGTTCACGGCGGAGCGTCCTGAAGCTCCGCCCGCACGAACCGAACGAGGGGATACGAGGCATGACCGAGGGCGTCAACTTGGCGTTGACTTCTGGTGCAGACCTGAAGACGTGGGTTTTCCTGATCGCCGGAAACATCTTCCTGATCATTCTGGTGGTCCGGGCGATCGGCCATTACGCGAAGCGTGAGTGGGGCGAGCTGATCGGCCACGTCATCACCGGCATCCTGGTGGCGGGCTTCGTGTTCGCCACCGATACCACCAAGACGATGTTCGTGGAGATCTTCAACAAGGTCGCGGGCGCGTGAGTCGGGTCGGACACACCTACACCCGCCACTTCGATCTTGAAACGCGCCAGCACGAGATTTTCGGCATGGACCTGGGCGAAGGCCCGTCCCGCCGGATGCTCGTGACCGGCGTAGTGATCTACGCACTGTGGACCGGGACTCTGCTGGCCCTGTTCGGGCTGCCCAGTCAGCTGACGTTCACGCTGTACTTCGCGCCGCCGGCAGTAGTCACGTTCTACGGCGCTCAGCGCAGCCGGAGAAACGAACGCAGGTGGAACCTCACCCAGTGGGCGCTGTGGGTGCGCTATCTGACGGTCGGACACCGGCCCGTCATCAACGGCGGCCGCCGCGCGGCAGAGCGCAACGAGTGGATGCCGATGCGGGCCCGCCTCGGTGAGCGCGCCGAGGCGTTTGTAGAGCTTCCCGGCATGGGGGTCTTCGAGAGCGCCCTCGGCAAGGACGCGCCAAGGCCGACCGCCGGCCGCAGCGTTCCGTTCGACACCAAGACCCGGTTGTACGGGCCAGACGTGGTGTACCGGGCCCGAAAGCGCACCGGCGGCAAGAAGTAATAAGAGGGGTACGGGGATGAAGATCGCGAAGGCAGTCGGGCGTTTCCTCGGAGTCGCGGGCGACCGGTCGGCACCGCCGCCGCGTTACGTGGCTCTGGCGGACGGAGTCGTGGTGACGGAGACTCACGCGGAGGCGTGGTACGTCCTGTCCAGCAGCAACACAGACCTGATGTCCGAGAGCGCGCGAGACGCCGAGCACGACCAGGCGTCCAGTGCGCTCGCGCGCATCCTCGCAGGGCACGAGTGCCACCTGCGGATTTTGTGGAGCCCCCTCAACGCGGAGGACTACCGCGTGGAGGCAGAGGAACTATTCACCGCCGGTGACTTCCAGTCGTGGGCGGACGCGCGTATCGAGCGGTTGAACGATCTTGCTCTGTCAAGCCGCCAGTTGCTGCTGGGTGTGCGTATCCAGGAGCGTTCCGGCCAGGCCCAGGCCCGCGGCCGAAGCGGTCTGCAGGATGCCCTCGGCATCAAGTCGACGGGCATTCCGCAGCGTGAACTTGCCCGGCTCGACGCGCTCGCGCGACGGCTGGGCCGACAGTTGGAGACGACACCGTGGCGGGCCAAGCCAGCACCGGTCGAGGTCCTGGCTTGGATGATCGCTCGTGAACAGCACCGGGTCACCGCACTGCCCAGCGCCAATTCCGCAGGGGTGATCTCCGGTGCGAAGCTGGCCGCCCTCACCCGCGGTCGCGTGGTCCCCTACCCGGACCACGTACGCGTGATCGACTCGCACGGTGAAGTCGCGTCCTGGACCAGCGTCCTGACGATGGACAGCTTCCCGGAAGAGATGGAGAGCCCCGGACCGGGAGAGTGGCTGCGGACCGTCAGCGAGATCACGTACGTCCCCGAGTACGACGAGGAGGGCGTCGACCCTGACGTCCAGATCCTCCCCGTCAACCCGGAGCCCAGCGTCCGCTTCAAGGTGCTGCACCGCCGCGACGCACTGAAGATCACGGAGGAAACCCGGCGCCTGGCCAAGGAACAGGGCGACTCGGCCGCCCAGCACTCCGCCGGGACGCCCGCAGCCGACATCATCGAGACCGAAGAGACCATGACCCAGCTCGCGCGAGACATGAAGCGCGAGGACGTCACCCTGATGGAGGACCATCCCCGGCTGGTCGTCTCCAGCGACGTCTCGCTGGACGACCTTCGGTCGAAGATCGACGCCGTGGTCACCCACTTCGGCGGACTCGGCATCGAGGTGTCCGTCGCCAGCGAGGAGCAGAAGGAACTTTGGCTGGAGACGCTGCCCGGCGACAAGGTCCGCGTCCCTGACCTCAACCACATCCGCACCGTCGGCGCGTTCGCCGGAAGCTGGTTCTGGGGCGGTGCCAGCGTCGGAGACGACACCGGCCCTGTCATCGGCTACCTCACCGGCTCCACCCCCGGGCTGGTCCGCAACGACTTGACCGGCGGCAGCCAGCGGGGCGACGCGACCACCACCGCTTTCATCGGCAGGTCCGGCCGAGGCAAGACGACCGCGATGATGATGAGCTTGCTGGACTCGGCGTTCCGCGGCAGCTTCGTCCTGGCACTCGACTTCAAGGGCGACATGGGCGGCCTGGTCGGCGCCGGCCGCCGGTACGGCCTGAACGCGCACCTGGTCGAGACGGGCAGTCAGTACGCCGGTGTTGCCGACCTGTTCACGCTTCTGACCGGCGAGAGCGCCGAGCGGGCCCAGACCGAGGTCCCCGCTCAGCTGGGCATCGCCCTGCCTCAGCACCTGCGGATGCGCGGTGCCGAGACGCCGATCCAGTCGGCCGTCAACGAGGTGATCGCCGCCGGTGACCCGCAGGTGTGGAAGGTCATCGAGTACCTGCGGCAGTCCTCCGACGACCTGGCGAAGGAGGCTGGAGAGGCGCTGTACGAACTCGCGCAGACGGGACTCGGCGCCCCGTTCATGGGCAAGCCGTCCGGCAGCGCGTTCATGCGTCCCGAGCCCGGCATTTGGGTGGTGCAGATCCCCGGAATCTCGCTTCCCGCCCCGGACGACGACCGCGAGGACTGGTCCGTGCACCAGCGGCTCAGTGTGGCCCTGGTCCACTCGATGCTCGCGTTCGGTATCTCGATGGCCGGCCGCAAGGACCTGCGGGGCCTCCGAAAGGCGATCGCAGTCCCCGAGGTGCATGTCCTGACCGCGACCCGCGAAGGCAGTTCCTTCCTGCAGTACATCGCGCGAGTCGGCCGCGCGTTGCAGACCGCTCTCGTCATCGACACTCAGGACCCGGAGTCGCTGGCGAAGCTGACCGGCTTGATAGAGCAGATCACCACCATGTTCGGTTTCCAGCTCACGAGCGCTGAGCAACAGGACGCGCTCGCCGCCCTGCTCGACCTGCCGGTGGGCGACCACACCCGGGCCCTGATCCAGGCCATCGGCGTGGACTACGACCAAGAGATCCGGCACGGTCACGCGATCATGCGCGACCGCAGGTTCCAGTCCGCCACCGTCCAGTTCGACGTCCCGTCGCTGGAGCTGCTGGAGCTGCTGAGCACGACGCCGAAGGTCGACACCGGTGGGACCAATCTGACCAAGGAACCGCAGGGGGTAGGGGTATGAAGCGCGCCGTGACCGTCGCCGCCGCCGTGGCGGCCGCCGTACTCGTCGCCGGATGCTCATCGAAGGACGACGGGGAGAAAGGCAGCACCGGCGGAGACAGTGCCGCCGACGCCACGAAGGCCGCCGTGCTGGCCGCCCAGAAGTACCAGAACGCCGTCAACGACGAGGACTGGACCACGGCGTGCGGGCTCCGCACCGAGCGGTACCGGCACGGCTCGGTCAAGGAGTGCGTCGCCAACAACCAGCCGAAGACCACGAGCCCGGAACCGACGCCGACCAACAGCGAGAGCGAATTTCCGCCGCTGCGTCGGGCGGACGGCTCCATCGTCCCCGGCAAGTCCACGCCGAGCGCCAGCGGTCCTGATCGGGCGGAGACAGGGGAGGTCAAGGCCAGCGCGCCGCAAGACGTCCCCGCGGCAGGTGACCACCCGGCCGGCACGGGAGTGCGCGTCGAGTACACCGTCACCTGGCCCGACTCCACCACCACTAGCCGCAAGGCCCTGCGCGTCGTCCGGCAGGGCGACGCCTGGCTGATCGACCAGTCCGAGGACATCGCGGAGTCGGACGAAACCCACGGCAACCCCGTCCGCGACGCGCTGACGAGGGGATGACGCAGTGACCAGCCTTGAACGCAAGACCTACCGGTTCAGCGTGCTGAAGCTGCTGATCCGACTGCAGAACTTCCGTCTGCCCCGCAAGCGGAACATCCTGATCCCGGTCCTGGGGATCTACGTCACACTGCTGGTGACCGCGCAGTCGGCATGGGCAGCGGACTACACCCCGGTCGGTATTGGCGACCTCCTCCCCTCGGTCTCGATCCCCTACACCAAGGGGCAGGGCACCCTCTACGAGGAGTACGGCAACCCGCTGCTCTACACGGCCACTGATGACTACGGCATGTGGGACGTCATGGACCCGATGCTGGAGATCCCGGCCATCATCTGCATGGGGCTCACCGCGGTGGTCGGTTCGGCTGCAGTCACCATCGTGCAGTGGATCTTCAACGTCACCACGATCCCGCCGCTGGAAAGCGCCATCACCGATTCGGTGGGCGGTGCCGCCAAGACGCTCACCGAGACGCTGCTGCCGTCCGCGATGGTGATCGGCGCGCTGGTGGCATGGGCCAACCACCGCAAGGCCAGCGGATCGAGCCTGTCACAGCTGGGCTGGGTAGCCGTGTCCACCGTCTTTTCGATCTCCCTGCTGATGTCGCCTCAGACATGGGTCAACGGCATCGACTCCGTCCGCAACGTCGGTTCCAGCGTGGCCATGAACGCAACCAGCGCCGGCCTGGGAGACGGCACCAAGGAGCCCATCGACCTCGGTCACAAGACCACGTACGGCAACAACGAGCGCGACAACATGCTGCGGAAGTCGTCCGACGCGGTCTGGCGGACGTACGTCGTCACGCCGTGGTGCGTGGTGGAGTTCGGCAGCTTGGAGGCATGCAAGGACAAGGGGAAGGAATTCCTGGACCAGGGCATGGACAGGGACAAGCGCAAGGAGTGGCTGGACGACCACGCGGGCGGCGACGACATCGGCGGCGCCAGCAACACGTGGGTCGACGGACACAATCCGGTGGGCCGCATGATGGTCGCCATCCCCGCGTTGATCTGTGTCGTGCTCTTCGCCGCCCTGGTCCTGATGCTGGCGTTCGCCAGCCTGGCGTCACTGATCGGCGCCCTCATGATGCTGCTGTCCGGAGTGATCTTCGCTTGCCTCTGGATCATCCCGGGCCGCCCCAGGATGTGGGGCACCCGCTGGTTCGACTTCCTTCTCGGCTACACGCTGCAGAGCGGCATCGCGACGATGACCCTCGGCGGCGTCCTGGTCGTGACCACCGCCTCCACCCAGCAGATGGGCGAGTACGGGTACGCAGCGGCCGCCGGTATCTCCATCGCCACCGCGGTTGTCGCCTTCAAGTTCCGGGGCGTCCTGGAATCGATCGTCGGAGTCACCGGCCTGACCAGCCCAGCCGCCGCCGTCGGCGGACTGCTGGCCGCCCGCGCTGCAGGCAAGGCCGGATGGGGCATGACCAAGGCACTCGGCCAAGGCCTCGGCAGCATGCGATTCCCCCGCATGCCCCGATTCCCCCGGCGCAGCCCCGGAGGCGGCGGAGGCGGCAACAGCGGCCGCCCGACTCCGCAGCTTCCGCCGGGCGGTACCCCCGGAGCACTGTCCGGTTCCCGGCGCCCCATACCGCCGCTGCCCTCCGGGCAGAGCGCGGGCGCCGCACTGCCGGGCAGCAGCAGCCGCAGGGAAGTTGGTCCCCTTACGAGCCGCCCCGAGCTGCCTTCGTCCACCGCCCCGGCCCGCGGCCGGTCCGTGGCCGACGGCCCGGCCACGGCCGTCCCGGGTACCCGCCGCCCTGCGGAAGTAGGGGGTTCAGTGCCCCGCCAGGCTCTGCCCGCCGGAAGCGCCTCCGCCCAGTCGGCGACCCAGCCCGCGTCGGGCAACGCGAACCGCCCGGCCACTGGAGCGGCCAGCCGCCCGTCGCCGACGCTGCGCACCGAGAACGGCGGTGCCAGCTACACCTTCCGGCAGGGACCGAAGACCGGCTCCTCCGCACCGAAGGTGATCCCGCACAAGGTGGTCCGCTCGACACCCAACAGGCCCGGCGGGTCCACCGGACCCAACCCGAGCCGGCCAGAGGCCCGCACCCGTACCCGCACCCGCGGAAGCGGGCGCGGTCTAGCCGTGCCCACCATGACGCGCCGCAACGGGGGGAGGAACTAAATGACCAGCGACGACAAGCGCCCGCGTAGCCCGGCGGAGTTCCGCGAGCTGCTGCGGGAGGTGTACGAGCCCCCCGAGGTAGAGGAGGAGGGCAAGCGCCGTCACCGGCGCCGTGCCCGCCGCCAGGCCCGCCGCGACGCGAAGCAGAACCGCAAGTCCACGGTCAAGCAGGTGCTGGAGGAGGAGCGGGCCAAGGAGCCCATGAACCCGGCCGGTGCCGCCGTGATCATCGTTGTGATCCTGGTCGTGGGGTTCGGCGCCACGAAGTGGATTCTCGGTGACGAGAAATCGCAGGACACCGTCAGCGTCGCCCCGAGCTCGACCGCTGCCGATCCTGCCGCCGGCGGCAGCACGACGCCCAGCACCACGCCGAGCGCGTCCACCTCGCCCTCGGTCTCCGTGCCGCCAGTGGACCTGAGTTCGCCAGAGAAGACCGCGGAGGGCTGGGCCCGGGTCTACATGACCCGCAATCCGCCGGTCGACAAAGAGCACGAGACCGTTGTCGAGCGTGCGGCACCCTGGATGACCGAGGCCCTGGCCCGGAACCTGGCGGGCAACGAAGACAGCCTGTGGAACAACCTGATCTCCAACGGCGGGATGTCGACCGTGACCACCGTCGACGTGAGCAAGGCCGACGAGAAGCTGGGCATCGACACCCCGCTCAGGGTCTGGCGGGAGGTCACGGTCAAGACGGCCATCGAGGGCTACAAGAAGTACGACAAGACCTATGTCTTCCAGGCGGAGATGACGCGCGACGACGACGAGTGGCGCGTGTCGAGGGTGCTGGGGGTCTGACGTGAACTCGCGCCAGGCCGCCATGATGGCCACGGGGGTGGCGCGTCGAGGGGCAGCACTGAAGCTCGCTGTTCCCGCGAGTCTCCTCTTCTTCGCCTTCCTTATAGGACTCGGGATCGTCGGCGGTATCTCCGGCAGCTCCCAGGCGTCCGCCGCGTCCTGCGGCGGCGCCGGACTGCCCGATGCCCAATACGAGAGCGACGACGAGAGCGATGGAGGTGGCACCGATAGCACCGATGGACTCCATGCACAGCAGATCAAGAACGCCAAGATCATCGACTCGGAGGCGATAAAGGCCAAACTCCCCGGCAGGGCAACTCTCATCGCTTTGATGACGGGCCTTCAGGAGTCGACTCTCCTGAACCTGGACCACGGCGATAGGGACAGCGTTGGTGTTTTCCAGCAACGTCCGTCCACGGGCTGGGGCAGCAAAGGACAGATCATGGACGTGCACTATGCGGCCAGGATGTTCTTCCTCGGGGGGGACGGAGGCGATCCGCCGGGCCTCACTGACATAAAGGGCTGGGACACCAAAGACCTGGGAGCCGCTGCCCAAGCGGTACAGCGCTCGGCAGCCCCCACGCTCTATGCGGGCCAGGAGTCCGAGGCTCGTCGGATCGCCAAGGAAGCCGGAATCAACCTCACCCGCGCCGGCAAGGCGAGCACCCAGCCGACCGACACCCCGTCAGGCGGCACATCCGCCCCGTCCGGCACCCCGAGTGGGGCACCCACCGAGCGGTGCGAGAACGAGGGGGACCAGCAGGACACCCCCGCCAAGCCGGGCACCGCATTCCACGACGGTGATGCGAACTGGCCCGCCGAGGTGAAGAACCCCCGGTCCACCGCTGACGCTGTGGCCTGGGCCCGGCGGGAGGCCGACAGCGGTTCCACTGAGTGGTACCGCAGGTGCCTCGCCTTCGTGGCAATCGCCAACGGGTGGAGCTTTTCCGGTACCAACTACGCGATAGACCACTATTGGGAAATGCCCTCCAGGATGAGGCACAACCGGGACCGCAACCCCCCGGTGGGCGCCCTCATGTACTGGAGCACCGACAGCCGGGCCGGACACGTCGCCATCTACGTCGGTAACGGCGAGATCGCGTCCAACGACATCCGCGAGCCCGGCCGGATCTCGATCGTCCCTGCCACCGACATTGAGTCGAAATGGGGTGCTACGTACCAGGGTTGGGCGCCCCCGTACTTCCCCAAGGGAGGATAAGACGTGGCATGTCAGTGCCTTTTGAGATGATCTAACCACGCTCAACGCCTGATCGACGCCACCAGCACCGAACTGCCCGACCGTAAACGGCCGGGACGGTTCTGTACTACGGCGCCGGGCCCGCGCTCGACGCCATCCAGAGAGGCTGTGCCGCCACATGGACCGACCCGGACCGGCTGCACACGGACAAGCAGTAAGGAAAGCGTCGATGCCTGTTGTGGCTATTACGGCGGCAGCGGTAGCAGGAGCACCGACCAGACCAACGGACTGCACGCCCAGCAGCTGGCCAACGCCGCGAAGTACGTCGGCTTGGCTCCGCCCTACTTCCCGAAGGGCGGCTGAACAACGGCCCGGCCGCTCGCGAGTCCATATGGGGGTGAACGGGCTGGGCTGAGCCACAGCTGGTAGGCCACCGGCGGGCTGGCACACAACGAAACCGAAAGGGAGGCAGCATGGGGGATGCCCAAGACAGGCAGAGAAAGGTCGCCTGCCAGTACCTCAACGAGTGGGACCCGCAGGCATGGACGTGCCACGGTCACACCGAGAAACCGGAGACGAGCGCCTGCTACGTCACCTTGGACCTGACCACCGGGAAACTGGCCGTCGGAGCGACCGACGAGTTCGCTGACGGGCCGCCCTGGCTGGTCGCCGTCTGCTGGTGCTTCCGCTGGCCTATAGCGCCGCTGCCGGCCGACCGCGCCAACGCGCTGCTGGACAAGCTTGCCCCCTACGCTCAGCGATTGATCGACACCACCAGCACTGAGGCACGCCACAGCAACCGACCGGCGACCATGTTGCACTATGGCGCCGGCGCAGCGATCGACGCCATCCAAAGACAGTGCGCCGGCACGTGGACCGACCCCGACCGGCTCGTAGAACGACCTGGGAAAGCTTGATGCCAGTCATAACGAATCCGGAACAGGTCCCCCTGCGGCCCGTCTACACCATCGTGGTCAGCGCCGACGAGGAAGTCACCGTCGACGGCCAGCGCATCGACAAGCTCCCTGGCCAGGACGCCCGGGAAGCCGCTCTGGCCGACATCCGAGAACGAGCCGCCCGCAGGGGCCACCCGGTACGGGTCATAGCGAAGGAACCTGACGGCAGCGCGTGGCCGCTGATCATCGACTACGACGGAGCCGTCACTCCCCTCGACGCCTGTCACCCGACGCCGCCAGTACCGCAGACGCATACGCCCCCTCCGGAACCGGCCATCAGCCACCTCCCACCGCCCACCGGCGACCCCCTGCCCGTCACCCCCCTCACCCCGGCGGCCGACTGGCTGACACCACTGCCCTACGACTTCCAGCAGATGCTCGCCCAGGTGAAGGCCGCAGAGGATGCGGGAGACCTGCCCGCAGCCGGCGTACTGGCTCAAGACCTCGAGGAAGTACTGGAAGACGGCTACGGCCCCGCCCACCCCTTTACCGTCAACACCCTTTCGACACGTGCGTATCTGGCACTGCGCCAGGGTGACTGGCACAACAGCATGGTCCTTCACCTTCAGGCCGCTGAAAGGCGCCATCAGCAGCAAGCCCCACGAGCCGAAACCCTCAGGCTCGCACGGAACGCCCACTTCTGCTGGAAGCAACTGGCCAAGCCGACCAACAACCCCGCCCACGCTCACGCACCCATGACAGCCGCTCAGTGGGGCGGCGAGGTGCTGCGCGTCCTGCGGTTGGTCGGCACCGAACTCGTCATCATCACGGTCACCGAGCAGTGGGCCGCCCGTCTGCAGCCCGCTGCCTCCTGAGACACAGCCGAAGGGGGACAGATGGCCATGCGCAGCGGCGCCGGCCAGTCCGCGCAAAACGAGTACGAACGACGTCTGCACTCGTGGCGGACCACCGCCCGCCGCCGCTTCCTGCGCGGGCTCCCCTTCGTGATCGTGGCAGCGGCACTGCTGGAGTGGTGGGTGGGCTGGCAGACCACCGGCGTGCCGCTGTACGGCCACGTCACCGCTCTCGCCGTGATTGTGGCCTGGTGCACCTCCCTGGCGGCCCCGCGCCACGTCACCGCCTGGCGAGCGGGAGCCGAGGGCGAGCGCAAGACGGCCCGAGCCCTCGTCCCCTTGGCGCGCCGAGGAGCGATAGTCCTTCATGACCGGGCCATCCCCGGCAGCAGGGCCAACCTCGACCACCTCGCCATCGGCCATTGGGGCATCGCCTACATTGACACCAAGAACTGGCAGGCCAAGGGCGCGCATGTCAGCATCAGCCGCGACGGCTCCACCCTCTGGTACGGCCGCTACGCGCAGAACAAGACGGTCTCCACAACCAAGTGGGAGGCAGAGCGGGCCACTGCCGCCCTGAGCCGCCCCCTCGACGGCATCCCGGTCCACATCCAGCCCGTCATCGCCGTACACGGAGCCAAGGTCGGCCGCCGCGGCGTACTCGCCTTCGACGGAGTGATCATCCTCGAGGCCCACCGGCTGGCCGCACACCTGCGGCGCCAGCGCCCGGTCCTCTCGCCCGACCAGATCACCCAGATCGGGGAGATCACCAACCACGCCCTGCCCCCCAAGCAGTAACCATCCGCCGGAAGCCGAAGGCGCCGCGCCCAGCGATGAACCCGGGCGCGGCGGCGAGGCAGTCACACCGGCGATGAAGGTCGCATTCATCCACGACGAGCCGACATCCTCCGGCACCACAAGCCAAGGAGGCGGCAACAGACCGACGCTGTCGGCACGGGGAACGCCTTGCCCGGCCAGGCCGCCCGGGCATGGCGACCTCAGCGGCCAACGTGATCCGCCCGGGAATCCCCGCATGGCTAAACAAACACCTCGCCATCCGGTCCCAGAACCTGCGCCTCGACCGGTCGCGGTCTCACGCGAAACAGAGACCCATGCCGCTGCGCTAGGCGCTGGCCGATCCTTCGGCCACGGTGACCACCCGGGCGAAACAGACGATCAGCGACTGGTCACCGATGGCCATGGGCCGCTGGGCCACCCGCACCGGCTCCCGTACATGGGGCCGGCGCGGGTGGCCGCCAGACAGCCCTCAGTCGGCGAATGACCGACAGGAACATCCCGCCATCGGCCATGGGTGGCTGCCGGCCAGGCGGCCGTGGCCGATGGCCGGTGACTGACGACCGGCCGATGGACGCAGCGACAAGCCGCAGATAGACCGACAGTCCGGCACATCATTACGACAAGTACCTACTGCGGCCTCCCCAACCGCTGGTTCCTCGCGCCACCAGCGCTGCGGATACTGCGGCCAGGACACCTGAAGGGAGTGTGGCCCGACCTGACCGACGGCGGCCGGTGCGGCTGGCCGACGCTCGGTCGGATAGCTGCGGATGGCCGGCGTGACCGATTTAAACGGCGCTTCGCGAGACCACCTGACCGATGTGACCGGTGGGCGTGGCAGAGCTTGGACGACGTGACCGGCAGGCGCGGCAGGTGGCCGTTGCGCATCGATCGGTCACCCGGTCATGACCGGTTCTCCGTCGACCGGCCGTGGCCGATCCATCGACCGGCTGACCGACTGTCCCCGCCGCACGTCCCCTCCGGCGCGCCTGGCCGCACTGAGCGGGGAACCGGAGAACCGGTCGTGGCTGGGACGCTGGCCGGTCGATGGATCGGCCAATGGTTGTGACCGGACGGGTTGTGGAAGCGGTCGACCAGGCCGGAACGGCCCGCAGACCAACGGCATGCTGGCACACCGCCGCCCCCCCCCCCGCACAGACGAAGCCGCGGGTGCAGGGCCCTCAAGCCCGCGAGCCGGAAGCCCTCACAGCACCCGGAAATGCCCCTTCACGGTCTTTCCCATGGGCGCACCACAATACGTGGTTCCCGGCCGGCCTTCTCCGCGCTGGTGTTCGCATCAGCGGCGGCGGCCCGCACACCTTCGAGGAGATGCGGATAAACCCAGTAGACAACTCCAGTGATATGCGGGGCATAAGCGTAGGAGAGCATGATCCGTGTCAGGCGCGGCCTGCTCTTTCGGCTGCGCTCTAGCTCGTGAATCCAAACATCCGACTCGTTTACCAAGGATGCGAGATCTGGGAATGCGCGGCCGCCGGTCCCCCGGCCTGCCCCCATCTCGATATCCGATCGCAGTCGCGCTTCAGGTCCAGCTGCGGGGTTCGGCTCGGTCCTTCGGATTTCCTGCTCAGTCATGATCACGTGGGATGGCTGTTTCTCCGCCAGGTGGTGAGCCAGATCGATCACGGATAGATCGTGTTCCAGTTCGGCAATCTTGGGAGCGCCGGTCGAACCGGTCAGCTCCACCGCCCGCAATCCTTCACGCGTCAGCCAATGGACCCGAGGGTAATCGGCGAGCATTCGCGCGTGATCGACCAGTCCCAGTTCATGTAGTGCCCTCAGTCGACGTTCGTATATCTCCAGTCGACGATTTCCGTCACGCTTGTTGAACTCCCTTGCCACCTGGCGGGCCGTAACGGCTCGCCAGCGGCCCATCCAGGTCAGGATCTCAACGTCACGGGACGTCAGCCGCCTCTGAGGTCGGTGCGGTTGACTGCGGCCCCGGTGATCACTCCCGCCCGGATCCACGACCGTGCTCGAATCCATGCTTGCTCCTCTGCTCAACCTCTGCTGACCCAAGCATAGTTCACATTGCTCTGACCTGGTAGGTCGTCACTTCGCCATCGGAGACCCCACGCCCACAACGTCAGTAGTCAGATGCGAAGTGAGAGTGGTAGTGAGAGGAGAGGCTAGGGTCTGAGGGAGAGAGACAGAGAGGGGGGAGGGATGGAAGGGGGAGGGGAGAAGGGGTTGAGTAAAGAGGAAAAGCGAAGAAAAAGAGATAAAAGAAGAGAGGAAAAGAAGAGAGGAAAAGAAGAGAGGAAAAGAAGAGAGGAAAAGAAGAGAGGAAAAGAAGAGAGGAAAAGAAGAGGGAGGAGGGGGAGGCGGAAGTGCAGAGGAGGGGAGCGGGAAGAGATC
>NZ_JBVJSQ010000025.1:0-3046 GCF_055606485.1 Streptomyces sp. NPDC037083 | reverse complement strand
GTAAAAGAAGAGAGGAAAAGAAGAGAGGAAAAGAAGAGAGGAAAAGAAGAGGGAGGAGGGGGAGGCGGAAGTGCAGAGGAGGGGAGCGGGAAGAGATCGGGTGGGTGAGCAGGTGGGGGTCGGCGGTAAAGGCGGAGAGCGAATGATGCGGCTAGTAATGAAAAGGGGGTCGGGCGGTGGCTGATTATCGAGCGCGGGGTGATGTGGAGGGACGGCCCCCCACGCAATGGGGTGTCGCCGAGAAGAACCAGTCATCGGGGCAATCCTTTCTCAGGGGAGCGGCAGCTCTTCTGTTTCTTGCGGCGCCATTGATTGCTCTGGTTTCCCTCGGTTTTGTAGCCGTCGGCCAGTTCCTGTCCAAAAAAGCTCGCAGGTGGACAGCAGTGGCAGGAGCCTGCGGATTCATCGTCGCAGTGATGGCTGGCGCGGGACGCGGCTACATGCGCCCGTACAGGCAGGTGATCGATGAGATACGAAAAACTGGCAGATGGGATTCACTCCGCCATACCGCTGCAGAGGAGTGGCCGTCCTGGATGATTGGCCAGCTTCCCTACGCACTCACCATGGGTGCCCTGGTCGGTGGTCTTTGGCTCATGTGGCGTTCCCGATTCCTTGCCGAATGGCGGGAGATGGAAAGCCTGGCTCCGCAACGGCGGATCGAATCGCGGGTCAAAAACATGACCCGGCGGGACGACCGCCCCCCGGTCACGTCGGTCAACGATCTGACCCTGCGCCTCGGCGTGGACATGCACACCGGCAAGCCCTGCGTCGTCCCTGGCCGCGCACTGAGGCAGCACGCCTTCGTCGCCGGCGCGACCGGCTACGGCAAGACCCGCAGCATCGAGCGGCTCGTCTACGAGTTGGTCGTCAGCCCTCACGCCCGCCCCTTGAACATCCCCTTCCTCTTCGCCGACATGAAGGGAGACCCGGAGCTGGCCGAGGCCCTGCGCGGAGCCGCCCACGAGGCAGGCCGTCGCTTCCGGCTGGTGACCGTCACAGGCCACGGCGACTGCTACAACCCGATCCGACAAGGCACCGCAGAGCAGGTCAGATCACGCATCGTCGAGTGCCTGGACCAGGTAGCCGGCGGCGGATTCAGCGAGCCGCACCACCGCGAAGCAGCCGAAGAGTTCCTCCTGTACTGCGTACGTGCCCTCGACGACCTGGTCGCGCAGCCGCACCTGACCGAACAGTTCACAGACGGGGTCCGGCCATGGCGGCGGGACCTGCCCGACCTGGCCCGGCTGATGACGATCAAGGGCCTGTCGAACCGGCTCAACCGTTTCACCGGACCTGTCGGCCAGGACATCTCTCAGTACCTCGACTACCTGCAGGACGAAGCCAAAGACCTCCGACGGTCCATCCCCGGCCTGGCCACCCGTGTACGCAACCTCGTATCAGGAGACGCCAGACGAATCCTGACGGAACACCCTGACGGCATAGACCTATACGAGTCCATCCGGGCCGGAGACATCGTCCTGCTTTCCCTCGCCTCGGCCACGGACGCTCGAGCCGCCCGGCAGATAGGCAGCCTGTTCCTGACCGATCTTGGCAGCGTCGGCGACCGACTGCTGGCCGACCGATGGGGAGCATCCGGCGGCCTGTTCATCGCAGGCGTCGACGAGTTCAGTGCTCTGGGTGGATCCACCATGGCCGGACTCTTCCAGCGCATCCGCGCCGCAGGCGGCGGACTCATCCTGTGCACCCAGGACATGGCCGACCTGACCGAAGTCGGCGAAGGCTTCGCGGCCGCGGTCATGACCAACACCAACGTCCTGATCCTGCACCGCCAGAAGGCCGCGGCAGAAACCATCGCCGAACTTCTCGGCACGCGCCAGGGATGGGAAGAGACTGTTCAGGTCCAGGAGGACATCACGCTCCTCGGATCCGCCACCGTGGGATCCGGCGTGGGCTCCCTGCGCAGGGTCGATCGTTTCAAGGTCCACCCCAACGAATTGCGCGAACTCGGCACCGGCCAGGCGGTCGTCGCCGTCGGCAACCCGACCGACTCCGTCCAGACCGTCCGCATGCTCCTGGCGCCACGTCACACCGCGCCGCCGGCTCCTGCGCCCCAGCAGCAGGTCGTCCTGACCAAGCACCTTCCCTCCCCACGACCTCTGGAACAGGCGCCCCCGCCCGAGACGGCACCACCGGCCCTTCCCGAACCCGAGCCCTTGGACGAGCAGGAAGACTCAGATCTCTTCCTCGAGGAGATGGCCACGCCTTCGGAACAACCGGCAGCAACCGCACCGGAAGAGCCCGAACCGGCAGCGGCGCCCAGGGACTCCGGTGGCAAGCCAAACCTGACCGTAAAGGGAAGCGACATGTGGGAGTAGGCCAGACCTCAGCTGACACCGAGTACCGGGGAAGCGAGCGCCGGCGCTCCGCTCCGGCGGGACGGTGAGCGCTCCGCGCTCACCTCCCGGGTGCCTCCGGCACCCGGGAGGCTGGGCCGCTGCGCGGCCCAGCTGGAGGCGGCGCTCCGCGCTCACCTCCCGGGTGCCTCCGGCACCCGGGAGGCTGGGCCGCTGCGCGGCCCAGCTGGAGGCGGCGCTCCGCGCCGGGCGGAGTCGCTGCCCGACCCCGAGTCGTCAGCCCTCCGGGCTGACGATGACGCCGTGCCGCTGCGCGGCACTTGGAGCTGGGCGGGTGGCCCCCGGGGCGGTGGTTCCGCCTCGGGGGCCTGGGGGTTAGCGCTTGGTCCCGGTCGGCAGGGGCTTGGTGATCTTGCCGGGGGCCAGGTTCAGCCGCTCGGGGTTGACGACCAGCTTGGCCGACTTGACCGTGTCCCCGTTGCGGTTCGTGTAGTCGTTGCGCTCGGCCGCGATCAGTCCCTCTCCGACGACGACCCGCACCGGACGCGCCATGGACGTCGGGATCGGACGGCGGCCGCTGCCCTTCGGGCCGCTGTTCGGGTACTCCTTCTTGACTTCCTCGATCTGACCGTCCGGCACCCACACGGTGATCTCCCGGACGATGAGGTTCCCGGACCGGTCCATCTGACGGGTGGGGACGGAGACGACGAGCATCGCCCACTCGCCGTCGC
>NZ_JBVJSQ010000024.1:0-54861 GCF_055606485.1 Streptomyces sp. NPDC037083 | reverse complement strand
AGGATACGGAACCAACAGGGCCCCTTCGGTCGCCGGTGTGCTGAGTGGAATCACCACGCCAACGACGAGGGGCCCTGCCTCGTCACCACACCCACTGACCACCCCATTTCACCCGCCAGCACAGGATGAAAGAGGCTCAGTAGCGACCGACGAGAGTGCCTGACGCGGCGCGGTTCCACCAAACACGAGAAGGCTCGATCAAAGGGCCCCGCCCACCGTCGCCTCGATGACGGCTTGAGCCCGTGCTGCGGCCGAATCTGCACCAGCCTCGTCCCGCAATCTCCACCTTTCGGATACGGCTTGCGGGACCATTACTCCGCGGATCACACTCAGGAGCTCTTTCACTGTTATCGTCCACAAGTTCGCCTCTTCATCATAAGAAGCGGCTTCCACGCCCGCTCGATTGCATCCCTTGCATAGCACAGAGGGCACGGGCCACGGGTCGTAGTAGACGAAGCGAAATCCGTCATCCAGGAATTCGCTAAGCGTGATGCAATGACCAGACCTTCCATCATGGATGAGTATCGTCGCTAGACCCCTCACACGGCGTTGATCCGTTTCCCGAAGGCAGATTCGAATGAGTAGCTGCACTAGATCTTCCGGCGCAAGAATGCGCTTGTGGCGAACTCGATCCAGGCTCGGAATTTTTTGAGATTGACTTACGTAGATCATCCACGGGAGGTCGGAGACTATTTGCGAGGCGAGAACCAGTTCCTGCATGGTTAGCGGCCGTTCCGAAACCACGTGTTGTTCGTATTCTGCCGCAAACCGTCGATACGTTGCCCCTCTGTTTGCCTCCGTCAAAAATTCGGTCGCTTCCGGTCGGTGCAACCATTCAATCGCAATCCATTCGAATAGGTA
Source organism: Streptomyces sp. NPDC037083 (assembly GCF_055606485.1). Taxonomy (NCBI): domain Bacteria; kingdom Bacillati; phylum Actinomycetota; class Actinomycetes; order Kitasatosporales; family Streptomycetaceae; genus Streptomyces; species Streptomyces sp. NPDC037083. Next base: position 54,000 of record NZ_JBVJSQ010000024.1, on the reverse strand, counting down.
TCCATTCAACTCCCATGGTTCGAGAGACTCAAGCGGGCTGCGGGGGGCGGTTGCATTCATTTTTCCCGCCCCGGACCCGCCTCCGAACAGAGGCTCATCAGCACGTGCGTCGCCTCCTACCTGTCCCATAGCAGGACCCCCCAGGATACGGTCGCGGTTGCCGATGCGATCCAGAGCAGCACTATTGCGCGGCGAGCCCACCGGTCCATGACTCTGAATCGGCTGGTTCGCCATTGCTTGAACTCATCAACGGATTCTACCGAGGTAAGCGAGGGGCGAAGAGCGGCCATAAATGCCCCGCTGGACGCCAGAAGCATCACTGGTGGAATCACGGCAACCACCTGCCATGAAGTGTTGATCTTGCTGAATCCCAGGAAATTGGTAACCACGAAATAGAGAGGGATCGCACCCGAGGTCACCGAGATCATCATCTTGCAGAATTCGCGGATAGTGTCAGCGGACGCCTTGATCCATTCGTGGAGCTCGACTTCCCATATATCGTCACCTGGAATGACGGGTCCATGGTGTTCGTCGATGCGAGCGATGGTCGAGCCTTCGACGATCTCCCCTTGGAGGTCATAACTGAACCGTCGCTTTGTGTCCGGGCAGGTGAGAAATACCGACCAAGGCTTGACTGTAGGAGGCTGCGACTCGGCCTGGCCGCCAAATAGTTCGATCGGCTGGGCGACGGTCACATCGACCTCAAAGCTGTGGTGGCCGTGACACACCGGGCAGTCTGGCACCTGAACAGCGCGCGTCAACGTCACTGACGTCATATCGTCTCCTGATCGTTTTTGCGGCGATCGGGACCCACTTCTACATGGTGCGGGCCGTGACGGACGCCGTCCACTGATCGGAACAGCTCAGTGAGCAACCTGCGTCCCCCGACGTTTCACATGGGCAGGATGGACGGGGCGCTGCGGACCCTTCAGAACGCGGAACGGGCCAGGGTCACACTTGCTGCATGGATGGTCCGGGAAGTGCCGGTCCAGCGCACACTGCTCGCCATGACCTCCGTGCTATTCAGAGAGTTCCAATACCCGACTCCACCGTTACTGACCTTCAAAGCGTGGTGTCGGTAGGGCTGACGGTCCATGATCCCTGCGGTACGCCAAGTGCATGAGGTATGCGCAAGGGGGCGGGCTGACCGACGAACGGCGGGCCTTCCGCGAGAAGTTGCGGTGGGAGGCGGCCGAGCGGTTCCAGCAGGGTGACGAGAACGCGGTCATCGCTCACGACCTGCGGGTCAGCGTCCGGTCGGTACAGCGGTGGCGCAAGGCTTGGTCGCAGTACGGGCCGAAAGCCCTGGTCTCGAAGGGGCCGGCGTCGCTGCCGCTGCTCAGCGATGAACTCTTCGCCGCCCTCGAGCGGGAACTGCTCAAGGGCCCGGTCGCGCATGGCTGGCCGGACCAGACCTGGACGCTGTCGCGGATCAAGACCCTGATCGGGCGACGGTTCCACAAGAGCTACACAGTCCAGGGCGTCGCCGCGCTGCTCAGACGGCATGGCTGGACCTGCCGGGTTCCCGCCCGCCGTGCCATCGAGCGAGACGAGGCGGCGGTGGCCGGCTGGATGAAGGAGACCTGGCCCCAGGTGGAAGGACCGTGGCGGCGCTCGACGCCTGGCTCGTCTTCGAGGACGAAGCCGGATTCTCGATGACGCCGCCGACCACCCGCACCTGGTCCCGCCGCGGCCGCACCCCCGTGGTCCGCCTGCGGGGCCGCTCCCGCCGCCGCTTATCGGTGGCCGCCCTGGCCTGCTACAAGGCCGGCGAACGCTCGCGGCTGATCTACCGGCCCTGCCCGGACGCCCGCCCCGACGGGCGCAAAAGCTTCTCCTGGAAGGACTACCGCGACCTGATCCAGACCGCCCACCAGCAGCTCGGCGGCCCGATCGTGCTGGTCTGGGACAATCTCAACACCCACCTGACTGCCGGAATGCGCCGCTACATCGCCGCCCGCGACTGGCTCACCGTCTTCCAACTGCCGCCCTACGCACCTGACCTCAACCCAGTCGAAGGCATCTGGTCCGTCCTACGACGCACCACCACAGCCAACCGCGCCTTCGCCGACCCCGACGACCTGATCACCGCCGTCCGACGCGGCCTCCGCCAGCTCCAATACCGCCACGACGTCCTCGACGGCTGCCTTACCGGCACCGGCCTCCGACGCCAGCCACCATGACGACATCACGCATTCAAGGTCAGTAGGCTCCAGCGACTCCGGCTTCCGCGATGAGGTCGAAGCCGAGCAAGCCCTCGCCCGTGGCCAGTTGCTCGCCGAGCTGGGTGCCGACGAAGACCGACCGACGCTGGCTGGGCCGGCCGGCGCCGAGGCCGAAGCCCGGCTCGCCGAATTCGCCCGGCACACCGTCTTCGACGGCCAGGTCGTCACTGACGAAGCCCGCCTGCGCCGCATCGTGGCCCGCCACGACCCGCACGTGTACCTGGGGACCTTCGTCACCTGCGTCTACAACCCCGACCGCGCCCTGTGCCGCACTCCCAACGCCCCCGGCGACGGCCGGCCCGTCCTGGCCGACTGTCAGCCCCTGGCCTGCCGAAACACCGCCCTCACGCCTGCCAACCGCCAGGCACTGAACGGCCACCTGACCAAGCTGGAGGAGGCCCTGGCCAACCGCGACCACCTCGCCCCCTACGTCCGCCATCGCCTGGAGGAACAGCACCGTGAAACGGCCGCGTTCCTCGCTCGCCACGCCCCGGAGACCACCGAGTGAAACGTGCCCTGCCCGACGCCGACACCGTCAAGGCCGCCTTCGACACCGTCCTCGAAGAAGCAGCCACCAGAGGACACCGCCCGACCGCCACCGCCATCGAGCGGCGCCTCGGCATCCCCCACGCCACCTTCCACCGCCACTACGCCGACCTGATCGACACCCACTTCCGGCCCCGCATCCCTGCGACCGCCCCACCTATGGTCCAAGCAGAGTCCTCCGGGGCCGACGAGCGGCGGGAGGCGAATCTGGCCCGGCTGCGAAAGGAGAACACCGAGTTGCGCCGCACCCTCACCCTCTACGAGGAAGCCATCCGTAAACTCGCCCTCGAAAACGAGGCCCTGCGCACCGGCGCCACCGTCATCCCCCTCCAAGCCCGATTCCGGCGCACCTCGCAGCCCCCCTCCTGAATCAGCGTGCACGCCAGGCGTGGTCCGCTCCCGTCGGGTGATCGTCGGCGCCCGGGGCCGCACCGCCATCCCCTCGGGCGGTGGTGCACCGGCAAGAGCGACGGCACCGACTGACCGATCGGGGACCTGACGGGATGACGAATGTGTCCATCGCGGCCTGCCTGGACGAGGACTTCGCTCGCTGCCGGAATCACCGCGGCCGCGGCTGGGCTGGAACGTGGGCCTCGTCTCCGGCACCGCGATGATCACCGATGCCGTGCCGCTGGCCACCCGCGCCAAGAACCAGGGCATGGCCGACGTCGCCATCGCCATCGCCGGCGCCACCGGGGGCTTCAGCTCCGGCCTCGTCGTCTCCGCCTACGGCTACCCCGTCCTCGCCCTCACCGGCGGCATCCTCGCTCTCGCCGTCCTCCCAGCGATCGCCACCAGTGCGAGCAGCCGGTGACCCGGCATGCCCGTTGGGGGTAACCGGCCGCCCTCATCGTCGACGGCCCCGGGTACCGTCGTCCACGTCTTCGCCAGAACCTCATCCGCCCGATGCTGAACTCGACAGAGACCGCCAACCCGTCCTCGGCGGCCTCCAGCCAATGGAGGCGGTGCGGTGGATCAGCTGCGGTGCCACGCCGGTGCGGTCACTTCCCGTCGCTGTTCGATGGCGCCGTCGCTGTCGGCTCCGTTTCTTGGGCGGCCGCTTGCTTGTGCTCGATGAGGGCCGTGGTACCGGCTGCCACCGCAGATAGAGCCACTGCGGCGGACAGCATGGCCGAGGTACGGCTGACGTCGCGCCGCAGGCCCGCAGCCAGGAAAGCGGCGGCATCGACCGAGTCCATGACGATGTTCACCGCAAGAAACTGCTGCTGCTGGGGCCGGGTGAAACTGTCCATCCGTTGCAGTCCAAGCCCGAGAGCAGCGTTGCGGATCGCGAACATTCGCGAATAGGGGATCGCGGGGGTACCGCTGGCCGTGAGCTGGAAAACCCGCGCGGCCAGCCGCGGGGTGAACAAGTGGGTGGCCGCGACGATGAAGCGCCCGGTCGTCAGCGCTCTGCGGGAAGGAACCAGGTGGAGGGGGAATTTGGACATGGAGAACCCTTTCAATCCGGAACGGACCGGTCAGTTGTGTTTCATGGGGTTCAGAGCTCGGCGACGGTGCGTCGCAGGAAGCCCGGCGCGATGCGCAGCATGGCGGGCATGACTTTCGTCTGACCGGGGAATGCCATGTTCCGCCTCCGTCGAAGAGCCTTCATCGTGACCGCCGCCACCTGCTCGGGAGCCAGTTTCTTCCCCGTGGCTTCGGCGTTCATGGGCGTGTCCGTGGACGGTGGGAGGACCTCGAGGACATGGGTGCCCTTCGGGGCGAGTTGACGGCGCAGGCCGTCCGCGAAGCCGTGCAGGCCGGCCTTCACCGCGCCGTGGGTAGGCGCGCGAGTGGGCGAGACCAGAGCGAACCCCGAGGTGATGAACACGATCGCGTCGGGCTCTGGCCACCGCTCGAGCACTTCGCCCGTCAAGTGGATGGGGGCGGTGAGGTTCAGCGCCACCTCGTCGTCGAGGGTCGCATTGGGGTTCTTGCCGGCTGCATAGTCTCGTTCCTCGAACGTACCGGCGTTGTTGACCAGCACGTCCAGACGCCCGAAGCGATCAGCGACTGCCTGCAGCAACGCTGCCCGATCAGCTGCGTCCGTCACATCGGCCCGCACGGCCAGCGCCTGCGGGTGTGCCTGCGCGAATCGGTCGAGCGCAGCCTGCGAACGTCCGCAGACGACGACAGACGCCCCGAGCCCGACGAAGGATTGCGCGAGGCTCAAGCCGATGCCTGAGGTTCCGCCAGTGATGAGTACGGTCTGTGACACGGCGTCACCTCTCTGTATAGCGTATCGATCGGTACGAAACACGATAGCACATCCGTACCGATCGGTACCGAAGGCGTAGGATGAAGAAATGACCTCGACGACACCGGTCCCTCCTGGCAGGCCTCGCGCGTTCGACATCGACGAGGCACTCGATCGTGCCGTCTTGGTGTTCTGGTCAAAGGGTTTCGAGGGTGCCAGCCTTGATGACCTCACCGAGGCGATGGGGATCAGCCGCCCCGGCCTGTACAGGGCGTTCGGCAGCAAAGAAGAGCTCTTCTACAAGGCGCTGGAGCGGTACACCGAGGGCTTGACCGCCTACTTCGGGCGAGCTCTGGCAGAGCCCACGAGCGGAGCAGTGGCTACTGCCGTGCTCCACGGGACGGTCGAGGCGGCAACCATGCCGGGATTGCCCACGGGCTGTCTTGGCGTGCAGGGCGCGTTGGTCACCGGGGATGAGAGCCGCCCGGTCCGAGACGCACTCATCGCATGGCGTGAGGATGGGATAGCCCACTTGACGCGCCGGTTTCAACAGGCGGTGGACGCCGGTGACCTGCCGCCTTCCACAGATCCTCATCTTCTCGCGCTCTACCTGAGAACAGTCGCCAATGGGATCGCCGTCCAGGCCGCGAGTGGTAGTTCCCGCACTGAGCTGCTGCAAGTCGCGAACCTCGCGTTGGGCAGCTGGCCAAAGCCGTAGTCAGCCAGCCAGTCAGCCCGGGATCTGCGCACGTACTTCGGTTTTCCGTGGTTCGCGCGAGGCCGGTGTGACTGGCGCGACGGGCGGATGAGCGGCGGTAGCGGGCGGTTCCGAGAGGGCGTGGGATGCCGACGCTGCGACGGGGGCCGGCGAGACGGCGCGTGCCGGGGTCGAGTCGCGCAGCTGACTTGCGATGATCAACTGTTCATCGAGTAGTGCGTGCCGACGGCATCCCGGCTCCCGTCCTTGTCGCGTCGGTGCCCCAGCTGGCTAGCAGGCGTAGTGCCTCCGCGGACGGGGAACCGGGTTCGGCGTGGTACGTCGCCAGTGTCTGTTCGTGGTCGTCGGCCAGGTGGAACGACTCGAGGCGCAGATCGAGTTCGCCGACGAGCGGGTGGCGCAGGCGCTGGATGCCGTGGCACTTGTCCTTGACGTCGTGGGCGGCCCACAGCCGCCGGAACTCCTCGCTCTTCACGGAGAGTTCGCCCACCAGCGCGGACAGCCGAGGGTCATCCGGGTGGGAGCCGGCGTCCAGGCGCAGCTGAGCGACGACGTCGATCGCTTTGTGCTCCCAGTCCACGAACAGGTCGTGGTACTCGGGCCTGAGGAACACCAGCCGCGCCCAGTTCCGCTCGTGCGCGGGCAGCTCGGCCCAGTCGCCGAAGACCGCCGCGGCCATCCGGTTCCAGGCGAGGAGGTCCCCCCGCCGCCCCACGAGGATCGCCGGGCCGCCTTCCATGGTGTCCAGCAGCGTCCGCAGGTGGCCCCGCACCTGCTGGGTGCGGCCGGCCGGCTTCTTCTTGTTCTTGTGCTGTTTCGGCTTCGCCAGGTGTGTGAGGTGGGCGTGCTCGGCGTCGCTCAGCCTGAGCGCGCGGGCGATGGCGTCGAGGACCTCCGCCGACACGTGCTGCCCGTTGCCCTGCTCCAGGCGCGTGTAGTACCCCACCGACACCCCGGCCAGCTGCGCCAGCTCCTCGCGGCGCAGCCCCGGCACCCGCCGGTGCCGTCCGAAGTCCCGCAGGCCCACGTCCTCCGGCTTCAGCCGGGCCCGCCGGGTGCGCAGGAACTCACTGAGCTCGGCACTCGGGTCCAGAGCGCCGTCGGCCGGCTCGTGCACCGGTTCGGGGTATGCGTCCATGCCTTCGAGTATCTCCGGTCGGACGTACACCAGCCTGCACCAGCCAGTGGTAGGCACAGCGGATGTACACAAAGCCGTGACCTGGGTGAATACCGGACCGTCCAGCAGGCTGGCCACTGTGCCCGGCTGGAAGGCAGCCGGGGCGTGGCTTGCATCAGGAACGGAGTACACCCCATGACCGCAACACAGGGGACCGAGTCGAGGACCCACCAGAGCGAAACGGCTGCGGAGGTGGTGGGCCGCCTTCGTGCGACGTTCAACACCGGCGTCACTCGCGGACTGGACTGGCGCATCGACCAGCTGCGGCGGCTGCGGGCCCTGCTGGTCGAGAACGAGCAGGAGCTGATCGAAGCGCTCTGGGCGGATCTGCGGAAGAGCGCCGCCGAGGCGAAGACGCAGGAGATCGACTTCACCGTCGCCGACATCGACGAGACGCTGGCGAATCTGGAGAGCTGGCTTCAGCCTCGCCCGGTGGAGGTTCCCGCCCACTTCGGTGGTCCCGCGACCACGGCCTACACCAAGTACGACCCGCTCGGGGTCGTCCTGGTGATCGCTCCCTGGAATTTCCCGCTGCACCTTCTCATCGACCCCATCATCGGCGCACTGGCCGCCGGGAACACCGTGGTGGCCAAGCCGAGCGAGATCTCGGTGCACACCTCGGCGGTCGCCTCACGCCTTCTGCGCGAGTACTTCGACTCTGACGTGCTCTCCGTGGTCGAGGGGGGCGCCGAGGAGACCACGGCACTTCTGGCGCAGCGTTTCGACCACATCTTCTACACCGGCAACGGCATCGTCGGCCGGATCGTCATGGCCGCGGCCGCCCAGAACCTCACCCCCGTCACGCTCGAACTCGGGGGCAAGTCGCCGGTCTTCGTGGCGCCCGACGCCGACGTGGAGGAGACCGCCAAGCGGCTGGTCGGCGCCAAGTTCGGCAACGCGGGCCAGCAGTGCATAGCCCCCGACTACGTGCTGGCCGATCCTGCCACCGCCGCCGCACTGGTTCCCGCCCTGCGTGCGGCTGTCGAAGCCCAGTTCGGCGCCAGCCCGCAGACCTCGGCCGACTTCGGCCGGATCATCAACGAGCGGCACTTCGACCGGCTCACTCGTCTGCTGGACTCCGGCCGGGCGGCGGTGGGAGGCCGGCACGACCGCGACGACCTGTTCATCGCACCGACCGTGCTGACCGATGTCGACCCGGCATCGCCGGTCATGCAGGAGGAGATCTTCGGTCCGATCCTCGCCGTCGTCGAAGTCGCAGACCTCGATGCCGCCATCGCCTTCATCAACGAACGCGACAAGCCCCTCGCGCTCTACGCCTTCACCGAGTCCGAGGCCACCAAGGCGCGCCTGGTGAACGAGACGTCCTCCGGCGGCGTCGCCTGGGGCCAGCCGGTGATGCAACTGCTCATGACCGGCCTGCCTTTCGGCGGCGTCGGCGAGAGCGGCATGGGCCGCTACCACGGCCGGTACTCCCTCGAGACGTTCAGCCACCTCAAGGGTGTCGCGGACGTACCGCTCAGCTAACCTCGCCCTTTCGTGCAGCAGGCTGTCCGATGGGCGATCGGCCGGCGGAAGTGCCTCAGGCCGAGAATGAGGATCGCTGCGATCGCTGTTCCCGCCACCGCTGCAAGCGCCTTCCAGGTGAAGCCGTGTATCGGACCTCTTCGCGGGTGCGCGTCGAGGCAGTCGATTGCGGCGCGGCCTGCGGACACCGATCCGTACCGACTCCGGCGGCGGCACCCACGACTTCGTCACCTGGCTGACCGCTGATCAAGCGCAAGAAGCGAACGCCCGTACTCCGGCCGGCAGTTGCGCTGACCGGCGCCAACGCCGACGGTATGCGGCTCTCACCGCGTTCGCCGCCAACACCGATCGCGTTCCTGGAACCGCGTCACCGCCAGCGGGCCCGCGTCTGCCCGAGGACCGCATCCGCGCCTCCGCCGGGACAGCGTGGACCCCCTGCGTCGCAGACCTTCATCCCGTTTTCCTCCCTATTGCAGAAAGAAAGAAGCCCATGCCTGTCAACACTTCAGAAGTCTCGCCCGCTCCGTCACTTTTCTCGCCCGTCTCTCTCGGGAAGATCGAGCTCGCCAACCGCATCGTCATGGCACCGATGACCCGGGTCCGGGCCGGTTCCTCCGGCATCCCCGGGGACCTGATGGTCGAGTACTACCGGCAGCGGGCGAGCGTAGGGCTGATCATCGCCGAGGGCACCTACCCCGACCACGCGTCGCAGGGGTATGTCGGTGAGCCGGGCATTGCCACCGACGAGCAGGCGGCCGGCTGGCAGCGGGTGTTCGCGGCGGTGCACGCCGAGGGCGGCCGCATCGTCCTGCAGATCATGCACGCCGGCCGCCAAACCCACCCCGACATCAACGGCGGCCGCCGCATCCTCGCCCCCAGCGCGATCGCCCGCAGCGGCGAGATGTTCACCGAGAAGGGCGAGCAGCCCTACCCCGTACCGGAAGCGATGACCACCACAGAGATCCGTGCAGCCCTTAAGGACTTCGTCACCGCCGCCCGCCGGGCCATCGAGGCGGGAGCCGACGGCGTGGAAATCCACGGCGCCAACGGCTACCTGCTCCACCAGTTCCTCTCCCCGGCGGCCAACCAGCGCACCGATGGATACGGCGGCTCGCCGCACAACCGCGCCCGCTTCATCGTCGAGGTCGTCACGGCCATCGCCCAGGCCGTCGGTGCCGAGCGGGTCGGGCTGCGGATCTCGCCGGAGGTCGACTTCGGGGACGTCTTCGAGACCGACCGGGACGACGTCCTGGCCACCTACGGCACCCTGCTGGACCAGCTGCGCCCGCTGGGCCTGGCCTACCTCTCCGTACTGCACGCCGAGCCGGGCGGCGACCTGGTACAGGAGGTGCGGCGGCGCTTCGACGGCAAGCTGATCGTCAACAACGGCCCCCTCGGCGGGGGGCAGACCACCCGCGAGCGGGCCCTCCAGCAGATCGAGGCCGGCCACGCCGACGCCGTGGCCGTGGGCCGGGCCCTCATCGCCAACCCCGACCTGGTCGAGCGCTGGCAGGGCGGCCACCCGGAGAACGAGCCGCAGCCGGAACTGTTCTACGGGCTGGACGCCGAGGGCTACACCGACTACCCCTTCCTCGAAGCGGCTTGAGGCCCACGGTCACGCCTGTCCATGCGGCAGCCCCACCCACCCATGGACAGGCGCCCGACCGGCGACACCGTGCCCGCCCCTTTGAGCCCGCGGTCACACCGGCGATCACCGGCTCGAGGACCGTCGGGTCCGTCAGGGCGTTGACGGTCCGCAGATCCGGGTCAGCAGCCTGCGTTCTGTGACCTCGTCGAGCACATCGCTCTCGTGCGTGGCCACTGCGGCGGCCCTCGGCCACAGTTGACGCCTATGACAGTTTCCGGCGGCGGCCCATTCACCAGGTCCGCCTTCCGTAAGGGAGTCCTTCGCCGATATCCGTCCCCGCCGTACACCGGCGCCCATACCGTCCAGCCCGAACGCTGGGAACGGGGGTGACGAAAGGGGCTGTCGGCCGGGCGGGATCTGGGTCTGGATGGGGTGGTGGACTACTTCACCCTGTCCGGCGACGAGACGGGCTGGTTACGGAACAAAAGCGGCGCCACCAGGCTGGGCTTCGCCGTCTTGCTTGGCACCGCCGCTCGTTAACGGCTCCCCAACCGAAGCCACCACTGGTCCAGGGCCCTTCACGCCGGAGGGCCCTGAGCCATGCCCACAGTGGACAACGGACAGAACGAAACCCCATCCATAACTTCGGCTCCGCAGCACAGCCAGGCCGCAGATCGGGCACGGACACGGGGGTGGTCAGCATCGGCTCCGGCAGCGTCCATGTCACCTCCCATCCCTTCCACCCGCACTGTCCGCCACCCGAGTGACTGCGCATAGCCCGGCGAGCGACGTACAACTCCGCATGCAGACGACACGAGGGCCCCGGACGCAACCCCCCGAGACGCACCCGGGCAAGGTGTGTCCAGGTGCCACCGTCTGGCACCTCAGGGGCTGGCCTGCTGCTCGCGCAGGAAGCGGCGCTCCTTGATCCGTCGCCGCACCTGCCACCAGCGGGCGGTGTAGGCGAGGTCTTCCCGGCAGAGGTCCAGGAGCGCATCGCGGGCGGCCACCACGGCCTCGGCCTGCCGTTGGAAGCGGTCGCCGCTCTTCTCGTTCGGGTCCAGGTCGCTGGTCGCAGCAACAAGAGTCTCCGCCGCGGCGATGACGTGCACGCTGCCGCACAGCCGCACGCCCTGCAGCGCGCCGATGAGCTCGCTACTCAACTCCCACGCCTGGGGCAGCTGACCCAGCAGTACCTTGTCCGCCGCCCGCCCGGCCTCACGCCGAAGGTGGGCGAACTGGTAGGTGTAGCCGAACGAGCGGGCAGAAGCGTCCAGCAGTCGCCGGTACGCCTCCGCCCGGTCCTCGTTACTGCCCAGCCGGGGCACGCCCGTGGGCCGGTACCGTCCGATCAGAGCGCTGGTCACGCTGCCCGTGGCCTTGATGCCGGCAGCGGCCACGCCCGGCGTTATGAAGGTCATGCCCGGTTCTACCACCGGACGAAGCCGAAGCGTGCACGTTGCGCTCTGCGGCCTTCACGGTGAGCAAGCCGGGATGATATGACTACGTTGCGTGATCTTGTGTGACGGCTCAGTGCCGGGGGGCGGTGAAGTGTGGCTGGGGAGCTTGAGCCAGGCAGCGACGGGGCGAGGCCAGTCTTCGAGAACATTCCGGAGCCGGCATCGCCTCCAGTGGTGGTCACCGCTCCGCAGGGCGCTCCCGCTTTCACACCGCAACAGGCCCTGGCCTACATCTACAAGGCCGACGACTGGGAGGACTTCACCGTCGAATGGGTCCGGGCCTTGGGCCTGTTCAACGGGCGTCCCTACATTCGGGTGAAAAGAATGGGCGGGGCAGGCGACCGCGGAGCGGACGTCGCGGCCTGCCTGACTCCTCAGGGCACCGCCGGCGAGTGGCACTGTTACCAGTGCAAGCACTACAGCAAGGCGCTGACACAGAGCGATGCGTGGCCCGAGATGGTCAAGATCTTCACGGCGAAGGTGCTGCACGAGTACGAGCTGCCCACTCGGTACGTCTTCGTGGCACCGAAGATCGGCCAGACCCTTGATCGGCTCCTTCTGCACCCTCCAAAACTGAAGAAGGACTTCCTCGAGGCCTGGGACAAGACGGACTCCAAGCTCGGGACGGACCTTGACCCGGCCGTACGCCAGGCGGTCGGGGACCTCGCTCGGCAGACGGAATTTTCGATGTTCGAGGCAGCGGACATCGACAACATCCTCGAGTTGCACGCGACAACCCCGCACCACGTACGGCGCTTCCCGCAGCAGCTCAGGCCGCGCCCGGATGCCGATCCGCCGCCCGTAGAACAGAGGGCCGACGAGGCCGTTTACGTGCAAAAGCTCCTGGACGTCTACAACGAGAAGTACAGCCTCAGCCTGGAGACGCTTGTCCATGTTCGCGCGCACGAGCGGATCAACCGACAACTGGCCCGACACCGCGAGGCGTTCTTCCATGCAGAGGCGCTGCGAGTCTTCGCTCGCGAGAGCGTCCCCGAGGCCACCTACAAGGCGATCGAGAAGAACCTGTACAACGCCGTGGTCGACATCGAGGACCGCGACTACAACTGCGGACACGACCGCCTGGACGCCGTACTGGACGCGGCCGCAGCTCACCACCCCAATCCGCACAACATCCTCGCCCCCGTCGTGGAAGTCATCGACCTCAAAGGTCTGTGCCACCATCTGGCGAACGAGGACTTGCTGACCTGGTGCAAAGAGGAGTCCGCGTGAATCCTCTCAACAGCCCCCTGGAAGTCGGCATCCGAGCTTTGGTCCTGCTGTCCGAGACCTTTCCCCGCCGCTTGGACGTTGCCCAGCTCGTCTATCTCGACCATGCGATGCTCCACAGCGGTGACCTCGCCGACGCCCCGTCCAGCCTCCATCCCGACCTTCCCGTCGGCCCTGGCGAACTCGGCCTGCGCCGGCGGCTCATCGAGCAAGGGCTGGTGGTGCTGATGCGTGCCGGCCTCGCCGACATGACCGCCACCGACGACGGATTCCTGTACGGAGCCACAGAGGAGGCCGCCAGCTTCCTCAACGTCCTGGAAGCCCCCTACGTCGGGCTGCTCACGGAGCGGGCCTCCTGGCTGGCCAGCACCTACATGCACGAAGAAACGGACGTCCGCGAGGGCATGAAGCAGATCACCCAGCGCTGGTTCGACCGCCTCACCGCAGACACTCTTCACACAGGGGAAGGGGATGCGCTGTGAACAGGCTGACGCTGGTACACCTGACATTCCTCGGGGTGGGCAAGCCCCCAGCGACCGTGGAGTTCAGCCCTGAGCTGACGGTGATCTACGGCGCTTCCGAGACGGGCAAGTCCTACGTCGAGAAGTCCGTGGACTACATGCTGGGCGCCAGCGTGCTCAAGCCCATTCCGGAGGACAAGGGCTATAGCCGCATCCTGCTCGGGCTTCAGGTAGACGACGGCCGGGTCATGACCCTTTCCCGCGGTCTAGCGGACAGCACCATCGACGTGTTCAACCGTGATCTGCGCCAGCTCACCACGTCGCCGGCAGATGTCACGCTCGGCTTCAAGCACAGCGCCACCTCCCAGCGGAACATCTCTCGATACCTCCTCAAGGTGCTGGGGATCGACGGGCGCAAGATCCTCCGGAACTCGCGTGGTGAGGTCCGGCTGCTCAACTTCCGGGACCTGGCCCGACTGTCTGTCATCAACGACTCGCGCATGGCGGGCGAGCGGTCCCCGGTCCTCACCACGGGACTGCCGCAGAACGAGACCGGCGAGAAGTCAGTCCTCAAACTTCTCCTTACCGGACAGGACGAGCCAGTCGGCCCGACCGCACCCGGCAACGTGGAGAAGAAGGTCGGCAAAGGCCAGGTCGAAATTCTCGACCGCCTGATCGATGACAACCGCGCAAAGCTCACCATCCCCGCGAGCCAGTCGGAGCTGCGCGAGCAGCTGGGACGCCTGCAAGATTCACTGGACAACGCCACCTCCCGATCCGGTCAGCTCATTGCCTCCCGCTCCGCGCTCGTGCGGAGCCGCCGCGGCCTGGAAGCAAGCGACGGCACCAATCAGCAGCGCGCCAATGAAGTGCGTCAACTTCTGGCCCGGTTCTCACTGCTACGCGAGCAGTACGAGTCGGATCTCGAACGCCTGCGCATGGTCGGCGAAGCAGGGAACCTCCTGGGCTACTTCCAGACCGGTACCTGCGTCTTTTGCGGTGCAGGACCAGAGCATCAGCACCCTGGGCATCACCTAGCTGAGACCACGCGATTGGCGGCAGCTGTTGCCGCCGAGACCCGGAAGACCAACGAGCTGTACCGCGACCTCATCAGCACGATCGAAGATCTTGACGCCCAAGCGGCAGAACTGAACGAGGAGAGCGCCCTCCACGCTGACCAGTTCAGGCGTATCGACACAGAACTGCGCGCCCTTGATGAGCAGCTCGAACCACTCACGACAGACACCAGCGAGGTCCTCGCAGCCCGCTCACGTCTTGAGCAGGAGCTGGCCCTCCACACCCAGATCGAGCAGCTCGAAGACATGAAGGCATCGCTGTCGAATGCCCTGCCCGTCCCACCACCGGCCAGGCCGGACGGTATTCCAGCCGCTGACATCACAGATTTCGAGCAGGCGATTCACCAGACGCTTCAAGCCTGGGATGTCCCCGGGGAGAACCACGTCACCTACAACCCGACCAGTGCAGAGATTGCAGTCGACGGGAGGCCAAGAGGGAGCCGAGGCCAGGGCATGCGGTCCATCATCCACGCGGCCTTCGCGGTATCACTGGCCCGCCGCAATAAAGCCCGCGGCCTGATCCACCCCGGATTCGTGGTGCTCGACTCGCCCGTGGTCACCTACCGGCAGCCCGAAAACCGAGAAGCCGATCCAGAGCTGATGACCCACGACGTAGTCGAGCACTTCTACCGAGACCTGCTCGACAACCCTCCGGGACAGGTCATCATCATCGAGAACGGAACTCCGCCCGCCACCATCACCGAACATGCCAGGATCCACGCCTTCAACGCCGACGGTTCCGAGCGTGTCGGCTTCTTCCCGCCTCAAGATCAGACACTCACGGACTGAGCTTCAGCAGATTTTGGCGAGTGGCCGACCACCGCCTGTGACGGCGGCCAGCCACTCGCCAACGGGCGCTACGCCCACTCCATGCCCAGCTCCGCGAGCGCGGCGAGCTGGTCGGCATCCAGCCGGTCCCGCCTCGATTTCGTGTTCGAAATCCATACGCCCAGCTTGATGACCACCGGCTCCGGCTCTCCGTCGACCGCGATCTCCTCAGCGTGACCGCGCGGAACAGGCCGGTGGGCGCCTTCCCGTTCCACCCACTGTGCGAGGGCGGTCAGGCCGCGCTGGAATGCTTGTTGTGCCTTGCTCGGGCCCTTCGTCGCGCGGGTGGTCGCTGGGGCGGGAGACGGGGCCTCAGCGGGTGTCACGCCCAGTGCGGTCAGTCGCTCCTGCTGCTCGGTCGACAGCTGCGCCCAGGTGCCCGGATTCTTCTGCCGCTGGAGCCACTTGCCCAGGTCGTCGCCCTCGAAGAGCACTCCCAGGGCGATGTCGGGCAGGTGGCCGTCGGCGTCGACGAGGTCCGCGAGGACGCGGTAGTGGCGTTGCCAGTCCAGTGGCCAGGGGCAGTTCCAGTCCGGGTCGATCACCGCCAACTGCGCCGCGCGCACGGCGGCCCGCTCCGGGTCCTTGCCCAGGCCGCCTTTCCGGCGCAGGTTGGCCATGTGCTGCCCGATGGGCACCATCGCCTCGCCCTCGCCCCACATCGCGTCCTGTCGCGGCGCGAGGTGTCCGGTGGCCCGTCGGTACGACCGGAGCGCGGCGAGCTTGTTTTCCCACGCCTCTTCGCCCGGCTCCCAGACCATGCCGGCCTCCGGCGCGTCCAGGAGAACCTTGCGCCGTTCCTCCAGCTCCCCGGCCCGCAGTGCCTTGCGCTGCTGGTGGACCCACCGCCCGAGGGAGAAGTCCTTGGTGACGCCGACCTCGACCTCAACGTCGTAGGGCACGGCGTAGAGGCCGGTGATCTCGTTCTCCTTCCGCCAACGGAGCAGGGCTTGGTAGCCCTCCAGCCACACCAGGGATTCGGGCCGGTAGACCCGGGTGCGCAAGAACGCCGCGATAGTCGCCGCGTCGCGCGGACTGGAGAAGTGCAGCAGCGCCGCTTCGGCAGCGGCCTGCGTGTCGTCCTCCTGGTCCTCGCCGTCACCCTCGCCGCCAACCCCGACGATCTGCCCGTCCTCGTCTCGACGGACGTGGACCTTGCGCTTCCCGCTGGTGAGCGCACGGGAAGCGAGCTGCTCGACCAGACGTTCGTCATGCGAACGCGGCCCTTTATCTAGTGCTCGTGAAGTGTTGGGCATGTTTGGCATGTTCAGGGGCGGCAGTCATGAGGGTGTGGCGTGTTGGAGCTGTTAGCGGAAGATCTGTTCGATGCCGAAGACGAGTTTGTGGGCTTGGGGCCATCCGGCGTCGATGAAGGCGTCGCAGATCTGGCGTAGGGCGGTGAGGTTGTCCGGGTTGCGCAGGAGGCTGCGGTGGTCGGCGAGGATGCGTTCCACGAAGGTGACGCAGGTTCCGACGCCGAGGGTGTCTGCGGTGTAGCCGCTTTGGGCCCCGACCTGGGTGATGATGTCGCGGACGGTGAGGAGCGTCTCCTGCGGGCGTGGGTCGGTCATGCGCTCACACAGTCTGACGAGGTGGTGGGCGGTGCGCGCGATTGGGGTCGCCGAGAGCAGCTTGATCAGTGGCTGTGCCTCGTCGAGGAGTCTGGCTTCTTGCGTGGTGGGGGGTGCGCTGTTGGGGACGCCACCGCCTGCGTAGTAGAGCTGTGACGCGATGTGGTCGAGGAGTTGGGCGGTGTTCTTGAATTGCTCACGCTCGGCGTCGGTCAGGGTCTGATCTTGGAGCAGAGCATGACGGGTTCGGTCCAGGGCTGGTTCGGCGAGCTGCTGCATCAGCCTGAGCGCGCGCCGTCGGACAGCGTCGTTGTCGTGGGTGAGCGCTCCGGACACGCGCAGTTCGTGCAGACAACCGGACCAGGTACCGCCGTCCGGCCAGCGAGTGATCATGCGGGTGAGGGCGGTGTCCGTTCCGGGCGTCGCGTGGTGGACCCACAGGAGCCCGCCGGCGGTGGCGCAAGCGGAAGCGGCGGTTTCGCGACCTGAGCGCGAGGCCGCGCGCCCCATGACTGTGGTGAGGATCGAAGCGCCGCGTTGCGCGTCGTTCATACGGAAGCAGGCCGTGGTGACCGTGGCAGCGAGCACAGCGTCGTCGATGTCGTGCTCCGCGAGGTACTCGAGGATTTCCCACGCCGTTCCGGTGTCGCTGACGGCCACAGAAGGCGCGATCAGCGCCACGGTGTGCCGGATGGCCCCCACGGGATCTGCTGTCAGCGCGAGCAGTGCGTGGGTCACCTCGGGGTTGTACTGCGCTGGAATGCCGGCCAGTTGACCAAGACCACGGGCCGCTTCGGTTCGCGGGCCCTGGGGAATCGTCAGGTTGAACGTGGCGTTTTCCGGGGTGGGTTCGGGGCGAGGGCTTCTTGATGCCGAAAGAAGGAGGGTGCGCGCGTGGCTCAGGATTGCCGACGGAGTCTGCGCGCTACGGGTCCAGATCTCAGCAGCATCAGCGAGGGCGTCCTCTGCTTGCGTGCGCAGATCCGCGGACTGTGTTTGCGGCAGGGCCGCTTCTAGCCTGGTCGCCGTGTGCTCGGCAGATGCGATGTCGTCTGAAGAGGCGGTGCCGTTGAGATAGGTACTCGCGAAACTGCTGAGGGCCGCAGTCAGCTGGCGCAGCTCGGCGTCCGCCGGGTCTTCCTCCACGGTTTCGGCGCGCTCCTCACCACCCCAGGCCATGGGGTCAGCGTCAACCGCCGGATCCGGCGCAGTCCTGTCTGCTGTCAGAGATGGGTTGGTGAGGTGCTCTGCGGAGAGCGCGCTGACGAGCCTTCGGTAACGGCGCTGCTCCAGCCCACCCTGCTCGTGGTGAGAAGCGGCTGGCCGGATCGAGAGGATCGCGGACTCCAGGCGGGCAGCTT
Organism: Streptomyces sp. NPDC037083; assembly: GCF_055606485.1. Classification (NCBI taxonomy): domain Bacteria; kingdom Bacillati; phylum Actinomycetota; class Actinomycetes; order Kitasatosporales; family Streptomycetaceae; genus Streptomyces; species Streptomyces sp. NPDC037083. The sequence goes on along the minus strand of NZ_JBVJSQ010000024.1, from coordinate 36,077 downwards.
CGGCAGGTTCGAGTGTGGGGTGCACTGCGCTGATCAGCTCGCACGCAGGTCCGACCAGGTCCGGGATGAGTAGCTGCGTCACGACGTCGGCCGGCTCACTGACCATGAAGGCTGTCAGAGCAGGGTTGGCGGCCGCTGCACGCAGGGTGCGTCGCCACACAACAGCTGCTCGCGGAGACGACGTGAGCGCCTCGCAAAGTGCCTGGGCCTGCGTCTCAGTGGCCGCGACGGCGAAGTCCTGATAGGCGTCGAGCAGCTCCGTCGGGTCACTGTTCGCATCGAGGGAGGCGAATTCCCGTCGGCGCGAGCCGTCCTCAATGATCACGAAAGTGCGGTTTGCCAGGACAGCCGAATGCTCGGGTAGGTCCCGGCCAGCGACTGCCAGGCGGGTGAGAACCGCCAGGGCACGAGGGAGGTGGGACCGCAGAATGGCAGGGAAGTGTTCGACGAGGGGGTACTTGCCCGCGTCGAAGTCCTGCCGGCGATTGGACACGAGTGTGAGCACGGAGCCGCTGCCCAGCTGTGTGCTGGCCGAGGATGTCTCGGTGTGGCTCAGCATGGCCACGTAAAGGTCTTCTGCGAGGTCCGGCAGGAGATCCATCAGCTCCGAAGCCTCGCTGGTAATCGAGTCAAGATCGTTGAATCCACGCTCTTCGAGCTGGGGCGACTCCACAGCGCTTCTGAGCAGCGTCTCTGTCGCGGCCAGGTCGCTTGCTGCGGTTTGGAGTACTGCGGTGATGGCCAGCCGCGAAGCGGGGGCTGGAGGCTGGGTCCACAGGTGTTCGAGTAGGCGCCGCGCTGCAAGCCCGCAGAGCCGCAGCTGCTGTTCGTCCAACACTGCGCGATGGGATGCCAGGTCGGCCACCAGAACACCCAGTGCCGGGAGAGATTGAGCAGGCATCCGGGAGAGGCGCTCAGCGACCTCGGCCCAGACACCTGGATGCTGGAGGTTGCTTTCCTTCAGCTTGAGGGAGACAGCGATAGCGATCGCTGCGAGTACCCGCTTCGCTTCCTCTTCGGTGCGCGGATCCGGTGAGAGCAGCGGCTCCAGGTCTGTTGCCTGCTCGCAGTCGTTTGTGACGACGTCTGCGAGCGCAGTGGCTGCCATCCCGGGTGAGGGCAGCCTCATCAAGGCCAGAGCCAGCGCGCAGAACACGCTGGGGTCTCGCGCCCAGGCTGTCCGCAGGTACATGTCGATGCTGGGGCGGGCGAAGAGCAACAGGTCGGGATCGGCGTCCAGCCGCTCCTGCAGCCCGTCGGGAGTCTGGGAGAGGTAGGTGACCGCGACGGCGTAGTCGAACAGCACGTGGTGCGCGAATTGCAGGGGCCCATTGGTCGTCGGACCCATGACCGTCGGGGCTTGCGTGAGGACCGAGCTGGAAAGGAGGGCCCGCAGGACGTCTGACGCTGCGGTGTCGCCCTCCAAGATCTTCTGGGCGGGGACGGCCAGTCGTCTTTCCTGTACCGCTGCTGCACACAGGCGGCCGAGGAGGGCCGTTTTCGAGATGCCCTCGGTTCCCCGGGTGACGCGTGCCTCCCAGTAGCGCGCCAGCAGGTCCAATCTGCTGTCGACGCTGCGTAGCTCTGCTGCTGCTGCGCCATCCAGCAGGAGTTCGGCAGCCAGGCGCAGGTTGAACGGGTTGCGCATCAGCTTTCGCTGCTGGACGGAAGCCTGGCTCAGAAGGTCACGCAAGGAGGGGAAAACGTTGGTGACCTGGGCGACCTCTTCGTCCGTCAGATCACTCACCTGTACCGGCCCGCCTGGAAAGAGGGCGCGCAGCTGGGGGGAGTGTTGTAGATCCCAAGTGCGGATGGAGGCGACCACCTGCCAGTTCGGCAGCCGGCGGTTGACATCCGCGATGATTGACCGCCACAGCTCGGTGGAGGCATCGACGCGTGCGGCATCCAGAGTGTCGATCGCCAGGAGGCCGGTGCTGCCGGGCTGCCACTGTTCGAGAACGTCGACGAGCGGGTGCTGCAGGTCGAGTTCTGCTTGGAGCATGCCAGGACTCCGGGCATCCACGCCGGCTACGGACAAGAAAAGTACGGGCCGACCCGCTGCGATGGCCTCCCGGGCCAACTCGTGCATCACCACGGTCTTTCCCGCACCCGGCTCGCCAACCACGAGGACCGAGCCCTCCCGGGACGTCGAATCGATGCCTGTGACCGTGCGTGCAATGGCCAGTGGCCCCTGCGGGGTGGGGACGGTAGTGAGGCCATGGCCCAACTGATCGAGGGAGTCCTGCGTGGTTCTTGTCAGGCACTGGACATCCGAGGTGAAGTCTCGGATGGTGGCCAGAGCGATGCCAGCCGATGACAGCGCCTTCTGCAGCTGTCTCATGCCGGTGCCGGAATGGTTGATGGCCAACTGTGCACAGGTACTGAGTAGTACGTGCCACGCCGCGTCCGCTTGGCCGGGATCAGTGATCACGGACGTGCGCAGTGTCTGTAGGGCTTCCCGTTCTTCCAGACCGCCCTGCTCGACGTCGAGTGCCCAGACGTGGCAGTGGGCGAGGAACTTCCTTAGTTCTGCAGCTGAGGGCGTGCTGCCGCGCTGCTTCGCCCACTCCCGGTTCGCGTGAGCGACGAACTTGTCGTAGGCATCAGTCTGGTCGCTGTTGAAGACGAGCGACGCCACGTCCTGCTCGGCAGGAACATTGCGGAGGCGATCAAGAACTTGGGCGAGGTCGTTCCTCACCGGTTTTGAGGCGTCACGGGAGGTGACGAGGACCAGCCGGTCCTGCTCATGGCCTGGCATGAGGTGCTGCTCAACGAACTGCGCGATGGTCTTGCCGAATTCACTCTCCTTGGTCTGGGACAGCGTGATTGATCGCTTGGCTTGGAGCGCCAGTGTCTGGCCATCGGAGGTGCGCACTCGGCAGTCGTCGACCGGTTCGCCGGTTTCGCAGGCAATCTGCTCGACAGCTCCGGTCCACAGCCCCTGGACGCCGGGAGACGCGGAGGCCGCTACAGCGGTGACGGCCAGCCAGGCGGCCACACGGTGCTGGTAGTCGAAGCCGCCCGCCCCGGCGCTCCCCCCGGTGTCTGCCCGTGTTGCCTTACTCACTGCGGATCTCCTTGCTCACGCTTACCTGCGGCCGTTGCCCAGCGCAGGCACGCCGATTATCTCGGGGGAGGGCCAGGGGTGAGGGATGTTTGTTTGGGTTGTCGCCTGCATGGATGGCACTCATCGGAGTGCGGTACGCGATGCTTGGCGTGGTGGTTGTGTTTGTTACGTGGATGCCGAGTTTGTGGCGGAGCGTGCTGTTTCTCCGGTGACCGGTGTGGCGCGGTGGGTGGTGGTCGACGCCGACTCATTCGACCTGCAGGCCGAGGCCGTGGCGTTCCTGGCGTCGTTGCGAGCGCGGGGGTGTTCGCCGAACACCGAGCGCGCGTATGCCGGGCGGGTCGCTCTGTACTTGAGTTACTGCCGAATACGGCGGCTGGACTGGCGAACTCCCGGCTTTCTGGATCTGGCCAGACTGCAGCAGTGGCTGATCGAGACGCCTCTCCCGCCCCGCGCCGACCAGGTGCGGCCCGGTTCTGTCCGTTACCGGTCGCAGGGCACGGCGAACGCCGTGCTGACGGTGGTGGGGGAGTTCCTGCGGTTCGGCGCCGTGCACGGCTGGGTGCCGGCCGATACGACGGCGTTGCTGTCCCGGCCGAAGTTGTTGCGCTTCACCCCGCCCGGCTTCGATACCGGCGAATCGGGCCAGCGGCGCCAGGTTGAGGCGGCCGCGTTCCGCTTTAAGGTCACCGAGCCGGGCTATGAGGACCTCAGCGATGAGCAGATCCGCCGGATGGTCGCTGCGGCGCCGAGTGCCAGGGACCGTTTCCTGGTCGCGCTGCTGGCGTGTACGGGGCTGCGGATCGGTGAGGCGCTCGGGCTGCACCGCGGCGACATGCATCTGCTGGCTTCCTCGCGCGTGGTGGGCTGCGGCGTGGAGGGTCCGCACGTGCATGTCCGCCGCCGCACCGACAATCCCAACAGGGCTCTGGCGAAGTCCCGCCGTCATCGCTTCGTGCCGGTCACCGCCGATCTGATCGCGCTCTACACCGACTACCAGTACGAACGCGACCGGGTAGCCGAGGCGGCGGAGTCGGAGATGGTGTTCGTGAATCTGTTCCGGCCCCCGCTGGGCCGGGCGATGTCGTACCCGAATGCCAAGGAGATGTTCGACCGGCTGGCCCGCGCCGTGGGGCAGGCGTGCCGTCCGCACATGCTGCGTCACTCGGCGGCGACCCGCTGGCTGCGTGACGGCGTCGACCGCGATGTGGTGCAGCGGCTCCTGGGCCAGGCCTCGCCGTTGTCGATGGAGCGCTACCGGCACGTCAACGACGCCGAGGCGCGGGCAGCGGTCGAACGCGTCGGTTCCCTGAAGGAGCGTCGATGAGCAGCATCTCGTCCGCACTGTCGCGGTTGCCCGCACCGCGCTCCGAAAACGCAGTGGATCTCGACGGCGGGGGATGGGCTGCGTGGCTGCGAGGTCATCTCGATCCCCGGTCGGCTGGAACTACCGCATGTCCATCGCCAGCCACTTCTTCGCCCTGATCGACTACGGCCGCCGCTCGGGCGCCGCGGACGACCTCTCGGCCGCCTTCGTCCGTGACCCCGCCCTCCACCGCATCCCTGAGCAGGAGGCCAACGAGGATGAGATCGGCAAGGCGATCCCCGAACCGGTGATCCGCCAGCTTGACTCCCACCTCCACCTCCTCGGCCAGGGCCGGGCCCGCGGCCAGCGCACCCTCGCCCCCGACGACCTGAAGCTGATGTACCGCACGCTGTACATCCTGCTCAGAGACACCGGCCGGCGGCCCCTGGAAGTCTGCTCCCTGCCCCGCGACTGCCTGGAGACCCGCAACGACCAGATCTCCCTGATCTGGAACAACCACAAGGCCCGCCGCCACCGCCGACGCCTGCCCATCACCACGTCCACCGCCCAGGCCATCCGTACCTGGCAAGAACGCCGAGAACAGCTCCACACCAGTCTTCCACCCACCGGCACCGACTACCTCTTCCCCGCCCTCACCCACCTCGCCACCCGCCCCTACCTGCACACCAGCTACCTCGGCGAGACCCTGCGCGACTGGATCGACTCCATCCCCCACCTGCACGGCGAAGGCACCGACACACAAGGCAACCCACTGCCTTTCGACCGCTCCCTCATCTACGCCTACGCCTTCCGCCACTCCTACGCACAACGCCACGCTGACGCCGGAACCCCACTCGACGTCCTGCGCGAACTGATGGACCACAAGTCGGTGAGCACCACCCAGCGCTACTACACCGTCTCCCTGAAACGAAAACGCGACGCCGTCACCAAGCTCGCCGCCCACGTCGTCGACAACCACGGCCACCCCAGCCCCAGCTCCGAGACCGCCTACGAGCTGCGCTCCGTCGCCGTCCCCTACGGCGGATGCACCGAACCCAGCAACGTCAAAGCCGCAGGCGGCTCCTGCCCCATCCGCTTCCAGTGCGCCGGCTGCGGCTTCTACCGCCCCGACCCCTCCTACCTCCCGGCGATCGAACAGCACATCAACGAACTGCGCGCCGACCGCGAAACCGCCCAGGCTATGGACGCCGCCGAATTCGTCATCACCGCCTTCACCGCCCAGATCACCGCCTACGAGCAGGTCACCGACCGTATGCAGCGCCGCCTCGCCGCCCTCCCCGCCGCAGAACGCTAGGAGATCGAGGAAGCCAGCACCATCCTGCGCAAAGCCCGAGCCGGCAACACCCACACCCTCCTGCCGCTCACCGTCGTCTCCAGGACGGACCCGGCATGAACCCCCACGGCAACCCGCACACCCTCGCCCAGGCCCGCCGCCGCACCAGCCTCGACAAACGCCAGCGAGCCCTGACCGCACTCACCACCCTGGAACAACAGGGCAAGAAGATCACGCACACCGCGGTCGCCCGCACCGCCGGCGTCTCCACATGGCTCACCTACACCGAAGGCATCCGCGAGCACATCGAAGCCGCACAACAACGCCAGCACCCCACCACCCCCTCGCCCGCCCGCACCCGCAGCACCACCGCCACGTTGCGCACAGAACTTGAGCTCGCCAGGCAGGAGATCCGGACCCTAAGGGAAGACAGAGACCGTATGCGGCAGGCCGTCCAGCACCAGCTGGGACAGCAACTCGACGCCCTCGACACCAGGAACCTGACCGAACGCGTCGACGAACTTACCCGGAACAACCAACGGCTCGAAGACAGCCTCCAGCAGGCCACCGACGACAACCACCGGCTCCAGGCCCGCGCGGGCACCCTGGAAACAGATCTGGCGGCAGCACGCACCAGCCTCCGACGGATGATCCGGGAGGAGAACACGAACCGCTGAGGGCGTGTCCAGGCGCCCCGCAGGACACGCCACGCTTCAGCAACCCGACAGACCCTGCTGCTAAGCCCACTCGACTCCGAGTGCGGCGAGTGCGGTGCGTTGGTCGTGGGTGAGTTTGTCGCGGCGGGTTTTGGTGTTGGAGATCCATACGCCGAGCTTGTGCTGGTGTTCCTGGCCGTCGATGACGACGGCTTCGACGTGTCCTCTTGGTACTGCCTTGTGGGCGCCCTCGCGCTGGATCCACTGGGCGAGGGCCGCGAGACCGCGTTGGAAGGCTGCTGCCTTCCCCCCACCCTTCGCGGACGGGGTCGGTGTGGGCGGTTCGGCGGGTGTTACCCCCAGCGCGGTCAGCCGTTGCTGCTGTTCCTCGGAGAGTTCCGCCCAGCTGCGGCGTTGTCGCTGGAGCCATTTGCCGAGGTCGTCTCCTTCGAATTGCACGCCGGGCTGGATGTCTGGGAGTCGGCTGTGGGGTTCGTCGGTGGCGAGGTCGACGAGGACGCGGTGGTGGCGTTGCCAGTCCAGTGGCCAGGGGCAGTTCCAGTCGGGGTCGATGGCGGCCAGCTGCGCCGCCCGCATCGCGGCGCGTTCGGGGTTCTTGCCGAGGCCGTCTTTGCGGCGGAGGTTGGCCATGTGTTCCCCGACCGGCACCAGTTCACTGTCGGCGTTGCCCCATAGGGCGTCGCGTCTGGGGGCGAGGTGGCCGTGTGCCCGCCTGTACGAGCGCAGAACTGCGAGTTTGGTCTCCCAGGCTTCCTCGCCGGGTTCCCACACCATTCCGGCTTCGTCGAGGAGGGTCTTGCGGTGGGGATCGAGTTCGCCTGCGCGGTACACGCGCCGCTGCTGGTGGACCCACCGCCCCAGGGGGAACGCCTTGGTGACGCCGGCCTCGGTCTCGGTGTCGTAGGGGACTGCGTACAGGCCGGTGATGTGGTTGTCTTTCCGCCAGTGCAGCAGGGCCTGGTAGCCCTCCAGCCAGACCAGGGACTCGGGCCGGAAGACCCGCGTGCGCAGGAACGCGGCGATCGTGGCGGCGTCCCGGGGAGAGGAGAAGCGCAGCAGCGCGGACTCGGCAGCGGCGTCGGTGTCGTCCTGCTCCTGGTCCTCGCCCACTTCGCCGCCGGCCCCGACAATCCGCCCGTCCTCGTCCCGCTTCAGGTGCACGTGCCGTTGCCCGCTGCTCAGCGCCCGGCTGGCGAGCTGTTCGACGAGGCGTTCCGAGTGCGAGCGCAGGCCTTGGAGGACGGCTACGAGGGGTGTGAACGAGGCGGAGGCGACCATGTCGGTCGGGTCCTCGCCGGGCTGGAGGAAGACGGGCACGATGATCCGGGCGGTCTTGGCCGTGCCGTCGGGGTTCGGTCGCAGTGCACGGCCGATGTTCTGGACGATCTCGACCTGGGAGCCGCGGGTGTCGGCGAAGCAGATCGCCTCCACGCCGCGCTCGCCGACGATGTCGACGCCCTCGCCCAGGACCCGCACGCTGGCCAGGAAAGCCCGGTGCACGCGCTTGTTGCCGGCATCGATGCCGTCGGCGAACTGGCGCAGGACCTCCCGGCGTTCGGCGACGAGGTGGTCACCGCACAGCCATGCCGACCAGACACGGTCCGGCGGTACGTGGCGGCTGGCCTCAAGCTGGTAGAACTCCGCGTCGATCGACGACTTCGGCAGCAAGTCCGCGTCGGCCAGAACATCGTGGGAGACCTCGGCCGCGTACAGCTCGGCGGCCGTCTGCGGCATCTTCTCCGCGAACGCCATCGCCTCCTCCACCCGTTGGTGGAAGGTCATGACCGTGCGCAGGTTCCGCGAGGCGGCGTGCTCCAGGAGCGCCGTCTGCAGCAGAGCGAGGCGCCGACCCCGCTGCGCTTCCTCCGACTCCCCGAGGACGGGGGAGGGATCGTGGATCTCCAGCACGTCGATCTCGAACCCGGCGAGGATGCCCCGTTCGATCGCCTCGGACAGTCCGAGTTCGTAGATCCACTCGCCGTACGGGCCGTCCGGGTCGGACGCCATGGTGGCGATCTCCAGCTCCCGCCCTTCCCGGCCGCGCTGCGGGCGGGGCGGGGCGAGGATGCGGGGGGTGGCGGTGAGGTAGAGCCGGAAGTCCGCCGAGATGCGGGTGTGTCGTGGACAGCCGCCCACGGCCGCCCAAGATCACCGGCGGTTGAGTGGGCTTCGTCGACGACAGCGAGGTCGAACGGGGCCATTGACTGTCCGTACAGCCGCTCCCCGCCGGCCAGAGCGGCCTCCAGCGGCCCGCGTACCTTCGCCCCGCCCGTGATGTCCTCGGGATCCTCGCGGTCCACGAGCGAGGCGTACGTCGCGAACACCACCGCCGGCCCGTGCCCCGCCCACAGCGCCAGCTGGATCGGGTGGGTGGTCGTCCGTACGCCCAACTGCTCCAGGACGTCGTCCTTCTCCAGCGAGCACACCGCGACCATCGGCCCGTTGTGACCGACCCTCCGCCACGCCTGGGCGGTCTGCACGAGCAGATCGAGGGTGGGGACCATGACGAGGATCCACCCGCCACGGAAGCACTCCAGCGCAGCCCACGCGGCCGTGATCGTCTTTCCGGAGCCGGTCGCGGAGACCACCGTTGCACGCAGCCCCTGGGCAGGCGCGGATGACCGTACGGGGAAGCCCGCCCACGCGCGGATCTGCGAGACGGCCTCCGCCTGGTGTTCCCGAAGACTGATCACGACGCATCTCCCGCCTGGCCGGCAGGCTCGGGGCTGTCCTGCTGCTCCGGGCTCTGGGGCGGCGGCTGCTGTAGCGGGGGAGTCTGCTGCTTGCGGCGCCGGCGCAGTTCGCGCTGCGCCTGGGCGCGGGCGCATTCGCGGGTGCAGTACTTGATGCCGCTGGTGCGGTTCTGCCCGTACTCGGCGCGGCCGCGCTGGCGTACGAAGCTGCGGCGGCAGGTCTCGTTGGCGCACTCGCGGATGGTGGCGTCCTCGGCGAGGTGGTTGTAGAGCTGGAGGAACGCCACGGCGAGGATGGTGGGGTAGCGGTCGTCCAGGCCGCCGATGCCGATGCTGAACCGCTTCAGGGCGGCGTTCAGCTCACTCTCCAATTGCATGATCCTGAATTCCAGGGCGAGCTCGCGCAGGTGGTCCAGGTCGCGCGGCCACACCTCCTCCTGGTGTGTGTTCTCGGCACGCCACCGGGCCAGTTCTTCCTCGCAGACCTCAGGCTCGACGAGCGCGTCGAGCCCGCCCTCGCGGCGCAGGGCCAGCCATGTGGTGATGGCCGCCTGGGCCTCCGTCACATAGAGCGTGGCCAGTTCGCCGTGCAGGGCGAACGGCGCGCGGGGGTGCTCGCGCTCGGTGAGCTCCTTGAGCCGCTCGTACACATCGACGTCCCAGCTCCCGGTGTCGATGCTGCCGCCGAGGTGTCCGTAGGCGCGCATCAAGGCGGCCACGGCGTCGAGGTCCTCGGGGTCGACCTCCATGAACTCGCGCAGGTAGAAGTCCTCCGGCACGGGGACCGTGTGCGAGCGGGAACGGGCCTGCGGGGTCCAGACGATCCACTCGCCGTCGGCCCGCGCTCCGCGAAGAGGCATCAACTCCGGTGTCGGCACGGGCGTCCCGGGCCAGAGCGTGGGACGAAAGCGTGGGTCAACGTATGCCGCCATGAGGGGCATCATAACCATCGGAGGGGTAGTACGAACAGTGAACGCTTCGTATCACTGATGTGGGTTGCTGGACTTACTCGAGGGGGGCGCCGCGGTGAGGCAGTGGCAGGACCGCAAAGCGATAGGCGATGCACACGAACACCGCGTAGCGGCCGCTCTGCGAGCACGCGGCTGGAACGTCCATCCCTGCGGACAGGGCACCTACCCGCCCGCCGTGCAAGAAGCCCTGCGCCGAACCCGCTCCGCCCTACGGCACTTCCCCGACCTGATCGCCGCCCGCGGCAGCGACCTGATCACCATCGACGCCAAAGACCGCATGCCCAGCACCGACACCGACCGCTACGCCATCAGCACCGACACCGTCAACGCCGGCCTCGTCTTCACCGCGGCCCACGCCCCGACCCCGCTGTACTACGTCTTCGGCGACCTGAAAGTGCTCACGCCGGCCGAGGTGGTCCACTACACCGCCCACGCCCTGCGCCACCGCAGCGGCGCCTTCCACCTCGTCCGCACAGAGCAGGCGCACCGCTTCGACGACGTCTTCGGATCGACCGGCGCAGCTGCCGCGGCATGACGGCCACCGTGCCCCGCTGCCCGCGAAGGCGATGTGCCTGGCCTTGCGCGCGGGGTGGGCGAACGTCGCGACCCCGCCCCGGGCCCGAGGGCTGACACGGCCGGCCGCCAGTCAAGGGGACGGCGGCGTTTAGGGACCGAGGGTGTTTTCCTCGGGATGGTCGGCGGCAGTGAAGTGGGCGTCGATGATGGGGCTGTACGAGTTGCGGGGGCTTGTGCGGTCCCCCGGGGTGGGACGGGCCTCAGGGTGCCGGGCGGGCGGGCTGGCGAGGTAGGTGTTGAAGCGGGGGCTGTCGCGGAGGGCTTAAGGGAAGGCGTTCGTAGGCGGGCAGGCGGGTGGCGTTGCAGAGCGGACGGACAGCAGCGGTGGTCGTGGTCGCTATGCCAGAAGCTGACGGCATGCGGCGGGGCTTGCTGGCAAAGGGCGCAGACGTCGCCCTGCAAGCGCATGATGGCGTTCCTCCGCAGCACGGTGATCCGGTACCGGCGAACCTGCCGCTCGGCCCTGTCGCAGCGGACGCACAGCGTGTGGTCCTGACCGGGACCCGCGGGTCGGGGGTGTCGTCGTCGCCGCACCCGCCGCAGAAGAAGAGCTCGTCGTCGGCGAAGTCCCAGTCCATGACCGGACCGTAGCGCCGGTCATCGGCGCACCTGCGGGGGCTGGGGTGGTCGGGAGTCTGGCCTTTGGGTGCGGGCGGATGGCGTCGCTGCGGTCGACCAGGTGAGGGCTGCCATGCTGCTCAGACGATGTGGACTCGTTCTGTGTTGCCTTCTTCGTCGCGCAGGAGGATTTCCTTGCCTTCGGCCATTTGCTGGGCGAGGAAGGCGTAGACCTGTACGGCCCGGTTGATGACGTCGGTCTTTGACAGGCCGGTGAGGTGCATGAGCGTGGCGACGGCCTGAGCTGCTGTGGCGATGAGTGTGACGGTGAAGCGCTCGCTCTCCGTGCGTACGGCATGAAGCTTGTCTGCCTGACGTGCCATGTCGGCCTCCTTAAGGGGGGCAGGTGCCTGTTGGGGGCACCCCTTACTCCTCCATCATGACATCTCTGCACCCAGAAGGCACCATATTGGTGCTCCAAACTGTCGGGACGGGTGCGCTCCGATAGTTCAGGTGTGCACGGTCAGGCAGGTGAATCGCTCCACCTGCCTGGCGGGGTACTCAAGGGGGCAGCCTGCCAAGGAGACGGTTCGGGTGCCTTGAAGGCGTTGCCCGGAAGCGTTCAGGACGACTGTGGCCTCGGTGCTGGCTGATCGCCGGCGGCCGAGTGCAGTTCTGAGGCTGTGACCAATCTGGTGATCCGTGGGTGAGTACTAGGTCCGATTCATGTATGCTGTGGTCGCGGCAACCGCCGTGCAGCGAAATTGATCAGAAGGGATCCGCGATGCGGCTTCATCCATGCCAGCGGTTGGGCGGGAGATTTCTAGCCCGTTACTCGGCCCTCTACGACACGTAGGGGCGAGCAGCTGGCTGGGATGACTGATCGAGCTGAGTCGCGTGCCGATTCGCGGTGCGCAGGTTCGATCGCCGCCTCTTGGAGGTTCCAGCCCTATGATCGACAACTCTGCACAGGCCGGTGTTCCGGGCCGCGGCGGCGAGCAGCCGTCGGCCCAGGCCGAAGCGCAGATCTGGACGACCCCCGTCGGCCAGGACGAGGTGCCCAGCAACGATGCGCAGGTGACCATTGAGGTCACCAAGGCGCAGTTCAAGGCCGGGATGCGTGTCCCGGGCCCTCACACCAAGCAGATGATCAACGCCTCGACCCGCATCCTGGGTCTCGTGGGCTCCATCGTCGGCCCCCTGGTGATGCTCAAGATCTCCGTGGACCTCCAGATGCCCTGGCAGGGGATCTGGACCCTGGCCGTGGTGATCGGGGCCCTGCCCGTTGTCCACGTCCTGTTCGGCAACCGCCACGACAAGCGGTAGCCGAACGTACGGCAGACGTACGTGAAAATCAGCGCCGGACCCAAGGTCCGGCGCTTTTTCACGTCTGAGGCTACTTACCAGGACCGATAAGGCCAGTGAGCATGTGGTGGGTGCGGGGGTGGGTGGCGTGGATACGGGTGGTGTGGGTGCCGCGGGTGAGGAGGACGCGGTAGGTGTTGAGGGCGTAGGGGAGGTATTGGTCGGGGGTGAGGTGGCGGAGTTTGGGGTCGCGGCTGCGGTGGGGGTGGGCGGTCCAGTGGTCGTTCGTCCAGGTGAGGTCGGGGCCGATGATGACGCCGGCGTGGTGGTATTCGAGGCCTTGGGCGCTGTAGATGCAGCCGATCTGCTGGTGTCCGCCGGTGTGGGTGGCCCAGAGCTGGTTGTGGGGGGCGAGGGGGTTGCCGTCGGGGTCGGTGAGGGTGTCGGCGGCGTTCCATGCGGCGTTCCAGGTTCGTGCCGGGTTCATGGCGGTGGCGGGGATGTCGATGGTGATGTCGAGGGGGAGGGTGGTGGCGTTGCGGGGGCGGGTGCGGGTCCAGGTCCAGCAGAACCCGGCGGTGGTGCGGGCGGTGTGTCCGGCGGCGGTGGCCTCTTCGGTCCACTGCTGGAGCTGGAAGGGGTCGTCGGCGAGACCAAGGTCGTAGCCGCGGTGTCCGTGCCATGCCTGAGGGGTGCCGTACAAGAGGGCGTCGACCCAGGCGGTGTAGGCGGCGGAGCCGTTGCAGCGGAACGAGCCTTTCAGCTCGAGGTGGTGGTGGGCCCGTCCCATGGCCCGGGCGGCAGCGCGCAGTTCGTCCACGGTGGTGCCTTCGCCGGGGCGGATGATCTGGCGTTCGTCGAGGAACACCACGGCCAGCGGCACCTTGCGTAGGACCTCGGCCAGGGCAGGTGCCAGCCTGTCGTCAGACCTGGCCATGCGCTGGGCTTCGTCGATGATGACGGACCCGGCGTGCTGTGCGGTGCTGTACAGGGAGGAGACGGGTGGAAACAGGTCACGGGCCTGCGCCTGTCCGCCGGCGGCTTCGAGCAGGTGAGTGCGCAGGGTTCCCGAGGGCGTGACGAACCGCGGCCGGCTCTTTTCCCGGTGAAGCATCAGGTAGCCGAGCAGTCGCACCGCGAGCGCGGTCTTGCCGCTGCCCGGTCCGCCGCTCACGGTGACGACCGCGCCCCGGGCGTCTCCCTCCAGCAGGGCGGTGACGAGGGCGCGGATCTGTACGTAGGCACGCTGCTGGTCACCGACGAGCGCGAAGGTCGTCTGCCCCTTGAGCGCGTCACCGACCTGGGCAAGCAGCCGGGCCGACGGCGTCCACTCGATCTCCTCGAACGCGCCGACCTCGTCCGGTGCGGGAGCGGCCAGGCCCGCGCACCCCAGGCGGGCGGCCAGAGCGGCGCCGGTGCCGGCCAGGTCCTGCCCGGTCACCACCGGCACGCCGGCTCCCGCACCGTCCCGGATCCGCAGAACCTCGCCCTGTTCCCGGTCGGCGTTGTGCAGGACCACCGCCGCGCGGATGTCCAGTACGGGCGCCTTCTGCGGCCGCCAGAACTCGAAGAACCTCGCGTACGCCAGGACTTGCTGCACGGGATGCGTGGTGACCAGCCCGTCCGATCGCTGCACCCGCGTCCCGTCCAGGACGCGCGCCCTGTGCCATTGCTTCAACTCGATGACCACGAGCCCCAGAGCACCCTCGGCCGCACTGCCGACCAGCAGGGCGTCCAGGCGCTGACCTCCGCCCGGGGTGCCGTACTCCAGATACAGCTGCAGATCCGACAGCCCCGCCCGCACGAGCGCCTCCAGCAGCGGCGGCCAGCTGTTGCGCCAGCTGCGTACCTCGGCCTCGTCGGGGACCCCGAAGCCTGCGGCCGCGTACCGCTTCACGCACCGGTCGATGAATGCCGGGTCGCTTGCCGCTGCGGCGATCTCGTGTACCCGGCCCGCCGCCACGCACGGCAGGCCGGCCACAGGTTCTCCGGCCGCAGCACCGCTTGCGCGCGGCGACGGCACTGCGACGCCGCGTGCTGTGGTCATCGATGAGTCCTCGGACATGCGGATCCCCCCTTGCTTCCCGCCACGACCCATCGTGCTCCGGCGGGGCCGCACGCGGCTCCCCGGTCTGCTGAGACGTTGTCAGTGGCAGTGTCTAGGCTGCGAGTTGAGCGCCTGATCCTCTGCAGGCTACCCCAAAGCAAAATCTATCGACCACTCGATAAGAGCATGCTTATGATGCCCTGCATGAAGAGTTCGTCGTTCGTCATGGTCCACGTCGGACAGAGCACCGAGTCCCAGCGCAACCTCGAGCACGGCATCGAGACGCTCTCCTGGGGCTTCCCCGAGAAGAAGCCCGAGTACGACGGCGCCCGCCCCCGGTTCGCCGTCCTGGCCACCGGCGCCTCCCCCCGTGTCCAGCTCGCCGACTGGCTCCAGAACACCGCCACCCTCTACCTCTTCCAGGTCCGCGGCGGCTTCTACGAGGGCAAGGCGTGGCACTGGCCCGACGAGGAGGTGGAACGGCGCCTGAAGTACCCCCAGCGCTTCGGCATCGAGCCCCTGGCCAAGCTCGAGAACGTCCCGCTGGGCCCCGAGGGCCCCCTGACCGAGGCCGGCAGCGACGCGATCCGGCGTTCGGGCACCGACCGGGGCATGGGCAAGCTCGTCCAGATGCCGGCCCAGCGCCTCCTGGAGCTCGCTGGCATCCCCTTCGACCCCGCCGACCCGGAAGACGTCCCTCTGGACAAGTCGCCGGGCTTCACGGCCGAACAGGTCGAGGGCAAGAAGAAGCCCCAGCGCCGCCGCCGCGGTGCCGGCTACATCTCCGATCCCAAGAAGCGCAAGACCATCGAAGAGCACGCCGAACAACTCGCCACCGCCCACTACGAAGGGCAGGGCTGGACGGTCGAGAAGTTCGGCAAGCCCTACGACCTGCGCTGCACCCGCGGCGCCGAGGAGCGCCACGTCGAGGTGAAGGGCACGACGGGTGCAGCCACCAGCGTCGAGCTCACGATCAACGAGGTCCTGCACGCCCGGGACAAGGACAACAGCGTCGACCTCTACGTCGTCAGCGACATCAGGGTCGACACCGCCACCGATCCTTACACCGCCAGTGGCGGCACGGTCTCCCACTACCCCGACTGGGAGCCGGCCGAGGAAGACCTCCGGCCCCGCAAGTACGAGTACCGCCTCCCGGACCTCACCGCCTGAACGCACGGCTCCCGCCGCAGGAAGCGAGTCGATGGGCCGTCGCCCAGTCACCTGTCCTACGAACAGGGGGATCTCACTGTGGCACCCCGGCTCCGCGCGTACCAGCTACGTGGTCCAGCCCGCCCGTGTGCGAATTGCAGAAATGGTCGTGGGCTCCAGGAAAGGGGCTGTATAGCCGGTTTTCCAGGCTCAGGATAAGCACCGTGGGGGTCCTGTCAGAGGTGCCTGATAGGCTGTCATAGACAGTGTTGGAGAAAGACATCGGGGAGCCCTCAGGGTTTCCCGGAAAGGCCCCTGACGGGTCGACAGAAAGCCCGTGCCGGGTGTACACTAAGAAGAGAAAGGCAGCGAGGCCTGCCGTAAAGTCAAGCATCGCTCGAATCATAGCCACACCTGTATCTTGCGCCGGAGGTCAACACCCTCCGGCATAACTTTGCCCTGAAACAACCACTATACGTAAACAAAGGATTACTATGAGTACTGACAGTCAGAACACCCTAGACCAGCCCGCAGACTCCAACCAGGGACAGCAGGACAACCCCTGCCGGCTTCGCTGCACAGTCCGCCAGCTGTTCGGTCTCGGTTTCAAGTTCATCAACTTCCTTGGCAACGTCATCAGAATTATCCAGTTCTTTGACCTGTCATAACCACTGAGAACCCCAGTGAGGCCCGTGAACGCCACGAGGCCATTTTTTTTGCCCTTGAACCAGCAGCAGTCATAGACCACCTGCAAATAATGAGGAGAGACGCCCACTAACGAAAGGGACGGTAAAGGAGGTCACCCAAGAGAATAAACGGCAAAATTGATTCACTACCCCAGTACTTGGGGGATCAATGATTCCTAATGCGGTCTGTCAAGCCGTGAGAGCGACGGGCGGCACGAGTTCGTAGGTCCGTCCGTCGCGTAGGAGGGCCCAGAGGACGTTGACCCGGCGGCGGGCCAGGGCGAGGACGGCCTGGATGTGGCGCTTGCCTTCGGCTCGTTTGCGTTCGTAGAACCGGCGGGACTCATCGCAGTGACGGATGCTGAACAGTGCGGAGATGTAGAAGACGCGTTGGAGGCGGCGGTTGTAGCGTCGTGGCCGGCGGAGATTGCCGCTGATTTTGCCGGAGTCGCGGGGCACGGGTGCGACGCCGCCGAAGCCGGCGAGACGGTCTGCGGTGCCGAAGGCGGTCATGTCACCGCCTGTCGCGGCCAGGAACTCGGCACCGAGGATCACGCCCAGGCCCGGCATGCTGGTGATCACGTCGAAGTACCGATGTTCGCGGAATCGGGCCTCGATCGTCTTGTCGAGCTCGGCGATCTGCTGGTTGAGGGCCATCACTTCCCGTGCGAGCGTGTGCACCATCTGAGCGGTCAGTTTCTCCCCTGGCAGGCTGGTGTGCTGGCGCCCGGCAGCCTCCAGAGCGGTCTCGGCGAGCCGGTCGGCGCGCAGGACCTTGCGGTTGCGCAGCCAGGCTTCGAGCCGTTTCTTGCCTGCCCGACGGAGGGAGGCCGGGGTCTGGTAGCCGGTCAGCAGGGTGAGCGGGCCGGTGTTGGTCATATCCAAAGCCCGCTCCAGACCGGGGAAAATGTCGGTGAGTTGGGCGCGGAGCCGGTTGACGGTGCGGGTGCGGTCGGCGACCAGGTCCGTGCGACGGCCGGTGAGGATCCTGAGGTCGGTGACCGTCTCGTCGCCGGTGCGTAAGAGGTGCAGGTCGCGGCGGATGCGGGCCTGGTCGGCGATGACGGCGGCGTCCTTGGCGTCTGTCTTGCCTTCGCCGCGGTAGCTCTCGGAGGCACGGTGGATGGCCCGGCCGGAGATGTAGTACACCCGCTGGGCGTGGTTGGACAGGATCGTGATGACCAGGGCGGCGCCGCCGTCGGCCAGGTCGATGCCCCAGGTCACCTCGTCTCCCAGGGCCAGGACAGCGGTGAGGAGTTCGAGGAGTTCGGGTTCGTCGTTGGCGACGCGTCGGGACAGCAGCCGACGGCCGCTCTCGTCGATCGCAACGCAGTGGTGGTGTGTCTTTCCTGCGTCGATGCCGGCCCAGATCATGACCATGTGGTGCCTCCGCGCGGTGTGCTGCTGGCGCTTCCCGACGGACGACCTCGCTGTCGATTCCCTACTCAGCGATCATTCGCAATTCCTAATTGGCAGCCGAGTCGTCGTGGGGCACCGGGCGGCCAATCACTGAAAGCCACAAGCGGCAGAGCATTTTGAACCACACCCGGCACCCCTGGGTGGATGAACCATACGAGGGGCTCACCACATCCCGCAGAAAAACGTAGGGAGCGTTTTCAGCGTTGCCTCTCCAGGGTGAGGACGGCTGCGGCGATGACCGTCATGCGGTTGGGGCTGCAGCGGGCCCGGCGGAAGATGCGCCAGGACTTCAGTCTCGCGACGCTGCGTTCGACTGGCGCCCGCGCCGCCGAGAGGGCCCGGTTGATCGTCCGCTGAGTCGCGGTGAGGTCCTGATGCGGGAGCCGTCTGACCGGCGTGGTCACCCAGGGGCCGGCCCCGATGTAGGCGCGGTCGGCGAGAACGGGAACGCCCTGGCGTTCACAGATTCGGATGATGCGGTGGGTGCGGGCTGCGGTCAGGTCGTGGGTGCGGCCGGGCAGTGCGGGCGAGATCCACAGCAGCCTGCCCGCGGGATCGGCGACGACCTGCACGTTCACGCCGTGGCGGCGGTGCTTCTGGGAGAAGTCGGCCCGGCTGTCGCCGACCCGGTCGCACTCGGCGAGCGTCCCGTCGAGCAGGACGTGCGCGGGATCGGTCTCCCGCAGGACCCGCAGCAGGCCGGGCGCCCGGCGGGACAGGTGGCCGACGACGGCGGTGACGTAGGCGTGGGCGGTGCCGACGGATATACCGATCGATGGCTCGCGCTGCTCTGCCTGGTCACGGCGGGCGCCATGATCAACCTCTTCCCCTCGGACGACGACCCGACCCCGGCACTGCCCCTGCCCATCGGTCAGCGACTGTGGTCCATGGTGATCATGGCGGCGATCTGGGGCTTCGGCGCCTGGCGCCGGTACCGCAAGCTCCGCGCCGGGGTGCAGCTCAACGTGCACTCGCTGATCCGCCGCGGCCGCTGGGCCCGTGTCGTCCTGGCACAGTCGGGCTGGGCCATGCTCTGCGCCATGCTGATCGCGGGACCTGCCTGGGCAGAGCTGGCCGGGCCACGCCTCCTCTTCTGGGCGGGGCTCGTGCCCGTCGCGGCCACCATCTGGTTCGACAAGAACAAGGCCCGGTAGCTCGTTAGGGGACGCAGCGGACCGAGGTCTGGGGTAGGCGTCGGTCACCCGGACCACCCGCAGGTGGACGCGTTTCTGTGAGTTGCCGGCCATCATGAGCGAAGCGGTGGGCGGCGAGCGGGGCGCCAAGGGGGTATGAGTGGAACGTGCACCTCTCACCGCCAGTCGAGCCAATGCTGCCCGCTCCGTGACGACTCTGCCGCCGCCCGGGGCACGTCCCGTGCTATACGAGCAGAAGGCGGACGGGTTCCGCGTCCTCGTTTTCACCGGCCGAGAGCCGTATCTCCAGTCCAGGCGCGGCGCCGGCCTTGGCCCGGCCTTCCCGGAGATCACCCGAGCGGCAGCCGCTCTCGGTGTCCAGGCGGTCGTCGATGCCGAGCTGGTGGTCTGACACGACGGCAGGTTGGACTTCACAGCACTGCAGCACCGTGCCCGGCTCCGCGGCGACAGGGCAGAGCACGTCGCCCGCGAGCAGCAGCCGATCCCGGAGCAGATGGGCACCGTGAAGCGCTGAACACCTCCAGCCCTGTGCTGGTTCCGGCAAAGCGGGACCTCTACGGGCATGGAGGCGACCCACGGACAGCGAAGGCGTGACCTGTGTGCTTCATCGTCTGTTGCACTGCTGGGGCCCGGGCCCGGGCCAGGGGGATGCGGATGACGTACGGGGAAAGCGCGGTCAGGGCGCTGGAGGCGGTGGCCAATCGGCAGCGGGCGGCCGACCACGGCTGGGCACTGGACTGGGACCTCCGCCCGGTCAAGCAGCGCGTCTTCAATCTCGCCGAACGCGGCCTGACGGAGCTCGCCGACCGGGAAGACCGTGCGGCGCTGTCGGCGTGGGAGGGCAGGGCCGTTCGGTGGGCAGCCCGCCTGACCGCGCCCGGCCACGACCTCCTCCTCTACGACCGCTGCCGTCCCCAGCCCAGTCCGGATGAATCCGGACTGGGGCTGCGGCGGGTGGAGCTGCTGCCGTCGCAGATGACTGCGCTGCGTCTGTTCGTCGCGCTCGCCGGCCGGCTGAGGGTGCCGCCCGCCGATGGACTGGAGGAGCGGGTGCGCGGGGCCCGGCCTGAGGCGGGGGCGAACCGGCACGTGCTGTATCTGTCGCAGGAACAGATGGAGTCGGTGGCGTACGGATTCTGGCTGCACAAGATGTCCGGCTCGGCACTCGAGGCCAACCGCTTCGCCCGCGACTACGGCATCGCCCACCAGCCCGCTCCCGCTGCGGAGCGCTATGTCCAGTCGCACAACGACGCAGGTCGGTCGGGGGCTGTGTAGGCCGGTCCGATACCTCCACTCTGCATTGTCAGATCAAGGGACACCGCGGCACGGACTCCGAGAGTCACAGACTTTGCCTTCCGACCCGCCGGTGACGCGGCGTGGGGTTGTTACTCACTTTCGGGTGACGGTCCGCGCGGTGTCGGGGTGGCGTGGTGTGGCGATTCCGAGAGCCCGGTCAATTGTTTCAAGGGAGCAGGAGCAGTCACCCCGTCAACCTCGTACACCATCGGCATAGATGGAGAATGCACCCGAGAGTCACGGAAATATGGGCAACAGGTAACACAGCCCATGTTTCCCTCCCAACTCCCGCACGGCGTGGACAGAGTGTGTGAGCGCGGTCAGCCCGGCCGCCACCCGCACACCGCACCTACCTCCACGGCGGCCGCAAGGCCGCCCGGGAGGGGTGCCCGCACCATCTGGGGGACTCTTGTCCGCTTCTGCTTCTGTCACCGCCCGCCGTCTGGCCGCTGCCGCGCTCGCGGCCGGCGCTCTGGTCTCGGTGGCGGCGCTGCCGGCGACCGCGGCCGACCACGCCCGCGGACCGCGCGCGAAGGTGGAGATCTCCGCCGTCCAGTACGACTCGCCGGGACGCGACGACCGCTCCAACCGCTCGCTGAACAAGGAGTGGGTGGAGCTGACCAACACCACCCGCCAGAGCGTGAACCTCGACGGCTGGACTCTCACCGACGAGTCCGGCCATAGCTACACCTTCGAGCACTACCGCCTGGCCGGCCGCGCCACTGTCCGGGTCCACACCGGTGAGGGCCGCGACACCCGCACCGACCTCTACCAGGACCGCCGCGCCTATGTGTGGAACAACGACCACGACACGGCCACCTTGCGCAACGACCGCGGCCGTTTCGTCGACGACGAGTCCTGGGGCCACCGTCGTCACCACCACGGCGACTTTCGTCGCTGACCCACCGGCCCTCCAGCAGGGCCATGCCATGGGGCGATCGCTCCTGGCGTGACATGTCGGCGGCGCGCGACCCGGTGGTGCGGTCGCGCGCCGCTTCACGTTCGGAGGGCTACCTCTGTGCTGGGGGCTGCTGGGGTTCGTAGGCTGGAGGTGCTCGGGGCTCACGGTGGTGGGGGTGTGTGGTGCCCCGAACGATTTGGTCCGGCGCGATCAGCTTCGGCCTGGTCACGGTTCCGATCAACGTGGTCAGTGCGACCGAGGACCACAGCATCCGCCGTACCCGGCGCACCTTCGAGCAGACGGTGCAGCTGCTGGAGCTGTTTCCTGCACCGCGAAGGACGCGCTCCCGCCGCCCGCGAGGAGATCCGCGTCGACGGCGACACCGTCAAGATCGGCTCCTGGCTCGCCAAGGCCCGCACCAAACACCGCTCCGGCCAACTGCCCGAAGCACACGCACATCTGGTTGCCGCGCTCTTCGACGAAGACTGGACGGCCGAGGACGCCGTCCCGGCCGTCCTCGGGTAGGTCACGGGGGCGCCCTTGACGGGCCTTGCCGTCTTCCCCGGGCGGGAGGGCCCCTCGGGTCGTCGGACACCAAGTCGGACGACGAGATTGCCGTCCCTTGGGGCCGCTGAGCGACGCGTAGGGGATGCTGACTCCGCCCGCGCACGGCCCGGGATCTGCGCCGACGAGTGTCGTACGGCCCTGTCCCGGGACGCCCCTGTTGTCAGTGCCGCCTGGCATGGTGCTGATCATGTTCGACGGACTTCATGACATCGACTGGGCTTTGATGGAGCACGCGTACGGCTCGGCCGAGGAGGTACCGGCGCTGCTGTGGGCGCTGCGTTCCCCGGACGCCGAGGAACGCCACAAGGCCCTCAACCGCTTCTACGGCGCGGTCCACCACCAGGGCAGCGTGTACCCGTCGACGGCAGCCAGCCTGCCCTTCCTGTTCGAGCTGGCCGCCGACGATGCCACGCCTGAGCGGGCCGCCGTCGTCGCGCTGCTGGTCAGCATCGGCCGGGAGTCCCTCGACCTGGGCTTCGAGGACGACGGCACCGAGATCGAGTATTACCCGCCGATGGGCTGCGGGCAGGCTGTCGCCTTGCTACGCGAGCGGGGTGAGCAGTTCGCCGAACTCGCCCGCGACCGCGACCCGGACGTACGCCTGGCCGCGATTCCCGGGCTCGGGCTTTTCCTTGACGACGCCGACCGGGCCGCCGCTGTGCTGCGCGAGCGCATGGACGTTGAGCGCGGCCTCGAAGTGCGGCTACGGATCGTGGAGGCGGCGGCCACCCTGGCACTGCGCCTGCCGGCGGCCACGCAACAGGTGACGGGCTGGCTCTCCGGGCTTGCCGCCGACCCGGCCCGGGGCCCGGTGACCCGGCTCGCGGCCGTGGTCCAGCGGGCCCGCTGCGCCCCGGATGAGATCGGTGAGGATGCCGTGCCGGTCGCCGTCGGCCTGCTGCGCGAGACTGCCCACGCCATACCCGTGCGGCCAATCGCACCGGCCCCCAGCCGCCCGGCGGCACCCACGGACACAGTCGCGCCCCAGATCGTCGCCGCCTTCGAAGATCTCGACGAGCACACGCGCGTGTACGCACCGACCACGGCCCTGCTGCGTACGTTCCACGAAGTCCTGGGTGCCCGGGTGCCCGAGCGCACCGCGGTGCTGGCCGAGCAGCTGAGCAGCCCCGACCCCGGCTCGCGCCTGGATGCGGTCCGTATGAGCGGGGAGCTGATACGTACCTGGCGGGGGGATCACTCCCGGCTCCTCCTGCTGCTCGCCGACCAGCTCACCACGGCCGACCAGGAGGTTGCCGCCGAGGCCGCAGCCGTGCTGGAGTCCTGTCATCCGATCGCCGCCCCGGCCCGGGAGGCACTCGCCGCGCACATCGACGCCCAACGCGCGGCGCACGGCCCTCACGTATGGGCGGCTCCCGACGCTCTGCTGCGCAGAAGCCACCAGGAGGCCGTGCAAGCCTTGGCGCGCCTCGGCGACGCACGCGCGCTGCCGAGTCTGCTGGCCGCGCTGGACAGCGACGTCGACGCCTGGCGCGCGGTCCAGGTCGCAGGTCATCTGCCGCAGGCGGCGGATGAGTTGGTGCCCCGCCTCGGCGACCACCTGCGCCGGATCGATCTCTCCCAGCAGCGGACCGAGATGAGCGCCAACGCGATCCTGGCCGCCCTGGCCGCGCTGGGCGACCCGGCCGCAGTTCCTGCGGTGATGGCCACGCTCGGCGCCGCGGTGCGCCATGAGCAGCACGGCGTCACGCAATCAGCCCTGAAGGCACTGGCGGCGTTCGGCCCGGCGGCAACTGGCGCAAGGGACACGATCCGGGCGCTTACCACCGCCACCGACGCACGCGTACGGCCCGCCGCCGTCGCCGCGCTATGGGCCGCCGGCGAAGACCTGACCGAGGTCATGCCGCTCCTGCTCGGCCTCCTCGACGACACGATCACCTTCCGCATCAGTGACGCGGCTGATCTGCTCGGCGAGATAGGCCCGCCCGCCTCCGTCGCACTGCCACGCCTGCGAGGCCTCCTGGCGCACGACTACGAATGGGTTCGGGTGCCTTGCGCGGCCGCACTGTGGAAGATCGGCGGTGAGACCGAGGCACCAGCCGTCCTGGACGCCCTACTGCAGGCCATGGCCAAGAACCCCGCGACGGCCACCCACGTCGTGGCCTGCCTGGACCGCATGGGCCCCCTCGCGGCACCGGCCCTGCCCCTGCTCCGCGAGCAACTGGCCCTACCCCGGCGCGGCGGCAGATTCCAGAGCATCGACCACGACGAAGAACTCCAGCGGATCGGCCGCACCCTCATCACCCGGCTCGATCCCCCAGCGCCGTCAGCCCCCGCTCCCCGAACAACCTGAGGCTGCGCCACCCCTCCGCCGGACGACCGCTCGGCCGTCAGCGCGACGTCCCGTCGTCAACGCCACCGGGGGAGGGGCCGGCCCGGGATTTCCGAACGCGGGACGCGCTCGACTTCAGCGTCGCAGTCCGGGGCCGACGCGCTCGTAGGCGCAGCGCTTGGTGACCGGGTTCAGGACGGCGACCTTCAGCGGGCTCCGGGCGGCCTCCTCGATCCTCGAGAACCAGGCTCGGTCGGGCACCAGGATGGTCAGGTCCGCAGGCCACCGGGCGAGCGCTGAGGGATCGGGGCACACCACACCGGCCAGTTGGAACGCGCTGTCCTTGCGCGGACGGCTGTAGAGGAGCAGTCCGTTGCCGTGGGCGGGGCTCTGGGCGCCGCACTCGACGGCCTTGCCCGAGGTGGAGCGGACCATGTGCATGAACGCGGGCCACAGTTCGGCGTCCATGCCCGCGTGCTCGAAGAAGGCCGTCAGCCGCTCCTGCTCCGCCCGCTGTTCCCGCGCCTGTTCCTCAGCGGCCTGTCGGCGGTCCTCGGCAGCTAGTCTGCGCCGTTCGGCGGCAGCGGCCCGCATGTCCGCGGCCTGCTGGCGTTGTTCGGCGGCGGCCGCCTGCAGGACTGCTTCGGCGTCGGCCTCCAGCCGGGCCCGGTCGATGGCCAGTTGGACGTAGGAGCGGGCGGTCCACCACACCGTGGCGTCCGGGCCGGTATGGGGGTGCACCCGTCCCTGAAGAATCCACCGGATCGCATCGACGAGGGAGCAGGAGACGTGGGTCCACGCCGCCTTCGTCTTCAGCGTGTGCGGCGCCGCCCAGGTGTAGCGCGCCATCCCATGGCGCATCGTCCATGCGTCCCCGCGGTTCCTGGGGGGCGCCACCCGCAGGGAGGGCACGCCGCGCTCCCACGGCCGCTTCTCCACCGCAATCCAGCACACCGCCACACCGTCCGCCGCGTAGCGATCGGTCCGCATCCGTGCGTCCTGCGGCGTCATCGGTGACAACTGCGCCTCCAGCGCCATGAACGGCCGGTCCCGCCGGTCGAAGACCAGCACGTCGGCACGCCAGGTCCGGGCCTCGTTGCCGACCTCCAGCTCGGCTCGGAAGCCCGCTGCCCGGGCGGCGGTGGCCAGCTCCAGCTTCAGCAGGTGATGCTCGGGCGACTCGTTCGCCAGCGCGCAGTCGCCGGGCCGCACCTGGTGGTAGAAGTGCCTGGCACGGTGCGCGGAGATGCGCGCGAACACCCTTCCCCGGCACTCCGGACACGCCAGCTTGAGACCTTTCACGCGGTGGACGTCCGCCCAGGACCGGCCGCACCCGAGATCGTCAAGCGACGCATCCAGCCGGCCCCAGTCCGCGTGCAGGGCGGTGTACCCCATCGGCTCCCCATCGTGTGCCCCGAGAAGGCCAGCATCCCCGTGCGGTAAGGGCGGCACACCCGGTTTCCAGGGCATGGCGCGAAGAAGGCGGAGACCGGACCCGCGCGCCAGCCGCGCCGCTGGTCTGGTCGAGGTAGCTACTCCGCTTGACCATCGCGCTGCCGACACACGTCCTGTCCCTCATCTGGCGGTCCGCCGGACTGTGTCGGCGGCCGGACGTACAGTGTCGGGGGCGTTGCTCCCGGGGCGCGGGCGGCGAACGCAGGGCATCCCGCAGGTCGAAGGTGGGGCATGGACAGCAGCGAGTACGACGATTGCGACGCCATTGTCAGAGTCCCGAAGGGCGCGCATCTCACGCGCTCGAGGAAGACCGCAGGCGCTCATCGCGGCATGACACGTGCCCCCGACACCAACCAGGTTGGTCAAGCCGAGATCTTCCTCAAGAAGGAGAACGAGCCGGACCCGGTGGCGGCCTACCCGCAGAGTGGGCCCGACCACGAGTCGGATGCCCGAGCGCAGGAGCGTCGAGAGAGAGCGGAGTTCGCCGCCGAGGTGCTCGTCCAGATCGGCTTCAGGGTGGGGAAGAGTGGCCTGCGCCTTCTATCTGCGTGCGATGGGCGGTTCGGCCGCGGAGGCCAACCGGTTCGCCCGCCAGTACGGTGTCGCCCACCGCGCCTACCGCTCGACCGGCGGCCCGCGACTGACCGGGCTGCTATGAGCCCAATCTCTGTTTCCGGCTGGGCATGCGAGGAGGAGGGTTTGGGAGGGCGCTTCCGGAGCGGCTTGTGCTCCGGAAGCGAGGGAGGTGCTACTTGCCGACCTGGCTTTCTGCTTGGTGCTTGAGGTTGTTGACCCAGTTGTGGAGGGAGTTGTCCAGGGCGGTCTGCAGGGTGGCCTGGTTGGCGGTTACGGGGTCGCCGGTCCAGGATTCCTCGGTGTGGACGAGGACGCCGTCGGTGGTCGGGGTGAAGGTCCAGACGTGGATGGCGGTGATGCCCTGGGCGGGGCCGCCCCAGGCCAGGCGTTTGCCGTAGTCGACCTGCTTGACGGTGGAGGTGATGTCCAGTCCCTCGGTGGTCCAGCGGAAGACGGAGCCGGGGCGCAGGCGTCCGGGAGTGTCCTTGACGACGACGTCGACGTTGGGCTGCCAGGTGGGCCAGTTCTGGACGTCGGTCTGGATCCTCCAGATGGTGTGCAGGGGGGCGTGGATGAGGATGTTGTCGCGGGTGATGACCGGGGCGCTGGCGTCGATCTGCACGTCGTCGGTGTGAGCGGCGGCGCCGGCCGCGATGGTGGTGGCGGTGGTGGGCTTGTCGTCGTTGAGGGCGTGGGCGGTGCCGGTGGCGAGGAGGACAGCGCCGGCGGTGGCGGCGGCGAACTTCGTCGCGGTGAGGATGCGCATGGTCGGGGACCTTTCATCACTTGTGGTGGTGGTTGTCTGCCGGGCAGGGGAGTGGGTGTAGTTACGGGGCGCCGGAGGCGGATGGTGGCGGCTTGAGGCCGTGGGGGTCAGTCGGCCTGCTCAGCGCGGGTCTTCAGCAGGCGAGCCAGGCAGTCAGGGACTGTTCCAGGGCCTGGCCGAGCTGCTGGGGGCGGCGTCGACGGGGGCGCCGCTCAGCTTGGTGGCGTCGCGCACGCCGTGGGAGAGCAGGCACATGCAGTAGTCGTCACCTTCGCGGCTGAGGGACAGCGCACCGGGAGCGCGAACGCTGCGCCCGCCGGGGGACGGATGTGTGTCGCCTTCCGCGTGATGCGTCAGGGGTGCAGGACGACCTTTCCGGCGACGGTGCCGGACTCGGCCAGCCGCATCGCCTCGGCAACCCGGGTGAGGGGGATTTCGGCGGCGATCTGGGCGGTGATCTCACCGCGCCGGAGCGCTCCGAAGACCTCGGTGAGGTCGGCGCGCAGCCTGGCCTGGAAACGGCCGCGGTTCAGGGCTCGGCCGGCCCAGACGTTGAAGAAGTAGGCGTGGCGGTGGTTGGGCAGGGCGTTCCACAGCCATATCCGGCCGAGGAGCTTGAGGACGGGCCACTGCTTGGAGCCCTCGTCGTCCCGGGTGGAGGCGCTGCCGTAGGAGACAAGGGTGCCGCCGGGCGCGAGCAGGCGCCAGGAGTCGACGATGCCGCGACCGCCGACGTGGTCGAAGACGGCGTCCACGCCGGCCGGGGCGAGCTGGCGGACGCGGTCGGGGATGTTCTCGGTGCGGTAGTCGATCGGCGTCACCCCTTGTTCCCGCAGGGTGACGTGGTGGCGCGCGGCGGCTGTGCCGATCACCTTCGCTCCGGCGGCCTGCGCGAGCTGGACGAGTACGGAACCGACGCCGCCGTTGGCGCCGTGCACCAGAACGGTCTGCCCGGCGCGGATGCGAACCTTGCGGTGCAGCATCTGCCACGCCGTGATGCCGTTGATCACGACAGTCTCGGCCTGCGCCGCGCTGATCCCCTGCGGGACCGGCACGGCGTCGGCGGCGTCGACGACCACGTGGCTGGCCCAGCCGCCGACCTTCAGCAGTGCGGCCACCCGGGTGCCGACCAGAGCGGGATCGACGCCGTCCCCGGTCTGCGCCACGGTGCCGACCAGGTCGTAACCGGGGATGAACGGGAAGGGCGGCTGGTCGTAGTAGCGGCCTCGGCGCATCTGCTGCTCGGCGAAGGAGACACCGGTCGCCTCCATGCGGATGACGAGCTGGCCCGCTCCGGGGACCGGAGCGGCGACCTGGCGTACCTGAAGTCCCTCCGGTTCCACCTTGCCCGGCAGTACGACCTCGACCCGTGTTCCCGCGTTCATGACGACCTCCGTCGATCCGGCGCACCAGTTAGTGGGCGGCGCGTTCGTTAGAAGTTATAACTGCTCGATGGAGTGACAGTCAAGAGCGTTCGTAATAGGGTCTAACTCAAGTCGAGCTGCTCGCCCGGCAGCAGACAGTGGTGAGCGAACAGGGGAAGGGACGTCCAGATGACCGTCGCGGGCAAGGAGACACCACGCGAGCGCTACCGCGCCCAGCTACGGGCCGAGGTGAAGGAACGCGCCTGGCAGCAGATCGCCGCCGCCGGGGCCCCGGGACTGTCCCTCAACGCCATCGCCAAGCAGATGGGCATGAGCGGCCCCGCGCTCTACCGATACTTCGCCAGCCGGGACGAACTGATCACCGAGCTGATCCGGGACGCCTATCGCAGTCTCGCCGACACCATCCGTGCCGCGGCCGTCCCGGGTGCGGATCTCGCACAACTCGGGCGCGCACTGAGGGCATGGGCCCTGGAGGACCCCCAGCGGTACTTCCTCATCTACGGCACACCGGTGCCCGGCTATCACGCACCCGAGGACATCACCACGATCGCCTCAAAGATCATGGACGCCCTGCTCGACGCCGCGGCCGGCGCCGCTACGGAAAGCCCGGACGACGACCACCCCGACGCGCGCCTGGAAACCCACCTCGCCGAACACCGGCAGTGGGCCCCCGACCACCCCGCATCACCTGCCGCGCTGCGCCGCGCCCTGCTCTTCTGGAGCCGCCTGCACGGCATCCTCTCCCTGGATCTGGCAGGCCACTTCACCGGCATGGGGTTCGACCCGGGCGAGCTGTACGAGAGCGAACTGCGCCATCTGGTGCGGTGAACGACCCAGCTCCAGCCGGGCGTCCGGAGCCACTCGCGATGGCTCCGGACGCCCGGAACTGTACGCCGTGCGATCCCGGTACGACGGGAGCCCTACGAGGTTCCGTTTGCCGCCGCCTCCACAGCCCTTGTGCCGTCAGTTCGTCATCACGGTGGCACTCCGCCTCACCGAGATCAACGCGCGCGCCGTACCCGCATCGTGGAAGTGACACCGACCTGCGTTGCTGTTCGCGGCCCGTCCGTCGGCTCAGCGGCTGAGCGGTCCCGTGTCAGAGACATGGGCGTCTCGCGTCAGCCCCGTTGTCAGTCCCCTCCGTAGCCTTGGCGCTTCAGTGGCGGTTGCCAAGCTGAGCGGATGGACCGTGGTGAGGAGCAGCTGCTGCGCCTCTACGGCGCCGACCGCGATCACCCGGGCCCGCTGCCCGCCGGCACCGGCCTGCTGCTCGACATCACTGGCTGGACAGCGGACGAGATCCAGACCGGCGTCGCGCTGATGACCGGGCTCGGGCAGTTCGGCACCGGCGGCCGTGCCCTGTACGACCCGCGCCCCGGCGAGCGGAAACGCTGGGACTGGTCCGGCGACTCACCCTGACGCTCCCGGGCCGACTCGCCCAGCGAACCGGCCCGGGGCACGCTGGAGGCGTGACCAGCGCAAGCACCCCGGCGTATCGGACAAGCAGTGGGCTGCACTGCGTGGCGACGCCCTTCCCGAACTCCTCCGTGCCAGCGGGCTGCTGCGCCAGCGCCACGACGACTTCATCTTCATCCATCAGACGTTCGCCGAGTTCCTCACCGCGCGACGGATCGCCGAGAAGCTCACGCTCAGCACTATCGAGTTCCGCAGGGTCTTCCACCACAACCCGCTGTGGCCGTCCTGGGCCCTGGGCCGCCGCTTCTCCGATCCGGCGGCGACCTCCGTGGTCCGCTTCCTGATCGACGCCTGGGGACGCAAAGGCCAATTCGGACTCAAGTCGGCGCTCCGCGGGCTCGCGACTTATGGCGAAGGCGCGGCCCTCATTGCCAGCCTGGTCGCCGACGGAGCGATGGTCGACGGGGCCGCGCGGGAGTCGGCCATCTCTGTACTGCACAGAGCCGCCCTCGAGCTGGATCACGAGGCGGCGATGGCCCTGGCCCGTATGGGAGACGATCGCGGCGTCGGCATCCTCGTTGGTGCCACGCAACGGGACCGAAGTGTGGAGCATCGCCTGAAAGCAGCCCGTGGCCTCGCCGACGTGGGGGACTCCCGTGGTCTCGACACTCTGCGCGCGATGGCGGCCGACACCACCGACCCCGGTCGACTCCTGGCGGCGGAGGAGCTGGTGCACCGGGACGAGCCTGAGGGCACGGCGGCCCTCGTGGAGATGGCGAGAAGTGCCGACACCGGATCGAGGCTCTGGCTCGAAGCTGCCAGGGCGATGATCCGGCTTCAGCTCGCGCAGGGCGTCGAAGCCCTCCTGACCCGCCTGACCGACACCGGCGCGTCCAGCCAGGCGCGCATCCTGGCGGCCGAACACCTGGAAGGACACCATGCCGAGACGGTCGCGCGGACGCTGGCGGAGCTGATCCGGGGCGAGTTGACCCCGGAGGACCGCGTTCGGGCGCTCAGGCTGCTCATGTCGTCCAGTGGGCCGCAGGTCGCCGCGAGGCTCGGTGAACTGGCCGAGGATGCGCGGCTGCCCGTGCACCTGCGGATCGAAGCGGCACACGGCTGTGGCACGGTCCTCAGCCAGCGACAGGCAGCAACGACGACCAGTGCTGGTGAGCTCGTCAGCTGGCTCTCGCTGGCCGGTCATCGTACGACTTGCTACCGCGGGCCGAGTCACCCTGTCAGACCTGTGCGCTACGTTCCTCTGCCTGCAGGCCGGTTGGGGCATGCGGCCGATCCGGCGATGGGGGAGGAGAAATAAGTGTTCGTTGGCGAATACCTCAACTGGACAGAGGGTAACCCCATTGTTCCTTACGAGAACCCTCGGCGAACAAGCAGCACAGGGACGTATTGTGCGGTTCACAGATGGTTCGAGCCGGGTCCCATGAGGTGCACCTACTGCGGCGTTAATGTTTACTGCGCATGCGGTGCTGCGGAGCTGGAGCCGGGTGCAATTTTCCGCGTACGCGTTGCCGATCTTTCGAGGAGACAGGCGACGCTTGATCATTTGATCCCGAGAAGTCGCGGCGGAAGGCACGATGCGGACAATGTTGCTGTCGCATGCCGCAGCTGCAACAGCAGTAAGCAAGATTTGATGTTTCCAGCAGAGTGGATCCCAAACAGAGACTTATTCACTTACATTAAATCATCGGAATCACTTCCGCCACTGGAGGACATTAGCTGGATGGGGCGTCGGATTAGTCGACTCATTTCCGAGTTGAACCCCGAGGAATTTCCTCCGTCTGTAGCTGAGGTCTGCGCAGTTCACCATTGGCGGCCACGGGATGTCCATCTGGCTCTTGCTGAAATGCATCGCGCGGGAGCCTTCTGTGTATTTGCTCATCCGTGTGCCCCTTCAACGCGCTATTACCGGCCCATTGCTGACCTTCAAGATATGTTTGCAGGTGCAGTATGGGTTGACGGGTGGTCATGACTAGCGGTCGCGTCTTCAGCTTGAGCTACGGGGCCTGCGTGGCCAGCGGCCTGGCCCCCGCTCTGCCTCGCACAAAATCTGGCGCGGATCTAGCACGATCCCTTCGTCCCGAACTCTCGGCTGGGAGGTCATTGAGGTCTGGTGGGCTGGTCAGTCAGCCACTGATGGCTGTTGGCGGTCGGCCGCGGTCGTGATGGTTGCTGTACTTCGCTGCTGTACTGCACCGGCTCCGGAGGCCGCCTTCCTCCCTGACATATGCGCAGGTCACAGCTTTAGGTTCGTTCGACGGGGTCGAGTCAGTCCGCGGATAGACCGCGCAGCAGGGCGTACTTCCATGCGGATGCCGATGGTGCACGCCTGCACTGAACCCTCCACGAGTTGGACATTCGGGGATAATGAGCAACGTGGCAGACAGTGCGCTCTGGGTTGCCGTTGTAACAGGCGGAACCGCCATTATTGCAAGTTGGCTAACAAGCCGAGCCAACGCGCGGGCCGCGCGCGAGCAAGCGAGTTACTCTGCAGCAGCTCAGCGGCGTGATCGGCTCAGGGAGATCCAACGTGCCGCGTACCTGAACTTGATTCAACATGCGCAATCAGTTGCCCCACTGGAGAGGCGAGTCGTGGAGCTTATCCGACGGCCGCCCAGCGAACAGCGAACCGCGGACCTGAAAGAGCTGGCCGCGGCAGCGCGCAAGGCACATTTCGACTTCCTGGCCCTCCAGCGTGTGGTCTCGCTGGAAGGTCCACCGATAGTCAAAGAGTGTGCGAACGAGCTAGAACAATGCCTGAGTGCTTACTGCGCAAACCTGGAGAAGGCAATTGATGGAGATAAGGTCGCGGCAGCAAGACTAAATTCCATTTATCACGATGGCGATGAAGCGCTGCAACGCTTCATCGCTGAAGCAGGCAATGCTCTCAACTCCTTGCAGTGATAACAGCGGCCTGAGTGCAGCGAAGACTATTTGGCTCGTGACGAAGATTGCCAAGCCCCTGGACCGTGATCGCGCTTTCTGAGGGGTGTTGCACCACGTGGTCGTGTTGATCAGCCGTGAGGGGTTTATGCAGTCGCACAGCATGGGGTTCGACCCTGCCCCAACCGCCTCGGGAGAGTGGCGGGGGGATTGCGCTGCTGAGCTAGGATTTAAATACCAGGCCAGCTGCTGGTGACTCGGCCGTGAGATACCCTCATCGACCGTTGCTGACCCCCGCATCTGGCACGGCTACGGCACGCCGCGAGCAGAGGGCGCGGAACCTGGCCGGCTCCGTCGGTGCCCGGTGAT
This sequence comes from Streptomyces sp. NPDC037083, assembly GCF_055606485.1. Taxonomy (NCBI): domain Bacteria; kingdom Bacillati; phylum Actinomycetota; class Actinomycetes; order Kitasatosporales; family Streptomycetaceae; genus Streptomyces; species Streptomyces sp. NPDC037083. Next base: position 3,253 of record NZ_JBVJSQ010000024.1, on the reverse strand, counting down.
CAACCGCCGTAGCGGTTGCGCAAAATCTTTGGTGACTCGCGACATCAGCCCAATCGGGCCTTCCGGCGGCGTCTCCACCAGCGGATACGTTCTGTCTGGGGATCGTAGGCAGTCAGCCCGGTCTTCTCTACGATGGCCGCGAGGGCGTAGACCTGGCCGAGCACGACTGCAGCGTCGTCCCCTGCATGCCAGTAGGGCACAGTGATGCTCACCTCATCACCGAAGACGGACAGGTCGATGCCGGTGCCCGAGCGGCTCAGGTCCCGCGACTCCTGCTCGTACTCCGTGATCTCTACTCCGCCCAGCAGGGTCCGAGCCTGCGGCACTATTCGGTCCCACGCTTCAAGGAGGTGGGTGGGGATCGGCTCGCTGTCCTCGGCTGCGCCCTCCATCGCCTCCAGGATCTCATCCCAGGACTGCCCGTCGCGTCGGTTCAAGAAGTAGATGTCGTAGCCACTGAGCTCTTTCAGAGTGGCCACCGGTCGGGTGGCGGGGTGGCCTTCCGCAACGCACGAGGCTCCTGTGCCGTTGAGAGAGGTGTTCGACGTCTCAACTCATCAGCGCAGGAGCCTCGTTGGTTCCCTATCCTGCCGCACTCGACCTCCCGCACGCCCTGGTCGAGGGGGTAACCATGCTCATCGTCACCCGTGAGGGTGACCGCCGCTGCAAGCTCCCGCCTCACCAGCGTGCCCTCGTCGGCCTGGTCTACCTGCGCCGGCACGACACGCTCGCGCAGATCTCCGCCGGTTTCGGTATATCCGTCGGCACCGCCCACGCCTACGTCACCGCCGTCGTCGGCCACCTGTCCCGCCGGGCGCCCGGCCTGCTGCGGGTCCTGCGGAAAACGGATCCCGATCACGTCCTGCTCGACGGGACGCTCGCCGAGTGCGACCGGGTCGGTGACAGCCGGGCTGACTTCTCCCAGAAGCACCGCCGCCGCGGCGTGAACGTGCAGGTCGTCGCCGACCCAGCGGGCAGGCTGCTGTAGATCTCGCCCGCACTGCCCGGCCGCACCCACGACCTGACCGCAGCCCGCACCCACCGCATCATCCGAATCTGCGAACGCCAGGGCGTGCCCGTCCTCGCCGACCGCGCCTACATCGGGGCCGGTTCCTGGATGACCACGCCGATCAGACGTCTTCCCCACCAGGACCTCACCGCGACCCAGCGGACGATCAACCGGGCCCTGTCAGCAGCACGAGCACCGGTCGAACGAAGCGTCGCGAGACTGAAGTCCGGGCGCATCTTCCGCCGGGCCCGCTGCAGCCCCAACCGCATGACGGTCATCGCCGCAGCCGTCCTCACCCTGGAGAGGCAACGCTGAAAACGCTCACTGCGCGATCGTAGGCACGCGAACACTGCGAGGACAGGGCTGAGGCCGCTTGCCCAAGCTGATTCCGTTCATCAGCTTGGGAGGCTGCGGGCATTTGGGGCTTGATTCGACGCTGACCTGGGCGAGCAGCTTGGCCACTGCTCTGGCGGCCACGGCTGTTCTCACCGTGGTTCCCCGCTGTTCCCCGCTCGATCTGGTGCGCTTGTGGTGCGGCCGTGGTCACCCGCGTTAGACCCTGGTGTCATCTGAACACGCAGACCACGCGCCCGTAGTCTTCGATCTGCTGCTGTTGTTCGTCTGGCTGAGGTGCGTGCTCGTCGTCTCCGCACCTGAGGACTGTTCCGTTGTCTCCTTCAAATACGGAGACGACGCCTCCGTGGTAGCTGCAAGCTCCTTGCCGGCCGATGGAGTCTGAGCGCCACCCGTCTCCGCACTCGTAGCCCCGATACGTCCAGTGAACTGGCGTGTACGTGGCGGATGGTGTCCCAGAACTGACGGGCGGATCCTCGGCATCATCGTTCCACCCACTGAGTTGGGCTGTGACCGGGAGGACGACGAAGATCCCCACGCCGATAAGGCCTGCCAGGGAGTAGGCCACCACCCGAGCAACCCGCCACGCGCGGCTCTCGACGAGCCTTTGCCGGAGACTACGCACGGAAGACTTCTAGCGCAGCAACGGGCTGTGGCGAGCTTCTTCGCCGACATTGGCGGCAACTCCTTGCCTGACGCGGCTGCTACAGGTCATCAGGTCCTGCACTCCCGCGCCCCCAACACGCTTTCCAACTGTGTTGGTGGGGAGGCGGGCCTTGTACAAGGTCGTTCACCTGCGTTCATGGACACCCCGACTTCGTGCTGCTCCGGGAGTGGGGTCCCGCCTGAACGGTCGTGAACTCAGTTGAATGAGACGGAAACTGAGACCGGCCGCCCGCAGTAGTGCTCTGTGCATTCCCGGTGAACCAGTGGACGTGCGACCGGACTACGTCCATGCTCATCGCTCATGAACGCTGACGTCCTGTTGCCGATCGCGACGGCTGGAGGGGCTGCCCTAGTGGCGGCCGTCGGTGCGGACGCATGGTCTACCGCGCGTGATGCCGTGGCCCGCGTCGCCGAGGCTCGTAAGCGCGTGCGCACCGCAGAGCAAGAGCTTGAGCAAGTGCTTCGCTATGTGGACCCTGGCGACAGGCCGCGAGATGAGCATTTGGACGCGGATGAGGCGGTTGACCAGGACCCCGACGGGTCATCCAGGGACAGGCCCGAGCCCTTTGGGAGCCGCACTCTTGCGCTCCCGGAACTGTGGGCCGTCACGCACGGTCGCCTGGATCTCTACCACGCGATTGCCACCGGTCAGGCATCCCGGTCCTTTCGCAATGCCCAAATCGCCATGGTCCTCGGCTTCGCCCTCCTCATCGCCTTCGTCATAGTCGCCCTGAGCGCCAGCACCACAGCGGGTGCAGTCGTCGCTGGCGGCTTGGGCGCAGTCGCTGCTGCACTGGCTGGCTATGTGAGCCGGACGTTCGTACGGTCACAGGAGACTGCGGCCAGCCACCTCCGTGCCTACTTTGATCAGCCCTTGGAGTTCTCGCGATACCTCGCCGCGGAGCGTCTCGTCGCCGATGCGAACCTGACCGAGGAGCAGCGCGCCGAGGTCGTCACCGCGCTCGCACAAGCCATGATTGCCGGGCCCGTCGCACCAGTTGCGGACATACCGAACGGCTCGAACGGTGACGCGGGAAACGCGCGTGCGTAGGCGGCCCGCCCCCGCATAGCGGCAGAAATGAACGCAGCCTCATCGAATGGCAAGGCAAGGCAGGCCAATACTGCAACTGTGTCTGTTCTGAGTGCTGGGCAGTTTTCAGGGGCTGTGTCCGCGTCGTTTGTAGTGACTGCGGCGGGCTTGATACTGGCGTCGTCGGCGCCAGG
>NZ_JBVJSQ010000023.1:0-55779 GCF_055606485.1 Streptomyces sp. NPDC037083 | reverse complement strand
GCCAGCACCTCCAGGGCCTCGTCCACGTAGCGCCAGGCGGTGGCCTGCGATATCGCGAACCCGGCGCCGAGCTGGGCGAACGTCTCGTTCTTGCGTAGGTGGACCAGCGTGAGCAGTGCCTGGTCGAAGCAGCGGAGCTTCCGCCAGCGGGTGTTGCGTGCGCGGCGGTGCTCGTACAGCAGCCAGGCAACATGCTCAACGAGCTCATGCGGGACGTCGAGCGTGGCAGGATACGGAACCAACAGGGCCCCTTCGGTCGCCGGTGTGCTGAGTGGAATCACCACGCCAACGACGAGGGGCCCTGCCTCGTCACCACACCCACCGACCGCCCCATTTCACCCGCCAGCACAGGATGAAAGAGGCTCAGTAATCTCAACTACCGCAGTCATACCGCTCGTTTGACAGTCCCAAGCCCTGATAGATCGCCTACTCGAGTGCGGGGTGCCAGAGTCGGTCGGACTGGCGGATGAGCCGGATGCTGGAAGTGGTGTTGGCGGGGATGGTGTTGAGGGTGTTGGGTGCGTACTGGGTTCCTCCGTTGGCGTTCCAGTTGACTTTGATTGGGCTGGCTGTGGTGTTCTGCATTCTGTACGTGAGGGTCTCGCCGACGGCCTGGTTAGCGTTGTAGCCGATGTTGATGTGGCCAGTGGCGTTGATGTCGACGGTGGTCACTGATGCGGCGTCGAACACGTTGACGTACGAGGTGGAAGTCGCGGTGTACGTCTTGGTGAACGCGGCTGGGTAGACTCGCACGCCGGGGTCGGCTATGACACTGGCATTCGGCTCGTCGATTTGCACGCGGATTTTCGCTGAAGCGGCCGGGTTGGAGGTAAGAGTGATCCTGTTGGGGTTATAGGTGAAGCTGGAGTTGCGAATGTTCGGCGAGATATAGATTCCCTGGTTGACACCGCTGAGAGTGACACCGTCCAGAGTGTGGTTGCCGCCACTCCAGAATATGATTGCATTGGGAGACCCGACAACATCGGCATTGGTGATTGTGATGTTGCGCAGGGTATGCCGCTCGCCGTCGATCCAAATGCCCGCGGAGCTTCCCACGGCGGTGTTTCTAACGGTGAGATTGAGATTCTCGATTGTAATGTTGCTGCCCACCGAGTAGATCGGCCGCTGGTCCGGGTTGACCATATCGATGGTGAAGTCCGTGAAGGACAGGTTGCTTGCCGGGTCGCCTGCTACGCCAATACCCAGCGAGCCTTCTCCGTGGTGCGATACATCACGGGTGGACGTAAGCTGGGTGAAGGCCACGTCATGGGTGGATCCGACGGCCAGGAGGCCCACGCAGTCGGTGGCATTGCAATTGGTGACAGTTCCGCCGTGCACGGCGAAGAACTTGTATGCGGAGCCGTTGGACGTCCCCGGACTGAAATCCGTCGCTGAAGTGCCCGGGGGATCCACGCGAAATGCAGAGCAGTTCCGAACGCTGATGTCGTAGCTGAGGGTGTTCGGAACGGAATCGGTGCCCGACCAGTAGATTAGATGCGGCGGCGCACCGTAGTAGGAATTACTGTAACTGCCACGCAGGTTGTCGATGACAGGGCGGCGCTGTCCGATGGCCAGCAGACCGAAATCGACGTCGCGGACCTGCACGTCGGTCAGGGTGCAGTCTTCGCGGGGTGCGAGGTCGAAGTAAGGGGCCCCATTGTGGAGAAACACCCCGGAGATGAACCCGGTGATCACCAGGCGGCTCACCGTGGTCCGGTGGCCGTTGGAAATCACCCCGGCGTTGTAGGTGGGGAAACGCTGCTGCGCCCTGACCAGTGCTGTCGGTGCTTGCGATCGGTCGGCATTGACGCGCAGGCCCAGCTGGGTGATCGTGACGTCGTCGGCCTGCACGTCGAACACTGGGAGACCCCAGGTGGTGAGATTCAAGGTTGTGCGTGGGACGCCGCGCGTGTCCGACGAGCCCGTCACCGTCACGCTATCGGTGATGGTCACAGGCCTGGCCAAGAGGTATTCGCGATCGTCCCAGTCTTCCCCCTTGCTGCTCCACTGGGCGGGAAAGGTCACTGTGCAGCTAACGGGCTGCGCCCTCGCGGCCGCGAAGGCTGCCGCGACGGCGTCGTCGTCGGCAGTGACACCGTCCCCGCGAGCGCCGAAGTAAAGCACTGACATTTGGCTGACGGCAAAGTCGTCCTGCCGTATCCAGCGGCCCGCTAGCCGACTGGCGCGCAACGCATCGGGGACGATGATGATGCCGCCGTCGTCATCAGCGCGGGAGGTGAAGCTGTATGTGAAGTAGCCGCCACCCTGGTCACCTTCATTCCAGTAACCGGCCACGGCGGCTGTGATTTCCTGTCCGCGGATAGGAGTGGGGACGGGAAGGGCCCGCAGGCCAGCCATGGTTTTGACCGAGAGGAGGGCGGGTGCAGCCGAGGCGGTGGCGGCGGGCAGAGTGCCGGCCGCCAGCGCGCCGAGCATTACGGCGGTGAAACGGCGGCGGGGTACCGCCCCGGCAGCCGTCGGCCCGTCCGGATTCTTGGATGGAAGCACCATAATGGGGCATCCTTTCGAAGCTGGTAATGGTGTGGAATTACCGAAGCATTTGAAGGGCGGGCGGGCCGCCGATGTATTCGGCGGCCCGCCTCATGGTCTCTCATTACTGATGTGGCATGTTGTCCTAAGGGTGGTCCCGTAACTGCTGGTCACGGGTGAGATGATCTTGATGTGTCTGGTGTGATCACGGCGTCGGAGCCGTCCTGGATAGCCCCGTTCACCGGGCTGAGCCCGCGTCAGTTCGGGCAGATGATCACCGCGTTGCGGCGTGAGGGGGTGGATCCGGTCCGCAAGGGCCGACCCTGGAGCTTGCGGCTGGAGGACCGGGTCCTGCTGATCGCCGCGTACTGGCGCACCAACCTCACCCTGCGCCAGCTCGCCCCGTCGTTCGGGTGTCGAAGTCGGCAGCCGACCGCATCATCGACCACCTCGGCCCCGCGCTGGCCCTCCAGCAGCGCAAGCAGTTCGCGAAGGACACCGTGCTGATTGTGGACGGAACCCTCGTTCCCACCCGGGACCACGGCATCGCCGGGCAATCGAAGACATCTCATGGCGTTCAGAGGTCAAGTCCGTGCTCAGGCGGCGAGGGTCAAAGGGGCTGGGAAGGCTCGCTCGGGGGCGTATGTCGTTCGGTGCTGCAGGCAGTAGTAGAGGCAGAACAGGAGCTTGTTGAACAGGTTCCGCGGTGCGGCGGTGTGGCGTTCTCCGCTGGCTCGTCGTCTGTCGTAATGGGCGCGCGGAGCCTCAGTGCGGAGTGTGGCAAGGCCCACATGTAACCAACATTGGCGAGTCGTTGGTTCTTGACGGTCCGGGCCACGACGACGTGGCTGCGGCCCGAAGCGCGTGTCACGGGTGCCGCGCCGGCGTATGCCTTGACGGCCCTCGCGTCCGCGAACCGGGAGCGGTCGTCACCGATCTCGGCCAGCACTCGGGCCCCGGACAGCACGGAGAGCCCCGGGAAGCTGATGATGATGTCGGCGTCCGGGTGCGCGAGGAAGGCTTCCCCTGTCGCCCCCGCGAGGTCGGTGACACTGAGCGTTTTCAGCGTTGCCTCTCTAGGGTGAGGACGGCTTTGGTGATGACGCTCATGCGGTTGGGGCTGATTCGGGATCTGCGGAGGATCTGCCAGGACTTCAACCGTGCTATGCCGCGTTCGACCGGTGCCCTCGCCGCGGCCAGGGCCCGGTTGACGGTGCGTGGGGTGAGAGTGAGTTCACCGCCCGGTGGCCTTTTGAGTCCGGTGGTGACCCAGGGGCCGGCGCCCTGGTAGGCGCGGTCGGCGAGGATCGGGACGCCCTGACGCTCGCAGATCCGGATGATGCGGTAGGTGCGGGCCGCGGTCAGGTCGTGGGTGCGGCCCGGCAGCGCCGGCGAGATCCATAGAACCTCACCGGCGGGGTTGGTGACGACCTGAACGTTCACGCCGTGTCGACGGTGTTTGGCCGAGTAGTCGGCTCGGCTGTCGCCGACGCGGTCGCACTCGGCGAGCGTCCCGTCCAGGAGGACGAACTCCGGATCGTGCTCGCGCAGAGTCTTGAGCAGGCCCGGGGCCCGTTCGGCGAGCAGGCCGGTCACGGCGGTGATGTACGCGTGGGCGGTGCCGACGGATATCCCGAAGCCGGACGCGATCCGGGTGAGGGTGTGCTGGCGGCGTAGGTACACCAGAGCGACGAGCGCCCGCTGGTGCGGCGGGAGTTTGCACCGTCGGTCCCCCTCTCGGGTGACGATGAGCATCGTGACCCACTCGACCAGCCCGTGCGGGAGGTCAAGTGCGGCAGGATAGAGAACCAACAAGGCTCCTGTGCCGGTGGGTTGAGACTTCGAACACCTCCCCCAACGGCACGGGGGCCTTGTGCGTTGCGGCCCTCACCTCGACCTCGCCGCCGTCACCCGATCAGTGGCCACGCTGAAAACGCTCACTGCTGCACGCAGCAACATGGCGCGTTTGAGCTGCCGGTTTCCGCCTCGGGGGGCGTGCTCGCCATGGATCGAGGTCCCCGACGACTTCGTGGTCGGGGCGAGTCCGGCGTAGGAGGCCAGGTGGGCGGCGCTCGGGAAGCCGGTGCCGTCGCCGACGGTGACCAGCAGGACGGCGGCGCACAGCGGTTGAAAGGTGGGGACCGCCCGCGATTACATTGGGATCTCGACGATGTCGATGTCCCGGACACCACCCCAGCACCAGCCGGCAGTGGTAGAGGACCACGCCCCGGCCGGACCGTTGACGACGCTGCTCCAGGCGATGCTGCCGTCGGCGCAAGTCACCTTCGCCTGCCACTTGCTCCATGCCGCGTTGGCGGCAGGAGTCCAGCAGGACGGAGCACCTCGCGTGAATCCGACCGACGTTGTCGTCCACAGGTCACAAGTGATCCCGTAGTACGGCTTGTAGACGCGAGTTCCTGGAGCCGCTGCGGAAGCCGCCGGTGCGGTCGCGACCACAGCCCCGAGGGCAATGGCTGCCGTGGTTGCCGCGACGGCTGTTCTCTGAACAAACTTACGCATTCTTTCTCCTGTCGGTGACGGCCTTCGGCGAGCACCTGCTGCTCCCGCCGGCGAGCGCTGCTCCTTTGCCAGAGCCGAAACAAGCCTGCTTACCGCAGAACAGCGTCAACAGAGCAGCCGATACTCAGGATTGGAGCTGACAGATCGACGGTTACTCAAGCTGTGGTGAGGGCTCTTGCCGACGTTTGTCCGCCGGAGGTATGGCGGCGGACCCAAGAGTGCAGCAGGCGCCCACCCCCGTCGGCCAAGAACCGAATACGGGAGATCGCGTTCATGCCCCCGTCGGCGCACTGACTCAGCCTGAGAGACCCGAGCGGACGAGGATCGTGCCTCTTGCCGTGGTGTAGCCGATCAACGTGTGGGAGTGCGCGGACGTTCGCCCGGGGCGCACCCCTGATGGGGGTGGCCGCTTCCTACTGACGTTGTAGTCGTGGTGTCGTCGGTGTGAGCCCTGTTCCGGTGAGGCATCCGTCGATGATGTCGCTGCGATATTGGATCTGGCGGAGGCCGTGGCGGAGCCGGCGTATGAGGTGGCTCGGGTCGGTGAAGGCCGCGTTGGCCTGGGTGGTTCGGCGCAGGACCGACCAGATCCCTTCCACGGGGTTGAGGTCGGGTGCGTAAGACGGCAGGTGGTAGGCGGTGAGCCAGTCCTGCGCGTCGATGAAGGCCCGCATGCGGCGGTCTTTGTGGACGTTCAAGTTGTCCCAGATGAGGACGATGGGTGCGTCGAGCTGCTGGTGGGCGGCGACGAGGAGGTCGCGGTACTCGGTCCACGCGAAGCTCTTGCGGCCTCCGCTCTTGTGATCTGCATGTTGTCTGGGCCGGTAGACGAGGCGGGAGCGCTCGCCGGGTTTGTAGCAGCACAGGGCGGCGATGGAGAAGCGACGCTGGGAACGGCCGCGGACCCGGATGACCGGTGTGGTGCCGCGTCGGCTCGGCCCAATCACGCGCCCGTGCAAGGCCCGCAGCCCCGACCATGACAGGTCACACCCGGCTACCCGTCGCCGGCTGGTCCGGGCGGGACGGGAGCGGGCCGGGCGGGCCTTCCGGGTGGCGAGGGAGCGGTGGGCGCGATGAGGTCCGGCAGCGCGAGCTACGAAGGTCGACGCCGGCGCTCTGGGCGAGCTCGGCCTCGGCCTGCGCACCATCCATCCCCCGATCACACTGACCACCCGCCAGGCAGCGGATCTGAACTCACAAAACTGAGACAGCGTCGCACCTCAAGAGATAACACCGCCAGGACAGCGCCCCTCAACCCATCTCTCACGCCCAAGACAGTGACCCAGAGGCCACAAACACCCCCTGACCAGCATCAACATGTCAACAACCCACTGTCTCTCGCACCACTGTCACCAAAACGAGAGATCGCACAAGGCGCAGCAGGCCTTCCAGCGCGGCCTGACGGGTCTGTCGGGTTGCTGAGGCGTGGCGTGTCCTGAGGGGAGCCTGGATTCCTCAGCGGTTTGTGTTCTCCTCTCGGATCATCCGTCGGAGGCTGGTGCGTGCTGCGGCCAGGTCTGTTTCCAGGGTGCCCACGCGGGCGTGGAGCCGGTGGTTTGAATCGCTCCGGGTCTGATGGAGGCTGTCTTCGAGTCGTTGGTTGGTCCGGGTGAGTTCGTCGACGCGTTCGGTCAGGTGCCTGGTGTCGAGGGTGTCGAGTTGCTGTCCGAGCTGGTGCTGGATGGCCTGCCGCATCCGGTCTCTGTCTTCCCTCAGGGTCCGGATTCGCCCACCACCACAACAACCACGACGACAGCCAGCTCGTCGAGCGGACCTTCGGCACCATCAACGCCCGAGGCCGCGGCCGAAGCGTTCGGAGATGTCCGGCATCAGGCTCTCGCCGTCGGCTGGGCGGTCCAGGCCGAAGACGTAGCCGGGGAAATCCAGGTTCTTCTGCACCGCCCAGATCCTGTCGTGCTCCTCCGGCGGAAGGATGCGTACCGGGTCGCCGACGGCGACCCAGCCGATCGGCACCATCGAGTCGGCGGGTAGCACGGTGCGCAGATGCAGGATGCCGTTGATCCGCACCTCGGAGCGGGTCCCGATCCGTGCTCCGTTGAAGACGCGGCTGCCGGTGGCGAGGAAGACCTCGTCCTCGACCCGGCAGCCGGTCAGGTAGGAGGTGGGGCCCACCAGGACCTACCGTCCCAGAATCAGCGGATCCCGTCGGGTACCACGCAGGACCGCGTTCTCCATCACGATGCCGCCCTCGCCCAGCTCCACTGGCCCGCCCTCGGCGGTGAGCACTGCACCGAACAGCACCCGGCACCCTGCCCCCACGCGCACGTCCCTGCACAGCGTGGCGGTCGGAGCAACATAGGCCGTGGGGTGGACCGTCGGCGAACAACCCTCATGAGCGATCAGCATGGCCGCCATCATGCCGCGCCCTGGAGCGCTGGAGCACAAGGGGCAAGGGCCGTAGGAATGAGCACGCTGACCCGGCGGCCGAAGGGGCTCTGGCGGACGCGGACCTCACTGGTCAAGAGTTTGACGATGGTGAGACCCCGGCCGTGCTCATCGGGATCGTCGTCATGCGGGCGTCGTGACCGGGCCGGGCTGCCGGCGTCCGTCACGGAGATCCACAGGGCCCCGGCACCGAGAGACAGATGAATCGTCATGTCGCGGTGACCGTGCTCGGCGGCGTTGGCGGCGAGTTCACCGACGACGAGTTCGGCGGCTGCCAGGTCGGAGGGCGGCAGATGCCAGTGAGCCAGGGCCGCTGTGACGCTGCGACGTGCCACCGGGACCCAGCGGACCTCGGCGGGAAGCGCCAGGACCGCACGGCGGGCGGGGGCGGTCCGTGCGCCGCGGGGAGGGGCCGCCCCTGTCCGAGCGGAACTGATATCGGAGCAGGGGCCGGGACGTCCCGCCCCGGTCGGGGTGGGGTTGGCTCCTACGGTGCTTGGGTGTGTGGTGTCGGGAAGAGCTCTGGTGCTCATTGTCGGTCCCCGTGGCTGGCTTGTAGTGGACGCGGTGCTCGACGGCCCTCTCGTATGCCCTTCCGTCACGGGGTGCAGGGGCACCCCGTGACGGAAGGGCGGCCGGACACCCGCTGTCCGGCCCATCCTCGCCACCGCCTGCGTGGATGCGGTGGCGAGGATGGCCTGGCGCGTCGACGCGTCAGGTCATCCCGTCGTCTCCGCCCCGGTCGGCAGGGGCGGTTCCGCCTCCGCGCGCTCCCACTCCTCGTCGGTGAGCAACCGGGAGCGGAGCAGGAACCGCACGCCCTCGGGGGCCTCGAGGGAGAAGCCGCTGCCCCTGCCCGGGACCACGTCGACGGTGAGGTGGGTGTGGCGCCAGTACGCGTACTGGTCGGCGCTCATCCAGAACGGTGTGTCGCCGGTGACGCGGCCGAGCAGGACGTCCGCGGCGCCGACGCGGAACTCGCCGCGCGGATAGCACATCGGAGCGCTGCCGTCGCAGCATCCGCCGGACTGGTGCAACATCAGCGGTCCGTGACGTTCCGCCAGCTGCCGCACCAGCTCGGCTGCCGCGTCGGTCAGTTCGACACGCTGCACCCGGGTTCCCATCAGAAGAGGCCGAGCTTCTGCTCCGAGTAGCTGACCAGGAGGTTCTTCGTCTGCTGGTAGTGGTCGAGCATCATCTTGTGGGTCTCGCGGCCGATGCCGGACCCCTTGTAGCCTCCGAAGGCGGCGTGGGCCGGGTAGGCGTGGTAGCAGTTGGTCCACACCCGTCCGGCCTTGATCTCGCGGCCGAGCCGGTAGGCGTGGTTGCCGTTGCGGGACCAGACGCCTGCGCCCAGACCGTAAAGGGTGTCATTGGCGATCTTCAGGGCCTCTTCGGGGGAGTCGAAGGTGGTGACCGAGAGGACCGGGCCGAAGATCTCCTCCTGGAAGATCCGCATGTCGTTGGTGCCCTTGAAGACGGTCGGCTCGATGTAGTAGCCGCCCTCCAGGCCGAGGACCGTGCGGGGCCCGCCGCCGGTGAGCAGCTCGGCGCCTTCCTGCCGGCCGACGTCGATGTAGGACAGGATCTTCTCGAACTGGTCGTTGCTCGCCTGGGCACCGATCATGGTCTGCGGGTCGAGCGGGTTGCCGCCCTTGATGGCCTTGGTGCGCTCCAGGGCGCGGGCCATGAACTCGTCGTAGATCGAGGAGGCGATCAGGGCCCGGGACGGGCAGGTGCACACCTCGCCCTGGTTGACCGCGAACATCACGAAGCCCTCGATGGCCTTGTCCAGGTAGGCGTCATCGGCGTCCATGACGTCGGCCAGGAAGATGTTCGGGCTCTTGCCTCCCAGCTCCAGGGTGACCGGGATGATGTTCTCGCTGGCGTACTGCATGATCAGCCGGCCGGTCGTGGTCTCGCCGGTGAAGGCGATCTTGGCGATGCGGGGGCTGGAGGCGAGGGGCTTGCCGGCCTCGACGCCGAAGCCGTTGACGACGTTGAGCACGCCGGGCGGGAGCAGGTCGGCGATCAGGTCGATCACGTACAGCAGGCTGACCGGGGTCTGCTCGGCGGGCTTGATGATCACGCAGTTGCCCGCCGCCAGGGCCGGGGCGAGCTTCCACGCGGCCATCAGGATGGGGAAGTTCCACGGGATGATCTGGCCAACCACGCCCAGCGGCTCGTGGAAGTGGTAGGCGACGGTGTCCCCGTCGATCTCGCCCACCGTGCCTTCCTGGCTGCGCACCACGCCCGCGAAGTACCGGAAGTGGTCGACGGCGAGCGGGATGTCGACGTTCAGGGTCTCCCGGACCGGCTTGCCGTTCTCCCAGGTCTCGGCCACGGCGATCTTCTCGAGGTTTTCCTCGAGCCGGTCCGCGATCCGGTTCAGGAGGTTGGCCCGCTCGGTCACGGAGGCGCGGCCCCACCGGTCGGCCGCGGCGTGGGCGGCGTCCAGCGCCAGCTCGACGTCGGCGGCGGAGGAGCGGGCGACCTCGCAGAAGACCTTTCCGTTCAGCGGCGACAGGTTTTCGAAGTAGCGGCCCTCCACGGGGGCGACCCAGTCACCGCCGATGAAATTGTCGTATCGCGGGGCGAAGTTGACGATGCTGCCGTCCGTTCCCGGCTGCGCGTACACCATGGCGGCTCTCCTCGGTGGGCGATGGTGGATGCTGCGGTACGACGGCCCTCGCCGTCGTGGTGTGCATCACTGTGGGCCCGCGAGGTTGGCGCAAGGTTGGTGACGCCGGTACGCCGGTGCCGCCGGGTCAGCGCAGGGCGGTGGTGAGCCGGCCGGCCGCGATCGCCCGGCGGGCGTCGCCCGGACCTATCAGGCGCAGTGCGTGCTTGTGCACCTCCGCGTCGTACGGCGCCCGCTCGCCGTACCGCAGGGCATGCTCCGGGCGGACGCTCGCCAGGACCGCCTCCCGTACGGCCACCTCCAGCCGGGTGCGCCACTCCTCGATGCCGGGAGCCTCGGAGCGGGGGAGCAGCGGACCGCGGTACAGGTGCAGGGCGGTGTCCGTGTCACCGCGCTCCAGCGCCCGCAGCACGTCGACGGCGTCGCAGGAGACGGGTGCGGTGAGTGCGTAGCGGCGGGCCGCGATGCCGCCGCCCAGAGCCCGGCGCAGGTGGGAGACCTCCGCCTTGAACGTGGAGGCCGTCACGGGCCGTTCGCCGTACAGGGCGTCGCGCAGCCGCTCCGAGGAGAAGCTGTCCGGTTCCAGTGCGAGGAGGGTGAGGATCTCCAGTTGCCGGGGGCGCAGAGCGAGCAGCGCGCCCTCGCGTGTGGCTTTCTCCTCGCCCATGCAGGTCAGCCGCACCTGGGGCACGTCGTCCCGGGGCCCGGTCGGGGGCTCGGCGCGGAGCCCGGCCTCGATGGCGGATGCCAGACCGCGCACTGTAGACATGGCCAGAGGGTGTGAGCGGTCCCAGGTGGTGGACAGGTCCAGGACGCCGAGGATGCGCCCGTCGGGTCCGTGGATCGGCGCGCCGTAACAGACCCAGCCGTGCAGCGCGGCCACCAGGTGTTCGGCCGAGAAGACAGTGCTGGGGCGGCCGGTGCGCAGCGCCAGGGACAGGGCGTTGGTGCCCATGGCCTGCTCGTTCCAGCGGCCCCCCGGAGCAAAATTGACCCGCTCGGCTCGCCGGCGCATGTCCTGGCCGGCGCAGGTCCACATGATCGTTCCCGACTCGTCGGTGACCGCGGCGATGAAGCCGGCGTCGTCGGCGATGCTGAGCAGTTCGTCGGAGAGGGCGTCGACCGGCCGGCGCAGCAGCGAGTCGGTCCAGCGGTGCCGGACCGTGCCGTCGTCGGCGACCGGCGCGCTGTCCCGGGCCGGGTCCACGCTGCCCAGGGAGCGCACCCAGGAGTCGGCCACCTCATGGCGCAGCGCATCGTGGCCGCTGGGCGCCGAGCCCGTGGATTTCACCAGCGACACCGTCCGGGACCACTCGCCTTCGAGTGCGGCCCTGCGCTGCCGAAGGTTACTGCGCTGTGACATGTGCTTCCCTGTCATAAAAAAAGGGGGCGAATCACAATTGTTCGCCTCAATTATATAGAGCACACCTGCCCGATCAGGCAGGTTCCCTGTCCGGACGGGCGAGTGCCGCGTCCGGTTGCACGCCCCTAGCTTGGTCTGCGTCTGACGACAGTGTTATCGGCGAATGAAGCCGTGAAATCAAGGTTTCGCACAGGTTGCGGACTGCACGCCCTTGGAGCGGTCGCATGTCGCTCCCCTCCGGCGCCATGGTGACCAGCGGTATTGACCCGAGTGCCGACTGGAGCCGTGACGAGCACCACGGCGAACTCCGGGGGCCGCAGGGGACGGGCACCGAGGCTCTCCGGCAGTCCTCCAGGATGGCCAGGTTCCATGTGCCCGGGGTCCTCTTCGGGCCCGGCTCGCTGACCGAGCTCGGTCACTGCGCGCTCAGGCTCGGCGGCCGTCGGCCGTTCCTCGTCACCGACCCGGGGCTGATCGAGGCGGGCTGGGTGGACGAGGCGGTGGGCCATCTGCGTCGGGTCGGCCTGCGGCCCGTCCGAGGACCATGAGGTCGAGGCCGGCTTCCAGCGGTACGCGGCGAGCGGATGCGACGTGATCGTGGGGGTCGGTGGGGGTTCCGTCATCGACGCGGCCAAGGGCGTGGCGATCCTGTCCAGCAACGGCGGGCGCGTCCTCGACTATGAGGGCGTGGACGGGTCGGCCGGCCGATTCCGCCCACCGTGATGGTGCCCTCCACCTCGGGTACCGGGGCGGACGTGTCGCAGTTCGCCGTCATCACGGACACCGCCGAACACATCAAGATCACCATCGTGAGCCGCACTCTGGTGCCGGAGATCTCGGTCATCGACCCGCGTCTGCTGACCACCATGCCGGGCTGGCTCAACGCGGCGACCGGCCTGGACGCCCTCACCCACGCCATCGAGGCGTTCGTGTCCCGGGCGCACAACCCGCTGACGGACATCCGCGCACTCCACGCGGTGGAACTGATCACCCGGAATCTGGTGCGCACCCAGGTGCGGCCGAAGGATTTCGCGGCCCGGCTGGCCATGGCGCAGGCCGCGCTGGAGGCGGGAATGGCCTTCACGAACGCGATCCTCGGGGCGACGCCACGCGATGAGCCACCAGGTCGGCGGCCTGCTGGACGCCCCGCACGGCGTGGTCAACGGCGTGCTGCTGCCGCACGTCATCCGGTTCGACGCCGAGGCGCGGCGGCAGCGGTTCGTCGCGCTCGGGGCGGCGGCGGGCATCGCGACCGAGGGCGTACCGCCCCGCGAGGTGGCCGCGCGGCTCGCGGACCTCGTGCGTGCGCTGGCGGACGACGTCGGGGTCCCCAAGGGGGCCGGCTGGCCTCGGGGTCGCGGAGTCCGACGTGCCCGTGCTGGCCCGCACCACGCTGAAGGACGCCTGTATGGCGACCAACCCCAGGGATGTCGATGTGCGGGACGTCGAGGCACTTGCTGCGCTGCGCCACCCGGCACCACTGGCCCCTCGCGACGGCCGCCGCCGTGGCGAGCCGGCGCGCGGTACATGCTGATCGCCGCGGCCGTCGCCGAGGGGCTGGTGGGCCACCGCCGCTCCGGCACCTCGCTCGGCCACCTCCCGCACCTGGCGATCCGTCGCCTGGACGACCCCGCCTACGGCTGGGGGTCTGGCAGGGAGCCCTACGGCGCGGGACCACCGCACCCCTGCGGCCGCGCTTCGCCCTGCACCTGGTGAGCCGTTGGACCGCCGGAGGGCGGCCATAGCCGCGGCCCCGACCCGCCGCCAACCTCCCGCCAACCCTCACCCGCCACCGTGTCCACCTGGCGACGGCCGGCCGCGCCTTCGGACCGGCACCTGTGCCGTCAGCACCCGCACCCCACTGGAGGATCTTGAATGTCGCGCTCCATCCACCCCGACGTTCCCGAGAACCCGCGCACCACCCGGGGCGCCGACGTGTCCGGACTGCTGGAGCAAGCCACCGCCGACCACCTGGCCTTCTGGGGACGGCAGGCCGGACAGCTCCTTTGGGACACCGGATGGGAGCAGGTGCTGGACTGGACGGACGCGCCCTTCGCCCGCTGGTTCACCGGCGGAAAGCTGAACGTGGCGTACAACTGCGTCGACCGGCACGTCGAAGCCGGCCATGGTGACCAGGTCGCCGTCCACTGGGAGGGCGAGCCGGGCGACACCCGCACCATCACCTACGCGGAGCTGAGGCGCGAGGTCTGCCGGACGGCGAACGCCCTGCTCTGCCTCGGCCTGAGGCCGGGCGACCGGGTCGCCATCCAGCTGCCGATGATCCCCGAGGCGGTGTTCGCCATGCTGGCCTGCGCCCGCCTCGGCCTGCCGCACAGCGTCGTCTTCGGCGGCTTCTCCCCGGCCGCCCTGCAGTCGCGCATCGAGGACGCCGAGGCCAGGCTGCTGATCACCGCGGACGGACAGTACCGGCGGGGCAAAGCCGAGCCCATGAAGGCGAACACCGACGAGGCGATCAAGGACAGCGCGAACATCGAGCACGTCCTGGTGGTCCGACGCACCGGCACCGACGTGCCATGGACCGAGGGCCGAGACCTGTGGTGGCACGACCTGGTCGACGCCCAGCCCGACGAGCACGCACCCCAGTCCTTCGACGCCGAGCACCCGCTGTTCATCCTCTACACCTCCGGGACGACGGGCAGGCCGAAAGGCATCCTGCACACCTCCGGCGGCTACCTGACCCAGGCCGCCTACACCCACCGCACCGTCTTCGACCTCGACACCGAGACCGACGTCTACTGGTGCACCGCCGACATCGGTTGGATCACCGGGCACTCCTACATCGTGTACGGGCCGCTCGCCAACCGGGCGACATCGGTCATGTACGAGGGCACACCCAACACCCCGCACGAAGGGCGGCACTTCGAGATCATCGAGAAGTACGGCGTCACGGTCTACTACACTGCGCCCACCCTCATCCGCACCTTCATGAAGTGGGGCGAGCAGATCCCCGCCCGTTACGACCTCTCCTCGATCCGCGTGCTCGGCAGCGTCGGCGAACCGATCAACCCCGAGGCGTGGCGCTGGTTTCGCACGCACATCGGGGCCGGCAAGGCACCGGTCGTGGACACCTGGTGGCAGACCGAGACCGGCGCCGTCATGATCTCGCCGCTGCCTGACGAGTCCGGCGCGAAGCCCGGCTCGGCCCAGGCCCCACTGCCGGGTCTGTCCGCCAAAGTGGTCGACGACCAGGGCCGTCAGGTCGGCAAGGGTGAGAGCGGCTACCTGGTCCTCGACCAGCCCTGGCCATCCATGCTGCGCGGGATCTGGGGCGACGCCGAGCGGTACCGCGAGACGTACTGGTCCCGTTTCGCCGACCAGGGCTACTACTTCGCCGGCGACGGCGCGCGCTATGACGAGGACGGTGACATCTGGCTGCTGGGCCGTGTGGACGACGTCATGAACGTCTCCGGGCACCGGATCTCCACAGAGGAAGTCGAGTCGGCGCTCGTCTCGCACCCCGCGGTGGCCGAGGCCGCCGTGGTGGGCGCGTCGGACGCGACGACCGGGCAGGCCATCGTCGCATTCGTCATCCTGCGTGCCGGCGCCGACCCGGACCTCACGGCGACGCTGCGCGAGCATGTCGCGCACGAGATCGGTCCTATCGCCAAGCCCCGCCAGATCATGGTGGTCCCCGAACTGCCCAAGACCCGGTCCGGGAAGATCATGCGCAGGCTGCTTCGTGACATCACCGAGCACCGGGAGGTCGGAGACGTCACGACGCTCGCCGACGCCTCCGTGATGGACCTGATCAACGCCAGTCTCAGCGGCGGGCAGCAGGACAAGGCGGGCCCGGCATAAGCGGTGGCGGCCTGTCGCCCGGCCGGGTCGTGCGCCTCACCGGAGAGCGCCCCCGACACCGACGACCGGGTCGTCGACACGGTCGCCGACCGTTTCGGGCGCCTCGATCACCTCGCCCTGTGCGAGGTTCGGCCCAGGGACCCGGGGATCCCGCCGGCTGCGTGCGGCGAGCCGGCCGACGCCCGACGGCCGCGCACGGCGGACTGGTAGGCGACGTGATCACGGATGCGGTCCGGGAGCGGTCGCAGGACACCACCCTGGCAGGACTGCCCGCGCTCTCCGGGTGGCCGGCGGCCGAACCGACGCCCCACACCGGCGTCCACACCGTCATGACCGGTCCGCCGGTCAGCGCGGACGCGTACCGCAGGGCGAACGCCGACGCGCTGTGCGGCCTCCCCGGGCCGCCGCGCGCAACGGGCACCCGAGCCGGTACCGGTCCCGGCCGAGGGGCCTCTCCGCCCGTCACGGGCCGCCTGACCGGATCACGCCGACAACGGCGAAGACCAGGAACGAAGACCAGGCACGACCACTGGAAGGCGCGCGCGCTGATGCGAATCGTCCTCATCGGCCCTCCCGGAGCGGGCAAGGGCACCCAAGCAGCAGTACTCAGCGAGAGACTCGGCATCCCGCATATCTCCACCGGGGACCTGTTCCGCGAGCACGTCACCCGCCGGACGCCACTCGGGCAGGATGCCAAGCGGTATCTCGACACCGGCGAACTCGTACCCGATCACGTCACCGGCGGCATGGTCCGCCAGCGGCTGGAACAGTCCGACACCCGGCGCGGCTTCCTTCTCGATGGCTTCCCGCGCACCCTGGCACAGGCGCGGGAACTCGCCGCGACACTGGATTCCACCGGAGCCCGACTGGACGCCGTGGTGGAGTTCACCGCTCCCGAGGACATCGTGGTGAAGCGGCTGCTGAACCGCGGCCGGCCGGATGACACCGAGGATGTCATCCGCCATCGGCAGCGGGTCTACGAACGCCAGACCGCCCCTCTGCTCGACCACTACGCGGACATCCTGCTGACCGTTCAGGCCGTCGGACCTATCGACGAGATCGCCGGGCGGGCACTCAGCGGACTGTCGGGAGAGCCGGCCCAGCGCCCTCGCCGCGCACCGTGATCACCTCGTCCTTCACGGGAGGCAACCGGCCTCGCGGGACGCGGGGCCGGACAGTGGGGGACGTTCACGGTGCGGGCGCTCGGGAGCGCCGGCATCGGACGTCCATCGTGTCGCGACGACACGCGGGAGGGCACGCCGCCGGGGCGTGGTCACCGTCCTCATCGTCTCCGGCGGGTTTCTCGCGGCCACATGCTCCGTTCGAAGCGGTCCAGGCCTCCGCCGAGGAAATCCGTGAGGGTGCCGGCCCGCGGTCTCCGCTCGGCCGAGACCCGGACAGGCCATTGAAGTGAAGCGCGTCGCCACGCCGTCGGGCGTGGAGGGTGCACGAGCACGCGCTGCGTCTGCTCGGCCCGAACGACGTGTGCTCACCATGCTCCGAGGAGAGTCGCCATGGTGTTCGGTCAAGCAGGTACCGGCACGGAGCGTCTGGCGTACGCGGGCGCCAGGCCTCCGGCCGAGAGCCTGCGAAGCGTCCAGTTCTCCTGTCAGTTGCTCTCCCGCAACCAGGCGCGGTTTGTGGACAGCTTCTACAAGAGCATGGTCGTTCTCGTGCCCCAGGTGCGGGAGTTGCCGCCACGGGCAGGACGGCCGCTGTGCAACAGGCTGGCTGTCGGTGCTGTGGGCCGCACTGGCCCAGGACGCACCTGAGTCGGTCGAGGCGACCCTGCGCCAGGTCGGCGGGGGAATCCAGCAGCAGGGATTCTTCGACGGCTGGTACTGGTCGTTCGGTGCGGCCCTGCTCGACACGGTGCGCCAGATACACAAGAGCGAGTGGGGCTCCCGGCTCAGTTCCGACTGGATAGCGTTCTACACATGGCTCAGCGGGAACCTCCGGCTGGGCGCGGATGCCGCCCCGCCGAGAACGGATCGCGCCCAGCCGCGGCCGGATCCCGGTCAGTGGCAGCCGCGTCGCGGTACACCGCGGGACGACGGCTCCACTCCGGCCCACGTCGGCCCCGCGAACGACCGGCCGCGGGAGCAGACACTCAATGGGATCCTCGCCGTGCTGCGCTCCCGCCACTTCCCCAACGACGACCGCGGTCTCGCGGCGATCTGCACCCGAGTCGCCCTGCGCACCGGCGTCGACCTGCGCTCTCCCCGCCCGGACCAGCAGACCGACGCGGCGGTGGTCTCCAGAGTCCTGAGCGTCCTGCCGGTGCTGGGCTTCTCGTTGTCGCCCTCGCCGCATGACCTGCTCTTCCACCCCC
The DNA here is from genome assembly GCF_055606485.1 of Streptomyces sp. NPDC037083. Classification (NCBI taxonomy): domain Bacteria; kingdom Bacillati; phylum Actinomycetota; class Actinomycetes; order Kitasatosporales; family Streptomycetaceae; genus Streptomyces; species Streptomyces sp. NPDC037083. Next base: position 38,208 of record NZ_JBVJSQ010000023.1, on the reverse strand, counting down.
CGGACCGGAAGGACAGCGGCTCGTGGCAGGCCGGCGGCGAGCCCGTCGCCACGGGGCGGGCCTTCGGCATCGCTTTCGGCGACTTCTGGACAAGGCAGACAGATGACGTTCTTCCCTCCCCTCGTACCCGGCGCGGGCGTCGTACGCGCCCACGTCGCCGGACCGGCTCCGCAGGCGGTCGACCGGCTGCTGGCACAGCTTGACCGTGATCTGACGGGACGCCGGGCGGTGGCGGTGATGTACTTCGCCTCCAGTGTGTACGACCCGCCGATGTCGCACCCGTCATCAGCTCGCACTTTCCCGAGGCGGTGGTCATCGGCTGTTCCACCGCCGGGGAGTTCACCGACCTGCACAATGGGACCGGCGGCATCTCGGCCGTGGTGCTTCTGGACGGTCTGATCACCCAAGCGGTGGCGGTACTCGGCGAGTTGGACGGCGACACGGGCGACGGCACCGTGGCCGCCGTCCGGTCGCTCGAGGAAGCCCTCCAGATTCAGCTCCGCCACCTCGACCCGGCTCACCACGTGGGTGTCGTGCTGATCGACGGCCTGCACGGATCCGAGGAGCAGGTCAACGAGATGCTGGGGAACGCGGCACCACTGCTGGACTTCGTCGGCGGTTCCGCCGGAGACGACTTCGCCTTCCAGGGCACCTGGACCGCCGTGGGCCACGAGGTGAGCTACCACGGGGCGGCGCTCATGGTGTGCCGGACCGGCGTCCCGTTCCGGGTGGTCACGTCATGCTCCTTCACCCCGACCGGCAGGTTCCTGCGGAACACCCGTGCGGACGCTGCCTCCCGGACCGTCCTCGAGATCGACGGGCGGCCGGCCGCGGAAGCGTACGCGGATGCCCTGGGAGTGAGCGTCGACGCGCTCGACGCCGCCTGGACGGAGTACCCGGTGGGCCTGATGATCGACGGCCAGCCGTGGGTCCGCAGCCCTCAGGCGATTACGCCGGACGGTGGCCTCCGGTTCTACGCCGAGATCATGCCGGGGATGGAGGTCGAGGTCATGCAGGCGGGTGACCTCATCACGGAGACCACTGCCGCCTGCGCCGAACCCGTGCCGAACTCGGAGGGCCCGGCCGGCGGCGCGGTTCTCTTCAACTGCTGTCGGCACGCCGGTGCGCGCTCACCGAGTCCTGTATCCGGCTGCGCGGGCGCCGCTACGACGATGCGTGCCTGGACGAACACCGCGGCCGCGGGGACCGGTTCGAGGTCCACCACCACCCATGAACCGCGGCAGGTCTTCGTCCGGCTGCCCGACGGCCAGCTCCACACGGTGCCGTGGGTGCAGGGTGGGCATGGCTTGCGGCCTTTCGACGAGCTGCTGCGGCGCCGCACCGGTGACGTCCTCGTACACCGCGGCGCCGGTGCACAGCCGGGCAGCGACAGGACCGCCCCCGGCCCCGGGGCGGTGCAGACCCAGGAGGCGGCAGTGACAGACGGGACCGACAACGGCACGGTGCCCGGCACCGCCGGCGCCCGTGACATAGCTCCCGGACCCGGCAGGTTCGGGGTGTACGACGCCGAGGCGGAGGCCGGGCAGTGGTGAGCACACCCAGCTTCACCTGCCTGCCGCCCCGCAGCCGCTGCGAGCGGCAGGCAGGTGAAGCTGGGTGCGTCTCAACGCGTGCACGGCTCCTGCCTGCGGTTTCCCGGCGATGTGCAGGTAGTCGGCAGACCTCTGGGTGCTGGCCCTGCGGGTGCGGAGGTTCGCCTGCATGACTACAGAGTGTCCGCGGCGGACGTTCGTGGAATAGCTCGCGGGCTGACGCGTCGGCACGGCCGCTGGAGCGAACGGCTGCGCTCGCTTCACAGTTTACTGGCTGGCCCTCGTGGGGGGAGCGGGTGGGCGGCTGGCGGAGCTGCTCGGGATCCGGGTCAGCCACAGCACCTTGCTGCGGCACGCTCGCAAAGCGGGGAGGGCAGGGCCACGCTATCCCGGCACCTTGTACAACTGAGTGGCGCGAGCACGCCGCTCACGTCGGGTACGCCGACCACTTCGTCCAACCGGTGGCTGCGCCCCGCGAGCACGCGGATGCACCGCCCCTTCTCGCTGTAGATACCCAGACGTTCACTGGCATCACCGAACTCCACGCCGGGCCGGGTCCCCGACGCCGGGCACTGGAAGAACCGCGAGGCACCGCCCTTGGCTGCCAGCGGCAGTGGTCCCACGGAAAACGCCTCCAAGAACCGGATCGGAGAATGTGCGCCCTCTCCTGTCCGCTCCCCGACGAGCCGGCGTTCTTCTCCGTGTACCGGTCCCGGCTCGGTCACGCCGACAACCTCGAAACTCAAGCTGGCGATCCAGCCACACGCCTCGATCAGGTGCAGGTGGCTGACCGCCGACATCTGAAGGCGCACCGTCTGACAGCATGCTGGGGAGAGAAAGGGCTGAACGTGAGCAGTTGGTACTCAATCCACCTCACCGGAGTACTTCTAGCCTGGAGCCATGAAAACAAAGGTTCTGATCGTCGCCGCCGCGGTTACGGGCGGATTGGCGTTCGTTTCCCTGGGCGCAACTGGCAGTCAGGCTGCGGCAGGGACGGTAACCACACCGATAATCGTGGACAGTTCGACCGTTCTCCATTCCGGTGAGGTCTCCGCCACTGCGAACTGTCCTACGGGGCGCCGCGTCACAGGCGGGGGTTTCAGGGTCCTCTCACTCAACGAGGCCGACGACACCTGGTTCAACGATTCGGCCACCCACGTGCACTACTCCGCACCCACGTCCACAGGAAGTGGATGGACTGTCAAGGTCGACAATGGGGCGGCGAACCAGCAGTGGAAGCTCCGCGTCCTGGCCATCTGCGAGAGCTGAGGGCGAGTACTGCAGGTCGTCACCCGATAGGACGCAAAGGACACCCATGTGACGACTGTTGGGGACCCTCAGGTATGCGAGGGCAGCCCCGAGCGGCGAATCGAGTGTGACCTGCCCGCTTAATTGGAGGTAGGTCGGCCTGCGGCGGAGACGTTCGCCCAGCGGTTGGACCGACGTCGTGAGCACGGTCGTGGCGGTTCGTCGATCAACTGGCTATAGGCCCGGAACGAGTACCCGGAATTTACAGCACCGGTTGCGGCCGGGCTGCAACCATCAGTCCTTTTAGTGTCACAGACGTCGAAATGGAGTCTTCATGAAACGTCGAAAAAAAGTCGTCTCGTCGCTGATCGCGGGAGCCGGCCTGGCAGTGCTCACCATGACGTCGGCGGCGCCGGCTCAAGCGGCAGAAAGTACCTACACCTGCTCGGCATGGAAGCAGATGCGGTCGAGCGGCGGGTTGTGGGCATACACTTGCCTGGAACGCAATGGTTCGTGGGTTCGCAGCCAGAGCGTGTTGCTCAACAACACCATCGGGCCGATGAAGGTGGGAGACTTCGCCTCCGACACTTCACTAGGTGGTCGGCACACCTGCGTATCGTTCCCGACAGCGGTCGACATCGCTGCGGGTGCTCGGCTGTCTTGCGTGAGCACATGGGTCTTCGACGCTGAGCCTTCCCTTCCGGACGCGGCTCAAGGTTCTGCCACGTACTGGGGCGGCGGTAGTTGGGTAGCCGATCTGGTCACCTCTCCAGCTGGGTGATAAACAGCAACCGAAAGGCCCCGACGAAGTGACGGGGTGTTCGGCCTCGAATCGTGACGACCGGGTTGGATAGCCTCTCACTGAGTGATTTCCAGGCTGGCGATTCTGACCGCGAGTTGGACAGTCCTGCGCAACGGCGAAGCTCCTGGTAGACGGGTTCTCGACCAAGATCACCCGTGTCCGCCAGGAGCTTCGCGTGCTTGTCTACCCGTCCTCGATCGATCTTTCCACCTGCACCCTGCGGTTCCTGACCAGACAACTCACTGCCAGACGACAGGAGATCGGAACCCGGTGGCGGCGCCTTTCCGCCGCACGACAGGCTCTCCTCGCCCTGGCCCACCTGCGGTGCGGTGACACCTACGCCCAGCTGGCAGCCGGGTTCGGCATCGGGATCGCGACCGTCTTCCGCTATATACGCGAGGTCGTCGACGTCCTGGCCGCCCTCGCACCGTCTCTGGCCGAAGCGATGAAGACGATCCAGGAGAAGGCATTCGTCATCCTCGACGGCACCCTGCTACCCATCGACCGCATCGCCGCCGACACCCCGTACTACTCAGGGAAACATAAACGCCACGGCATGAACGTCCAGGTCCTCACCGACCCGTTCGGACGGCTGCTCTGGGCCTCGCCCGCGCTGCCCGGCTCGACCCACGACCTGACCGCCGCACGACACCACGGCATCATTGAAGCCCTCGCCGACGCGAACCTCAAATGCTGGGCGGACAAGGCATACCAAGGCGCCGGCGGACCCGTTCGGGTTCCGTTCCGGGGCCGCCGCCTCAAGAGATCGAAGCGCCGCCACAACACCACCCACGCCAAGATCCGCTGCCTCGGCAAGCAGGCCATGGCCACCCTCAAGGGCTGGCGCCTCCTACGAAAGCTCCGCTGCAGCACCAACCGCATCACCGACATCGTGAAGGCAGTCCTCGTCCTTCACCACGCACCAGCATGAGGTTGGAAAGGGCTCACTGGCTACTCATGTAGACACGTGAGCAGCCGTCCTAACTTGACGGCGGGTTTGCGTGACACCGGTCTCCCAGGTCTTCGCCGGACCCGGGTTCTGACCCGGGTTCTGCGAACCTGGCGGCGCATCAGTGACATTCCGGGAGATGGCGCAGCGCGAGGGAGACCGCGACGCGCATGGCCCAGCTCGTGATGTAGCCGCACCAACGCCACAGCCGCAGCGCGCGCTGGGGCTACCCGTCATTGCCCGCCCAGGAAAGAAGCACTCTTGCTTCCACACGCCCGGGAGTCACCTGTTTTGTCCGTCGAGAATCTGCAATCCGTGTCCATCTCCGTTGCTCTCGTCGGCGCGGGTCCGCGGGGCACGAGCGTCCTGGAACGCCTCTGTGCCTCCGCTCCGGAACTCCTCCCGCGCGAAACTCGGTTGACCGTGCATGTCGTCGATCCGGCACCGCCGGGTCCGGGCCAGGTCTGGCGCACCACCCAGTCCCCGGAGCTCCTGATGAATACGGTGGCCTCTCAGGTAACGCTGTTCACCGACGAGAGCGTGGAGTGCGCCGGGCCGCTCCGGCCGGGGCCGAGTTTGTACGAGTGGGTTCTTGGCAGCAGCTCGGGCGGATATGGGGAGTCGGGGCCGCAAGGTGGTAAACAGGGACGGGGCGCGGTGGGCCCCGACGACTATCCCACCCGTGCCCAGTACGGGCGTTACCTGGAATGGGTGTTCGCGCAGGTGGTCAGCTGTGCCCCGGAGGCTGTACATGTCGAGGTGCACACCGCCCGCGCGATGCGCCTGGAGGATGCCCCGGACGGTCGTCAGACGCTCACCCTCTCCACCGGCCGCACCCTGACCGGACTGTCTGCGGTGCTCCTCGCCCAGGGCCACCTCCCCTCGGTCGCGGACCCGGCACAGCAGGAGCTCGCGGCGCACGCCGCCCGCCACGGTCTGCGCCACATCCCGCCCGCCAACCCCGCGGACGTCGACCTCTGCCTGCTCGCGCCGGGCGAGCCGGTCCTGCTGCGCGGCCTGGGTCTCAACTTCTTTGACCATATGGCCTTGCTGACGACCGGCCGTGGCGGCCGCTTCGTCCGCACCGCCGGTGGGGGACTTCACTACCGGCCCTCGGGCCGCGAACCCCGCCTGTACGCGGGCTCGCGTCGTGGCGTCCCCTACCAGGCGCGCGGCGACAACGCGAAGGGTCCCTACGGCCGCCATACGCCGCTGCTGCTGACGGACGAGGTGATAGCCCGCTTCCGCAAGCGCGCAGACTCCGGCGAGGCCCCGGACTTCCTGGCCGAGGTATGGCCGTTGGTGGCGAAGGAGGTCGAGACGGTCTACTACGAAGCACTGCTGGCCGCCCGGAAGGCGACGGACCGGCGTGAGTTCCGGGACCGTTTCCTCGCCATCGCCCACCATAGGCTTGACGAGAGCACACTCCTTGAGGAGTTCGGCATATCTCCTGCCGACCGCTGGTGCTGGGACCGCATCTCCCGCCCGCACAGCGGGATCACCTTCAGCTCGCCTGCAGATTGGCGTAGCTGGCTTCTCGAGCACCTTCGGGAAGACGCCGCCCAGGCCGCGCTCGGCAATGTCGAGGGCCCCCTCAAAGCCGCCCTGGACGTGCTGCGTGACCTGCGCAACGAACTGCGGCTGATCGTCGACCACGGCGGCCTGTCCGGCGTCTCTCGCCAGGGCCACTTGGACCGCTGGTATACCCCGCTGAACGCCTTCTTGTCCATCGGTCCGCCCAGGCGGCGCATCGAGGAGATGAACGCGCTGATCGAGGCGGGCGTCCTGGACGTGCTGGGCCCCCGGCTGGAGGTGCGGGCCGAGGCGCGGGGCTGGATCGCGCACTCCCCCGACGTGCCGGGCTCCACCGTATGCGTGCGCACACTCGTCGAGGCGCGGCTGCCGGACCCGGATCTGAGGCGCACCGCCGACGAACTCCTCGCCGGCCTGTTCCAGGCAGGCGCATGCCGCCCGCACGTCGTGGACGGTTACGAAACCGGTGGCTTGGACGTAACGCCGCGCCCATACCGCCTGATTAACCGTCAGAATAGCGCGCACCCGCGACGGTTCGCATTTGGGGTGCCCACAGAGGGTGTGCACTGGGTGACCGCCGCTGGCGCCCGGCCCGGCGTGGATTCGGTCACGCTTTCGGACGCCGATGCGGTGGCCAGAGCCACCCTGTGTGCGGCAGCAGCCGACACCCGGCTCCGGCACCCGGCAGGCGCTGTCCGCGGCGGCGGATAAGCCGGCCTGCGCGCTGTCCTGGCTGCTGTCGATGATCACAAACTCCACATAACGCCATACCTGTCCTGTCACGCAGGCCAACCGGTCGGTAACCTCAACTGCAGTGCCCGACAACCCCGTTGGGTCGCGCGCCGAGGGTCAGGATGCCCCCGGGGCGTGCCAGCGTCAGTGCGAACCCCTGCACTTTCTGGATGCCGGGGCGCCTGCTTTCGGCATGCTCTTCGGACGCAGAGTCGGCCCGCGATGCCAGGGCCGTTGGCTCGGCAGCCATCGGCGTCACTCTTCGCTACGGCCTGCGGCGAGTATCTGCGACAGTTCCCCGGCGGGCAGGCGGGACCACTGGGCCACCTCCTCAAGCGCCAGCCCAGCCGCGGCGGCGGTATGCAGCACGGCCCGGTCGATCAGCTCGGCACTCTGGCTGAGGTGCTCCAGCAGCGTGCGGGCCACCTCGGCGGTGGTACCGCTCTGCACGCCGCGCAGCTGCGCCGGCTCCTCGCGGGCCTCCTCGAGCAACTGCGTTATGTGGAAGCGGTGTTCGGCAGAAACGGTGGCACGCCACCGGGTACCCGAACCGCCCGCCGCGGGGGTGGGGCGGCCGCATGGGGCAAGTGGGATGCGCCTGGTGGCACGTACTGGGCGGCCGAAGGCCGGGTTGATCTGTCGGATGCGGAACGGGCTGCGCTGGAGGGATGGGCCCCGCACAGCGTTGCGGCGCGCGGAGACACTTGAGCGCTCCCCAGTCGGGCCGGTTGCGACCAGTGTCCTTGGCACCACTGACAACAGGACCCCCGTCAGCGGCGGCGGATCAGGGAGCTTCACACGCTTCATCTCTCGTCTTGCCCAGAAGACAGACGACCGCGTTGGAGGATCTCGTCCGCGGTCCGACCACGCCCCGGACCTGACCGTGGCCACCTCAAGGCCCTCACCGCCGGGCGGTGCGAGCCATGACCCTGCCCGCCGCCCCGTTCGCGGAGGAGCGGCCTTGGCCGTCGTACCTGCCGACGGCCGACTGGGCGGGTGCTGTGGTGGGCGCAGGTGCCACCCCGTGTGCCGTCGGCCAGGGTGAGCGCGGCGGCGAGCTGGTGGCCGACCGTCGTCATCGCCCACCTGGACGGCCCCCACCCCGACTTCTCCCCAGCCTCCGCCCCAGCAGCACCCGGTCCAGGTCGAACAGTGCCGCCACCTGCGTGCAGTGTCCTGCAGCCGTTTGTTCTTGCCGCGACGATGGAGGCCGCCGCACGCGGCGCCGCACCCCACCGGATGCCGGTCACCGCGATCACGCTGGCCGTGTACTGCTGGCCCCTGGCCAGGCGCTTGCGGAGCATTGCGTGCAGCACCATCGCCTGGACCAGCAGCTGGCCGCAGTCCGCCGACGCCTGTGCGGACCGGGCGAGTTCCTGCGCCGTGCGCTGCTGGGTGTCGGCGTCGCCGGTGTCGTCGGCGCCGGGGCCCTGCCACAGCAGGCGGGGGCCGATCCTGCGGCGCAGCGCCCCCACGGCGTTGGTCGGGCACAGGTACAGATCCAGTTGCAGCAGGTGGCCGTCGTGCGGCAGCAGGTAGACGAACCCGGCGCCGCCCAGATTGCCGACGATGGTGTCCCGCCAGCCAGGCAACAAGGTGCCGAAGGTGGTGGACATCAGCGCGTCGAGGCTGTCCATCAGGGCGGCCAGCGTCTCGTCGCGGACGGCGACGACCAGGTCAACGTCGGATAACCGGTCCCCGGTGCCGGTGGCGAGCGAGCCGCGCACCAGCAGGTGCGTCACGGCCGTGGTGGCCGACAGGGCCTGGACCAGGTCGCCCAGGACGGCGAGCTGCGCAGGCCGGTGAGCGTGGGCCAGCTCCTCCAGCGGTGTCAGCCCGTTGGGCGGAAGAACGGCGGTGGGCATGCGGAGTCCTCTCGGGTGAAGGGATCGGGGCCGGGGTCAGGGGCGAGCGAGCAGGTGCGCTTTCGCCGCCCGCCACCGGCTCACGTCGGCGTCCGCGCGGCGGCCCACGTGGAGTTCGGCGATCAGGTCGTACGCGCCGCCCTCCGGCAGGGCGTAGGTGTAGAAGGCGCGCAGCAGCGTCTGTTCCGCCGCGCCGGTGAAGCCGAGCTCCGCGAGCTGTTCGGCCTTCTCCAGCAGCCCGGCCCGCTTCGCCGCCGTCATCTCCGGTAGGTCCGTCGCGTCCCCGTCGCGCAGGTGCGGGCGGGCCGCGAGCGCCTCATAGGCGTCGTCCGCGTAGACGTCGGCGATCAGGTGGAGCCGGTCCGGGCCGGTGGTGTTGCACACCCTGTGGGCCTGCGAGGGCGTCAGCCGCCACAGCGCCCCGGCCGCCATGTGCACCCGGGCCCCCGCGGTGACCAGGACGGCCGAGGCGGGTCACCGGAGTGGTTCAGCAGCGACGTGGTCCACCAGCCGCCGGACTGGTACTCGCCGTACGCGGCGACGCCGCGCGTCGGCGCCCCCATCTGCTCGACCGTGGAGTCCTCCAGGTCGGCCAGCCGGGCGACCTGGCTGAGCAGCTCCGCCGGCCTGGGGCCGGTCCGTGCCGCTGTGACGGTTGCGGGGAGCGTGGTTGCCATCGGGTCCTCCTGACACGTCGTCGAACGCGGCCCTTGCCGGGCAGCCGTGCCAGGACACCGCAGACGCGAACTGCCTCACAGAGCAGTGGCGTTGCCGCCCGTTGCGGGTCGTTGCCGCCCGTTGCCGTTCACCCCAGGCGGCCTTCCCCCGCCCGCTGGTAGCCGGGAGACGGTAGCGCCCGCGCCCGCGAAAGGGATGGGTCCGTGACCACTGACACTGCCGGACGCCACCCGCTGGCCTACCTCCTGGCCTTGCGCGGCCAGAACGCGGAGGCGTACCTGCTCCGTGTTGCCGAGCAGCACCAGCGCATGGGGTACGGGCAGATGGCGTACCACAAGGAGAAGGCGTCGCGGTGGATCGCGGGCGTCTACGCGCCCAGCTACCACCCTCAGCTCGCCATGGCCGCCCTCGAAGGCATCCCGCCCGAGGCGATCCACGCCCACGGCTGGCCGGGCTGGCTGCTGTTAGCCCTGCTGGATCACACCCTCTTCACCCTTCCGTGGACGACCACGGGGGCGGTGCAGGCACTGGAGATCACAGGAGGTCTGGTGGGACCGCAGGAAGTTTCTGATCACCACATCCGTCACCCTGGGCGCCACCGTGGCGCAATGGTCCGCTGCTGCTCCAGCGGGAGCCGGCCCCACTGCGGGCAGCCGGATCGGCGCCGACGTCCCCGACCACCGTCAGCGGCGTGATCACTCCCGTCGACCCGGCCCTGGTCAGCCGCTCGCACTCGGGCGGCTGTCCCGCCCGGGCTCATCCGGTAGGGGCTGTTCTGCCCAGATCGTCTTTCCGACGGAGGTCTGACGACTGCCCCAGCGCTCGGCGACCTGGGCCACGAGCAGCAGTCCCCGTCCACCCTCGTCGAAGACGCGGGCCCGCCGCAGGTGCGGGGCGGTGCTGCTGCCGTCGGAGACTTCGCAGACAAGAGCGTCGGCACGGATGAGTCGCAGCTCGACGGGACCGTTGCCGTACCGGATGGCGTTGGTGACCAACTCGCTGACGATCAACTCGGTGGCGAACTCGAGCTCGGCCAGCCCCCAGGTGTCCAGTTGCTCGGCCGCCACTTTGCGGGCCCCGGCGACGGCCGCGGGATCCATGGGCAGCTGCCAGGTGCGGACCTGGTCGGCGCCGAGCGTGGAGGCGCGGGCCAGGAGCAGGACGATGTCGTCGGCAGGGGGGTCGGGCAGTAGCTTGCGCAGCACTTCGTCGCAGGTGTCCTCCAGATCGGCGGCCGGGCGGCGGAGCGCTCGACTCAGCATTTCCAGTCCGACGTCGATATCGCGGCCGCGGGCCTCGATCAGGCCGTCGGTGTAGAGGGCAAGCAGGCCGCCCTCGCCCACGTCGATCCGGGCGGTCTCGAAGGGTAGTCCACCCAGACCGAGCGGTGGCCCGGCGGGTAGGTCCAGCACGCGGACGGCACCGTCGGAAGCCACCAGGACGGGCGGCGGGTGCCCCGCCCGTGCCAGGTCGCAGCGACCGGTGACAGGATCGTAGACGGCGTAGAGGCAGGTGGCCCCGACCTCTCCCGAGGCCTCCTCCGCCTGCCCTCGCGTTTCCGGGCCTTCCTCCCGGTCGAGGCGGATGACCAGGTCGTCCAAGCGGGTGAGTAGCTCGTCGGGGGCGAATTCGGCGTCGGCGAGGGTGCGTACCGCGGTGCGCAGGCGGCCCATGGCGGCCGAGGCGTGCACGCCGTGGCCCACCACGTCGCCAACCACCAGCGCGACCCGTCCGCCCGACAGGGCGATCACGTCGAACCAGTCTCCACCGATCTCGTCGCCCGAACCGGCGGGGAGGTACCGGTAGGCGAGGTCCACTGCCTCCGTTCCCGGCAGCCGCTCGGGCAGGAGGCTGCGCTGGAGCGTGAGCGCGGTGCGGTGCTCGCGGGTGTAGCGACGGGCGTTATCGATGCTCAGGGCCGCCCTGGCGGCGATCTCCTCGGCAAGCGTCAGATCGTCCTGGACGAAGGGATCCGCAGTGCGGTGCCTCAGAAGCTGCATCACGCCGAGGGTGACTCCGCGCGCGCTCAGTGGCACCATCATCACCGAGTGGATCTTGAATCGCCTCATGCTCTCTGCACGGGCTGGGGAAGCCGTCGTCCATGCGCGCAGCAGCGGATCCCCCACGCTGTAGTGGCTGCCCCTACCGGTGATCAAGGCCTGCGCTGGTGGAGAGCCGGAGGGGTAGACGTCGGTGTCACCTGTCGGGACGACGGATTCCGGACATCCTTGGAGCACCGACCGTTTCGCGGTACGGCGGCAGACGACGGGCGTTCCGTGAGGTACCGGTTGCGGCTCGTGTCCTTGGACGACCGACTCCAGCAGGTCGACGGAGGCGAAGTCGGCGAACCCGGTCACCGCCACCTCGGCCAGTTCCTCGGCGGTCCGGGTCACATCGAGCGTGCTGCCGATGCGCAGGCTGGCGTCGTTCAGCACGGCGAGGCGGCGCCGGGCCCAGTACTGCTCGGTGATGTCGATCACCAGTGCCGACATCCCCACCACCGTGCCCGCCCTGTCCTTGAGCGGGGAGAGGAAGAGGGACCAGGCGTGATCGCGCACCTCGCCCGAGGCCCGGAACGGCTGATTCTCGCGGAAGATCATCTCACCGGTGCGCACGACGTGGTGCTGAAGGCGATCGATCTCGTCCATAGGCGGGGTGGGATAGATCTCCCACAACGTCAGGCCCCTCATCTCCTCCGGCGTCAGTCCCATGGCCTGGGTCATCACCTGGTTGCATGTGACGAACCGTGCCTCACTGTCATAGACGGCCACCGGCAACGGGAGCTGCGCGAGTGTCAGGTCCCACAGCTCCGCCGTCTCCGCATCGGGCAGTGCGGAGGCGTACGTCGCCGCAGCCCGGGTGACGATCCAGTGGGGGTTTCCGTACGCGTCCACCAGCGGCGTGCCCCAGAGCTGCACGGTGACACGGTCCCCGTGCCGGTCCCGCAGCACCACATCGCTCGTCCACGGTTCCCAAGTGGCCAGGTGGCGCCGCATTGAGACGGACAGCCTCGCAGCGAGCAGGCTGGCGGCCCGCCGACCCACCACTTCCTCGCGCTCGTAGCCGAGCAGTCGCCTGGCTCCGGCGCTCCACATCACGACGGTTCCGCGGGCGTCCGTGACGACCGCGAAATCTTCGGGTGCGGCTACTCCCCTTGCTCCTATGGTCGTGTCGGGCTCTTCGTCCATGGGATATCCCGACCTCGTTCCTGCCGCGCCCCGGCACGGCGCCGCGTCACCCGTCACGGGCGCTGCCTCCAGCATCCCGCCGTGGGACACCGCCATCAACCGGCCACAGCAGGCCGCGACGGCAGGCGAGCCCCGGGCAGAGCCGGGCCGACGGGGCTCCATCGACGACGGCGCGAAGGGCGCACCGTGTCCAGACGCGATCAGCGCCGGGCCGAGAGCCAGGATCCTCTCCATGTCCGCCCGGAGCTCATCGTGGTCAGGCGGGCCGTCGAAGGCGAGGCCGAGCGCGGCGGGTGATCGCCGCCGCCGGTCGGCAACATCCCGAAAGCAGTCGGCTGCGACGGGCGGGACTCATGGCCGGGTCTCACCGGCGCGCTGTTGTGCTGGGCTGGCACCGCCTGGTCCTCTTGCAGCGGCAGGTCGCGCCTCCAGTCCTCGTGCGTGAGCAGTTGCTCGGACACCCACGCCATCAGGTCGGTCGCGGTGTGGGTCTGCAGGCCGCAGGTGACGTTCAGGCTGCGGACGCCCTGGTCGGCGGAGACCGCGTGCCACACGCCGCGCGGCACAAAGAGCACGTCCCCGGGGCGCAGGACCAGATCAGCGATCGGTTCGGGGGGCTCGCCCGGGTCCTCGATGTCGCGGTACAGCGGGAACGGACGGGTGGTGCCGTAGATCCGCCACCGCTTCGCGTCGTCCAGCTGGACCACAATCGTGTCGTGGTCGTCCCAGTGGACCCCGAAGCCCTCGGTGCTGGTCCACGAGGCGTAGAGGTTCGCCTGCACACGGGTGCGCAGGTCACGCTCGATCGCTTCGGCGAGCCGGGCGATCGGCGGGTGGAGTTCGTCGACGCTGTCCAGGGGGAGCAAGGCGCCCTCCTGGAGGCGGGCGTGCAGTTCTACCGGGTGGAGCCGGTGCCACGCGGTGGGTCGGCGCGTGGCACCGGGGCGGTGTACCCGCCGACCAGCAGCGTCTCGCCGTCGCGGGCCAGCCGCATACGCGGCGGCTGAAGGTGGTGGCCAGCCAGGATCTGGTTGAGGTCGTCCCAGGTCATCAGTCCGGCGACACTGAGGGCGCCGGGTACGTGGCGGTGTTCGCGGTGCAGTGCCTGGGCGAGGAAGTCCTCGCCCAGGCATGCCGCGATGGACACATCCGTCATCGCGTCAGGGCTCCCGTCCGTCAGGTGACGCTCGACCACCGCTGACCGCCGGTTATCAGCCGGACGAGCGCCACACACCCCGCAAGGCCTCCCGCTTCTTCAGGCTGCGTGTCCTGTCGCTCCGTCGACCTGCTGTATCGCCATGGTTCTCGTCTGCGGCAGGCTGCGCACGCCGCTACCTGGCACCCGTTCCCCCGCACCGGTCATGCATCAGGCGAAGAACACCAGGACCCGCAGAGTTTTTGGGATGGTCCCGCACTTTCAGCATGTGGCCGCGCACCATCGACACTCGAGCGCGGCAAGAGCGCCCGAGCACAGGCCTGTGGCGGGACTGTAAGAAAATCGGTGTAACTCCGATCATGGAAGAGTTCACCTGTGACCAGCGAGAACATAGCCAAGCCGTCTGCGGCATGAGCCGCGTCAGCGTCGGTTGATGACCAGTTCCTGAACGAGCTTGTGGCTCGGGCTCAGGCCGATGGCCTGCAGCTACTGACGTTGTCGCCGTGATGTCGTCAAGGTGAGGCCGGTTTCGGCGAGACATCCGTTGATGAGGTTGCTGCGGTACTGGATCTGGCGGAGACCCTGTCGGAGCGTGCTGATGAGGTGGTCGGGGTCGGTGAAGGCGGTGTTGACCTGGCTGCTGCGCCGCAGCAGGGACCAGATGCCCTCGACGGGGTTGAGGTCCGGTGCGTAGGCCGGCAGGAAGTAGCAGGTGATCCAGTCGTGGGTGTCGATGAACTCCCGCAGTCGGCGGTCCTTGTGGACGTTGAGGTTGTCCCACACGAGCACTATGGGTGCGCCGAGCTGCTGGTGTGCGGCGATGAGCAGGTCGCGGTAGTCGGTCCAGGTGAAACTGCGTCTGCCGCCGCGCTTGTGATCGAGATGCCGCTTGGGCCGGTAGACCAGCCGTGAGCGTTCACCATGCTTGTAGCAGGCCAGAGCGGCGATGGAGAAGCGGCGCTGAGAGCGTCCCCGGACCCGGATGACGGGTGTGCGTCCGCGCGGGGCCCAGGTCCGTGCGGTGGGCGGCGTCATCGAGAAGCCGGCTTCGTCTTCGAAGCACAGCCAGGCGTCGAGCGCCGCCACGGACCTTCCACCTGCGGCCAGGTCTCCTTCACCCAGTCCTCCACGGCCTCCTGGTCACGCTCGACCGCTCGGCGGGCCGGGACCTGGTGGCTGAAGCCGTGCCGGTGCAGCATCCGCGCGATCGCCGACAGCGTCATGCTCTTGTGGAACCGGCGCCCGATCAGCGTCTTGATCCGCGCCAGCGTCCACGTCTGGTCCGGCCAGCCGTGCGCGACCGGCCCCTTGGCGAGCTCCTGCTCGAGCGCCGTGAACAGGGCCTCACTCAGCTTGGGCCGTGAGACGGGCCCGGCAGAGCGCAGGCCCTCGGTGCCGGCGTCGTGCCAGGCCCGGCGCCAGCGCTGCACCGAGCGCACACTCACCCGTAAGTCCTTGGCGACCTCGGCGTTGGAGGCGCCCGCAGCGAATCGCTCCGCGGCCTCCAGCCGGATCCGCTCGCGAAACGCCTGCCGTCCACGCGTCAGCCCACCACCCTGCGGATATCTCACACAACTGGCATACCGCGAGGATCACGCATCGTCAGCCCCCATGACATCACGCCGCAAAGGTCAGTAACCGGTGAGGGCGGTCTGCCTCAGCAGCTGACGAAGCGGCTGCTGGAGTCCGCCCTCGAGGGCGAGATGACGGACCATCTCGGCTATGACCGGCACGATGTGGCCGGGAAGAACGGCGGAAACTCCCGCAACGGCAAACGGTCCAAGACTGTCGTCACAGACGTCGGGCCGGTCGAGATCGAGGTCCCTCTGGACCGGAGGGCGCCTTCGAGCCGCAGATCGTCAAGAAGCGCCAGCGGCGGCTGGCCGGTGTCGACGAGATGGTTCTGTCCCTGTCTTCGCCGCCGGCCCACAGGCCGAGAATGTCGCGGTGGCCTTCGGCGGTGACTGCGAGAGCCATGTAGACCGGCCGGTTGGCGACCTGTCCCTCGCGGATCTTCACGTTGATGCAGTCGATGAAACGACCGGGTAGACGCGGTCGAGAGGACGGGCCTGCCATTGGGCCATGCCTTCCACGACCGAGTCGGTGATCGTCGAGATCGTCTGCTTTGACACGTCGGCGCCATAGACCTCGGCCGGGTGAGAGGAGATCTCCCCATGAGTGAGGCCCTTCGCGGAGAACGCCTGGGCGGAGTTCGTGCCGTTCCTGCAGTTCGACGCGGAGATCCGCCGGATCGTCTGCACTACCAACGCCATCGAGTCGGCGAACGCGCGGATCCGGCGAGCGGTCAAGGCTCGCGGACACTTCCCCTCCGAGAACGCGGTCTTGAAGTGCGTCTACCTGGCGGTGATGTCCCTCGACCCGACCGGTACTGGCAGAAAACGCTGGACCACCCGCTGGAAGCGGGCCTTGCAGGCCTTCGACATCGCCTTCGACGGCCGCCTCACCAACAACCACATCTGACCCAGCAACCAAGCTAAGGGCTTGCAGATCATTAACAGGTCGTCTTGATCATGCTGCTGGAATCGCTGCTCAGGACCGAACCCGAGCCTGGAGGGCTGTGAGGGCGGAGGGCGGAGTGACCGCCGACGGGATGACGATGCTGTGCGCCTTGAGTAGTGTCCTGATCTTCAGCAGGGTGCGGTGCATGGCGGTCCGGCTGCTGTCGAACAGCACGGCGAGGGGTTCCGCGGCCAGGGCGACCCGCAGGTGAAGGACGGCTGCCAGGACCTGGTCGGGGAAGGCGAGCCGGGGCGGGCGACCGCGCTTGACGTCGCCATCAAGGGCCAAAGTGTCGGTGAGATCGCTCAATTGCTGCCGGGACATGCCGGTCAGATCGGGGTCGGACAGGAGAGCGTGGTTCCACTCAGGGGCCGGCTTCTTGGGAGCCCCGGGTGCTGGGATGGCTGAGTAGGGCTGGGGGTGCAGGGCATAGTTCCAGTCGCCGTGGAAGGCGTGTCGGGTCAGTGGCAGGGATGCCATCTCCGCGTCGTCGATCTGGACTCCGGTGAAGTAGATATTGGTGTCGAGCTCGGCCATGACGTGCAGGCCGGTGCGGGTGGTGGTCGCGGACCTGGCTTCGCACTTTCGGATGCGAACGGTCGCCCCGGGGCGGTAGACCCGGCCGGTGCCCTGCCATCCGCGGTGGCCTTGGGCACGTGGCCTCGTATGAGTAGCCAATACTCTCGATCAACTCGCTGACTGGCCGCCAGCATGTCTTCTGGTGTGCGGAAGCGCGGCGAGACCCACGACGGGGCCCGCGCCCCGCATTGCCGGTCCGAGAACGTCGAAGAAGGTGACAGGTGCCTGCCAATCCACCCCCGCGCGAAACCGTCTCCCGGCGGCTCTTCCTGCGGATATCGGGCGCCGCCGGGATCGTCGTCGGCGCCGCCGTCGTCGCCGGGGCGGAGTTCTCCTCCGGCCCAGCCGCCCGAAGCGCGCCCCGTCTCGTTGAGCTGCCGGTGCAGACCGTGTTCCTGCGGCGTCGCGACGACATGCTCAATCTGCGTATCTACACTGTGAACCTGCAAGTCGCCGACCTGGCGCCCCAGCTGACCAAGGTGCTGGCCGACCAACCCGCCTACCTCGTGGTGGATGTGGGCCCGCAGGCCGCCCAGGAGCAGTCCTTCACCGCCCCGGGGCCGCTCGGCCAGGCGCCGGTCTCCCTGGAATGGGGCGGCGCGAGCCGGCTCGCCTTCGACGTCGGCGACCACCTGCCGCTGCCGTACACCACCGAGGCATTGCTGGGCTGGGCCGGGTTCAGCCCCCGGCTGGTGCCCAACGCGCAAGGGCGCGAGGTGCCCGACGACTTCCGCGGCACCCTGCGCGCGCCCACCAGCCAGGAGACCTCGCTGGAGGTGCCGTACGGGGTGATCGTCTCGCCGGATCCCTCCGGCGGGTGGTGCCATGTCGAGGCCGCCGAGGTTCCCGACTCTCCCAGCGGCTGGACGGAATTGTGGCACACCCGGCTGGGCACACGCGTCCACGACAAGGACTCGGGCGACTGGAGGGTACGGGAGGACCACGCCTCGCGGGTGCTGCGCGCCGTGTGGATGACGGACTCCCGCTTCCCCGGCTGGCTCACCTCCCCCGGCTCGGTACCGGACTCCGGCACGTACCAATCGTCGCTGTCCCCGCGCAATCGCTACGACCTGGTTCGGCTGTCGTCCGACTTCGGGCTCGCCGCGCCGGGTTCCTCCCTGCCCGCGCCGATCGAGGTCGACGCACTCTCGCTGTCCGCGCTCGGCGCGACGCTCGACGCCCACGGAGTCTGGGACGCCACGGGGAGCAGCTACAGCACCGGGCTGGCCGAGTGGTCGCACCTGATCACCCAGGGCCGCGATCAGAAGGTGCGCGTCGTCCAGCACGGCTACCTCCTGCCCTTCGGCCACCGCGCCGCCTTCGTGCAGGTGACCGAGCGGGAGATCGAGCGGGACGACGGCGGGGTCGTCGGCGGATATCTGCGCAAGCGCTCCTTCCTGGTGGTGATGCAGGCGGAGCGGGATTTCGCCGCGGACCCGAACACCCCGTCCGGGGGGCGCGCGCTGCCGTTCCGGCGGATCAGGGCGGTCACCCGGACGACCATCGGCCTGGACTCTCCCGAAGGCGACCCGTACATTCCGTCCTCCGCCTCACCGGCGGCGGGCTCCGACACGCAGTTCGCGTTCCTGGCGAAGGCCGGGGGCGCGCCGCTGCCGCTGCACTTCGTCGGGACGGACTGGGAGGGCCGGCGGGTCCCGTTCACCGCGCCGGTGGTCTTCGTCAGCGAGAAGGGCGCCGGGAGTGGCGCCTTCCGCTCCGCGCTCGCCCGTCAGTACAACACCACGACGGCGCCGACGGAGGCCTCCCGGCTCGGCCGGGTCGGCGGCCCCGTGCTCGCCCTGGCCGCCGCCGCGAAGCCGGGCGACACCAGCCTCGCGGTGCGCACGCTGACGTTCGCCGTCTCGACCGCCGACCCGGCTGCCACCGGTGTGCCGGTCTTCCCTTCCGTCGTCCGGATCACCGCCGCGCTGCCGAGCGAGGTCCGTGCCCTGGCCGACGACCCGGCGGAGGCGGTGCTGGCCTACTTCCCCGGCTACATCCGAGCCGGCTTCGACGCGGCGAACACCGCGGGTGTCTACCTGGCCAAGGCCGAGGGCGCCGTCGCCCAGGCCCTGGAGTTCGCCGCCGACAGGAGCGGCGGCATCGTCACCCCTGGGCTGGTCGTCGACGGGCTGTCCCGCGTGTTCGGCCCGGTCGCGGGGGACTTGGCGCAGGCAGCCAGGGAGCGGTTCGACCCGTCGCGGATGCTCGGGGAGCTCGACGCCAGGATCCTCGGCGGCATCCGGCTCCGCGACGTCCTCCAGGAACTGTCCGGGGATGCCGCCAATGCCGAGCAGGCGCTGAAAGTGGTCTCCGAGGAGTTCCACCGCGTCGAGGACGGAGTGCGCCGACTGGAGCGGGTCGAGGCGCGACTGACGTGGCGCCCTGAGCTGAAACCGGGGCCCGGGACGCTCAACATGTTCGTTCCCGGCCCGCAGGGCGCGCTCGACATCGAGGCCGTGTCCACGGCCCGGCTGCTGCCGCCGCTGGACGCCTCGCACTCCGTACGCGGCGAGCTCCGCGATGTGTCGATCAACATCTGGGGGGACTCGGGGGCAGGCCACTTCGTCACCGTCGGCATCAGGTCCCTTCGGTTCACCTCGGCCAAGGGCCAGAAGCCCGACGTGGACTGCGAGTTGGGCGAGGTCTCCTTCCACGGGCCGCTGCGGTACCTGGAGGAGGTCGCCCGGCTGTGTCGGCTGTCGGTGCCGGGCGTGCCCGGCGGCACGCCGTCCTCCACGACCGGCGCGTCCTCCTCGCGCGCGTCGCGGACGGCCGCCCGGACCGTCCTCCCGGACCGCGCCGCGGCGGCAGAGGCTGCTCCGGCGGGCGGCGGGGGCTCGCCGCTGTCGGTGACCGTCGTCGGCCAGCAGATCCAGGCGGAGCTGACCCTCGCCCTGCCCTCGCTGGCCTTCGGGGTGTTCGCCCTCGACTCGATGACGCTGTTCGCGGGCCTGTACCTGCCGTTCGACGGATCCCCGGTACGGCTCCGCTTCGCCCTCAACAGCCGGGAGCGGCCGTTCTCCCTCACCATCGCCTTCCTGGGCGGCGGGGGGTTCTTCGCCCTGGAAGCGGGCGTCGACGGGGTGGAGAGCCTGGAGGCCGCCCTGGAGGCGGGCGCCGGCACCTCCTTCGACGTGGCCGGGGTGGTCTCGGGCCACGTCGAGGCCAAGATCGGCATCTACTTCGGCGTCCGCACCGTCGCCGACGGGGACGACACGGCCCAGGAGGTCGAACTCTCGGCGTACGTCCGGCTGGGCGGCCGGGTCGACGTACTCGGCCTGGTGTCCGCCTCACTCGACTGCTACCTCGCGCTGACCTACTACTCGCATCCCGACCGCCTGGTCGGCGAGGCACGGGTGACCATCTCCATCGACCTGTGCCTTTTCGAGACGTCCGTCACCTTCGGAGTGCGGCGCGAACTCGCAGGCGGCAGCTCCTCCGACGAGCGCGCCTCCCGCTCCGGGGCACGGGCCGCGCGTCCGTCGCTCACCGCCCGGTCGGCGCGCGCCGCCGCGGCTCCGACCGCCACCGCCGCCGCCGCCGGCAGCGTCAAGGGATTCGCCGACGTCTACGACCGCCCGGACTGGACCTCTTACTGCACCGCCTTCGCACCCGTGGGAGCCTGACCATGCCCAAGCAGAGCATCATGTGGACCGTGCTGCCGCGCGGCGGCGGCTCCGGCGGCGCCACCTTCGCCGTCCATGTCGCCCCACGGCTGCGCACCGACGGGAAGGACCTGGCCCTCGACGACTTCCCCGACTGGAAGGACTGGCCCGCAACCCTCGCCGGTGCCGCGTTCCGCCTGCACCTGCCAGAGACCGGCGCCACCCCCGTCCGCCTGGTGTCCGCCCCGGACAGCGCCCGTTGGAAGGCACTGTTCGCCGCGGACACCACCGTCCGCGGGCACGCCTTCGCCGACCACACCAAGCGGCTCGTCCGCTCCTACCCGGTCGGCCACGTGCTGTCCTTCCTGGCCGACCGCTGGGGCCGCTTCGGCGCCCTCTCCCCTGACCAGCCACCCTCCTACGGCGACCTTGTCGCGAGCACCGGCTTCGGGCCGATCGGCTTCGAGGAGGTCACCGTCGGCAGCGCGAAGAAGAGCGGCTACGGACGGCGCGACACCCTCGCCAAGGGACTGGAGGGCGACCTCGCCCGAAGCCGCGCCCTCGCCTTCGACCCGGCCGCCGCGAGCACCGCCGACGGCCTGGCCCAGGCGTTCCTCCAAGTGGACCGCTTCCACCGGCGGGGCAGGAAGCCCGGCTCGGGAGCCCTGCCCGCCCAGCCCCGGCAGCGGTTGGACTTCCACGAGGCCGTGGCGGCGACCCGCGAGTACCGACGGCTGCAGCGACTGCTGGGCCTGGTCCTGGAGTTCGAAGCCGCAGACCCGGCGGTGCGCTCCCTGCTGGCCGGCGCGTCCCGGGAGACCTGGGCGACCCTGGAGGTCACCTGGACGCCGAAGCTGCCGCCCGGCGGGAGCCCGGTCGACGTGCTGCCGCGCACCCGCTGCCTCATCGGCCAGAACCGCTTCGAGGCGACGCCGCGCGATGCCGCCGCGGCCGACACCGCCCGCGGCATGCTGCGGGTGGGCCGCACGGACCGCTTCCTCGTGGTCCCGGTGGACCCCGACGGCGGCGCCCTCCTGGCCCGCCAGTTCGCCGACACCGTCACCCGGTCCCGGATCCTCCGGGGCGGCCCGCGGGACAAGCGCAGCTATGCCGGCGCCGACCGATTCGCCCTGCCCGCCCTGCGGTCGGCCGGGCTGTCGGTCGCCCGGCTGGGCCGGGCCACCGCACTGGTGGACCGGCTCGACCGGGCCGCCGGCGCAAACTCCGCCGCGTACGGCACGGACGGCGCCCCGCACGGTGCGGCACCCGACTTCTACGCGGAGGACCTCGTACGTGGCGAGCGCTGGGACGTCCTCGACACTTCCGGCACCGCATGGCGGTCGTTGATGACCCGGACCGGCAGCTACGCCTTCCACCGGGACGGCCAGACGGTCAACGTGACGGAGGAGGGCCAGGTCACCGTGGCCCCCACCACCTCGGGCGAGGAGGGGGACACCGACCTGTACCTGGGCGAACCGCTCATGCGGTGGAACGGCTGGAGCCTGGCCGCCGCCCGGATCGGCCGCTCCCTCCAGGCCGACG
The DNA here is from genome assembly GCF_055606485.1 of Streptomyces sp. NPDC037083. Taxonomy (NCBI): domain Bacteria; kingdom Bacillati; phylum Actinomycetota; class Actinomycetes; order Kitasatosporales; family Streptomycetaceae; genus Streptomyces; species Streptomyces sp. NPDC037083. The sequence continues at coordinate 16,255 of NZ_JBVJSQ010000023.1, read as the reverse complement.
GCACGTTCGCCGCGCCGGAGCCCGCCGAAGACCCCGACTTCCCCGTCACTCCGGACTTCACGGTGCCACCGCGCAGCCTGCCGCGGCTGCGGTTCGGGCGGACGTACCGCTTCCGAGCCCGCAGCGTGGACCTCGCCGGGGACAGCACCGCCTTCACCAAGGACGAGCTGTACCCCAACGAGCCCGAACTGCGCACGGCCGACGTGGTGTATCGGCGCTTCGAGCCCGTCCCCGGGCCGCAGGTTCTGCTGCGGGCACCGCACACCGCCGGGGAGTCCGTACTGCGGATGGTGATCCGCAGCGACAACGGCGACGACACCACGGCGAAGCCGACCGAGCGCCACGTCCTGCCGCCACGTGCCAGCCAGGCCCTGGCCGAGCAGCACGGCCAGCTCGACGCGGACGCCGCCGGGCACCCGCTCCGCCCCGAACTGTACGAGGTGCTCGCGACACGCGACGCGGCGCGCCTGGAAGACTTGCCGTCCGCGCACCGGGAAAAGGCACCCGACGACGACTCCTGGTACTTCGACACCGACAGCCTGGACGTGCCGTACCTGCCAGACCCCTTGGCCCGCCGGTTCCTCGTCCAGGGCCTGCCCGGCAGCACCACCACGCACACCGCGGACGCGCTGGGCAGCTGGCCCGAGGCACAGTCCTTCCGGCTGCGGGTGGTACGCGCCACCACCTCGAGCTGGTCCTGGAGCGGCCGCGAACTGGAGATCCGGCTCGCCCCCGGAGACGAGTACCCGCTGCGGCTGACCTCGCAGTTCGCCGACGCGGACCTCGACGTCCTCGGCGTGTGGCAGTGGATCCGGGACTGGGCGGCCGCGTGGAACGCCTCCCACTCCGCCGGCCAAGCGATCCCGCTGGACGCGCTGCGCCGGACCGCCGCGGACGGACGCCACCCCATGCTCTCCCCTTCCACGCCGGTCGCGGCGGTGCACGCCGTGCGCACGCCGCTTCAGGAGCCGAACGCCAAGAACCTGACCGCCGCCGACCGGCCCGCCGGGGGCACCGCCGTCCCGCTGAGCGGCGCCATCCTGCTGGACCGCCGCACGACCGGGACGCTGGACCTGCTCGCCTCCTGGGAGCACCCGGTGGACGACGGGCCGGGCACCGCCGACCCGGTGACGCCCCGCGGCTTCAAAGCCACCCCGGTGTCCCTGCGGGTCACCCGGCAGCCCGACCCGGACCCGGGGCCGGACGAGGTCTCCATCGACGGCACGCACGAACTCGACGACACCCGGCACCGCGTCATCACCTACACGGCCCTGGCCACCAGCCGCTACGTCGAGCACTTCCGGGAAGAGAGCACAGTCACCCTCGACGGCGGCAAGGCGACCCTGGCACCCTGCGAGGAGTCCACCCTGAAGATCCACGACGCGGCCACCGGGCGGCTGCTCACGCCCGCCCCGGCTGGCAGCGCCGACCCGGCCGCCGCGACCGGCGACTACCTCTACGCCCCGGGCACCCGGGTGCTGACCCGGACGACCTCCGGCGGCCTCGCCGACGACGCCCGGCTCACTGTGAGCGCGGTCGCACCCGGCATCCACCGCGAGTCCGCCGAAGAGGTTCGGCGGATCCCGAGCTCCGCCCGCCCGGCACCGCCGGTGGTGCGGCAGGTCGTCCCGCTGTTCCACTGGGACCAGCCCGCCAAGGGGCAGAGTCGCCGCCGGGGCAACGCGGTCCGCGTCTACCTGGAGCGGCCCTGGTGGTCCTCCGGAGCCGGGGAACGGCTCGGTGTGGTGGCCTTCGCGGGCGCCTCGGAACCCGTGGCGTCGCTGCTGCCGTACCTCACCACCTTGGGCACCGACCCGTCGGCGGTCTCCACCACCGTCACCCCCTGGCCCAAGGTGGACGCCTTCCCCCGGGCCACCGCGACAAGGACCGTGGCACTAGCCGAGGTCCCCAGCCAGACCGTGTCGATCGCCGGGCACGACGTCTCCTTCGACGCCGAACGCGACCTGTGGTACTCCGACATCGAGCTGCGCACCGCGTCGGGAACGCCGCCCGCCTCCTGGTTCCCGTTCCTACGGCTGGCCCTGGTGCGGTTCCAGCCGGAGTCGCTGGAGGACCTGTGGGTGTCCAAGGTCGTCCAGGCTCCGACCACGCAACTCACCCCGGAGCGGACAGCCACCGTGGTGCGGTCCGGCTCCTCGCTGAACGTGACGGTCACCGGCCCCGCCTACAGCGCCACCTCGCAGGGCACGGCGCGACCCACGATCCGGGCCCTTGTGGAACAGGCAGCACCGACGGTGCCGGATCCTCATCTGCGCTGGTCGGAGATCAGCACGGCCTACACGACCCTCACCGCCACAGGGACAGCCGCGAGAACCACGTGGAGCGGGACCGTGCCGCTGCCGGACGGCCGCTTCGGAGACGCACCGCGGCGGCTGCGACTGACGGAGACCGAGAAGCACCTCGACGGCCACGAGCGGCTGGTCTACCTGGACTTCCTGCCGCTGTGACCCCGAAGGCCGGTCGGCGCGCGTCACACCTCCGCGCCGACCGGGACTGTAAGACGTTCGGTGCAACTCCCGATCATGGAAGATGCATCGATGACCAATGAGTACGTGTCCGAGTCCGAGGGCGCCGAGTCCACATACGTGGTGTCGGCGAAGGCCGTGGACGACCAGTTGATCAACAAGCTGGTGAGCCGGGCCCAGGCCGAGGGCCTGCAGCTGACCGGCGAGGGCGGGCTGCAGCAGCAGCTGACCAAGCGGCTGCTGAAGTCCGCTCGTGAAGGCGAGATCACCGACCATCTCGGCTATGACAAGCACGATCCGGCGGGCAAGGACGGCGGCAACTCCCGCAACGGCAAACGCTCCAAGACCGTGCTGACCGATGTCGGCCCGGTGGAGATAACCGTGCCGCGCGACCGGGACGGCTCCTTCGAACCGAAGATCGTCAAGAAGCGGCAGAAGCGCCTGACCGGCGTCGACGAGATGGTCATGTCGCTGGCCGCGAAGGGCCTGACCACTGGCGAGGTGCAAGCCCACCTGGCCGAGGTCTATGGCGCCGAAGTCTCCCGCCAGACCATTTCGACCATCACCGACCAGATCCTCTATCGAGCTCGTGCACGATAGGCGGTGAGACGTCGAGCCCTTGATGGTTGATCATGGTCGGGTGGTGGGGAACACGACTCGCGCAGTGATCATCAGTAACCGCCGGATCACGGGCCTGTCAGCAGATGTGATCGCCGAACTCGTGGCCGAGGTAGGCCCGTTGTGGCATGAGCGTCACCAGGCCAGACTTGCCCGTCGACCGCGGAAGCGGGCCATGGGTGCCGGCGCGAAGCACCGGCTGGTGTTCGTCGACCGACTCCTGGCCACCCTCGTCCACCTCCGTCACGGGGCTACTCACGATGTGCTGGCCTGCTGGTTCGGCGTGGACCGCTCCACCATCACCCGCGCCATCGGAGAGGTGCGGCCCCTGCTCGCCGAGCGGGGGTGCACCGTCAGCCCCGACGTGCGGTTGCGGACCCTGGCCGAGGTCGTCGACCATCTCGGCGCCAGTGGGGAATTCGGCATCGTTGACGGCACTGAGATCCGGGTCCGGCGGCCCGCCGCCGGACGCAAGGACCGGGACAGGTTCATCTCCGGCAAGAACAAGCAGAACGCCGTCAAAGCCATGGTCGTCACGGACGGCGAGGGCCGCATGCTGTGGTGCAGCCCGACCCGTCCCGCAAGCTGCGCGGATATCACCCACGCCCGCCAGTTAGGGCTGGTCAAGCTCCTGGCCGACGGGCCCGCGGTCGAGATCCTCGCCGATGCCGGATACCAGGGCCTGGGCGCGCAGACTGGCGGACGCGTGGTGACACCACCGCATCGCAAGTTCAAGAAGAACGCCCCCGACTGGTACGAGGAGATGCACGAGCGCCAGCGCAAGGCGCACTCCTCACGACGCATCCGGGTCGAGCACGGCATCGCCCATCTGAAGAACTGGCGATCCCTGGCCCGCCACCTCGGCCGCCGTGAGCACATGAGCGACATCGTCCAGGCCATCGCCGGCCTGCTGTCCCATCAGCAGACCGCGGATCTGATCCCGGCACAGCAGATGTGAACACCGAGCCCTGCCGGAGTCCTCGACGTCTCACCGCCTACCGTGCACGAGCTCGTGCACGGTAGGCGGTGAGACGTCGAGCTCCGGATCGTCGATCATGGTCGTGTGGTGGGGAACGCGTCTCGTGCAGCGATCATCAGCGACCGGAGGATCACGGGCCTGTCGGCCGGCGTGATCGCTGAACTCGTGGCTGAGCTGGGCCCGTTGTGGCATGAACGGCACCAGGCCAGGCTTGCCTCCAGGCAGCGGAAGCGGGCTATCGGTGCCGGTGCGAAGCACCGGCTGGTCTTCGCCGACCGGCTCCTGGCCACCCTCGTGCACCTCCGCCACGGAGTCACGCACGACGTGCTCGCCTGCTGGTTCGGCGCGGACCGCTCCACCATCACCCGCGCCATCGGAGAGGTGCGGCCCCTGCTGGCCGAGCGAGGGTGCACCGTCAGCTCGGGGGTGCGGCTGCGGACCCTGGCCGAGGTCATCGACCACCTCGGCGCCGGGGAAGACCGGCATCATCGACGGCACCGAGATCCGAGTCCGGCGGCCCGCCGCCGGACGCAAGGACCGGGACAGGTTCATCTCCGGCAAGAACAAGCAGAACGCGGTCAAGACCATGGTCGTCACGGACGGCGACGGGCGAGTGCTCTTCTGCAGCCCGACCAGGCCCGGAAGCTGCGCGGACATTACCCACGCCCGCCAGTTAGGGCTGGTCAAGCTCCTGGCCGACGGGCCCGCGGTGGAGATCCTGGCCGATGCCGGCTACCAGGGCCTGGGCGCGCAGACAGGCGGACGGGTGATCACGCCCCCGCACCGCAAGTTCAAGAAGAACGCCCCGGACTGGTACGAGGACATGCACGAGCGACAGCGCAAGGCGCACTCCTCGAGGCGTATCTATGTCGAGCACGGCATCGCCCACCTGAAGAACTGGCGAGCTCTGACCCGCCACCTCGGCCGCCGCGAGCACATGAGCGACACCGTCCAGGCCATCGCCGGCCTGCTGTCCCACCAGCAGACCGCGGACCTGACGTCGGCACGGCAGATGTGAACACCGAGCCCCGCCGCCATCCTCGACGCCTCACCGCCTACCGTGCACGAGCTCGTTAGCCTGGGGCCCGCAAAGAGTCCTGGACGCACGTCGAATTCACGGCGGGCTTTCGCTCAAGACTTTTCGTTTGGTGTGATCATGCTAGATGCCGCTCCCATGACGAGTGAGGTTGTCGAGCGGTGGTGCCAGACGGTCTGTGGGAGCTCGGCCCGCGGGTGGTGCCTGCTTGTCCTCGCCGACCGGCCCGGTGACGTTTTCCTCAGGTCTACTGGGCCTTTATGGCCTGGAGGGTGTTGAGTGCTGCGGCACGATGGGCCGGCCAGAGAGCTGCCAGTACGCCGACGGCCGCTGAGGCCGCCAAAAAGAGGAGGATGCGCTCCCAGGGAATCTGCATTGTGTAGCCGCTGAGCAGTTTGGAGTGGGAGAAGAGGCTACCTATCGCCCATGCGGTGAAGATGCCCACGATGATGCCGAGCACCGAGCCGAAGAGCGAGATCACGATGGACTCGAGCCGGATCATCCGCCTGATGCCCTCTCGGCGCATACCGATCGCCCGCAGCATTCCGATCTCTTGGGAACGTGCGAAGACGGACAAGGCCATGGTGTTGACTACGCTGAGCACCGAGATGATCAGCGCCATACCGAGCAGCCCGTAGACCATGTTCAGCAGGAGGGTGACGCTTCCGGTGACCTCCTGCTGCAATGCCTGGTGGCCCTGCAGTTTGACCAGAGGGTTGTGCAGGGCCGTCTTGACGCGTTCCTGCACGTCGTTGGCATGGTTGGCTGTGGCCTTGACGAGGATGATGTCGTCCCGCTGCGCCGCCATGTGCGGGGCGAGGGTCTTTAGCGACATCAGATAGTTGGACAGCAGCGGATTGGCCCTGATGATGCCGCTGACGGTGAGGGGCTCCCTCTTGCCGTCGGCGAAGGTGACGGTGACGGTGTCGTTTACGTGGAGGTGGCCTCGTTCGGCGGCGGACTCGGTGACCACCAGGCCGGAGTCCAGGTGGGCGGCGCTTCCGGCTGTGTAGCGCAGTGTCAGGAGCCGGGTGATCACGGCGGGGTCGACCGCGGTCACCTTGTAGCCGGTGACCGTCCCGACGGATTCGACGGCGCCGGTACGGATCGGGGAGGCGTCGGTGACGCCAGGGACGGAGGCGATCGTCGCGCCGACCGAGGGGTCGAGCGGCTGGTCGTTGATCGTGCTGACTGTGAAGTCCGCCGGGAGACTGCCGGTGGTCTGCTTGGCAAGGACGGATCCGATCGAGGTGCCGATCACGGTGACCGCAGTGACCAGGGTCAAGCCCAGCATGAGAGAGGCCGTGGTGGAGGCGGTGCGCCGGGGGTTACGGCGGGCGTTCTCGGTAGCGAGCTTGCCATCGATGCCGAACCACTTGGTGAACGGCTTGTTGAGCAGTCCGAGCAGCGGCCTGGACAAGAACGGGGTGAGGATGACAAGCGCGATGTTCAGCAGTGCGGCGCTGGCACCGATGTAGTAACCGCCCGAGGTATTGCCAACGGCCATGCCTCGAGCACCCAGACCCACGCTGACTGCGGCGATCAGGAAACCCACGGCGTTGCGCAGACGCAGGCTGGCCTGCGTGGGCGTGGTGTGCACGCTGCTCATGGCGGCGATCGGGGGGATCTTGGACGCCCGGCGGCCGGGCAGCCAGGCAGCCAGTACGGTGACGGCGGTTCCCACCAGCAGAGAACCGGCGATGGTGCCGGGTGAGACCACGGTGTCGGTGCCGGGCAGGCCGGCGTTCATGAGGGCGTTGAGCACGGTGTGCAGTCCGCCGGCGATGAGGACGCCGAGGACCAGACCGATGGCGGAGGAGATCAGGCCGACGATGAGTGCTTCGAGCTGGACGGCCCGGGTGACTTGGCGGCGGGAGGCGCCGATGGCGCGGACGAGGGCGAGTTCGCGGGTGCGCTGGGCGACCAGCATGGTGAAGGTGTTGGCGATCAGGAAGATGCCGACGAACAGGGAGACCATGGCGAAGGCCAGGAAGACGTTGCTGAGGGTTTTCATGCTGGAGGCGTTGGCCGCTTTGTCGTCGCTGATGAGCTTGGCGGCAGTGATCGCTTCGCTGTTCCTGCCCAGCAGAGGTGTGATCTCCTTCAGCAGCTGCTGGTCGCTTGCCTCAGCTGCCGCAGTGACGACGATCCGGGCGTACTGACCGGGGGACCCGAACAGCCGCTGGGCGGTGGCGGTGTCGAAGAGGGTGTAGGTCGCTCCCGTGGTAGCCGCCGGACCGGTAGGAGTGAAGACGCCGACGAGTGTTTCCGCCATGACCGGTCCGTCGACGACCACGCGTACAGTGTCACCTACACGGAAGCCGGCCTTGGCGGCGGTGTGGGTGTCCAGTGCGATTTCTCCGGACTGCTGCGGAGCCCGCCCGTCGGTGAAGGAGTGATCGGGATCCTTGCCGTCTACGTCGGGGGCGAAGTTGGCGCCATGGGAAGCGTTGCCGACGACGTCGCCTGACCTGTTGACGACGTAGGTGTCACCAGAGACCTGACCTCGGGCGGAGGCGACGCCCGAAAGCGTGCGGACCCTCTCGAGCACGGTGCCGGTCAGGCCCGAGGCCTGCCCGTGCTCTTGGGCCTGCACGGTGGCTCTGACGGCGACGTCGACACCGGCGTTGTCTCTGGTGGCCTGGTCCTGATAGCCCTTGCTGATCGTGGCGCTGAAGATCAGGGTCGCGGCCACGAAGGCGACACCGAGGACCACGGTGAGCATGGTCATCAGCAGCCGGAGTCGGTGGGTGATGATGTTGCGTACGGCAAGACGGAACATAACGTCCTCCCTCCTCCTGTCAGGTCAGTTGGTGCGGGTGCGGGCGTCGAAGCGCTTCATGCGGTCCAGGACCACGTCCGCCGTGGGCTGTGCGAGTTCGTCGACGATCCGGCCGTCAGCCAGGAAAAGCACGCGGTCCGCGTAGGAGGCAGCCACCGGATCATGGGTGACCATGACGATCGTCTGTTCCAGGTCGCGCACCGAATTGCGCAGGAAAGACAGGATCTCCGCCCCTGCCCTCGAGTCGAGGTTGCCCGTGGGCTCGTCGCCGAAGATGATCGCGGGCCGGGATGCCAAGGCGCGGGCGGCGGCGACGCGCTGCTGCTGACCGCCGGAGAGTTCGGCGGGGCGGTGTCCGAGGCGGTCGGTCAGGCCGACGGTGGCCACGATCCGGTCCAGCCATGCCTGATCCGGCTTGCGGCCCGCGATGGCGAGCGGCAGCGTGATGTTCTCCATTGCGGTGAGCGTGGGGAGCAGGTTGAACGCCTGGAAGATGAAACCGACCCGGTCGCGCCGCAGCCGGGTCAGCTGGCGGTCCTTGAGGGTGCCCAGCTCGACACCGTCGATCTGCACGGATCCGTCGGTGAGCGAGTCCAAGCCGGCCAGGCAGTGCAGGAACGTGGACTTACCCGACCCCGAGGGGCCCATGATGGCGGTGAATTCGCCGCGCCGGAACTCTGCGGAGACCTGATCCAGGGCCACCACCCGGGTGTCCCCGCTGCCATACACCTTGGAGAGCCGGGTGGCACGAGCAACGACGTCTCGGGCCGGCCCGGGGACCGCGGCAGGGGTGGGCATGGGATACACGGTGGACATCAGAGCACTCCGTCATCGGTGGCCGAGGGAACACCGCAAAGCTAGGCGGGGAGGGTGGAGCGGCGGATCACGCTGCGGAGCCAACCCGGTCCCGTACTGGGGTAGGTCCCGCACCCTGCGGCACCCCGCCGGACTCATACCGGGGTATGAGTTCGAACTGGCTCTGCGGGGTGAAGAGGTCGTCCGATCAGCCGCATACGCTGGCCCTGCCATGAACCCTCGTCACTGGCCACGCGCCCTGTTCGTCTCCGAACAACCAGCCCCCATGTCTGCCGCCGCCTCCCGCCACGGCCGTCAGCCCATGCTGCAGTACACCGTTGCAGCGACATTGACAGCTCTGATCGGCGCACTGGGATGCTGGACCATGTTCCACGGATACGGCGTCGGCGTAGCGTCCGCCGTGGTCCTGGCCGCCGTCCAGTCCGCCCCACTGTTCCTGGCAGTCACCCGCCCGTTGCAAGCGTGGTGGATCATGATGGCCGCAGACGTAGCAACTTCCACAGTGCTGTTCCATGCTCCGAGGCTGGAGGGAAATAGCTGGCCTTGGCCGCCGGCCGTGATCCTCGGACAGCTTGTGCTGCTGGTGGCCGTGGCCCGCCGGGAACGGCGTCCCGCCCTGGTGGCTGTCTGGGTGGTCCTCACCGTCTCGGGTCTGGCCATCGCGGCCGCCTCACCGCACAACCGCGACAAAGGCGACGTGCTGCTGGCCGTCCTCGGCGGCGGGATCCTGCTGGTGGGTGGGGTTTTGCGCGAGCGCCGCGAGGCGCTTCAGCGACTGGGTGAACAGCAGTTGATCGCCCAGTCGGAACGGGCCAGGCACACCCTTCTGGAGGAGCGGGCCCGGATCGCCCGGGAGCTGCACGACGTGGTCGCCCACCACATGTCGGTTATCACCGTCCAGGCCGACAGCGCGCCCTACCGGATTCCCGGGACGCCGACGGCTGCGCAGGAGGAGTTCGCTGCGATCGCGGTCGCCGCCCGCCAATCGCTGTCCGAGATGCGCATGCTCCTCGGCGTGCTGCGCAGCGAGGACTCAGACGACGAGCGTCGCCCGCAGCCGGGACTGGACGGTATGCCGCACCTGGTCGAGGCCGTCGCCCGGGCCGGTGTCCCAGTGGACCTGGTTCTCGACGATGGGGTCGGAGATCTCAAGGGTCTGATCTCGTCGACGGTGGAGCTGTCGGCCTACCGGATCGTGCAGGAGGCGCTTGCGAACGTCGTGCGGCACGCGCCGGGAGCGCGGACCCGCATCGAGGTGAGGCTGCTGCCCGATCGCAGCAGCCTGACGGTCCTGGTCGCCAATGCCACTCCGCAGCAGTCCTCGGGCGCCCTGGAAACCAGCAGTACCGGGCACGGCCTCGTAGGGATGCGCGAGCGAGTTCGCCTGCTCGGGGGCACCCTGAAGACCGGGCCGACCCCCGGCGGTGGCTTCCAGGTCGCCGCCCGACTCCCCCTTCCAGCCCTTCCCCGCAAGGAAACCCCCATCACATGACGATCCGGGTAGTCGTCATCGACGACCAAGCCATGGTCCGCGCGGGCTTCACCGCCGTGCTAACCGGGCAGAGCGACATCGACGTGGTCGGCGAGGCCGCCAACGGACGCGAAGGGATACAAGTCTGCCGCGACCTCCAGCCCGACGTGGTCCTCATGGACGTGCGCATGCCGGAAATGGACGGCCTGGAGGCCGTCCGCCAGCTGCTGAACCCACCACCCGGGGTCACCTACTGCCCCAAGGTGCTGATGCTCACCACCTACGACATCGACACCTACATCTATGAGGCGCTCAAGGCCGGCGCCAGCGGCTTCCTGCTCAAGGACGCGCCCATCACCGACCTGACCCGAGCGGTCCGTGTCGTCGCGGAGGGCGACGCACTGCTGTCGCCCTCGGTCACCCGCCGCCTCATCGCCGACTTCGCGGGCAGATGGCCCGCGGCACGCCCGGACGCGGGCGACAACGCCCGGCTGGGGAGCCTGACTCCACGGGAGACCGAAATCCTCCTTCTCCTCGCCCGCGGCCAGAGCAACACGCAGATCGCCCAGAACCTCGTCGTCGCCGAGCAGACCGTGAAGACCCACATCGGCAACATCTTCGCCAAGCTCAATCTGCGCGACCGCGCCCAAGCGGTGATCTTCGCCTACGAGTCGGGACTGATAACCCCCGGCAACCGGTAACGCGGGGACCGTATGGTGGTCAACGCCCTCTGGCCATTCGGGGGGTGGGGACTTGTCATGGGCGCCGTCACTGCACCTTGGCCTCATCTCAATGTGACGGTGCGAACAGCGCCCAGGGTGAGCAACACTGCGATGACTGCGATTCCAAGCGATGTACTCACTATGGGGAATACGTCGCTGAGAGTGAGGCCGCCGGAGCCTGCGAGCGCGGTCGAGCCCAGGTTGATGGCGCGGGTGTTGATGGCTTGCGGCAGGATGTAGCTCAGGGGCCGAAGCACGACGGATGTGACCGTGGCGACTCCGATGGCGCAGCCGAGCAGGCAGATCGCGACCGGCGCGGCGAAGGACTTCATCAGCATGGACAGCAGCGACTGGATCGCGATGAGTGGCGGCGCGGCGACCACGGAGACGATGCCGACCAGGACGAACTGCCAGGGGACCGGCGCGTGCGAACGCATCCTTCGACTTGCACCGGGCGGCACCGGCCGTCTCGCCGATGACGACGGCCGCGCCAATCACTCCGCATCCGGGGATATCCAGCAGCGAGAGCGCCGGCGTCTCCACCAGTCTGCGCAGGCGTGCCTCCAGAGCGTTGATCTGCTCGGTCAGCCTGCGGCACTCACCCACAAGGTCGCGGGCGATCTCCACGACGACTCCTGCGCGGCGTGTCGAGCTCCGCAGCCAGCATGTCGAACACGCACAGGCGGCGTAATCCCCGGGAAGGAACCGGGAGCTTCGGATCGATCTCGTGCAGGAACCAGCGCAGCTCGTTCGCCGCCGCGGTCCGGCTCCGCACCAGGCGCTGGCGATGGACGACCAGCAGCTTGATGTCGCGCGCGGGTCCGGCAAGGCTGGCGCGCGGGGCAGCTCGGGTTCTCGCTGGGCCACCCGTGCGACCGCCTCGGCGTCGATCGGCTCAGACTTGCCCCGCTCCCGACCGAGCGTCGGGCCCCGGCCATGAGCCGCGGCAGTCCCGATAGCCAGCAGGACCTACCCGAGCTGGGCAATCCATTTGAGCGCCTGGACATGACCGGACGGAGTGGCCTTGACGGTGATCCCGTCCGCCCTGCGTCCCAGCTGGTCGACCGCAACCAGCGTATGCGTCTTCTTGTGACCGTCGATGCCGACAACGTGCAAGGGAACCTCCGCAGTCCGGCGGAGAGTTGACTGACGCCTCCACCGCGGGGGCGCGCCTCAATCGGGCTCGCGCGGCACGCTATCAGGCAACTCCGGGCAGAGGCCCGGGCTGGCGGGGCGGCACATCGCCGACAAGCCACCACCGGTTCTCGGCCCGCAGCCGCTTGATCTCCGCGGCCTCCTCGGACGTCGTGCTGGGCCGCTGGCCCGCCTCCACCTCGACCTTGCGGACCCACGTCCGCACCGTCTCCGCCGCACCGATGCCCAGCTTCGCCGCGACCGCCTTCATCGCGGCCCACTCGGTTGGGTAGTTCGGACGGATCTCCGCGACCATGCGCACTGCACGTTCACGAAGCTCGGGCCGGTCACCTCGCCGGTGGACCTGACGATGGTGCCCGAGCACCGGCGTGGGCACGGCGCGTTGTACGGAGCTCTCAACCGGGGCCGGTTCGACGTCGAGAAGCAACGGACCTTGCTCGCCGGGCTGCCGTTGCCCCGGTTCGAGGGCGGGCGCCTGGGTCCCAGGCCACTGACCTGGGGTTTTGGATCAGGACGGGCTCGACTCCAGGTTCGCGTCCCGGGCCAGGAGTGCCGCCTGCACTCGGTTGTCGCAGTCGAGCTTGATGAGGATGCGGCTGACGTACGCCTTCACTGTGGCCTCGCTCATGTGCAGGCGGGCGCCCGCGGCCGCGTTGGACAGGCCCTCGCCCAGGAGGGCCAGGACGTCGCGCTCCCGTTCGGTCAGGCCGGCCAGGCGGCGGCGTGCCTCCTCGCCCCGCGTGGTGGCGGCGGGGGAGGCGAGGGTGTCCGCGACGTGCTTGGTGGCGGCTGGGGAGAGAAAGGCGTTGCCGACCGCCGCCGCGCGCACTGCCTGGATCAGCTCCTGCGGCGCGGAGTCCTTCAGCAGGAAGCCCGCGCCGCCGTGGCCGAGCGCCCGCAGGACGTTCTCGCGTTCGCCGAACGTGGTCAGGATCAACACGCGCACATGTGGCGCGGCCCTGCGCATCTCGGCCAGCCCGGTCAGCCCGTCCATCACCGGCATCCGGATGTCCAGCAGGGCCACGTCCACCGCGGTGCTCCGCGCGGTCTCCACCGCCTCCCGGCCGTTCCCGGCCTCGGCCACGACGTCGATGTCGTCGGCCGAGGTGAGGATCATCCTGATGCCGGCCCTGATGAGCGGCTCGTCGTCGGCGACGAGGACCCGGATCACGCGGCCTCCTGCGGGGCGTGGGTGTGATGAACGGATGGTAGAGCCCCGCCATCATGCCCGATCCCGTCACCTGTGCGGCCGCTCGCCGCCGGTCATCCTGGAAGCTTTCCAGGCGTTTCTTCGTTCGTGCCGGTCATTTCTTCGTTCTTGTAGGAGTCCTTCGCGACCAGCTTCCCGTCGCGGAAGCAGAACCGGTAGACGTTTTCGCCGTTTTTGCCCAGGTAGTGACTGCACTTCGCGCCCTCGGGCAGCGGCGGGCCGTGCTTGTCCTGGCCCTCGGTGAGCACGGAACTGCCGTCCGGCAGTTCGGCCTTGACATCCGCCTCGGCGTCGCCGACCTGCGCAGACTTGTACACGCTTGCCGATATCGTGCCGCTCTTATACTCCTCAACCAAGGCCTTTAGCCCCCAAGCCGTGCAGGCGGCGGGGCCCACGAACAGGACGACGGCGGTGACGGCACAGCCGAGTGCGATCTTCTTCTTGCTGCTCATGACGGCGGCGAACTCCCCTTGCGGATCGGAACGATCAATGACCGCTCCAGCGTCACCCGCCGCACCCCCGTGGAGCAGTCCCCGAAAGTCGTTGTTCGAGGCGACGGAGGTCGCATCGTCCGGGCTGTGGAACGTCGCGCTGCCGCTGTAGGGCAGTACACAGGCGAGGCGGAAACCGCCTTCGGCAGTGGGGCCTGCATGTACCATGCCACCGAGCAGCAAGGCCCGCTCCCGCAGCCCCGTGAGGCCTTGTCCGCCACTGACCGCGGGCGGTGCCGCCTGCGGTCCGGCCGGCACGGGCCCATTGGCCACCTCGACCACCAGACTGTCCGGCTCGTAGCGCAGCGCCACGGTGATCGGGGCGCCCGGCGCGTGCTTGTGCGCGTTGGTCAGACCCTCCTGCGCTATGCGGTACGCCGCGTGGTCGGCGGCGGGCGCAAGGGGCCGTACGGTACCGGAGCGGTGGAGTTCCACAGCCGCGCCCACCGCCCGGGACGACTCGACCAGGCCATCGACGGTGGCCGCCACACGGGCCGTCGGATGCTCTGCGCTGACCGGGTCCGGCCCCTGTCCGGCAGGCGCCGCGGTGCCGTCCTGGAGGATGCCCACCACCTCACGCAGCTCCTGCATCGCGGCCCGGGACGCCTCACGCAGGATGCCCACTCCTTCCCGTTGACGGCCGATCAGATCTGGGTCCACTTCCAGCGCCCCGAGGTGCACGGTGATCAGCGCGAGCTGGTGGCCGAGACTGTCGTGCATGTCATGGGCAATGCGCTGCCGTTCCAGGAGCTGGGCCTGCCGCGCCACCATCGCCTGCTCGCGGACAAGTTGGGCATTGTGCCTCCGCAAGGCATCCAGTAGGGCATGGCGCTGGGAACGGTACCGGGAGGCGAGGCCCGGTACGACCGCCAGCGTGAGGAACGCGCCCGCGGACAGTACGGCCGTCGTGAGCAGCAGCCACAGCTCGACCTCCTGGTCGACCTCGTTGCCGGTGGCGAGCGCGACGTGGAGCACGAATGCGGCGGCGTACACGGCCAGCGCACGACCGCGGCGCATGATGCGGCTGCCCGCCGACCAGCTCGCGTAGATCAGCAGTGGTGCCGCGCCGGCCAGGGGCCCGGCCAACGCCGACGAGACCAGCAGCACGGTCGCGGGCAGCGAACGGCGGGCCAGTGACAGTACGGCGACCGCCAGGGCCACGACGCCGACCCGCACAGCCGATTCGTCCTCCAGGCCGTCGAGAAGCCCGGCCAGCCCGGCGAGCACAACGGTGAGCGCGGCTTCCCCGACGATCCGCCTACGGGGCCACGGGGAGGCGGCGACGAGCCGGGACAGGAGTGGTCGGTCGGTGCAAGGTGACTGCGCTGCATCATTCACACGCAGACGATAGACAGCCGCCCCGGGACACCCGCATCCGCCCTTCGACGCGGACCAGAACGACGAAAGTTGGCAACCCGTCTCTGCCGACACCGTCAACTTTGGTCGCGATGGCTGTCGCCTTCCGGATGCTGCCTCGGGCGACGGCATGCCGCCACGATGACTCCGCCGGACAGAAGCGAAGGCGTTCGAAGATCACCAGTTTGGGGAGCGGAACAGTGGACAGCGCGCGACAGCAAGCGAACGAGCGTTTCACCATCCGGCAGAAGATCACCTTCATGATCAATCGGTACGTCGTGACCGAAATGCTGCCGGACGGCTCCGACGGCAGGGTCGTCGCCTTCGCCGAGCAGAAGCGCATGGCGCTCAAGGAGCAGATGACCTTCTACACCGACGAGTCCAAGGATTACGTCCTGTTCACCGCCAAGGCCCGCCAGGTCCTTGACGTCGGTGCCGTCTACGACGTGCGGGACGCGAGGGACAACCTCATCGGCACCTTCCGCAAGAAGGCCGCCGCCTCCTTGCTGCGCTCGACATGGGAGCTGGACCAGCCGGGCTCGGTCGCGGCCGTCGGGCGGGAGCGCAACCTGTTCGTGGCCGTGCTGCGCCGGGGCTGGCCGCTGCTGCCGCTCGAGGTGCCGTTCATGTGGCCGTACCACTTCGACTTCACCTCAGGCGACAAGCAAGTGATGAGAGTCGACAAGAAGATAGGGCTGCGTGACCGCTATCTGGTCGACGTGGCCTCGCCTGACCTCGACCTGCGTCTCGCGTTCGCGCAGGCCGTGGCCCTGGACGCGCTCCAGTCCCGCTGACCGGACCACCTCTTGGCCGCACCCCTCCTCGGTTCCGGACGACGCCTGGAAGAAGGAGGAAGCACTCCGCGCACCGTGGTCCCATCAGCCATCTGCCGCGTGGGACACCGGCCGCCCGGTCGGCAGTCAGGCCTCCATAATCGCCGCTGTCAGCGACCGTAAGCGCGCCGCCCGGCTACTCGCCGAAGTGTGCGCGAGAGATGCGGGACAGCGCAGGAGGGGGACACGGACGCTTGCGTCACAACGGAGCACAGGCTGCGGTCTTGACGGTGACGATCTGGAAGTGCAGGCCGCGCTGCTTGGTGTAGCCGAACGAGGCGCCCTGCTTGGCCGGCCCGT
>NZ_JBVJSQ010000022.1:0-65765 GCF_055606485.1 Streptomyces sp. NPDC037083 | reverse complement strand
TGGGCAGGGGCAGTGCCGGGGTCGGGTCGTCGTCCGAGGGGAAGAGGTTGATCATGGCGCCCGCCGTGACCAGGCAGAGCAGCGCGAGCCATCGAGTGCCCCGCAGGAGCCGATAGGTGGCACGGTCGAGCTGCTGCTGCATCCAGGACGAGTCGGGCTGGTCGGCCAGTGCGCCCGCGTACAGTTCGGCGGCCTGTGCGGCGTTCACACCCGGGGCCTCGGCGGCCTTCTTCGTCTGGCGGGCAAGGGCTTCGGAGTGAGTGGGGTCGATGCGGAGAATGGCCTCGTCGAGTTGATCGGAGACGGTGCCATTGCCGGCCGCACTGGCGATGCGGTGCGCGACCTCGTGGGCGTAGAGGTCCTCGGGGCCCAGGCGCAATGCCTCCATGGCCAGGTCGGCCGCCTCGCCGGAAACACGATCCATCTCGGCATGACTGATCGTCCCCGAGCCCGTTGTCCGGGCGTGTTTGACGATCGCGGCTCGCCACACGGCGTCCGCCAGCATGGCACGGGGGTATGACTCCTCAGGAGCCACTCGGACCGCCTCGCGCAGCACGGGTTCGACGTTGAGCCAACCCCCCTCGTCCACCATTGCCCGGGCACGCAACATCAGCGCGCCGTAGTCCTCGGGGTCCAGCTTGAGGGCTTCGTCGGCCGCCTCCCTCGCCTGCCGCGGCACCGCCGTGTTGAGATGGCAGTAGCCGATCTTGACCCAGGCGCGTATGTCCCCGGGATCCTCGGCGAGATGGCGGCCCAGCAGTGCCAGAGCCTGGTCATAGCGTTCGAAGTCGATCAGCGCTTGGGCCTGTTCGACGGTCGGGTGCAGCGTGGTCACAGCTTCCGCCTCTTCTTGAGATAGGCGACCAGGTCGTCGTACATACCGCCGTCGTTGGCGTACATCGCCACGTTGCGTGCCGAGGCGAACCACGGCTCCGCCGAGGGCACCGTCTGCTTCGCGGCGCCGAGCAGGTCCTTCATGCCGATCATGCGGACGACACCGGTGCGCACCGAGTCGAGGAGCGCGATTTCCGCCGCGGCCTCGCACAGGTGGGCGAGGTCGGCCCCGGACAGGCCGTCGGTCAGCTTGACGAGCTTACCCAAGTCGACCTTCTCGATCGGGCGTTCGCGCAGGTGGTATCGGAGGATCGTCTCGCGTGCCGGCGCGTCGGGAGGCAGCACGAGGAGCGTGCGGTCGAAGCGGCCAGGGCGGCGCAGCGCGATGTCGACGTCCCAGGGGACATTCGTCGCGGCGAGTACGAAGACGCCCTCGTTGGCGGCGGCGTCGATGCCGTCGAGCTCAGTCAGGAGCTGGTTGACCGTGTTGCGCAAGCCGGCGCTCTGCGTACGGCTGCGCTTGCCGCCGAGAGCGTCCAACTCGTCGAGGAATACGACGCAGGGAGCCTGCCGTCGGGCCGTCTCGAAGAGTTCGTGCATGTTGCGCTCGGAGTTGCCGATCCACATGTCGAGCACGTCGTTGACCGACACGGACAGGAAGCTCGCACCGAGCTCTCCCGCGACGGCACGTGCCACGAAGGTCTTGCCACAGCCGGGAGGTCCGTAGAGGAGGAGGCCGCCGCGCAGGCTCTTGCCGTACAGCTTGCGCAACTCCGGGTTGCGCAACGGCGCCAGGAACGCGGCTTCCAGGCGGTCCTTGACCTCCTGCATGCCGCCTACGTCGGCGAGGCGCACGGTGCCCGGAGCGTCGACGTCCCAGGCAGGGGCTCCGTCGGGGTCGCCGCTGCCGTCGGTGGCCAGGGGCTCTTCCACGAAGCGCGGCGGAATGACGTCTTTGACCTGGTCGGCGGCGGCGCCCCAATTGAAAGTGGGGTCGGGCGCGGGCTCCGTGGGTGGGGTTGCCGGGCCCGGCGGAAGCTCAGAAGGCGGCATTCCCGCGGGCGAGTGCGTACTCATCGCGCGTGTCATCAACGCTTTTGCCTGACTGTCACCCGGCGCGTGCTGCAGCGCGATGGCCACCTGCGTGACCGCGTCGTCCTGCTGCCCGGCATCCAGCAACAGGCCGGCCAAGTGAAGTCGGAGAGGTACGTCACCCGGTGTCGCCTCGACGGCCGTGCGCAAACTCTGTATCAGGGGAGAGACGTCAGACATGTGGCCACTTTACGGACTCACCGTCACGGAGTTTTCGCCGGCCCTTGGCCTGACGAGCCGTGGCCGTTCGGCCTTCGAGAACCACTGAGCTCTTTCAGAATGGCCACTGATCGGGTGACGGGCCGGCGTCCCGCAACGCACGAGGCTCCCGTGCCGTTGAGAGAGGTGTTCGACGTCTCAACTGTAGGTTCCGATTAGAGATGTCACTGTCCAAGTGATTTGTCGTCAACTTGTCAGTCGACACGCTCTGTTCGTTCCCTGCCGGGCCAGGAGCGTTTGTAGCGTCCTACCGCGCGGGTCCGGTCTTCCGTTGGTTTTCCCGGCTTCTCATCCACGTTACTCGTGGTGGTGGTCAGTGTCTTGGTGTCGATGGCATCGGACACGAAGGGGTGGCCATGGCGGTGGAATTGGGCGAAACGGGCACGACAGAAGGCCGGACGGTTCGGGCCATCTACCGGCGGGCTGGTGATCAGCTGGTCGAGGTGGGCTTGGACCGGTTGTCCGTGGAGGAAGTGGCGGCCGGGCAGCCGGTCCGTGAGTTCCGCTGGTACCGGGGCCGCACGCACTACTCGGGCTGGTACCACGCAGCGACGACGGGCCGGTTGGTTGCCTACGAGAGCCGCCTGGAGCTGGCTCGCATTCTGCTGGCCGACTTCGACCGGGACGTCGTGAGCATCGCGGCTCAGCCGTTCCAGCTGATCGGGCCGGACGGTGACCGCCTTCGGCGTCACGTCCCCGATCTGTTCCTTGTCCACTGCGACGGTCTGGTGACCGTCGTGGACGTCAAAGCACCCTCACGCATGAAGGATTCCAAGGTGATCGCGCAGTTCGACTGGACACGCCGGCTGTGTTCGAGCCGCGGCTGGGTCTATGAGACCTGGTCGGGGGCCGAGCCGACGGTGGTGGAGAACGTGCGGTTCCTCGCAGGCTACCGGCGCCGTCACCTGCTGGAGGCTTCCCTGGTGCCCCAGGTGCTGGAGACAGCCCACCAGCAGTCGACGATCGGCGGCATCGAGGCGGCTCTGGCCACGCAGTATCCGGCCGAGGCCGTCCGGCCGGTCGTGCTGCATCTGCTGT
The DNA here is from genome assembly GCF_055606485.1 of Streptomyces sp. NPDC037083. Taxonomy (NCBI): domain Bacteria; kingdom Bacillati; phylum Actinomycetota; class Actinomycetes; order Kitasatosporales; family Streptomycetaceae; genus Streptomyces; species Streptomyces sp. NPDC037083. Next base: position 62,582 of record NZ_JBVJSQ010000022.1, on the reverse strand, counting down.
GGTGCGGTGATCTTCTCGCAGAGCTGCGGGCCCCGCTCGGTGGCACGACCAGCATCCGGGCGGCGGCATGAACGGGCAGACGGTGCAAGTCTTCGCGGGGGCACGTCTGTTCTTCGACGGCGATGTCATCGAGATCGTGGAACTCGACGGCCTTCGGGTGACGGCACGCAACGAGCGCACGGGTGAGTTCAGCGCGATCCCGCTCGGCCGGCTGGCGGCCGGGGCACGCCCCGGCGAGACCTCCCGGCCGAGTGCCGCGGACGGTGTCGGGGTGCTTTTGGCGAGCCTCTCGGCGGCCCAGCGCACAGCGCTGCGGGAGCGTGCTGACCATGTCCGGGAGGTCCTGAGCGGTTTCCGGGCCGGGCATGCGGACAGCGCCCTGGCGTCCGAGCCGCGGCCGGGGTTCGACCCCGACCTGCCGCTGAAGGACCGCGCCTCGGCGAAGGCCGCCGAGCTGGGTGTTTCGGCGCGCACGTTGTGGCGGTGGCTGAACGCCTACCGGGAGAGCGGTGAGGCCGGTCTCATCGACGCACGGGTGGTGAAGGGCAACGGCTCGCGGGTCGACCCCCGGTGGGAGGAAGCGGTCCGGCGAGTGATGGCGGAGTCGGTGGACGCCTCGACCCCGACCCGTTCGGCTCTGCTGCGGCGGGCGGCGGAACGTCTTGTCACCGAGTACGGCGAGGGCACCGTCCCGGTTCCGGCTCGGAGCACGGCTTATGGCCGGCTCGCCACGCTGGCCAAGGGCACGAACGCGATGTCGGGCAGTGCGAAGGCTCGCCGTTCGATCGCCGCCCGGCCGCAGGGCACCTATGGCCGGCTGCGGGCGACCCGGCCGGGCGAGTACGTGGTCCTGGACACCCAGGACCTGGACATCTACGCCATGGAACCGGTGACCTGTCGCTGGGTTCCTCTCCAGCTCACCGTTGCCCAGGACTTGTTCTCCCGCTGCATCGTCGGGCTGCGGGTGACGGCTTGTTCGACGAAGGCGGTCGATGTCGCCGGGGTGCTGTTCGAGGCGGCCTGCCCGCCGCTCGAGCAAGCGGCCCGGACCGGGCTGGCGCCCTACCACGGCCTCTGGAACGAGGTGGTCTTCACCGAGGAGGGGCTGCGGCCGGGCGGTGGACTGTGTCCGCCCGAGACCCTCGTCATCGATCACGGGCGGGCGTTCATGTCGGCCCACGTCATCGGCGTCTGCACCCGGCTGGGCATGTCCATCCAGCCGGCCCAGCCGAAGAAGCCCACGGACAAGCCGACCGTCGAACGCTTCTTCCGCACCCTGCGGGAGGGGCTGATCCAGCACTTGCCCGCCTACAAAGGGCCGGACGTCCACAGCCGCGGCGAGACGGTCGAGGAGGCCGCGTTCTTCTACATCCACGAGGTCGAGGAGATCATCCGCGAGTGGATCAGCGAGGTCTATCACCGGCGCGAGCACGACGGGCTGGTCATCCCGCAGTGGCCGAAGCTGTCGCTGTCGCCGCTGGAGATGCTGCGCATCGGCCTGGGGCGGGCGGGACGACTGCGCATGCCCGCGGCCCCGGAGCTGGCTCTGAGTTCCTGGCCGTCAAGCCCCGCACCATCCAGCACTACGGCGTCGAGGTTGACGGGCTGCGTTACAACGGGCCGGTGCTGGACGGCTACCGCAACGCACCCAGCCCCTACGGGGGCGCCTTCGGCAAGCAGTGGCCGATCCACGTCAATCCCGACGATGTCCGCTTCGTCTACTTCCAGGACCCGGACGACAGCTCCTGGCACCCGCTTCAGTGGGAGCACGCTCCCGCACTGAGCATGCCGTTCAGCGGCGAGGCCGCCGCCTATGCCCGACGGCTCGCCGCCCGCAAAGGACGGCACATCGACGCCCCGCAGGCCCTTGCGGATCTGCTGGCACGCTGGGATGCAGGCATGGTCACCGACCGGCGCGAGCGCCGCATGGCGGTGCGGCTGTCGGCCGAACGCAGTGCCCTGGTCCTGCCGGTGCTGCCCGAACAGAAAGGCCCTCTCACCCCGCCCGGGCTGCAACTGGTGCCCGAGCTGCCGCCCGGTGACGGCGACGAGGAAGACGAGATCTTCGACGTCCCGGTCGGCGACGACTTCTACGCCGACGCCTTCGAGGTGATCGAGTGAAGCAGCCGAACCAGTTCAGCCTGTCCCGCAAGGAAGGCTGGCGCCGCTTCGCCGACGCCCCCACCCGGCAGCGGCCCGACAGGCTCACCCGCGCCCAGCTCTCCGCCCTCAGTGAGACCGCGGCGGAGGACTACAACGACGCCCGCCACGACTGGCACGCCAACTTCGGCATCGTCAACACCCCACAACTTTCCGCGATTCAGGAGGAGTTGGACCAGATCGTGGCCAGCAACCGGCAGGACGGCGACCGCATCCGATCCGCGGCTGTCATCGACGCCCTGCCCGGACTGGGCAAGACCACCATCGCCAACCTCTACGGCCGCACCTTCGACCGGCAGCAGATGCGCCGCCTGTCCCCGGTGACCGACGGCGGCCACGAACGCATCCCGGTCTTCCGGGTCGGCCTGACCTCCAACACCACCCTGCGCACCCTGAACCGGATGATCTGCGAGTTCTACGGGCATCCGGCCACCGACCGGGCCAACGCCGCGGCCCTGGCCAGCCACGCGCTGGACTGCGTGCTGTCCTGCGAGACCCAGCTCGGGATCATCGACGACATCCACTTCATCGACCTCGACCGCCGTGACGGGCTGGCCGTGTCCAACCACTTGAAGTGGCTGGCCAACGAGCTCCCGGTGACCTTCATCTATGTCGGGGTCGGGCTGGCCGAGCGGCGGTTCTTCGCTGACGGGCTGACCGGGAAGAACACGGTGCTGGCCCAGACCGCCCGCCGCTGGACGCGGCTCGGGGTGGACCCGTTCCGCCTGGGCACCGACCAGGGGCGCACGCATTGGCGGAGCCTGTTGAAGGCCACCGAGTCCCGTCTGGTCCTGGCCGATCACCGGCCGGGCATGCTGGTGCGGCTGGCGGACTACCTTTTCGAACGCACCAGCGGGCACGTTGGGTCGTACTTCACCCTGGTCCTGCGCGGTTGCTATCGCGCGATCCGCACCGGCGCGGAGACCCTCAACCGCACGGTTCTCGACGGCGTCCGGCTGGATGAGGCATCCGAGCAGGCTCGCCAGAAGATGGCCGCCGCCCTGGCCCACGGCACCATGCCCTCCGCACTGGGGGACACGGCATGAGCGAGACACGTGTGCTGCCCTTGCGCGTCGCTCCACTGCCCGGGGAAAGTCTGGACAGCTGGCTGGAGGCCCTGGGCCGCCGCAGTGGCCTGCCGCTGCCGGCCATCATGGACATCCTGCAGCTGCCGCGGGTGTTCACCACCCGTCTGCTGGTCACCCGCCTTCAGCCGCACGTCCTACGGGACCTGGAGTCGGTCACCGGCCTGCCTGCCGGGCGCCTTGATGCGATGGTGTTCAGCGCCGACATGTCCTGGGGCCCGCAGCGTCAGCCCCGCTGCCACTACTGCCCGCAGTGCCTGGCCGAGCGCGAGGGCCACTGGTTGCTGCGCTGGTGGCTGCCCTGGGTGTTCGCCTGCACCACACACCAAGTGCTGCTGCACGATGTCTGCCCCCGTTGCCAGAGCGCCCCGCGGCGCCGCCTGCCCCGCCGAAGCCACCTCCACCCGCCGACCAGTTGCCTGCGCCAGCCCCGCGGCGAACCGGTCTGCGGCACCGACCTGAGCACCACATCCTTGCTGTCCCTCCCGGCTAGGCACGCGTTGCTCCAGGCCCAGGGCTGGATCGACGACCTGCTCAGCCGGGACGATCCCGCCCAGGCCCACACGGTGTTCTCCGACTTGAACGCCTGCACCACCTGGCTGCACCGCACGATCCGCACCACGGATCTCGACGATCTCGGCGCCGTGGTGACCGAGGGCTGGGCCCGGCAGCCGCGCCCGACCCGCCAGACCCGGCTCCAGGCGCTGTCCCCGGCGGTCCGCGGCGTCATCGCCGCCACCGCGCAGCCCATCCTCGCGGGCACGGACGCCGAAGCCATCGACGTCATCCGCCGGCTGCGACAGCGCGAGGACCCCACGGGCTCTCCCCTGCCGCAGGGGATGGACTTCCATCAATGGCCACGCCTGTCCGCTGTTACTCACCGGCGGTTCCTGCAGGCCGCCGACCCGGACATGCGCGCCTTGGACCGGCTACGCCTGCGATCGGCCACGCCCCGCGCCGGTTACCCCGCCGCCGACTCCACCGTGTCGACCGGCCGCATCCGGCATGTTCCCCAACTGCTCTGGCCCACCTGGACAGTCCGGCTCATGCCGCACGTTGGCACGGACGAGGACTACTTCCGGGCCATGGCCAGCGCACTGGTTCTGCTGCCCGGCGAGCCGCAGCGCACCCCGGGGGAGGTCACCGGCCGGCTCCACCCGTATCTGTCGGACACCATGGGCCTGGTGCTGCGGCGGATCACCCGCGCACATCCCGACGTGCTGATCGCGCTCTGCCGGCTCGCCGACCATCTGGACGATCATGGCGGCGCCATCGACTACCAGCGCCGCCGGGATCTCGTCCCCGATCAGCCCATCAGCTACGACACCTGGAAGCAGCTGTGCTTCGCCACCGGCACACAGCCCGGCGACTGTCTCCACCGGGCCGCTCAGACCCGCGGTTCGTCCAGGCTCAGCGCTACCTGCACCAGCTGTTGACCGGATCGGACCTGGCCGACCCCGCGCACCCCCTGGCCTGGCAGTCGGCCCGCGACCGCAGCCGCTACCTCGCCTTCCTTCCCGCCCTCACCCTCGGTCAACGCCATGCCCTGCACGAGCACGCCCGTTGGCTCCTCGAAGGCTGGGTATCACCGAACCCCTCGCCTGGGAACCGCCCGAACAGTGCGCTGCCGGGCTGTCACTGCCCGGCCCGCCGCTCACCGACATCGATCTGGACGCCCTCAGGCGCCTTGTGTTCGGCGAACGACGCACCCCCGGGGAGGCCGCCCAGCACCTGGGCATGACCATCACGCAGGTCCGCTTCGCGCTCGAGCACATCGGCGCCGAGCCGCAGGAATGGACGAGCCGGCACTCGCCACTGGCTGCCTGGCGGCTGCGCGAGCAAGCCCGCGCGATCCTCACGCCCGAGTTCCTGGAACGCGAATACACCCGGCAGGAAAAGACGCTCACCCTGATCGCGAAGGAGACCGGCCTGCCCCGGCACATCGTCGTCGAACAGGCCCGCACGGTCGGCCTGACGATCTACCACTCCCGGCGCCCCCACCCCATCGACGAGGACTGGCTCCGCGAGCAATACCTCACCCACAAGCGCTCCACCTACGACATCGCCCAGGAAGCCGGCACCCAGGACGAGACGATCCGCCGCCGACTCCAGCACCACGGCATCGCCCTACGTCCCCAAGGCGTTCACAGCCGAACCGTCATGACCGCCAAGCTCGACCCCTCCATCCCCCGTGATGTCCGCACGGCCGTCGAAGGCACACTGCACGGCTGGCTCCGGCTGCACCGCTTCCGGATCGCCATGGCCTTCCCGTCCCTGGAAACGGCGGCGAACTACCTCAAGGCCGAGCGCAGCGCCCTCGTGACCCAGTTCCAGCGACTCGAACACGACCTCGGCACCGATCTCTTCCACCGATCCGCCTTCAACAAGCCCCAGCACCCCAGCACACGCGGCCAATCACTGCTACACGACCTCGCACACAAACGGGTACAGGAACTCATGCGCAACGCCCTCAACAGCGACCAGTTCGTCGCCATGCCCGACGAAGACACCCTCGCCCGGGCGATGCAGAGTCTCGTCACCCGCCGACCTCCCGGCCCCCTCAGGCCCTACGACAACATCCCGGTCCCACGCATCCGGGTCCGAGCCGAGACGCTCACACTCCTCCACGATCTCGTCGACCGCGCGCCTGCAGAATTCTTCGGATCCCAGGTCAGCGCAAGGACCGGTCTCAACCAAGGCAGCGTCTCGGACCGCCTCCGCCAGCTCGAACGAGCCGGCTGGCTCAGCAGCAGGCCCGAAGACGACGCCAGCTGGCTCAGCCGCACAACTCCAGGACGCGGCGCGGGACGACGCCGCACCTACTACACGCTCACCGCCGCGGGACGCCGCGCCGCGGAGCACGAACTCCAGCAACGCGCACCCCAGCTCACATCGCTCCCGGCCGCGCCGGCAGGGCGCGATATCGGTCGAACGCCTCACGAGCATCCGGAACGAACTCCCGATGCCGGACCAGGTCCGTCAGTTCGGACTCAGTCAACCAGTCATGCCAAGCGACCTCCGAAGAGTCGGGCCGGACCGGTTCCGTGACGACGACCTCATGCAGACCGAGCCAATACGGGCTGATCACGCCCTCACACAAGAACTTGAACAGGAAACGAGGACGGGCATGAACACCAAGTTCTTCCGCCAACTCCCGCGCAGCAGCATCCTCATACGGCTCGGCCACGTCCACCGCGCCTCCGAGCATCCAGTTGATCTGCCCCGGGAAACGAGTGTCATCATCCGGACGTCGGTGGACAAAGAACCGCCCCGCACGGTCGCGGCACACGATCGTCGCGATGCGATGCAGCCACCGCTGACGAATCGCCTCCCCCCTGTCCACAACAGCCAGCACCTCGTCACGCTCGTCAACCCGCTCAACAAGTTCACCCACGAACCAGTCCTACCGGTTCGCAGCCGCGCCGACACGAGCCAGCACCACGTCGGCCAACTCCTGCGGGGTCAACTCGCCGTCCAGAAACACGGTGTCGCTGGGCAGAGTGTCAGCCGCGGCCATGCACGGCGCAATCTTGTCCTTGCACCAGCGTCGAACCTTCTCGTCCTGCTCAGGGTTGTCCGGGGTGAAGCTCCGGCCGTCGATCCTCTGCTCGAGAACCTCTCGGGAGACCTTGAGGAAGAAGTGGTGGACGTCGATGCCCGCATCCGTCAACGCGCCGAAGATCTCACCGACATAGCCGGGGTTGACCAAGGTCATGGGGACCAGAACCGGACGGCGGTACTCCTCAACCAGCCCTACCGCCAGGTTGGCGACCTGCCGCCGCCACAGCCGAAGGTCCTGGAAGTCGCCGGTCGGCACCTCCACGATCTCCCGCAGCACATAGCCGACCATCTCCGGGTCATAGACCAGGGCCTCAGGCCATCGCGGACGCAGCTCGTCTATCAGCGTGCTCTTCCCGCTGCCGAACGCACCGTTCACCCAGACGATCAACGCGATCCTCCCCGCCCCGGTTGCCAGGCCCGCACATCGAGCCCGGCGCGTCGGGTCAGCATGCCGCGCAAATTACATCAGGGCGAACGCCATTGCAGATCATGCCCGAAAGATCGCCAAGTGGGTCCGGATCCCGCCGCCGAACTGGGTCACCTCACGTTGTCGAAGCCACCCCACGAGCCCTGCGTCCTCGGGCAGATCCGCCCGAGCCCCGCATCCAGCCCGAAGAAACCGACAGCCCGGCTGGACAAACCCACCGCCAGATCATCGAGACAACCACGCAAGGTCGCAGGTCACCGCAGCGCCCGCTGACAAACCCGATCGGAACCTACAGGCCCCGGGCGGCGTTGTCGCCGGCACGGGCCGAGGTGAAGAGGTGCGGTCGTGGAGGGCGGTCGCCTACGCGGCGACAGGCTCTGCGGGGCTTCGGCCGGACGATCTTTCACGCAGGCAATAGGTGAGGCCCGGGGACACTGCCACGCCCCGCACAACGCGCCCGGCCGTGCCGGCATTCCCCGCCACGGTGACCGGCCGGGCGGGCCCCCGTCCCGGCTCGGGGGAAACACGGAACGGGAGCCCTGCCTTCATGTTCCCCGCACCGAGGCCGTATGGATGCGTTCCGCGCTACGCGGCCTGCGCGCCGCCGTCTTCTTCTGAGTCTTCTTGGCCGCCGTCTTCTTCGCGCTCTTCTTGGCGGCCGTCTTCTTCTTCGGCTGCGCCAGGTCGTGGACGTCGGCGCCGGCTTCGTCGGTCTCGCCGCGGGAGGCCTGCGCCTTGCGCACCGACTCCTGCAGCGCGGCCATCAGGTCCAGGACCTGGCCCTGCTCCTTCGGCTCCGGCGCCTCCGGGAGCGGTTTGTCCCCCCGCTGGGACGCGATGATCTTCGCTATGGCCTCGGTGTAGGAGTCGTGGAACTCCTCCCCCTCCAAGTCCTCGCGGGTCATGGTCTCCATCAGCGCCAGCGCGCCCTCGATCTCGTCCTCGGACACCTCCACCGTCGGCGGCAGCAGCTCGGTGGGGTCGCGGATCTCGTCCGGCCAGCGCATCGCGTGCAAAACGATCGCATCCCCGCGCACCCTGAGCAGGCCCAGGCGCTCGCGGCCCGACCAGGCGTACTTGGCGACCGCGACCTTCGCCGACCGCTCCAGCGCCTGGCGCAGCAGCTTGTACGGTTTCGCCGCGACCTGCCCGGCGGGCTGCAGGTAGTAGCCCTCCGCGATCCGGATCGGGTCCACCGACTCCAGCGGCACGAAGGCCTCGATCTCGATCGCCTTGGCCGTCGGCAGCGGAAGGTCGCGCAGTTCCTCGTCAGTGATCGGGATGACCTGGGTCTTCGTGAGCTCGTAGCCCTTGCCGATCTCCGCTTGGGAGACTTCGCGGTCCTCGATCTCGCACATCTTGCGGGTGCGGATCCGGCCCATGTCCTGTAGGTGGTACTGGTGGAAGTGGATGCTGTGGTCCTCGGTCGCGCTGACCACGTTGATCGGCACCGTGACCAGGCCGAAGCTGATCGGACCAAATCGTTCGGGGCACCGCACACCTCCACCACCGTGAGCCCCGAGCACCTCCAGCCTACGAACCCGAGCAGACCCCGGCACAGAGGAGGCCGCCGAACGTGAAGCGGCGCGCGACCGCACCACCGGGTCGCGCGCCGCCGACATGTCACGCCGTGGGGCGATCACCCCCTGGCATGGCCCTGCGGGAGGGCCGGTGGGTCAGCGACGGAAGTCGCCGTGGTGGTGACGGCGGTGGCCCCAGGACTCGTCGTCGACGAAGCGGCCTCGGTCGTTGCGCAGGGTGGCGGTGTCGTGGTCGTTGTCCCACACGTAGGCGCGGCGGTCCTGGTAGAGGTCGGTGCGGGTGTCGCGGCCCTCACCGGTGTGGATCCGGACGGTGGCGCGGCCGGCCAGGCGGTAGTGTTCGAAGGTATAGGTGTGGCCGGACTCGTCCTCGAGGGTCCAACCGTCGAGGTTGACCGCGTGGCGGGTGGTGTTGGTGAGCTCCACCCACTCCTTGTTCAGCGAGCGGTTGGAGCGGTCGTCGCGTCCCGGGGAGTCGGCCTGGACGGCGGAGATCTCCACTCCTTTCCCGGGCCGGACGGTGGTCGGCCGCGGACGCCGGCAGCGCCGCCACCGAGACGAGGGCGCCGGCCGCGAGCGCGGCGGCGGCCAGACGTCGGGCGGTGACGGAAGCAGAAGCGGACATGAAGTCCCCCAGATGGTGCGGGCACCCTCTCCCGTGGCTTTCAGGACCGTCGGGAAGTCGGTGCGGTGTGCGGGTGGCGGCCGGGCTGGCCGCACACACACTCTGTCCCCTTCGGTAGTGAGTTGGGATGGAAACAGGAGCTGTGTTACTTGTTGCCCGTGTTTCTGCGACTCTCGCTTGTATCGTCCATTTATGTTGGCGATGTACGAGGTTGACGGCATGCAGCCTGGGGCCCCTTGCGAGAGTTGGCCGGGGCCCGCTCTCTCCGCGCCGGGTGCTGCGGGTACGCCCGGCCCATCACCCGAAAGTGAGTAACAACTCCGGTACCGCGACAGCGGCAAACGAAGTCAGAGTCTGTTGCGGCTCTCAGGACTGGGTGCCTGGAAGGCCTTCGGGATGACTTGTGACCGTGCTCAGGGCGTTGCGCGTGCGGTCGCACCCCTCTGTGGCGAGAGCAGGGTGATGGGCGACGTCGTAGTCGCGGGGCGAAGCGGTTGGCCTCGAGAGCCGAGCCGGACATCTTGTGCAGCCAGAACCCGTATGCCACCGACTCCATCTGCTCTGGCGACAGGTACAGCACGTGCCGGCTTGTGCCCGACTCTCGCCGGGCCCCGCGCACCCGCTCCGCCAGCCCCTCGGCTGGCGCCACCCGCAGCTGGCCCGTGAGGGCGACGAACAGGCGCAGCGCGGTCATCTGCGCCGGGATCAGTTCCACCCGTCGCAGCCCCGGCCCGGGCTCGTCCGGCACGGGCTGGGGGCGCAGACGGCTGTAGAGGAGAAGGTCGTGGCCGCACGGCGTCGGACGCGCCGCCCACCGCACGGCCCGCCCCTCCCACGCCGACAGCTCCGCGCGGTCTTCTCGGTCCGCCAACTCCACCAGGCCTCGCGTGGTGAGGTTGAACACGCGCTGCTTGACCTGCCGAAGGTCTTGGTCCAAGGCCCAGCCGTGACCAGCCGCTTGCTGCCGGTCGGCCACCATTGCCAGCACCGCGGCGGCGCTGTCTTCGTACGTCATCCGTACCCCTGCTCCCGGGCGACGAGAGTGCCCGCGCGTGCTGCCTTGCAGGCACTGGTCTGGCCGTTAAGCATCGCGGTGATGTCGGGCTGACTTGGGTTCTCGTCGTCGGCAGCCATGCGGTGACTGTAGAGACCGAACGCAGGAGTCGCTACAGGATTCGGCGTGGCCTGCGCGGGGCCGTTGAGTTGCCGGAGCTGTCAGAACCGCCTACACACCGGAGATTGTCCGTCGATGACGACGCTACTTCGCGGCGATGGCTGCAGCCTGCGTGCGGCAACGCTCCAGCCCCGCAGTCACCTCTGCATGGTCCGGGCCGTCCTGGCTCGCCAGGAGTTCGCCGGCCGTAGTCATGGCGGCCCAGAAATCGGGCGGCGAGCCCCGCCCGTCCCGGAACCGGGTTTTGGCGAAATAGAGGAAGATCTTCGTGAGCTCCCCAGTGCGAAACCACCCGAGCAGGCCACCGGGATAGCCTCCGCGGGCGCCAGCGGCGGTTCCCAGCAGGTGGCGGATGTGCTCCTCGTGCTCGTCAAGCGCGCGGTCCACGATGAAGACCTGCCCGAACGTGAGAACAAAGGCGAGGTCCTCCTCCTCGCCCGCCGCGAATTCCGCGAGAAGTGGCTCGACCTCGCGGAGTCGGGCCTCGGCGTCAGTCCGGGGGACCCCCATGGCCAAGCACACAGCCAACACACAGACGCCCCACTCGCCTGTCCTTGCGGCTAGCTCGGCGAAGACCTCCTCCTCGCTCTGCCCTGCGGCAAGCATCTCCCGCGCCTCCAGAACCAGCGCGTCCTCGCCCTCCCCATGATTCATGGCGAGAGGCTACCGCGAGGTGCGAGGGCCGAGGTTGGCCGCGACCCCCTCGGCCACCGAGGCAGCATGAAGCCACCCAACCAGCGCGGTGTGAAGCGCAACAGAGCCGGATCACGGCCCTATTCCGCACACTCGAATATCCGACGCTACCGATAACGTCGTCCCGCACCCGCAACAGGCCCAGGCGCTCACGGCCCGACCAGGCGTACTTGGCGACCGCCACCTTCGACGAGCGCTCCAGCGCCTGCCGCAGGAGCTTGTAGGGCTTGGCTGCGACCTGCCCGTCGGGGGCGAGGTAGTAGCCCTCCGCGATGCGGATCGGGTCCACGGACTCCAGCGGCACGAAGGCCTCGATCTCGATGGCCTTCGCCGTGGGCAGCGGCAGGTCGCTCAGCTCCTGATCGGAGATGGGGATGACCTGGGTCTTGGTGAGCTCGTAGCCCTTGCCGATCTCCGCGTTCGACACCTCACGGTCCTCGACCTCGCACACCTTTCTGGTGCGGATCCGCCCCATGTCCTCCAGGTGGTACTGGTGGAACTGGATGCTGTGGTTTTCGGTGGCTGACTGGACGTGGATGGGGACCGTGACCAGGCCAAAGCTGATCGCGCCGGACCAAATCGTTCGGGGCATAAGGCACCTCCGCCGCAGGCCCCGAGCACGGCCAGCCTATGAGCCGGCAGCGACACCGGCACCTCGACGCCGCGTGCGAGCAGGGGCACCGTTGAACGCCAACAGCTCAGGCCTTGGGGGGTGCCGATGGAATGGGTCTCGCTGGCCAGCACCATCGTCGGTGGAGGAATCGCGACAGCATCGGCCGGGATCCTGGATCATCGCCGGTGGAGACGAGAGCGAGGCGACCAGCACACCGAGAGCCGCCGTTCGCTCTACGTCTCCTACCTCTCTGCTCTCGCATCGGCTCGTCATGCTTGCCGCGTGACCGTGCGCGAGCCAGATCCCGACCCTCAGCAGCGCAGGCGCGCTGTGTGGGAAGCATTCGAAGCCTGTCGGCGACGGCTGAAAAGTGGACCAGCGGCGACGCTTGAAAGTTGACCCCCTCCAAGGGTCTGGCTCGTTGAGTCAGACCGGGAGGAGTGGTGATCAGCGTGGAGGACTGGGCGGAGATCCGCCGGCTTCACCGGGCCGAGCAGATGCCGGTGCGGGCGATCGCGAGGAAGCTGGGGATCGCGAGGAACACTGTCCGCACGGCGATCGCGGACGACGCGCCGCCGAAGTATCAGCGGGCGCCGAAGGGCTCGATCGTGGACGCGGTCGAGCCGCAGATCCGTGAACTGCTCGAGCAGTGGCCTGAGATGCCGGCGACGGTGATCGCGGAACGGATCGGCTGGGACCGGGGTCTGACGGTGCTCAAGGACCGGGTCCGGGACCTGCGGCCGGCCTATCGGCCCGCGGATCCGGCCTCGCGGACGGTCTATGAGCCGGGCGAGATCGGCCAGTGCGACCTTTGGTTCCCGCCGGCCGACATCCCGCTCGGCTTCGGCCAGGTCGGACGGCCGCCGGTGCTGGTCATGGTCGCGGGCTACTCGCGGTGGATCACCGCCCGGATGCTGCCCTCTAGGTCCGCGGCCGACCTGATCGCCGGGCACTGGCGGCTGCTGACCGAGCTGGGCGCCGTCCCGAGGGTGCTGGTCTGGGACAACGAGGGGCCGTCGGGTCCTGGCGGTCCGGCGGACCCCAACTCACCGATGACTTTGCTGCGTTCGCCGGACTGCTGGGCGTCAAGTTCCTGCTCTGCAGGCCGCGGGATCCGGAGTCCAAGGGCCTGGTCGAGCGGGCCAACGGCTATCTGGAGACGTCGTTCCTTCCAGGGCGGGTGTTCACCTCGCCGGCGGACTTCAACATCCAGCTCGCCGACTGGCTGACCAGGGCGAACCGGCGCATCCACCGCACTTTGCAGGCCCGCCCGGCGGACCGGCTGGAAGCGGACCGCTCGCGGATGCTGGCCCTGCCGCCGATCGCCCCGCCGGGCTGGTGGAAGGCGTCCCTGCGTCTGCCCCGGGACCACTACGTCCGCCTGGACACCTGCGACTACTCGGTGCATCCGCTGGCCGTCGGTCGCCGCATCGAGGTCGCCGCCGACCTGGACCAGGTCCTGGTGACCTGCAACGGCGTCGAGGTCGCTCGCCATGCCCGCAGCTGGGCCCGCCACCAGACCATCACCGACCCGGACCATGCGGCTGCTGCCGCGGCCGCCCGCAAGAAGGCCGCAGGCACGAAGCCGGCGCCGGTGGAGGTGACGGAGGTTGAGGAGCGGTCGCTGGACACCTACGACCGGATCTTCGGCGTCCTCGACGGCGGGCTGAGCACAGGTGAAGGGGCAGCGTGATGAGCACGAAGAACGGCACGAACCAGGCCGGGACCGGCCGCGACGTCGGCTCCGAACTGATCTATCTGACCAAAGCGCTGAAGGCCCCGGCCCTACGGGACGCGGCCGCCCGGCTCGCCGAGCGGGCCCGCGACGAGGGCTGGAGCCACGAGGAGTATCTGGCCCCCTGCCTGCAGAGGGAGGTCGCAGCCCGCGACTCCCACGGCGCCGAGGGACGCATCCGGGCGGCTCGTTTCCCTTCTCGCAAGTCGTTGGAGGACTTCGATTTCGACCACCAGCGGTCCGTGAAACGCGAGGTCATCGCCCATCTGGGGACGCTTGACTTCGTCGCGGGGAAGGAGAACGTGATCTTCCTGGGGCCGCCCGGCACCGGCAAGACCCACCTCGCCACCGGCCTGGGCATCCGGGCCTGCCAGGCCGGCCACCGGGTTGCTTTCGGGACCGCCGCCCAGTGGGTCACCCGCCTCGCCGAGACCCATCAAGCAGGTCGTCTGAGCGATGAGTTGACCCGGCTGGGACGGATCCCGCTGATCGTGGTCGACGAAGTGGGTTACATCCCCTTCGAGCCCGAGGCCGCGAACCTGTTCTTCCAGTTCATCTCGGGCCGCTACGAACGAGCCTCGGTGATCGTGACCAGCAACAAGCCCTTCGGGCGCTGGGGCGAGGTCTTCGGCGACGACACCGTCGCCGCCGCGATGATCGACCGCCTCGTCCACCATGCCGAAGGGCTGTCCCGCAATGATCTTCGGTGTGCGACAGCCTCTATCCCACAAGGGTGAGGTTGTGTAGGCGGGCGATGCCGAGCATGGCGTGGTGAACTCCGTCGCCCTTGAGGCGGCAATCGCGAAGGATCTTCCATGTCTTCAAGTGGGCGAAGGCATGCTCAACACGGGCTCGGACCTGTTTGTGCGAGCGGTTGTGCTCCTGTTTCCAGTCGGCCAGTTCCTCGTTGGCGCGGCGACGGTGCGGCATCAGGAGTCCGGTCCCGGGGTAGCCGCCGTCAGCGGTCGTCGTGGTGCGGCCAACCGCGGCTTCGGCGCCGGACTCGCCCCACGCCTTGCAGTCGTTGCGGTTGCCCGGCAGTGGCTGTCCGACCACGACGACCAGGCGGGTGTCGGCGTCGATGACGACCTGGTGGTTGGTGGAGTACCGGTAGTTCTTCGACTGTTCGGCGACCTCATGGTCGCGGGTCGGGACGAGGGTGCCGTCCACGATGAGTACGGCGTCCTTCGCGAAGCGGCGCCGAGGTTGCAGTGCCAGCAGCGGCCCAAGGTGATCGATGATGCGGTCGACTGCGGACTTCGAGATGCCGAACAGCAGGGCGAGCTGGCGCATCGTCAAGTTCCTGCGCCAGTACGCCGTGACCAGCAGCGTCCGGTCGTCCAGAGACAATCCCCATGGCCGCCCCCGGTGGTGCGTATCGACACCGGCGCGGCGTAACACCGTCACCAGCTTTCCGAACTGGCGCGGGCTCAGCCCGGTGAACGGGGTTATCCAGAACGACTCCGACGACGTGATCACACCAGCCATAGCAAGATCATCTCGTTCGCGGCCGTCAGCTACGTGACGCCCCTGGATACGGCTCGGACGCCGAGGTGACAACAGCCATCGCGGGAACGGGCCAGCTGGGGTCGGCCGGGACGGGCCGTGCTCAGCTGCCCGAACCGCTGAGGAGAACCGTGCGTTGCGATCGGAGCCAAGATCGCTCGGCTACCATCTCGGACACATCGCCGCGGGCGAGGAAGGTTGCCCATGGTTCGTGGCCCTGCCGGCCGAGTCGTTCGATGCGCTTTGCCTCGCGGGACTGGACGGCCTCCAGGGCATCGAGTACGTCTGCCGGCCGTGCCCCGTAGGCGGCGCAAAGGGCGTCGAGGCGGATCCGAAGGGTGTGCTCACCGGCGATCGATGCTCTTCGCTGCTGCTCGACCGGGCGCAGTGGCACGGCGTACCAGGCTAGTTGTGCAAGGTCGTCGAGGGCGTGGCCGGGCGCTGCGAAGTCCCAGTCGATGAAACCGGCCAGGTGGTCGCTGTTCCAGATGGAGTTCCATGGACCAAGGTCTCCATGCCTGATGATCATGCCGGGACTCCAGGCGTCCTCCTGGCCCTGCCATCGTGCGTCGGCCGGCGGCTGGAAGTCCCGGACAGCGTCGTGGTACTCGTTTAGCCAGCACCCCAGTTCGCTGATTCCGAGGGTCGATCGCAGAGCCGACGGCCAAGGCGAGAACGCGGGTTCGCCGTGCACCAGCGACAGCACCTCATCGGTGCCGTCAGTGCCAAGGACTCGCGGAGCCCGAGTGAAGCCCACCCTTTCCAGGTGGGTCAACAAGGCGTGTACCGCGGACGTCCACTCGCCGACGGGCCGGCGGATCGTCTCTCCGATCCGCCGCACTTTGGTCACGCTGCCCTTGTCCGTAGCGCCATCCGCGATCATTGGGTCAGCGTAGCCTTGCCGCCCACATCAGCGTCATGGACATCGGCGGCCCCAACAGGCAGCGCGACACGCCCAAGGCAAGCACCAACCAGACCTGCTGGGTTGCACTCCCCACGGATGCTGCCAGTTGCGGGACAGCCCTTACGAGCTCGTGCACGGTAGGCGGTGAGACGTCGAGGACTCCGGCAGAGCTCGGTGTTCACATCTGCTGTGCCGGGATCAGATCCGCGGTCTGCTGATGGGACAGCAGGCCGGCGATGGCCTGGACGATGTCGCTCATGTGCTCACGGCGGCCGAGGTGGCGGGCCAGGGATCGCCAGTTCTTCAGATGGGCGATGCCGTGCTCGACCCGGATGCGTCGTGAGGAGTGCGCCTTGCGCTGGCGCTCGTACATCTCCTCGTACCAATCGGGGGCGTTCTTCTTGAACTTGCGATGCGGTGGTGTCACCACGCGTCCGCCAGTCTGCGCGCCCAGGCCCTGGTATCCGGCATCGGCGAGGATCTCGACCGCGGGCCCGTCGGCCAGGAGCTTGACCAGCCCTAACTGGCGGGCGTGGGTGATATCCGCGCAGCTTGCGGGACGGGTCGGGCTGCACCACAGCATGCGGCCCTCGCCGTCCGTGACGACCATGGCTTTGACGGCGTTCTGCTTGTTCTTGCCGGAGATGAACCTGTCCTTGCGTCCGGCGGCGGGCCGCCGGACCCGGATCTCAGTGCCGTCAACGATGCCGAACTCCCCACTGGCGCCGAGATGGTCGACGACCTCGGCCAGGGTCCGCAACCGCACGTCGGGGCTGACGGTGCACCCCCGCTCGGCGAGCAGGGGCCGCACCTCGCCGATGGCCCGGGTGATGGTGGAGCGGTCCACGCCGAACCAGCAGGCCAGCACATCGTGAGTAGCCCCGTGACGGAGGTGGACGAGGGTGGCCAGGAGTCGGTCGACGAACACCAGCCGGTGCTTCGCGCCGCCACCCATGGCCCGCTTCCGCGGTCGACGGGCAAGTCTGGCCTGGTGACGCTCATGCCACAACGGGCCTACCTCGGCCACGAGTTCGGCGATCACATCTGCTGACAGGCCCGTGATCCGGCGGTTACTGATGATCACTGCGCGAGTCGTGTTCCCCACCACCTACGAATGGCAGTCGATCTCGCCGACGAGTTCCTCGCCTACCTGGGGGCCCTCTCCGTCGAGACACCCGACCTCGACACTCCGGAGGCAAAGGCGGCCCTTGAGGACGCCTCCGAAGCCGCAGCCGGCGCCGTCGCCTACGCCGCCTACCACCCGCACTGCAGCTTCCAGGTCTTCCTCAACTACGTGAACTTCGGTATGAGCTACGACCCGGGTGACGACTCCCCCGAGGAGAGCGTCACGACCGGGGAGTGGACCGATGCACTCTGCCTGACGGTTCTCACGGACACGGCGAAGACCCACGGCGAGGCGTTCCATTTCGCCCGTGACAAGTTCGCCGCGCAGGCGAAGGGCACGCCCGCCGGCGAACTCGCCACCGGATTGATGGCCGTGGTCCTGGACGACACCGGCGACGACGAGGAGTACCCGCCGAGCGCGAAGGCCAAGCTCACCGCCATCGACGCGGCCCTCGTCCGCATCCGCACCCGCGCCGCAGAGACCGGCCAGCTCCTCATGGACCGGCCGGACAGTGCGGCCCTCCACGCGTTGCGCGCCTTGGTCGTCGAGGACCGGGAGTCTTTCGATGCCGCGCTCGCCGATCTTCTCGCCGGGCACGCCGCCCTGCAGGGGCCCGCGGCCTCTCCGAGGACTCTGCTCCCGCTCGTCCCCATCGCTCTGTCCGCGCTTGCGTACCGGACGCTGGGGTGGGCGCCCGCCGTCCGCACCGACTACCTCCCGCACGCGCTGATCACGGGCTTCGAGACCCGGGGGCCCCGGGTTGGAGGGTTCGGCCGGGACCGGCGGCCGGACGCGGTCGCCGCGCTTGCCGCGGGCACGCTGGTCGTGGAGCGGCCCGCCTGTGAGCGCGAGGGGATCGAGCGGATCGAGGCCATGTACGAGGAACACCTCCGGGAAGCGTTGACCTCCGTCGACGGAGATCCCCTCGCCGTCTGGCATCTCGGCAACGTCATGGGCGATCAGGAGCGCCTGTTCAAGTGGCGGGCGGGCAATCCCGGCGACCTCACGGACGCCCAGCTCGCGACTCTTCGGCTGGCCTCCCAGACGGGGGCGGCGCTGTTCCGCATCGCGCTGGCGGAGCCGGGCACCGAGGTCGAGGTGACCATCGGCGGCCGCACACTGCGCTACCCGGCCGAGCGGGGCGAGGAAGCCGGTGCCGGGAACTGGCAGACGGCCGTCGCCTTCGCCCTGATCACCGGCGTACGCGAGGTCCTCGCCCCGCTGGTCCTCACCGGCCCCACCGTCGCCGGCCCGGACCGCTCCGCGTTCGCCGCGTACCGCGAAGCCCTCCATGCCTACCTGAAGGGCGTCGACCCCGAAGCCGCCGCGCAGCGGGCGCTACAGGAAGCCGAGAAGGCCACGCACTGGGGCTTCGCGTTGCCACCGGCCGTGCTGCTGTCACAGCTCGTGGAGGGTGACGAGGAAAGCTTCAACCTCGCCCTGGCCGACGCCCTCGAAGCCCACCGTGACTACTACCAAGTCGCCGACCGCGCCCATGGCCCAAATGTTTCCGTCAACCTCGACGTCCTCGCCCTGGCCTGCCATGCCCGCCGCCGCGGCTGGACCATTCGCGTCGAATCCCCCTACCTGCCGCGGGACCTCCTGCGGGCCGCTGAACCCTTCTAGGGCGAGCCTCACCCTCGGACGTTTCTCCGGCTCTGGTTGAGCACAAAGCAACGCCGGCGCATGCCCGGTCGGCGCTCTCTCAGGGCCGGGGCTCGTGCAGGAAGCAGGACTACTCCGTTGTTTTTGCGGCGAGTACTACTGGGACCCCCGGAGCACGGTGTGGAGCATGTCGTCGGTGATGACCGGCGGCCGACCGCCGTGCTTGCCCGTGCGGGCCGCGGTGTCGAGCAGTCTGCGGCCGGACGACGACGCGACCGTGGCGGCCGTCAACCTCGACACGCACGCCGACGATGTGTTGCGGCTCCTCGATCGCGCCCGCGTCACCGGTGCGACGCTGGTCCGCCACCGCTACGGCGGGATGGCGATCGCCGCCGCGGCCGACCGCGCCGGCGGCCGGATCTCACGACTGGTGCGTCTTGACGCCTACGTGCCGCGTGACGGCGAGTCGTGCTGGTGGTCGACGGCCGAGCGTTACCGGGAAGTGTTCGCCGTCGGCGCTGCGGCCACCGGCTACGCCGTCCGGCCGCCGGACGGCGGCGGCCCCCGCCGCCGTCCCCATCCCCTCGCCTCGTTCAGCAGACGATCCGGCTCACCGGCACGATCGCCCACATCCCCCGGCGGGAGTTCGTCTAGGCGGAGGTTCCACGACCTCCCCACCGGCCACGACGCAATGCGCGAAGACCCCGAAGCGGTCGCCGCGCTTCTGCTCGGCGAATCCGTCGCTGAGGCGTCGACGGGCGGATGACGTACCTGCCGTCGAGTGCCGCACTGGCCCGATCCGTCCGCTCTGCGATGACCCGACGGACGTGTCCGCCTGCCGTGCAGCGCGAATGCCTCACCTCCGCGGCCGGACTCCCTCGCGCATACCGGTCGCCGACCGGCGAGCCCCGTGCCGGTTACACGCAGACCGGCGGGTCCGGGTAGGAGCAACCGCCGTAGGTGTCGCCCTCGTAGGTGATGCCCCCTTCCATGGGCTGGTCACAGGTGGCGCAGTTGACGGCGAAGTACGGATTGACGCGCAGGAAGGCCGCTTCCTTGAGCTCGAAGATCGCTTTCACCCCGTCCAGCCCATGTTCCCAGACGCCGTGCTGCAGGAAATCGAACGCGCTGAACTCGTGACCCTGCTTGCACGCGAAGCGGCCGAACCGGAAGGCTCCGATGTCCGTGATCCCCAGCTCCGACTCGATCCGGGCCTTCTCCTCGGCCGAGACGGGTTCGAGACGGGAGGCCTTGACGAGTTCCGGCGTCCAGTGCAGATCCCGGATGATGCGGGCCTGCTCACGCGAGAGGTAGAAGGAAGCGGTCCTGCCGCTCTTGACGGTCTCCTGCACCAAGGCGACGACTGTCTCGTCGTCCGCCGACACGACGACCTTCCCCCTGCCCACGGTCGCCTCGACCTGGGAAAGCAATGACTTGTCCACGACGCATCCCTCCAGGACTGCACCCAGAATCCGATCCTGCGTTCGCGAAGCACTATTCCGAGCGGCCGCCCGGTACAGCAGATGCCACACGGGGAGCCTCACCCGCACGGCAGCGCCGGCTCACACCGCGGAGAGGTGCCTCTGCGCTGCGCCGACCCGTGAGCCTGCTCATCGCCCCGCTGTGCCGACCCGTGAGCCTGCTTGTCGTCCCCCCGCATGTGGACGTCGGTGATCCAGGAGCCGTACTGCTGCGGTGCGCGGCACGAGTCAGGGGGAGGACGGTGCGCTGTCGGCGGCGTCGACGCCATGCGGTGTTGCGGACGCGTCCTCGTCCGGGGTTGCGCCTGATCGGTCTCCCGGCTGATCCTCCAGGGCCTCGCAGGTACCGCAACTGAAGCACAAGGCGACGTCGGTGTTCGGGGCCTTGGCGGTTCTGGCGCCGACCACCATATGGCCGGCAAAGCGGTCGGCGCAGCCCGGGCACGCTCGGTACTCGTGATTGTCCCGTGTGCCGAGGACTTCCAGGACGTAGTCGGCCTCAGCGAAGACTGCGGTGTCGAAGTTCTGCAGACAGAAGTGGCAGACCACGGGGATTTCACCCACGACTAGAGCCCACTGTCGGCAGTCCGGGCACACCACGGTGCGGTGGGCGACGGGCACGAGCTCTCCCGACAGAGTGTTCATGCGGTCTTTGACCAGCGATTCGATGCTGCTGAGCTTCGTGCGCAGGGTGTACATCGCTTCGCCGACTTCCCTGAGTTCGGAAGAGAGCACGGGCTTCAGTTCCTGGGTGATGAACGTCAGCAGAAAGCCGAGAACCTGCGCCGCCCAGTCCTCGACCCGGTAGGCGTTGACGGTGTGCCCGTAATGCGTCAGGCGGTTGCGGACGTCGGTCACCTTCTCGATCGCCTGTCGAGCCTCAGGCGGAACGACCACGCCTGCGACCTGTGCGAGTCGGTTCATGGCTTCCTGGAGGGTGCAGCTTTCGAACCGGCCCTGCCTGAAGTCGTCCAGGCTGGCCCGGCGCGGGTCCCTGTAGACCAGAGTCCAGTGTTCCTTGACGAGACGGGCTTTGAAGAGCACTTCGGTCGCTGCCTGAAGGTGCAGGATCGCGTACTTCAAGTCGCGGTCGTTCGGCGGCGACGCGCCCTCCGTAAGGTGCTGAACAGCGGTGAGGAGGTAGTCCATCCCGTTGCGTACGGGCTTGAAGTCGACGTCGGGCCGTGGGTTGGCTCGCTGCCGGCCTTCTTCCACGCTGTCCGGCCCCATGCGCCCCTACCCCTCATCCCGTGACGCCATCTCGGTCCCCGCGCCGCTGGACCGCGCGAAGCCCCACCCCGGCCGATGTCTTCCGGCGTATGGCGGACTCTAGCCAGGACGCGAACCGGCGGGGTCCCTATTGACCAAACCCCGATCGACCCCCGGCCGCCGAGGTGTTCCCGCGGGTGCTGGGCAAGCGGGTGGGCAAAGGGGGGCTCGGCCGAGCAGTCAGGTCAGACGGCAGCGAGGGCGACCCGACGTGGTCGTCGAGGAAGTCGAAGAACCGCCGGTCGGCGCGGGCCCGGGCCATCGGCCGGCAGTGCCCGGCGGGTCCTTCGGCCTCGGTGACGGGCTACTTCGCGGCCTGGGCCTCGGCCTCGTGTCGGAGGTTGTCGACCCAGTTGCGGAGGGAGTTGTCGAGGGCGGCCTGTAGGACAGCCTGGTTGGCGACGACGGGCTCTCCGGTCCACGACTCCTCGGTGTGGACGAGGACGCCGTCGCGGGTCGGCGTGAACGTCCACACGTGGACGGCGGTGATGCCTTGGGCGGGGCCGCCCCAGGCGAGGCGCTTGCCGGGTCTGACCTGCTTGACGGTGGAGGTGATGTCCAGCCCCTCGGTGCTCCAGCGGAAGACCGAGCCGGGGCGCAGGCGTCCGGGGGTGTCCTTGACGACCCTCTCCACGCTGGGCTGCCAGGCGGGCCACTTCTCGACATCCGTCTGGATCTTCCAGATGGTGCGCAGGGGGGCGTGGATGAGGATGGTCTCCCGCGTGATGACCGGCGCGGTCTGATCGATCTGCACGTCGGCGGTGTGCGCGGCGAGGCTCTCGCCCGAGGCGGTGGGCCTGTCGTCGGTGAGGGCGTGGGCGGTGCCGGAGACGGCGAGGACGAGCACGGTGGTGGCGGCGGTGAACCTCGCCACGGTGAACGTACGCACGATGCTTGGCCTTTCGAGGAGTCTTCGTGGATTTCAGGGAACGGGTGGTGGGTGCGGGCCCGGCCGGGAGGAGCGGCCCCCTGGCCGGGGGGGCGATTTCAGCTGTCGGGGGCGTCGGTGCCGGTGTCGGTGTCCGGGATCCAGGAGCCGTGGATGCCGCCGGTGACCCGTCGTGGCAGGTGGACGGTGGCGATCCGGTCGAGGCCGGAGGCGTCCAGGACCAGGAGTTGGGAGGCGTCCTGCTTGAGGTCGGAGACGACGGTGAGCAGATAGCCGTCGTCCTCGCGGGTGGCTCCGGCGGCGGGCACGAACACGGCCTCGCTGGGCAGGCGGGCGTCCCCGGCCTGGTGGACGCGGCGGGCGCCGGTGGTGCGGTCGTACTTGACGATGCCGTAGCCGCCGTAGCCGTCCTGGTCGGGGAAGGAGACCGCGTACTGGTAACGGTTCTCGGCGCCGAGGAAGTCCTCGTTGAGCGTGGGGAACTCGACGGCGAGGTCGTCGGTGATCCGCTCGTCGACGCGGCCGGCGGCCAGGTCGACGACCCAACGGCGGTTGTAGGAGCGTGTGTTGGGCTCCGTGCCGCGGCCGGGGGCGCCGACCCACCAGTTCCAGGAGAGCTGGAAGCCTGCCTTGTCCACCGTCGGGCCCTCCAGGACGATGCGGCCCTGGGCGTCCTCGTAGGCGTTGCCGGCGTGCAGCATGTTGCCCGGCTCGATGGGGAACCAGCGGACCTCTCCGGCGCCCTCCGGGCCGCGGGGCATGACGCCGATCCGGGCGGGCTGGTCGTCGTTCCAGGAGTACGGGATGCCCGAGTGCTCGGTCGGGTCGAAGGTGACCGTGCCTTCGGCGAAGACCACGTAGTGACGTGTGAGCGCGAAGTCGTGCTTGAGGGAGGCGGTGGCGCCCGGCACCTCGAAGCTGTGTGTGACCTGGCCCTTGACGTCGGCGACGTAGTACATCAGGTACGGCGGGAACGGCGAGGAGCCGAAGAAGTGCAACTCCCCGGTGACCGGGTCGGTCTTGGGGTGCGCGGTCATCGCGCTGCGCAACTTGCCGTCGAAGTCGTAGGCGCCGACGGTGTCCAGGTCCCGGGTGAGTTCGAAGGGAAGGTTCGCCTCGCACAGGGCGAGGAGGCGCCCGGCGTGTTCCACGACGTGGGTGCCAGCGGTGCTGGCGGTCAGGTCGGGGCCGTGCTCGGTGAGGTAGGGGGCGCCGTCCAGGGCGGGGGTGCGGACCCAGCGGTTGCGGTACCACTCGGCGCGGCCCTCGCGCAGACGGATGCCGTGGACCATGCCGCTGCCCTTGAACCAGTGGGTGGGGGTGACGCCGGGCTTGGGGTTGTGGCTGTTGCGGATCAGCCGGCCGGTCAGCTCCGGCGGCAGGCTGCCTTCGACGGTCAGACCGGTGGCGGTGATCTCGTCGACGGCCGGGGTGTAGTGGCCGATCAGGTAGGGCTTGGTGGACATGTGTGAACCTCGTCGCTCGGTGGGGTCGGTGGTGGAGATGGTCAGTCAGGAGCGCTGTTCCGCATGCGACTTGAGGGCCACGAGCCAGGACTGGAGGGACCGTTCGAGGGCTTGGCCGAGTTCTTCGACGGCGGCCTCGACGGGGGCACCGGCCCAGGACTCCTCGGTGCGGACGGTCACCTGGCCGCCGTCGGCTTCGAAGGTCCACACATGGACGCCGTCGATGCCGTTCGCGGGGCCGCCCCAGACGATCCGGGCACCGGGAACGATCTCGTGGAGGGTGGAGGTGATGTCGAGTCCGTGGGTCTTCCAGCGGAAGGAGCTGCCGGGCTGGAGCGGGCCGTCGAGCTTGGCCTCGTCGACGTGCGTGTTCCAATCGGCCCAGGCGTCGATGCCGGTGTGCAGGTTCCACACCGTCTCCAGCGGAGCGTCGATCACGGTCGAGAGCCGGACGACGACGGGAGCGGATTCGTCGATGGTACGCATGGTGCTTTCCCTGCTTTCGTGTTCGAACGGGTCAGAAGAGAGGCGAGAAGGGCGGTTGCCGCAAGGACCGCGGCGGAGATGGCGAACGCGGTGCGGTATCCCTCGGTCAGCGCCTCCAGGTGTGGCCGGTGGGCGGCCGAGGTGACGGTTCCGGCGACGGTGGTCAGCACCGCCAGGCCGATCGCACCGCCGACCTGGCGTGTGGTGTTCACCAGTCCCCCGGCCACCCCGGAGTCGTCCTTGGCCACGCCTTCGATGGAGAGGGCGGTGAGCTGGACGAATGCGACGCTCAGGCCGAGGCCGACCAGGACGCTCGGGCCCAGGACATCGGTGACGAAGCTTCCGTGCACGCCGATGCGCGAGAGCCACAGCATTCCGGCGGCCTCGGTGAGCAGTGCTCCGATCACCGTGGCCGTGGCGCCGAGCCGGCGTGCGATCCGCGGTGCGAGGGTCGCGCCGAGCATGTTCGCGGCGGCGAGGGGGAGTTGTCCGAGACCGGTGACCAGCGGGCCGGCGCCGAGGACCTGCTGCTGGTAGAGCGGCAGGAAGAAGAACAGCGCGATCCATACCGAACCGAACAGGCCCATCAGGACGTTTCCTGCGGTCACCCGGCCCCCGGCGAACAGCCTGGGCGGCACGAGCGGGTGGCGGCTGCGCCGTTCGATCAGGACGAACGCCGCCCCGAGGACGGCCGCCAGCACGAAGGCGCCGAGTACGGGGCCGTCCGTCCACCCGTCGTTGCGGGCGGTGGTCAGCCCCCACACCAGACCGGTCAGCGCGAGGCCGAGCGTGGCGGTGCCGGGGAGATCGAAGCGAGCCGCCTCCGCTGCCGCGGTCTGTGGGACGAGGACGGTTGAGGCGCCCAGGCACAGGAAGGTTCCGACAGCGACCGCGTGGAAGATCCATGGCCAGCCCCACGCCTGGTTCAGCACGCCGCCGAGGACGACCCCCGCCGCGCCTCCGGCGCCGGACACCGCGCCCCAGATACCCAGCGCCCTGCCCCGCCCCGGCCCCGGCGGGTAGAGGTCCATCACCAGGGCGAGGGCCGCGGGGGCGACGACCGCGGCGCCGGTCCCCTGCACCGCGCGGGCACCGATGAGGACGGCGGGCGACGTCGCCAGTCCCGCTGCCGCCGAGGCCGCCCCGAAGAGCGCGAGGCCCGCGAACAGCACCCGGCGGCGTCCCAGCAAGTCTGCTGCTCGCCCGCCGGCGAGCAGCAGGGCTCCGAACGCCAGGCCGTAGGCGTTGACCACCCAGGTGGTGCCGCCGTCCGACAGACCGACGCCGTCGCGGATCTGGGGCAGCGCGACGTTCACGATCGACGTCGCGAGCATGACGGTGAACTGCGCGGCGGCCAGAGCGGTGAGGGCGGCGCCGCGGGATCGCTTGCGCATGGCGGACTCCACAGCGGTCATCGCGGTTTCTCTGCGGCGGTCTTGAGGTGGCCGAGCCATTGGGCGAGGGAGTCGTCGAGCGCCTGCCGGATGTTGGCGGCGTCGGCCCGCACCGGGGCGCCGTCCCACGATTCCTCGGTCGTGACGAGGGTCGCGGTGGGGCCGGACGAGATGAGCGTCCACTGATGTACGGCGACGATGCCCTGGGCCGGGCCGCCCCAGAGGATGAGGCGGGGCGCCTCCATCGCGTAGACGGTGGAGGCGATGTCGAGGGCCGCGGTGCGCCAGTGGAACGTCGCGCCCGGCGTCAACGGCGTGCGGGCGCGTGCGGAGACGATGTCGGGCTGCCAGGACGGCCAGGCGGGCACGTCGGTCAGTAACCCCCAGACCGCGGCGGCGGGAGCTCTGATCGTCAGTTCGTGGCGGGCGACGACGGGGGCGGCGCGGTCGATGCCGGCGGGCGGGTTGTCCATGCGGCCGAGTCTGCTGTGGCGAGACCCGGCCGCTCTTCGGTGAAAGTCGCCTAGACCGTCACCTAGATCGCCTGGGTGACGAGGTCGGTGAGCTGGCGGCGCGAGGTGATGTCGAGCTTCTTGAAGATGTTGCGCAGGTGGGCGTCGATCGTCCGGGGGCTGAGGAAGAGCCGGTCCGCGACCTCGCGGGAGGTGGCGCCGGTCGCGACGAGCCGGGCTATGTTGAGTTCCTGGCCGGTGAGCGCCTCCAGCACCCCTCTCGTCACCGATCTGGCCTGCTCGCCCGCGGCGGCCAGTTCGGCCCGGGCCCGTTCGGCGAATCCCTCCGCGCCCGTCGTGGTGAACAGGTCGTGGGCCGCGCGCAGGGCCTCCAGCGACTCACGGCGGCGGCCGTCGCGGCGCAGCCACGCCCCTTGGTGCAGCAGGGCCCGGCCGTGCCAGGTCCGCATGCCGCCGGCGCCCAGCCTGGACACCGCCTCGGCATGCAGGGCTTCCGGCTCGTCCGACAGCAGGGCGCCGAGAGCCGCGCGCACCCCGAGCGCCCAGTCGGTGCCCGCGGCCCGCGTGTGCTCGTCGAGCCGGGCGAACGCCTCCCGGGCGACGGCGTCCTGGCCGCACCGCACCGCCGCCTCGACCAGTTCGGGCAGTGCCATGCTGCTCGTCGACAGGTCGCCGTCGGCGAGTGCCAGCGTCGCCGATTCGAGCGCCGCCCGGTGGTCGGCGACGCCGTTGGCGTAGAACGCGGCGGCGCTGTGGGCCATCGCCGTCAGCATCCCCTTGCGGCGGCCCCGCGACTCGGCCAGCACCCGGTCGATCAGCGGCCTGGCTTCGGCGGGCCGGCCGCGCACGGCCGCGACCTGCAGGTGGCCGTACCAGTGGACCGGGACCCCGGTCACCTCGGCGATGCCGTCGGCCTCGCCGAGCAGGGCGGAGGCGTCGAGCAGCGCGCCGCGCTGGGCGGCGGCCATGGCCCGCATCCAGAGGCCGACCGGCAGGATCATCAGCGCTCCGCAGCTCCGGGCCGCTACGACGGCCTGGGTGGCGAATCGTTCCTCCAGGGCGAAGTCCCACAGTTCTACGGCGAGCAGCGCCGCCAGCGACAGGCGCCGTGACCACAGCGGGTCGGTCGTGTCCGACAGCATGCGGGACAGTACGGACACCGTCGCGAGATCCCCGTCGAGGTAGGCGACCAGCGTGTCCAGCAGGTCGTCGGCGCCGGTGCGGTGCCCCGGGGGAGCGGGTGCCTGCCGGGCCGCCTGAAGGGCGGTGCGGCAGGCGGGCGAGGACCGACCGACGACGAGCCCCGCCTGCAGCGCGTCCAGCAGGTACAGCCGGGCCCGGGCGGGGTCGAGTCCGGCGGCCCGGATCAGATGGCCGACGGCGTCGGCCGCGCCGTCGCGGAAGAACGCCGCCTGTGCGCGGGCGAGTTCGGCCTCGACCCGCCCGGCGTCGTCGATGGGGCCGTGCTCGGCCGCGTCGACCAGGGTGATCGCGGTCTCGAAGGCGCCGGCCTCCAGCGCCGCCCGTGCCGCGGCGAGGCTGCGCTTGGCCCGGAACCGGGGATCGGGAGTGAGGGACGCGGCCTGTTGGAGGAACGCGGCCTCGGCCGCCACCCCGCCCCGCCGCCGGGCCCGCTCCGCGCTGCGCAGCAGATCGGCCGCGACGTCCTCATCGGGCCGGGTTGCGGCCTGAGACCGGTGCCAGGAGCGCCGGTCGGGATCGGTCTGCGGGTCGGTGACGTCGGCGAGCGCTCTGTGGACGAGCCGCCGGTCGGCCGGTGACGCGGCGGCGTACACGGCCGACCGCACCAGCGGGTGCCGGAACCGGGACCGGCCTCCCAACTCGATCAGCTCCTCCGCTTCGGCCTCGGTTCCGGCCTCCGGTTTCAGGTCGAACAGATCCGCGGCCCGCCACAGCAGACCCGGGTCGCCGAGCGGCTCGGAGGCCGCGATCAGCAGCAACATCCGGGCTCCGGGCGACAGCCGGGAGACCCGCTCCCGGTAACTCTGCTCGATCCGGTTCGCCGGCGAGGCGGGAGTGGGCAGCCCGAATCCGCCCGCGAGTCCGGCGGGACCGAGCCTGCGCGGCAGTTCCAGCAGCGCGAGCGGATTGCCGCGCGCCTCGGCGAGAATCCGCTCACGCACCCGGTCGTCCAGCGGCACCGGAACCCCGGACGCCAGCAGGTCGCGGGCCGCCTGATCGGACAAGCCCGACAGCTTCAGCTCCGGCAGCCCGTCCAGCTCGTCGACACCGTGCGGATCGCGCAACCCGAACACGAGCGCGATCGGCTCCGCGCCGATCCTCCGCGCCGCGAACGCCAGAACCTGCGCCGACGCCCGGTCGAGCCACTGCGCGTCATCCACGACGCAGACCACGGGCGACTCCCCCGCCGCCTCCGACAGCAGCCCCAACACACCGAGTGCCACCGCGAACCGACTGGGCGCGCTGCCTTCCCCGAGCCCGAACGCCACCGACAGATCGTTCCCCTGCCGGGCCGGCAGCCGCCCGATCCGGTCGTGCAACGGCCGGGTGAGCTGATGCACCGCCGCGTAGGCGAAGTCCGCCTCGAACTCGGCCCCGTTCACCCACAGCACCCGCAACCCGTCCTGCGCGTCCAGGACATGCCGCAGGAGAGTGGTCTTGCCGATGCCCGCCTCACCGCGGACCACCACCGCACCACCACGACCGGACCTGGCCGCCGCGATCAGATCGGTTATGGCAGCGCGCCCACCTGGTGGGAAATAGCTTGAAATCGGAAGCAAATCCACAACGGGATCATGTCACGCGCACCACGGAACGGACAGGTCGGTTCAGCGGCCCACCGCCTGCGGGCCTCGATGTCGTCAGCTCCCAGTTCAGGAACAAGGTGCTGCGCACTTCCGCGCCTCGAGTTCAGCCGGTGCCATCGCCATGCGGAGAGCTTATTGCCGAACCGACAGACTGCCGCCATGAGCGCGTCGCCCTGGACGCAGCCCCGGTGCCCGCCTGCCGCCGCGACGGGGCGGCCGCCGACGCCACGCCCAATGAGCTGCCGCCGGAGACCAAGACCACCCCCAGCGGACGTTCTTCGCGCTGCTCTACCACCTGCTCGTCGGCCGTGACAACGGCGTCGGAGGTGGCGGTGGGTGATGAGGGAGGCGGCGAGGCCGAACGGCCGGCCGCGGTGTCAGCCGTTGTAGGCGAATCGGTGAATACGCGCCCGAGCGGATCGTGGCGGCGAAGAAGCCGTCAACTCCATCCCTCGGCACCGTAAGCACATGTGCGCGGCTCCGCGCCCGTCGTGCACACGTCGACCCAGACCCGGGTCTGCTCCGGAAGGTCACCGGTTTTCCAATCCGTGCAGTAGGGCGAAGCGTGACCTGAGGTATCGGCGGTGCGAATGACTTTGCCGGTGTCTCGATTAGTCAGCGTCGCCTTTATGCCACGGCCATCGGCGTGCAGGTCGCAGGCTTTCAGCGCGTCACCGGGAAGACTCCCGCTCGGATCGGCATGGAACCACCCGTACCCTGCAGAGGGGCAGTACTCGAATGCGCACTGCAGAACATGGACAGTAACATCTTGACTTGCAAGGGCCGGAGCTGCATCAAACACCACCAACCCCGCAGTCGCTACCGCCGCCGTCAGCGCACTCTTCATGAAACGAGAAATCGGCATGGGCTTCCCTTTCTGTTGACGGGTTGGCTGAGCTGACCGCATCGGTCTTGAAATGAGAGGCCTATCCTGTGGCAAGTCCCAGACGTCTCTGCGGCGATCACAAGGATGTACGGCGGTCATTCCCCTGTCGTTGGCACACCGTCCACACTCGCTTGGCACGCCGTCCACGGTGTACGGGCGCGGTCCCGCCAGGGCCGGACACTCGGCGGGAAGCGGGTCCGGTGGGTAACAGCCACCGCGTCACCTCAGCCGGAGGCAGGTGGGAAACGGCTTCGCATCCTCTTGCTACTGCGGCCCGCAGCAAGGTCAGCTTTCCGGCGGAATGCGTCCCCCGATTTCCCGTGCCAGCCGGTCCGCCCTCCCCGCGACCGTCCCGCCCTCCACAGCGACAGCACGCAGTACGCAGCACGCTGATCAGGTCACGCGTCTCGTCCAGTTTCAGCAGGCGCAACCGTTCGGTGTTGTGCTCCATGGGAGCGAAGTCGATCTCTTCAAGGTCAAGGTGCTCGTAGCCGTCCATGATCAGGGCAACGTCACCGGCCCTCGGCAGGTCACCGCGTAGTGGGCTGAGGAGGCGCTGATCACAAGCCGCGTTCGGTGAACACGTCGGCGTACTCGTCCAGGAAGGCCGGCCGGCCGCCTGTCCCTGTGGGGGACGGCGCGTTCTCCAGGGTGTGGTTGTAGCGCCCTGAGCGCATCTGGGCGTGCATGGTGCCGTGGAAGAGGTCCCGGTAGTCCTGGAGCACGTCATGGACGACTTCGCGTTCGGGGGCGGGAAGATGCGCGCAGTGCTGCTGGAGAACGGGCCGTAGCGTGTCGAATTCCGCGATCCGTTCGAAGTACCACTCGCGGCACTTGTCCCGGGCCTCTTCCTCCGTCATCCCGTAGGCGTCTTCGAGTACCAGGATCAGGTTGAGGTCCCGGTCGCGCCGGTCGCGTCCGATCGACACGACATCGTTCTGGATCGCGATTGCTTCGCATACGAGGACCTGTAAGCGTTCGATCTCGTGGCTCGATGCGACCATTTCCGGGAGGTAGTTCTCCCCGACCATCTCCAGCAGAGGGAAGCCAGGCGTCACCCCGATGTCCGCGGGCCGGATGCGCCAATACGCCTCCAGCCCGATGGAGGCCCCGGTTGAGAGGGCGAACTGCTTCTGGTGGATGCCGGCCATCCAGAGCCGCATGCCCTGCTGGAACCGGGCCACCCAGCGCGGCGGTCCCAGTTCCCGCAATCGCTCCATCACGTCGAAGAGTCCTCGTTCCGGTCCCTTCAATGGTCGCCGCAGATTTCCCGGCAGGGCGTACATGACCTCGACAGCGTCGTTCAGGACGACCTCCACCCTGCCCGGATGCTTGAGCATGCCGAGAAACATGTCGTCGAGAAAGAACGCACAGGTGACCCAATCGGTGATGGCCTGCAGCCGCTCGCCCCTGGCACGTTGGAAGGCCGTGCCCATGGACTGGCCGTAGGTGGCGTTGCGGACGAATGTGACCTCCTCCGGCGTGAGGGCCTGGCGGGTTCGCTGTGCCCACAGGACGGCCTGTTCGTCGGCGGCCGGACCATCGGGGTTGACCGGCCACTCCGCGGGGATTTGGAAGAACTCGGCGATTTCGAGCGGGGTCATGGGGTGCCTTTCTGGGTGTGCTGCTCGCGCAGCTGCTGCGCCGGGTGACGGCACCGCCGGGCGTGTCGGTTACGAGGCGTCGGTTGACAGTGCGTGCTGGTCCACGGGTCGGGAGCGGTGGTCTGTGCGGTCCGGTTGTCCGCAGGTCAGTGGTCACGGCGGACGAGGAGGCGGGCGAGGGAGGCCAATTCGGCAGCAGGAACGGGATCCGGGGTGGCTCGCGCGAGGTGTTCGAGAGCTATGGCAATGTGCCGCTGGGCCCGGCGCAGTGTGGCGTCCCGTGCGCCGGTCTGCTCGATCAGGTCCCGCGCGCGCAGACAGTCCTCCTCGCCCAGCGGCGCGCTCGTGCGGTAAAGGGTGCGCAGGGCTTGGGACTGTGGGGTGTTGCCGGCCATGGCGACCGCGATGGGGATGGTGACCTTGAGGGAGCGCAGGTCGGACAGGGCGGGTTTGCCCGTCACCGATTCCTCGCCCCAGATGCCGAGGACGTCGTCGACGCACTGGTAGGCGGTGCCCAGGCGGCGGCCGAAGCGTCGATAGAGCTGGGCGCGCTCGGGGGCGGCGCCGCCCCCGAGCGCGCCGAGTTCGCAGGCGCAGGCCAGGAGCGCGCCGGTCTTGCCCGCCGCGACCGCCATGGCCCGGTCCTCGCTGACCTCGGTGCCGGTCTCCGTAAGAATGTCGAGGTACTCGCCCTCGATCAGGGTCTGCACGGCGGCCAGAAGCACCGGTACGGTGCGGCCCGCGTTCGGTGCGTCGGTGAGGGTTTGGACGGCGGCGAAGAACAGGGCGTCGCCGGCCAGGATCGCCGCCGGCACCCCTTTGGCCGCCCACAGCGCCTTCCGGCCGCGCCGCAGCGGGTCCTGGTCGATGATGTCGTCGTGGAGCAGACTGGCGTTGTGGACCAACTCCACCGCCACCGCAGCGGCCTTGGCGGCCTGCAGTTCACCGAGCACCGCCTGGCAGGTGAGCAGGGCGAGGGCAGGCCGGACGGCCTTGTGGACGTCCGAAGCGTCCAGGGCGTTTCCGTCGTCGGTCCACCAGCCGAAATGCAGCCCCACGACATGGCGGACGTGAGGAGGAAGGGCGTTGACCTGAGACCGTAGCAACGGGGCCACAACGGTCGCGGCCTCCGTCAGGATGGTTGCACCATCACGTGGAGCGACAGCCACTGGAACCCCTTCCGAAAATCAAGGTCATGCTCACGCCAGGATCCGGCGACGGGCGGCGCACCGTGCAGGGCGCGACGGCCAGCGCGCGACGCACACACCGACCCGCTCACTCCCGTACGCACGACACACTGCGCCCCGCACTCCCCGCCGATACCAGCCAGCCGACCATGCAGTCGGACCTCTTCTGCGACCTCCGTCGGCTAGCCGGGAGCCTTGGAACAGCCCCTGGCACGCGGTCGTCATCGGTTCTGGCCGCGAGCTCCCGGGAACCCGGCGGCGGCACCCTCCAACCCTCGCGCAGGACCCCGTACGCCCGTGCCCGCAGCCGGCGCCATGTGTTCCTGCTGCTGAGGTGCCCGCACGAAACGCGGCGGAGGAAACCGGCGCGCTGTGTGCAAGATAAATCGCTCCCCTGGCGCCAAACCCGTACGCGATGCCGCACTGGCCTGCGACGCCTGTGCGGGTTCCGGCTCCTCCCAGGACGGGATTCCGCGAACTCACGCGCCTCCGCTTTCGATCTGTTGCGGCTGTCCGGGACGGATACGACCGGGTGGCCGTACCGGCGGCGCAGGGCCGCGCTGGAGTCGGTGTTCGCCGCGCGGAGGTTGTCGGCGCCGTGGGCGCTGCGCCCGTCGACCACCGAGGCCGACGTCGTGCGCGAGTGGCTGACGTGGGCGGCGTAGGCATCGAGACGCGGCTTCATTTGCTGGTAGAACGCTGGCGTCCCGCGCCACATCCGTCATCAGCCAGGCGTGAGCCGAGTCGGCCCGGCACGCGGACTTGTACGTCCGGACGTCTGCGCGAAGCCAACCGTCGCCGCCGCGTCACAAGTCCGATGTGTGCGAGATGGCGCTCCGTAACGGCCGCCCCTCGCGCAGACGTTCCAGGTCTTCGGTGATCTGACGGACCATGCGCGGCACGTTAACCTCCTCGGCCAGGGTGAGCGCCCTCGTTGAGCGCTTCGCGGGCGGGGCCGGTGCGCCCGGCTTCGGCCCGTACCTCGCCGAGCAGCAGGAGCATGTGCGCCAGGCCGGCACGACTTCGGATATCGAAGTATGGGTCCGTCCGCTACATCGACAACCTGTACGTCCCCCATAGAGCTCGTAACACGATCATGCGGCCCAGTCCCAGTAGTCCTCTCGCGGTGGAGCGTGGGAGCGTGGCCCTGGGGCGCGGGCGACGGCTTATGTGGGGAAGAGTGGCTGGATGAGCGTGATGTGGGCGGCGACGTCACCGGAATCTAGACTGTTCCATCCGGTTGAGAGATGTTCAGAGGTGACGGGCCTGTCAGATCGCTTCAACGACCTGCGTTCCTGCGGCCAGGGGTACATGGAGGTTCGGTCGCCGGACAAGGAGTTCCCGGTGCTGATCCTGGCCTTCGGAGGTGATCACGCGGTAGTGCATCTGATGAGTGACGCCGAGCGGATGTCTCTGCTCGCAGGAGACGGCATCGCGCCCTCGAGTGCCGAGGTCGAAGTCCCGATCATGGACGACCTCGCCGTATTCACGGGCGACTTTGTCCTGGACACCGATCGGGCGTGGGGCCTGGTGTACGACTTCACCCAGGGCGCGGGCAGCCGGTCCCCTGGGTGAGTGGTGTGAGTTGTAGCTACACGATCGGGATCGGTGGTTCTTCAACCGTCTCCAGCAGATGTGGCCCAGGTCAATGAGACGAAGACGTCGTGCAGTTCGGTTCGGCGTTCCCAGCGGACGGCGAGGCCGAGGCCGCCACCGCCCATGTCTTCGACCGCTGACGTCTGGTCAGAGTTCGTACGGGCAGAGCGCGATCTTCTCGCGCTCGATGAAGAGCTCGACCCATGTGCCGACGACACCGTCGGGCAGCGGATCAGCAAGGTCCAGCAGGATGTGCGTGCCATCGAAGTCCAGCACGGCGGCGCCGTCCACTGTGGCGTTCAGCCGTCCGCGCAGGACAACGCAGTGCCCGACAGGTCGGACTCCCGGTCCGACGCCGGCAGCGGGTTTCGCGTTCCGCCCCCAGACGATGTCCTCATCGACCGTCCACTCAACGTGGTACTTGCCCGGCTTCACGGCCTGGTCACCGCACCAGCGGACCGCTGTCTCTCCGAACGGCGTCCGGACCTGAGCCAGCCACGGGCTCCAAGGAAACTTCGCGACCTTCACCAGTTCGACCAGCATCGTTCGATCATGCAGCATCCGCGTTCCTGCCGGAACCCGTGAAGTTTCGGCACTGCCTGACACAGCTTCGCCGGAACATATGCGCTTTGCCGAAGGACTTGTTCGAGGTCAGGATGATCGAGCCTCTCTCGTAACGCTTGGAGATCACCTCGAAGACCAGGTTCGCCTCGGCCCGCTCCAGCAACTGGTAGCCCACCTCGTCGACCACGAGGCCGGCGGGGCGGAGGTAGCTGGTGAGCTTGCTGATCAGCCGGCCCTGGCCCTCGTCTGCCCTGAGGTGGCGGACCGCCGACAGGACGGCTCCCGTGACCGCAGATCCTGCTGATGTCGTGCCCGAGGGTCCTGCGGATCCGCCTGAGGCGGTGCCGGTTCCGGTGGAGCCCGGTGGGCCGGTGGAGTTCGAGCGGGTGGTGCCTGCGAGTGGGAATCAGCAGGTTGCGGGCCAGCAGTTCTGGCTCGGTCCCACGCGGTCGGGGCTGACGGTGACGTTCTGGGTCGACACGTCGGTGATCCATCTGCTGGTTGCGGGAACGCGGATCAAGACGGTGCGATCGCACCCGGCCAACCGTCTTCCCCCCAACGGACCGGTCCGCGGCTTGATCTCCTCGGCTCCGCTGTCAGCGTGGGCCGGCCCAGAAGTGGCGGACGTAGTGGCGGCCGCTGCGCCAGGGGAGGCCGGGGCCGCGGACTCCGTCCTCGTGCCGCCAGTGCAGGATGGCGTAGACGGAGAGCAGGATGCCGGCCAGCAGGCCGAGGGTGAAAACGGGCAGTGCGCCGCCGTCCGGGCCGGTGCTGATCACGCCCAGGATGCACGTCACCACCAGCGCCAGGCCGAGGCCGGAGGCCAGGAGCCAGCCGAGGCGCCAGAGCTTGGTGGCGGCGAGACTGAGGACGGTGATCTCGACGGGGTCGCCGCAGGTGGCGCAGGCGAGGGTGGCGCGGTGGGCGCCGGTGGCGGGACGTTCGAGGTCGATGGGGTGGGGTTGGGAGACCCGGATCCGGGATGACCCGTAGGCGGAGTCTGACGTCAGATGCTCGTAGTGCGTGGACGGCACCGGTCCGAGTCTTCGTGGCATGACCTCTCCCCTTGATCAGATCATCTAACTATCACCAAATCCGCCACAGCGTCCACAAGTTCGGGGACTCCCCCGATCTCGACACGGAGGCCGTCCGCAGTGTGCCCCTCATGGACGGCGCCGCCGCAGGCGCGGACCACGGCGAGGCCCGGAGCGGTCCGGTCCGGGCCCTGGCCGAGACCGAGGCATGCGGCGAGATGGTCGTCCTGGGCGACGGCGGCGAGGTCGGAAAGCGGGGACCCGGAGATGCGGAACTCCGGTACGGCAGGAGCGAGCTCGGCGAGAAGGCGGAGTGCCCGGCGCCGGTCCTCTCCCCTGACCGGAAGGGCGATGGCGAGTGCCTGGGCCGGATCGGGATGTCGGGAGACCAGGGGCGTGGACCGGCCGCGGAGGTGGTCGATACCGGGAATGGTGCCGACGAGGCCGGAGGGGCCGAAGCCGATTGCAGAGTCGAGGGTGATGCCGTTCAGCTTGAGGAGGTGGGCGGCCACGATCGTGCCGCCCAGTTCGGCGGCGACGCCGATGGCGTGATGGGGCCCCAGCGCATGGCGGGGGTCGGAGTTCCGGAGCTCGGTGAGGCCGTCCAGGGGATTCACCCGCCAGCGGACCTCGGCCGGGACGCCGGTGGCGGCCAGGGACTCCCGGATCGCGGCGTCGCTGACGCGGCGGAGGTTGGCCGCGAGGCCCGTCGGATTGAGGAAGACTTCCATGAGGCGCTGCGGGTCGGCGCCGAGGTCCGAGGTGACGGCCTTGTGTCCCGCGCTGGCAGCGTTCAGCACGGCCAGGTGGAGCGTGTTCAACAGGTCTTCCACGGTGTGCTCCTGACGGGCGGAGGTGTGGCCGATACCAGTCAACCGCAGCGGTGATCGGCGCGGCGCCGGGCCGCATCGGGGTGGGCGCGGCCGTGAGCTGGTGATGGCCGTGACTGGCTGACCGTCTACCAGCGCCCTCCTACGCACCCGAACTCAACCGGGTCGAGGGCATCTGGTCCCTGCTCCGGCACGGCTAGGACC
The DNA here is from genome assembly GCF_055606485.1 of Streptomyces sp. NPDC037083. Classification (NCBI taxonomy): domain Bacteria; kingdom Bacillati; phylum Actinomycetota; class Actinomycetes; order Kitasatosporales; family Streptomycetaceae; genus Streptomyces; species Streptomyces sp. NPDC037083. The sequence continues at coordinate 25,675 of NZ_JBVJSQ010000022.1, read as the reverse complement.
TGTCCGGCCGTTCACGCGGCTGATCCGAGCACCGGTCCGATCCGGGGGGCGGGAAACAGGAGCGCTGACCGGGGAAATTTTGGTGCGCCGGGCCTGGTAAACACTGACCTGTGGGTATCCAGGAGCGCGAACGTAAGATGTATCGGCCGCTGCGGCGGGCCGGCCTTGAGGTGATCCCGAACGCCGTGCCGGACGGCACGATGCCGTTCGTCTTCGGATATGGTCCCGAGGACATCGTCGGTGGCTTCTCTCACGGGTACGAGACCCCACGGCTTGTCGAGCGTCTCAACGAGGACTGGTACGACCTGGCTGTTTCCTCGGGTCTTTTCGACCAGCGGCGCGAGTTCCTCGTCCTGCTTCCCGGGCGCACCCGTACACACGGCGCCTTCTTGCAGGACTTGTACTGGGGCCGCCGCGCCGCACCGGCGGTCTGGACCAAGGTCCGGCTCCTGGAGCGCTGGGACCTCATGGGCCGGGGTGCGGCATCGGCGTTCCTCGGCATTCGCGCGGGCCACCCGGGGTTCGGCATGATGGCGCTCGACAGCAGCGTGTACATCAGTTGCTCGACGAGTGAGACGGGCGTCGACGTAGTCGCGGTGGGCCACCCGGACCGCTCGGAGAACATCCTGCGCCAGTTGGAATGGTTCGCGTCGTGGAGGGGCAGTTCCGACCGCGAGTTGCAAAAGCGGATCGCCGTCTGGCTCGCGGGCCGCGCACCAGGTGCTGTCAGCCGTTCCGAACGATGACCAGGCGGCCCCGGTGGCCGAGGCCGGCAAGGTTGTCGCTATCCAGCTGATCATGTGACTACTCCATTGGCGAGTCGTTCACGCGGTCACTGTCCAACACCGCCTTCACCATCCCCGACCTCTCCCCCAACGGCGTCGCCCGCTTCAGGTGGCGGACCTGCGGGGTGACGTGTTCGCCGTCGCCGTTTCGGTAGCGCAGGCGCAGGCCCTCGCGGCTCGCGTGGCCAGTTCGACGTCGGACAGAGTCTTCCAGGGCCGGCGAGGCTTGATTGGTTCGGTCTTGAACAGGCCGGTTGCCCCCGCGATCGCGCTGCCACAGACTCATCTCCACTGCGGACAGAACCAGTTCGGTGTTTTGGTGGTTGCCGCGGACCAGCCGACGATGCGGCGCGAGAAGGTGTCGACGACGAAGGCGACATAGAGGGTGCCGGCCCCGGCCGCGACGTGCGTGAAGTCCGGCGACCCAAGTGCGGTTCGGGGCGTTCGCGACGAAGTCACGCTCGATCAGGTCCGGAGCCCGTTCGGCCGCTCGGTCCTGAACGGTGGTGACCACCCTCCGTGGAACCGGAACGGGGGGCAGAAGGTGGCGTCCTGCCGCCCCACGCCGTCGTCCGATCCCTGTTTTCCGTTATGCGCGACTCGCGGGTGCAATGCGTACGCCCCCCCCCCCCCCCGCACGCCCCCCTCCCTAGGACAGACGGGGGCAACACTGCTCCTCTTGGCTCTCCCTCTTGACACCCGCTCTTACCTCACCCTAGCTTTTCGCCAAATTACGAACAGCGTCCGCCATTTCGAACAAAGTGCTTGCTCGCCGGACCTTCTGGCTCGCCCCCGCTCCTGCTCAGCAGCGCCAAACAAGGATGTCCCTGTCATGAGCATTGCTCCCGCATCTGCCGGTGTGGAACAGGCCGTCCGCCGACTCCAGTGGTCACGCGCCTGACACTCCGCTCTCACCCCGTTCCGGCACCCGCAGAAAGACAGGAAGCGCACATGCCAAGGGTTCTCACCCGGGTCGCGGCGATACTGGTCGCCGTCGGCCTCTTCTTCACCTCCCAGTCCCTGATCACACCTGAGCGGGCAGCCGCCGCCGACCCCGGCTACCTGATGGTGCACTTCACCGGTGAGGGGGCGACCAACCAGCAGATGTACCTCTCGCACAGCACGGACGGCCTGCACTGGAACGACCTCAACGGCGGCGGCATGGTCCTGCGCTCCACGGTCGGCACGAAGGGGGTGCGTGACCCCGCATTCGTGAGATCCCCCGACGGCAGCAAGTACTGGATCATCGCCACCGACCTGTGCATCAGCTGCGGGCAGACGTGGAGCCAGTCCATCAACGACGGCAGCCGCAACCTGGTGGTGTGGGAGTCGACGGACCTGGTCACCTGGTCGCAGCCGTGGCTGCTCAACGTCGCCGGCGCGATCCCCGACGGGCGCAACGCCTGGGCGCCCGAGGCGATCTGGGACCCCGAGACCAACGACTACGTCCTGTACTGGGCGACGAACGTGCCCCTCAACGGCGCAACGAAGCACCGCATCTTCTACGCCCGCACCAGCGACTTCCGCACCATCACCACCCCGCAGCTCTACATCGACCGTCCCGGCAGCCAGGAAATCATCGACACCCAGATCATCGAGATGCCCTCCGGAGTGGGTGACTACCGTTACGTGCGGGCCTCCGGCGACGGGCAGATCACCCTTGAGGGCAGCAACTCGATCCTGGGGACGTGGACGAACCTGGGCAACCTCTCCGGCATCGGTCTGACCGGGTCGATGGTCGAGGGCCCCATGTGGATGAAGTTCAACGGCACCAACAAGTGGGCGCTCTACCTCGACCAGTACGCCACCAGCGGCGGTTACATGCCGGTCGTGACGACCGACCCGTCCAATCCCGCGACCTACCAGAAGCAGGCGTCGGGAAGCTACAACATGGGCGGCACGAAGAAGCGCCACGGCTGGATCATGAACCTGACGGCCGCCGAGGAGAGCCGTGTGCTCGCACGCTGGCCCAACACCGCGGCCAACCGGCTCCAGTCGTACAACTTCCAGGACCGGTACGTACGGCACACCAACTTCGACGTGCGCATCGATCAGAACATCACCGACCCGGACGCGCAGTTCCGGCTGCGGCCCGGCCTGGCGGGCTCCGGGACCGTCTCCTTCGAGTCGGTGAACTACCCCGGGCACTTCCTGCGGCACTCCGACTACGACTTCCAGCTCGCCTACAACGACGGCACCACCCAGTTCGCCGCGGACGCGACCTTCCGCCAGGTCGCCGGCCTCGCCGACTCGAGCTGGTCGTCGTTCCAGTCCTACAACCACCCCGACCGGTACATCCGCCACTACGCCTACTACCTGAAGCTCGACCCGATCACCACCGCGACAGCGCGCAGCGACGCCACCTTCCGCGTGACGAACTGACCTGAGACCGGCATGCCGGCGCCTCCAGGGGAGAGCGCCGGCATCCCCTTCCTCTTGGTCGCACTACGTGCTCGACGGTGCCCGGCATCGCCGGCCGGGCAACCGCATCGGCATCGATCGTCCAGTCCCGCGTGAGCAGGTCGGCCCGGTCCTGGTCCAAGGTGACGTCGACGTTGGTTCCCTCGGCCAGCGCCTCCTGAGGGTCGACGCCCGGCTCGGTGACCGTGATGGCGCCGGCGGTCGTCTCCACCTCGTAGTCGATCGTGGCGCCGTGGAAGGTGGAGCGCAGCACCGCGCCGATGCCGGTGCCGCCGTCGGTGACGGCCTACAGGCTGATCGTTTCCGGCCGCACCATCAAATACGCGGGGCAGACCCCGGAGCATGCCGAGCAGCCCCAGGTACGCCACGGGGAAGAGCGACAGCACGAACACCAGCCCGTCGAGGCCGTGGATGTCGTACTCCACACCGAACACACCGTGGCTGACACCGCGCCGATTCCTTCCCCCGGGGGACCGTCGGAGGAGCCGACCCGTACGACGACCGGCCAGTACCGACGCGCCCGCGCCGAGTTGCCCGGGCTGTCAGCTCGCTTTGCCGGATCTATTGACTTGCTCTCCCGTCCGTCATTACCGTCTGGCAGAATTTCGAACTACGTTCGATATTTCGAACGGCGAATATCTCGCATGAGTGCCCAATGGAGGACACCTCTATGCGTCATCGACCCAGACCCAGCACCCGCCTGGTGGCCGCCCTGTGCGGCTCGACGCTGTCCATGGCCCTGTTGACCGGGGGCCCCGGGGCGACCCCCGCCGAGGCGGCCGACGACCCCAACGCGGTCGCGCTCGACAAGGACGCGATCCTCGCCGCCAACCAGCTCGACGAGCCGCAGTGGTACAAGGACAACATCCCATTCCTCGACACCCCCGACAACGACATCGACGATGTCTACTACTACCGGTGGAGCACCTACAAGCGTGCGCTCCGCTACACCGTGCCGGGTACGGGTTATGTGTCGACCGAGTACGACGTGCCGATCGGCTACGCCGGGAACCCGTACACCGCGCTCCCGGACGCGGCCGGCTACCACCTGCTGGACGGGCGCTGGTTGCGCAACCGGGACTACGCCGGCGACTACCTGGACTTCTGGCTGCGCGGGGCGGGCAACTCGGGCGCCCGCAACTTCAGTGAATGGATCACGAGCGCCGCGTACCAGCGTTATCTCGTCACCGGTGACGCCGCTCAGATCAAGTCCGCGCTCCCCCACCTCATCGCGCTGTACAAGCGGTGGGACTCGAACCTCACCAGCGACATCACAGTGAACGGCACGCAGTCCACCAGCGACCTGTACCACCAGACCCCGCTGTCCGACGCCACGGAGTACACCGAGACGTCGATGCACAGCAGCGACTGGTTCGGCGGCGGTCGCGGCTACCGGCCCACGATCAACGCGTACATGTTCAGCGCCGCCCAGGCCATCAGCAAGATCGCCACGCTGAACGGCGACACGGCGACCGCGAACGATTACGACGCCAAGGCCGCGCAGCTCAAGTCGGCCGTGCAGAACTCGCTGTGGGACCCGCAGCGCAACTTCTTCATGCAGGTCTACAACACGGACACCACCAACGGCGCCCTGAAGCAGACCAGGACGACCTGGCGGGAGCTGATGGGCTACGCCCCGTGGGCGTTCAACCTGCCCGACGCACAGTACTCGTCGGCGTGGAAGTACCTGACCGACTCCAAGCGGTTCAAGGCGCCGTTCGGACCCACGACGCTGGAGCGGGTGCACGACTTCGAGGCGGAGCAGGCCACCCGCAACCACGCCAACCTGTTCAGCTCGTCGACCGCCTCCAACGGGCAGTACGTCGGGCAGATCGACTTCGACGACAGCTACGTCACCTTCACCGTGGACGCGCCCGGCGCCGGGACGTACCCGGTGACCGTGCACTACGCCAACGGCACCAGCGGCACATCGACGCACAAGCTCATCGTGAACGACGACACCGCCCACCCGATCACGGTCAGCTACGCGCCCACCGGGGCCTGGCAGAAGTTCTCGGAGTCGCAGGCCGTCACCGTGCAGGTCCCCCTGAAGGCCGGCGCCAACACGCTGAAGTTCGCCAAGGGCAGCGGCTTCGCCGAACTCGACCGGATCACGGCGAATCCGTACTTCGACTACCAGGCGATCCCCGCCACGCAGCAGCGTGACGACGCCAACTGCTGCCACTGGAACGGCCCGAGCTGGCCGTACCAGACGAGCCAGGTCCTGACCGGCATGGCGAACCTGCTCCAGGACTACCCGGCGCAGAGCTACGTCACCAAGGCGGACTACCAGACGATGCTGGCGCAGTTCGCCGACCTCCAGCACAAGGACGGCAAGCCCTACATCGCCGAGGCCGCCGACGGCGACACCGGCGCATGGATCTACGACGGCTTCAACTTCAGCGAGAACTACAACCACTCCAGCTTCAACGACCTGGTGCTCACCGGTCTGCTGGGCATCAAGCCGCAGGCGAACAACACGCTGGTGCTGAAGCCGTTGGTCCCCTCAGGCTGGGACTGGTTCGCGGTGGAGTCCCTGCCCTACCACGGACACACCTACTCGATCCGCTGGGACCGTGACGGCACGCACTACGGCAAGGGGAGCGGCCTGCAGATCTTCCAGGACGGCCAGCGCATCCAGCAGTCGTCGACGCTCGCCAACACCACCGTGAACGTGGCCGCCCCCGTCACCCCGGCACCGGCCACCCGGCTGACGAACGTGGCGGCCAACCCGCTGACCGCCGAGCAGGACTGGCTCGGCCGGACCATCACCCAGCCCTACCCGAAGGCCTTCGCCTCCTACACCAACACCGTCTCCAACGGTCCGCACTGCCACAGCGGGCAGACCTGCAAGCCCACCACCTTCGACGCCCCGCTGCGGGCCACCGACGGCTGGATCCGCTACGACAAGATCCCCGACGACCGGTGGACCAACTCCGACTCGTCGAACGCCACCGACCACCTCGGCGTCGACTTCGGCGCCCCTCGGAAGATCAACGAGGTGAAGTTCTACACCTACGACGACGGCGCGAACATCCGCGTCCCGGCGAGCTACACCGTCCAGTACCTCAGCAACGGCTCGTGGGTGAACGTCCCGAACCAGACCAAGAGCCCTGCCACCCCGGTCGCCGACAACGCCAACGAGGTGACCTTCCCGACGATCACGACCTCCCAGTTTCGGGTCGTCTTCACCCCCCAGGCCGGCAAGTTCGTCGGCGTCACCGAGTTGGAGTCCTGGTACCCGGAGACACCGGCCGTGAAGATCGTCAACAAGAACAGCAACCTGGAGCTCGGCATCTCCGGCTCCTCGATCGCCGCAGGAGGCGCCGCCCAGCAGCAGACGGCCGACGCCACGGCCAACCACCAGTGGAAGATCATTCCCGCCGAGAACGGCTACTACAAGATATTCAACGCCAACAGCGGGCAGGTGCTCGGCGTCAAGGACGCCTCCAAGACGGCCGGCGCCACCGCACTGCAGTGGGGTGACACGCTCACCGCCGACCACCTCTGGTCCGTGGTGGACGCGGGCGGCGGCTACTGCAAGATCATCAACAAGAACAGCGGCATGGCCCTGGGCATCCAGGACATGTCCACCGCAACGGGGGCACAGGCCGTGCAGTGGGACGACAACGGCACCGCCGACCACCTGTGGCGCATCGCCGCAGCCGACGGATCCACACCGTTCAACTCCTGACCGGCCGTCCGCCGCGGTACGGCCGTCGGCCGGGGTCCGGAAGTCCGGGTCCCGGCCGGCGCTGTCGGCATTGGGGCACATCCGGTTACTTCGGGTCGGGAGCCGAGTCGGCTCTCGTCCTCGCGTCCCGAGCGCGCAGGCAGCAGACGGCCTCAGGGATGCACGGAGTCGATCCCGCCGGCTCGGGGCCACCGGGTGCCGGGACAGAGGCCGACAGCACCTTGATCACCTGCCCGGTCACAGGTCAGAGCCGCCGACACGCCCCCGCACGGCGCGGGACCCACGGTTCGACGGCGCGGAACTCCTCGCCGAGGTCGACTCCGCAGCCATGGCCCGCGTGGACCAGGCGGGCAGAGCCCGTCAGGGCCAGGCGTATGGCCCGGGTTCCCGCCACACCGCCACCCGTCAGCCCGGGCTCTGTTCGGGGCGGTCCTTGGCGCCGTCCGCGACATTTCCCTCGACGGCCGCCTTCTGGAGCACCACTTCCACGACCGCAAGACCGGCAAGACCGGCAAGACCACCGTCAAGAAACGGTCCACGCCGTCACCAGCCTGACCGCCGAACACGCAGGCGCGGCCCAGCTCGCCGAGCTCGTCCGCGATCATTGGAAGATCGAGGCCCTGCATCATGTCCGCGACACCACCTTCGCCGAGGACGCCTCCCAGCTGCGGACCGGCAACGCGCCCGCGTGAGGGCCACCTGGCGCGACCTCGCCGTCGGAGCCCTCCGCACGGCCGGAGTGAACAACATCGCGGCTGGCCTTCGCCACAACGCCCGCGACCCCCGCCGCCCCTTCGCGCTCCTCAGCCTCGGATGATCACGAACCGGACGCCATGCGACTACGCCGAAGGCCTGGCCGGGCACTCAACCTGCCCAGACTCCGGACTTCCGCACCAACACTCGCCACAAAGGGTCCGTCAGCAAGCCGACGGACCCTCATGCAAGATCGAGGCTAGACCTTTCAAGAGCCCACTCCCCGAAGCTGCAAATCATGCACCTTGGTTTGTACTCAGAGTTTTGAGAATCTTGTCCAATTCATTCGGCATCACGGCAATGAGGACACCACCCTCGGGAGATATACACTCAACGACTCTAGACCCGCCGTTGATCCTCAATGCTTCACGCAACGAAGGCGAACGCAGACCAACCTGCCGCAGCCCCGCCGGAAGTGATACGGCCGCACCACCCCTAGTCCTGGGCTCCCAAAGCATCGTGGTCGGGCCAACCAGCATCCGTCCCCGTAGCCACCGCCCTCCAGTTGAGGGAAGGTTGAGCATGCAAGGAACTTTGATCACATCGCCCTGAGCCGCACTGTCTGACCGTTGCTTCACTTTCCGTCGCATCAACCAGCCCGTCACACCGGCTACGACTAACATGCCCACCAGTTCGATCACTGGGCTATTCAAGCAGCCCTCAACTCCTATGCCCATCGCTCAACGGCCAACCCACAAGAGGTGACCTTCAGGCCGCTCGGCACCGCGGAGGCGCGGCCCCCGACGATCACCGAATGGGCGATCTTGGGCAGGCCACCGCCGGCGGCGTTCGTTGCCACCGCGATCAGGTATCGGCACCCGGGTATGAGGCCGCCGATGTGCGCCGATGTGCCCCGGATTTCCACACTCTCGATGAACGTGCCGGGGCGGGAGTCGGCGAGGATCGCGCAGTGGGCGGTGGCGAAGGCGGTGAAGGCGTCCCAGCCCCAGGACTGCCGGCCACCGACCTGGTGGACGGCGGCGTTCGGGGACCCGAGGAGGGCGGCGCTACTTCACCGCTCCGGTGCGGAACGGGTGACCGCCGTCGTCGATCCGTAGCGTGCCCGAGCGGGGGCCCTGGGTCCATCTCAGTTCCAGGTACCAGCGCACCTCGCTCTTCGACGTGTGCGCGGTGACGTCCAGGACCAGGGGGGTCCCGGCGGACGCCTCGTACGGGAAGCCGCGCCTCGGGCTCACGGCCCGGGGCTCGGGGGCGTCCAGGTCCACGGCGAACGGGTGCTGTGCGTCTGTGTCTTGGCAGTGCGCGTACGTGACTTCGGCGGGCGGGGCTTCGGTGGACAGTACCCGGACGTCCATGGCGGTCATGGTCACGGGGCCCTCTGCCGTGCTTCGCACCTTCAGGCGGAACGTTGTGGGACGGCTCCGAGTGCCGTCCGTCCGGGGGCAGTCGTCGTCGGTCGGGGCGACGGCCGCCGAGAGGGGGACGTTCCCTCCGGCCGCCCCGGCCTCCTCGGTCGACGGGTCGGGCACCGTGATGGCCGGGACCGTCAGGTCCGGTACCGACTCGGCGCGGAACCGGTCGATGGCCAGCGCTCCGGAGGTGCTGAGGGCGACCACGGCGGCCCCCAGCAGGACGTACCGCGAGACGAGTTGGCGGGCTCGCGGCGTCGGCTCCGCGACAGTCGGCGGACTCTGGACGACCGGTACCGGCGCGGGCACCGGCGCCGCCGTACCCTCAGACGGGCTCGCCCCCCTCCCGCGCCGCGCCTCGTCCGCCACCGCCCATCGCCGGTGCAGCTCCAGCAGCTCCTCGGGGTCCGCCCGGCAGATCCGGCCGAAGCGTTCGACCGGGGCGAACTCGGCCGGCACCGAGTCACCGGTGCAATAGCGGTGCAACGTCGAGGTACTCAGGTGCAGCCGGCCCGCGAGAGCGCCGTAGCTGAGGCCCGCGCGCTCCTTCAGCGAGCGCATCATCTCGCCCAGCTTGGCCGCCGTATCGGCGTCCCTCACCATCCCCACCCCACCCACACGTCCCACCCCGTGTCCCCTGCGGCCGCATTCCGCCTGGTCAGGGGATGCGGGACGTCCCAGCGTTCCGGGACGGCCGTCCGGGCTGGCCCGGGACGGACGTCCCGGGCAGGCTGCGTTCACCAACCGGCGAGCCCGACAAGGGGATCATCACACATCTCGCCGGACGACTCGCGCGCGCACGCGCGGCCTTCCAGTCGACCGACCGATACGCCCCAGGATGGAAATGATCACCGCCCTACGCCAGACCCGCTCGTCCCGAAGATTGCTGATGCGCCGGCCGGCGATGGTGGCGAGAAGCGCCGTGCTCGGTGTGCTCCTCGTCCTGCTGCTGTCCGTCTCCGGCGTCTTCCTCTGCGCCACGCCCGCCCGGGCGAACGACTACTACAGCAGCATCACCGAAGCCTCCGCGGCCAACGTCGACTGGATGTCACGCGTCCCGGACGGGACCAACCTCGCCTGGCTCTCGGTGCCCGGCACCCATGACAGCCTCGCGCTCTGCGGGGACACACCGGACCCGGACACGGGCCAGTGCTCGGGCATCGTCACCAGCATCACCCAGACGCAGGAGAACCACGGCTTCAGCGCGAAGACCCTGACCACCCAGTTCGACGCCGGCATCCGGGCGCTCGACATCCGGGTCCGGGTCGACAAGGGGGACGAGGGGCTGAAGTTCACCGTCCACCACGGCGCCACCTATCAGTACGCCAACTTCACCGACGTACTGAAGGCCACCTACGACTTCCTGAGCGACCACCCCGGAGAAACCGTCCTGATGAACCTGAAGGCGGAGTGCACCGGCTCCACCTTCTCCTGCAAGGACGCCGACGGGTTCGGGACCGACGAGTGGCGCAAGAAGATCTTCGACTCCTACCTGGACGGCCGCTCGTACACCGGGGACGGTGACGAGAGCACCCCGTCGACCGCCTGGCGCAACCTGTTCTGGGGCCCCTCGGTCACCGGCAAGAGCCAGTCGAGCCGCGTCCCGACGCTCGGCGAGGTACGCGGCAAGGTCGTGCTCCTCGGCTACCGGAACACCGGCGGCGGCATCTTCGGCGGCTACGGGCTCGGGCAGCCCTATCCGTCCGGCGGCTCCAACGAGGAGTACGTGCAGGACGACTTCGAGCTGTCCACCATCAGCGACATCGACGACAAGTGGGAGAAGGTCCGCGCGCACCTGCGCCGGACCAACGGCACCTGGGACGGCAGCCGCCCCGGTGAGAAGGACCACGAGTACGAGCAGGACGCGCTGTATCTGAACTACACCAGCGGCTCCGGGACCGGCGTCCACCCCTACACGGTGGCGGGCGGCACCCCGACGGCGACCGGTGTGAACAACTTCCTCATCCAGTGTCTGCGCGCCGAGAAGGACCGGTGCCCGGAGTTCTACGCCGGACGCGACGACCGGTTCGGCGGGCGGTCCGGCCTGGACCGTATGGGCGTCATGATGATGGACTTCCCCGGCGGCAAGCTCATCGACGAGATCATCGCCCGCAACTCCGTGACGCACACCGACATCCGCGACGTCATGGTGGTCGGCGATTCCATCAGCCACGGGTACGAGGGCGACCACACCTGGCGCTACCGGCTGTGGGACTGGGCCAGGAGCAAGAAGTGGCCGGTCACCTTCGTCGGACCGTACCGGGGCACCGTGCAGCAGGCCGACGCACAGCCGCCGCGGCCGCCGGTGCTCGGCGAGAGCGGCGACGGCGAGCCCACGGAGCCAGGCACGGGCGACCCGCGCGTCCAGGGCGAGTACGCCGGGGACGTGAACGCCGGGTTCTCCGCCGGCGGCTCGGCTCACTACGCCCTCTGGGGCCGTTCACTGACCCGGACCGTGCCGACCATCAAGCCGGTGATGCAGGAACTGAAGGCCAAGGGCCGCACGCCCGACCTGCTCCTGGTCGAGCTGGGCTTCAACGACATCGGCTGGTACGGGGCGGGCGCCGATCTGGTCGCCACCATGAAGAAGTTCGTGGACAACGCGCGGGCGGTCAACCCGGACGTGCGGATCGTCCTGGCCAACGTCCCCCAACGCACCACCCTGGGCGACGCGAACCCCGACCTCCCCCAGCGCATCAGCGACTACAACGCGGCCCTCGCCAAGGCGGCCCCCGGCTGGAGCACCAGCGCCTCGCCGGTGGAGCTGGCCGACCTGAACAAGGCGATGGGCTGCGACCCGAAGGCGACGACCTGCGCCACCACCTACGACGGGCTGCACCCCAACGCCCTCGGCGAGTACCGCATCGCCCAGGCGTTCGGCACCTTGCTGCACAAGGAGTTCGGCATCGGCGCCGCCGCGCCCGACGTACCGGACAGCACACCCGGCCGGTCGCTCGCCACGCCGTCCGGCATGAAGTTCGACGGCACCCAGCAGGGCGTCACCGCCACCTGGAACAAGGTCTTCGGCGCGCACACCTACGACGTTCAATGGCGTGACGTCACCACCGACTCGAACGCGGACTGGCAGGACGTGGTGCCCGGCGTGAGCGCCCCACGCTACGACATGTCCTGGCAGTTCACCGACCAGCCCTACGACGGCCACACCTACGAGGTACGGGTCCGCGCAGTCGCCGGTGACGGCGCGGCCAACCGCTCCTCCTGGTCCCCGGCCGTCCGGGGCAAGGCGGCGCCGACGACGGCGGGGCGGCCGCCGGGGCTCACCGCAACGGCCGGCGCGGGCTCGATCGACGTGCGCTGGTCGGCGCCGACCGACTCGCACAGCGGCTCGATCGTCCGGTACGCGGTGTGGGTGTACGACAAGAGCACCCCGATGAACCACTCCCGGATCATCGGCTACCCAGCCTCCGCCCGCTCCGCCAGGATCACGGGAGTCACGGCGGGTCACGAGTACGTGATCCTGGTCTGCGCCTGGAACGCGTCGGGCGAGGGGAAGCCGAGCATGAGCGACACGGTGGTCCCGGGCTAACGACCGGGTGCGCTGTCCGTGCCGAGCGCTCCGTTCGGAGATACGTTCCCGGTGGGGCGCTCGGCCACCAGCACCGAGGAGAGCACAGCGTGGAGGTCACCGCGTTCTTCACGGCGTCCGACGCCTCCAAGGACGGCGGGCTGTACCGCAAGGCGATCGTCGCCCAGCTCGCCGAAGTCGCGAGCCGCATCAAGGGTGGCGTACCGCCCTCGCTCAAGGCCCGCGTGTTCGCAGCGACCCCCGACCGCGCCGCGCCGCCCGGGTGGGTCAGCCACGACTGCGGCCGGTAACCACCGCCCAGCGGTACTGGTCCTACGGCATCTACGCCGCATCCGAGGCCGGACAGCCGGACCGCGGAGTAGAAAGACCACGCCGGCGTCCCCCGGCACACGCCTGCGCACGGCGCCATCCTCCTCGAAGTCGACCACCTGCCCCTCGACGACCACCCCACAACGGCCTCAACCACCTACGGGCCCCATACGCCCGACTCCACCACCACCCCGGCGACGCATGCCGAGCACCCCACGCCGCTGACGGCTCTCTGTCGCCCCAGCGCCCGTTCCGCCGATCCGGCCCCCGGCTGATGCGCCACATGCTCGACACCTATGCCTGGGCAAACGCACAAGTCCTGGGCCGACGACCTCGACCGCGTCGTGGTCGCCCTGTCCAGGCAGAACCTCGGCCTCACAAAAGCCGGGCTGCTGACGAGATCCACCCGGTGCCGCGCGTCGTGCGAGGCGGTGCCTCGGCACCTGTCAGAGCACCTCAGTGCGAGGAACGGCAGACGTTGCGGTGGGCGATATCGAGGACGAAGCGTTCGGGGTGGTGCAGCTGCTTCGTCGTGTAGAAGGGCTTGCTGTGGAACGCGGCCCCGAAGGTGACGACACCCTCGAAGTCGCCGGTCAGCGCGAAACCCTTGAGCTTCGGCAGATTCGGCCTGACCAGGCGCGGGCCCTTGTAGACGTTCTTGCCCGCGTCGTTGTGGGCGGCGGCCGGGGAAAGCTTGATCTCCAGGAAGTGCCTCCCGGCCAGCGGGACCCTCTTCCCCGAGCCGTCGTAGCGGAGTTCCTTGACACGCTGGACAGTGGTCGGCGGCAGTTTGCCCTTGACGTCGATGATGACCCGGTCGAAGGTGCAATGAGCGGCGATCCTGGCGTTGACCACGAGACTCGTGGACGGTACCGGGGATGCGGCGGCGGCAGAGGCCGACGCCGCGGAGCCGGCCAGGAGGAGTGCGCTCGCGGAGACGGCGATGAAGCGATGGCGGGTGTGCATGACGCCCCCTTGTGAGACGTCGGGGACCAGTAGTCCCGGTATGAGACGTATGTCACGATCATACGGCTGCGCGAGGCACCGCGCGCCGACGCGGGCAGAAGTTCCCCGATCCCGCCCGAACCGGTCGGCGGCCGACTGGAGGCGTCGGCCGCGGTGCGGCGTCATCAGGCCTGCCGACTGACCACTTCGCCTGGGCGGGGCGGACCGCGTCGGGACCGGCGGGAAACCCAGCCGGCCGGTCCTGTCGCGCACGGCCCGCCACACCGCCCGGACACACCGCGAAGAGTGCGTGGCCCCCTGCGTCAGGCGGCCAGGCCCAGGAAGCGGGTCGGGTTCTGATCCCACGGGACCATGCATGGTGTGTCCCCAGGCATTCCCACCCCTCCAAGCGGAGAACCCCCTGGCCGGGCCCTGCCATCCCGTGCACGACAGGACCCGCCGCGCCTCCCGGCTCCCCACGGGAGGCCACACAGCTGCCCAAAAGCCCAAGACTCCGCAGCGCCGCCCGCCCGTACTGCCAGCTACAACCCGATCACGCCTTCACCTGCGAATCACAGCCACGACAGCGCCCCCACGCCTACGAAACCACGGGAAAACCCGCCACATCGCGCGCAGATCAGCAGCTGGGCCAAGGTCCCGGAACGTTCCATCTGCCCGGCCCCCTCTGAAGAACGGGGACGTGGGTATTACCCAGCACTCGTCAGCGGTTGTGCTCGCCGAGCGTCTCCCGCAGCCAGTCCAGTGATCCGGTCTCCAGAACGGCCTCGGCGAGGGCCTGCCCCGACTCCGTGACGATCCGAGCGCGGCTGTTGTCGATCCACCGCTGGGCATGGGCGTAGCCCTGGTCGCGATACTCGATGCCCTGGATCATGCACTCCAGTTTGTCGGCGTCGCGTGCGCAGACGGCTTCCGGTGACTCTTTCGCTTCGTACTCGGCGACCAGTTCCATGACGACGCGTGCCAGGCCTTCGGGCATGCCTGCCACCTGGTCGGCGGTGATGTCGCGTGGGTCGGGCTCAGCGGGAGCGTATTTCTTGCCGAGGTGGTTGACGTCGCCGGTGCGGGATTCCTGGGAGTCGTGCCAGACGGCGAGGAAGGCTGCTCGGGCGGGGTCGGCGCCTTCGAGTTTCGCGATGATCGAGGCGATCAGGGATGTGCGCCACGAGTGTTCGGCCACCGATTCGGGGTCCTTGACGCCGGCCATCCACCATCCGCTGCGCTTCGTGTGCTTCAGCGTGCCTGCCTCGTACAGGAAGCGCGCCACCGTGGAGAGGTCGTCGGACACCGTCGTGCTCCTTTTCACGCCTCAGCGAGGCGGATCGCGTAGCGGATGTTCTCCGCCTCTCGGCGGCCGCGCACCGAGAGGTCTCCGCTATCCAACATGATCGGCAGCCGGTCGCGAAGAGCACGGGAGGCGGCCCCTGACTGCAGCAGGTGGGGGCGGGTCTGCAACAGCGCCCAGACGCTGTGCACGTTCAAGTCCACGTACCCGTGATCGGGCGTGATCCCATCAGCGAGGTGGGAAAGGAGTCTATTTCCCGGCCAGGGTCCTGCCGACCGCTGGGCCATGAAGTCGTCGGACAGCTCAAGCGTCGTCATCTCTGCGATCCAGTAGGTCCAATAGGCGAGGTTGGCGGCCTCGCCTGCGTCGTCCTGAAGTGCGGTGTCGATGAAGTGGGCCATGCGATCTCGGTCGCCGCGGCGGGCGGCGACGGCGGCGACGGACCGTTGCGTCAGCCATGCGGTGAGCCAGTCGGCCGGCCGCTCTGTGCGCTGTTGGCGGGTGAGCCAGTCGGCTGTATCCCCGTCCCGGTCGTAACCCGACAGGTATAGGGCTTGGCGGCGCAGGAGGAACTTTCCCTCTCCGCGGGCTTGTTCAGCCGTGTCTCGCATGCGTTGGAAGAAGGTGCGGCGCTCCGTGGCGGTGAGTTGCGGTCCTGACGGGGCGGGTCCTCGTCGAGGGCGGGGCGGGCGTGGAAGAGCACGAATCGGGCGGGGCGGGACTCCGTTTCGACAAGAGCAAGCGGGACGTCGTCGCCCACGCCCTGGGCAGCCAGGACCTTCTCCTCGTCGAGGGGCCACCCGGCACCGGCAAGACCACCGAGATCGTCGAGATCGTCGAGCAGACCCTCAAGCGCAACCCTCACGCCCGGATCCTCATCGTCTCCCAGACTCATATCGCCATCGACAACGCGCTCAAGCGCATCGAGGACGCCGGCATCACCGGCCTTGTCCGCCTGGGCCACGTCGGCGATCCGCGGGTGGCCGAGAGCGCCCAACCGCTGCTGCTGGACAAGCAGATCAAAAAGTGGACCCAGGGCGTTCGTGCGCGGGCGGAGAAGCACCTGGACGCGGTGGCGGCCGGCAGCCAGATGGAGGCCCGCCATCTCAAGGCGGCCCTGGTGCTGGAGGAACTCGCCTCCGTGGCCGCCAGTACGGCGCACGTGGCGGCCAAGCTGGAGGAACTGTCGAACCGGCCGGCCCCGGACCGCACCAGCTCCGCCCGGGATCTCGCCGAGGAGGTCGTCACCACCCGCGGCCGCCACGAACAGCTCCTCCAGCAGCGCTCGGAGCTGTTTGCCCAGGTCCAGTCCATGCTCAGCGGCGAACTCACCCTTCGCGAGGACCTCAGCGCTGCAGATGCCCGCGACGCGGTCGAGGCCCTCCTCGGCCCGTCCGGGCCGTGCCGGGAGCTGATGGATCTGCTGCGCCTGCAGGGTGAGTGGCTGCAGCATATCGGCACTGACCAGAACCTCATCAGCGCGTTCCTGCGGACCCGGCAGGTCATCGGCGGTACCGCTCTGGGCTTCCTCGGCCACCGCGCTGTGAGGGACCTGGACTTCGACCTGTGCATCTTCGACGAGGCGTCGAAGGCCACCGCGACCGAGGCTCTGGTGCCGCTGGCCAGGGCCAAGCGGTGGGTCCTGGTCGGCGACACCAACCAGTTGCCGCCCATCGACGAGGATCTGCTGCGCGACGAGAAAATCATGGCCGACCACCAGCTCGTCCCCGAGCTGGTGATGACCACGCTCTTCCAGTACCTCGCCAACTGCACGGACTCGCCCGTCAAGCACCTGCTGCGCGAGCAGTACCGGATGACGCCGACAATCGGCAACATGATCAGCACTTGCTTCTACAACGGGAAGCTGATCTCGCCCAACGACCACACGCTGCCCGAATACGACACGATCAACAAGCCGGTGCTCTGGCTGGACACCAGTGCCCTGCCCGGCCGGCGTGAATCCGACCGAACCACCGCCGAGACCAGCATCTCCAACCCCCTGGAAGCGAAGCTGGCGATGAGCCGCCTGGAGGTCATCGACCAGGCGATCGACAAAAAGGTGATCAAGGTGCCGGAAGGCAAGCGCTTCGACGTCCTGGTCATCGCCCCGTACGGCCGTCAGGTCCAAGAGCTCACGCGCCGCCTGGCCTCCCTGAAGCTCAAGCACATCATCCCGGAAGTCCTGTCGGTCGACGCCGTCCAGGGCCGCGAATGCGACCTCGCCGTCTTCTCCGTGACCCGCAGCAACATGCACGGGCACTTCGGGTTCCTCGGCCAGCCCTACTGGCGGCGCATCAACGTCGCCCTCAGCCGGGCGCGCTTCGGCCTGATCATCGTCGGCGACGCCGGCTTCTGCCGCAGCAAGCCCGGGGCCCTACGCGACGTCCTCGACTACATCGGCGGCCACCCGGAGGAGTGCGAGATCCGCAATGCCTAACTTCAGCACCGACAGCCTCCTGGCCGTCCGCTTCCACAACGCCCGCCCCGGGCTCGAACTGGTCACCACATCGACGCCGCGCTGCCCGTCGCCCTCATCACGGCCGAGGTCCTCGCCCAGGAGACCAAGGACCTGCCGCTGATGGAGGAGTTCGTCCTGCGGCTGATCGACCAGGGCGTGATCAGCCAGCGCGGCATCTCCGGCATGCTCGGCCTCCCCGAGCGCATGGTGGACCAGACCGTCGCCGACCTGTTCCACTCGGACAGTCTCAAGTGGGCGCCTCCAGCACAGGCAGCAGATTCCGGCAGCCGAGCGCTGCGACTCACCGACCGAAGTGCTGTGGAAGGTGGCCCCCTACGACCGGCGAACCACCCTGCGGCGCGGCCAAGCCGAGGAAGACGGGCTGATCATGCTGCCTGCCGCACGGTCCGGACCGGTTGACGACAGCGACATCACCGCGGCCGACATCACCGCCCTGCTCCGCGAGAACGGCACCACCGACCGCGAGGTACTCCAGGTCAAGTCCATCACCCAGGCTCCGTCACGCCGTGTGCTCCCGGTCAAGATCCTCGTGTACGCCGACGACGAGCGCAGCGAGATCCAGCTCGGAGTCGTCGTCGACGGGGAACTCAGCCACGCGCACGAACTCGCCCTGATCGGTCAGGGCGGTGCAAAGGCCCTCGGCATCACAGTCGCCCCGCCGCCAGAGCGGCCCGTCCTGGAGTCCGACCTGGAGAGGGCCAGGGTCCCCCTGCAGGAAGTAACCCAGCACCGCGCCGAGCAGGCTGCCTTCCAGCTCGGCGCCCAAAGCCCTACCCCGGCCCCGCCAGCGGCACCGCAGCCGCAGCCGCAGCCGCAGCCGCAAGCGGACGAGATCCGCGCCATCGGCGTCTTCGAACACCCGGAAATCCTCGACGAAGCCCTCACTCACGCCCGGCGCCGCCTGCTGATCATCTCACCGTGGATCAAGAACGCGATCATCACCACCACGTTCCTCAGCAAGCTGGAAACCCGCCTTGCGCGCGGCGTGAAGGTCGACATCGCCTACGGCTACGAGGACAACGACACCAAGACCGACGCGGCGGCCGTCCGCAAGCTCAACAACCTCGCAGCACGCCATACGGACAAGTTCACCTTCACCCGCCTCAAGAGCACCCACGCCAAGGTCCTCGTCTACGACGACGTCTGGGTCACGACGTCCTTCAACTGGCTCTCCTTCAAGGGCGATCCCGATCGCACCTACCGCATGGAAGAAGGAAGCCTCGTCCGCAACCGCCACATCACCGACGCCCAGTACACCCGCTACCTCGCGCTCGTCGACGAGCAACGCCGATAGCCGCGCTGCTGGCCGTGTCGTCCGTTCCACGGAACTGCAGTCGGCACGGGCATCCCACGGCGCAGGGACCCGTGGGTGAAGTTCGGCCACCGGCTGACGGCACGGGTGGGTCAGTGTCGGAATGCCGCTGCCTTGGGCCCGGGCTTGATCACCAAGGCGTTCAGCGGGCGAGTCCGCGTGGGCTGCACTACCTCCAGCCAGCCCTCTGCGCGGGTGACGCAGTACGGGATGCTCCGGTAGCCCTGCCACTTCCAGTTGATCCACCAGCGGGGTTCACTCCGGTGTCCCACGAGGCGCCGCGGTGTGGGCAGCCGCTGGCCTGCCAGCTCGACGTCGTCGAGGTTGACCGCGAGTTCCCTCATCAGGACCAGGCCCGCCAGGGCCGCGCGGCGCAACGGGCTGTCCTCGTTCCACCGGCGGAAGGCCCTGCGCATGTCCGGGGTCGTCAGCAGGTCGGTGTCGTCGGGCGCGTCGGAGAGCGTGACGCGGGAGATGGTGATGGCCTCTTGCTGCTGCCACCCAATCAGTTCTGCCCGGACCGGGCGGGGGATGTGCCGGTCGAGGCCTTCGAAGGCCTCGATCATGTCGTGGCGCTCGGCCCGGCCGGCTTCGGGGTCCTCGGCGATCGCGTGGAGCACGCCGAGTGCATTGGCGAGCGTGTCACCTCGTTGCCACAGTGGGAGCATGACGGTGCCTTCGGCCTCCAGCTGCTCGCGCGCGGCGTCCTCGAACTGGAACTGCAGCCCGCGGGACGACCCGGCGAGCGCGCGGCGCAGCGGCGCGTACGGGTTGCCGCCGGAGAAGATGGCCTGGACAACGGCCTGGTTCATCCGTTCGTCGCGCTCGAACCGGACGGCGACGTCGACGTCGTGGGGCTCGGTGGCGCCGCGGGCGAAGCTGCCGAACAGCCACACCTGCCGGACCAGGTGGAGGGGCCATTCCTGGGGGCAGTCGAGCCGGTGGAGCATCGCTTCGACCAGTTCGACAGCTCGCGTGCGCTTCATGTGGCTCCCTCGATCCCGCTGGCCACCAGGGTAGTGGCCGGACCATGGGGTTGAGTCCCGCCCTCCGATGGCCATCCCGCGGAGGGCGAGGAGTAGCCCTGGCGAGGCGCGCGGTCGAGGGCCGTGATGTCGTTGCGGGACGGGCGCCGGCCGATGATCAGGCCGGACCGGCGGATTGTGCCCCCGGACGCAGCGCACGGGGGACGCGGTGCCCAGGGGGACTGCTGCTCAACGTACCGCGCCGACCGGCGCCTTATCGCACATATCGGAGAATCGGATCGCGGGTCGGGGCAGGGCGGACCCGGTCTGCGCGCAGAGCGGGACGCTGCAAAGGCCAGGATGCCTGGTCAGCTGACCGTCGTGTGCAGCGGGCGCGGCTCCTGGCCAAGACCGTCGGTCAGCGGAACGTGTTCGGCCTACAGAATCCGCAGGCGCTTGGGTGGATGGGTGCGCACGCTTCGGGCCAGCACCCAGATCCGGGGCAGGAGAGCGCGGGCGCGCTCTCGCTCGAGGTCCTCGCGCCACATGTCGGCCACCGCGGTCCGGCCGCAGGTGCGGACGGCCGCGAAGTCGCAGGCGAGTTCGCCCTGGTGACTCGCGTGAAGGTGTCCTCTGCACTTCGCGTGAGAGTATCTGGCTGAAATGCGGCCTGACCTTCAGCTATGCCTCATTGATTCCTCAAGGGGGCTGGACGCTCTCACGCGAAGACCCAGACCAGTTTCACGCAGGTCACCAGCAGGATCGGTTCCGCTCAGCGCTCTGGCTCTTCCTCTTCGCGCTCGCGGGCGCGAAGCAGGTCGGCCCGTTGGCGCCATCGGTCAGCCTCCTCGATGTCGCCGAGCTTCTCGAGAACGTAGGCCAGTTGGTGAGCGGCTGCCGAAGAACCTGCTTCCGCGTTCTGCCTCCATTGCTGCGCTGCTTCCTCCAGGCGCCCTTGCCTCAGGAGGAAATCGGCCAGGTAGTCGCGGGCGTGGAAGCCGATGTAGTCGGGCCGTCGGGAAACCTCGCGGTACCAGTGCTCGGCTTCGGATGTGCGTCCTTCCTCGTCGAGCAGGTGGGCCAGTGCCGAGGGCGCGTGCGGGTCGCCGGTTTCCATGGCCTTGCGAATCCAGGACTCGTGCTCTTCGGGGTCCGCCCACGAGCGCATGCTTCGGATCGCCGGCACCCAGCCCTTCTCCGCAGCGCGCCTGCACCAGGACGCCGCAACTAGGTCGTGAGCCTTGCCGTACGGGGTCTCCCTCGATGCTCGGCCGTGGTGAAGTTTCGACAGGGTATACATCGCCTCGGCGTCTCCTGCCTCAGCGGCGGCAAGCAACCACTTCTCGGCTTGGCCCGGCTTGCGTGATTCAAAAAGGTACATACCGAACTGCCTCATCGCGGGGACGTCGCCGGCCTCTGCAGCCGACTCGGTCTCCGGGTCCAACGGCTCCGGAGGTTGCCATATGGCCATCTGCTCCCCCTCTTTGTTCTCGTTGCCCGGGAGACCCCGGACGCCGGTAGTGGACGGATACAAGCGAATTCCTCAGACCCTTTCACACGAGTCACCACCAGGCTCGGGGCTGGGCATCGGGCCGCGCGGCGGGGCGGCGGAACACAGGCCCCGCCCCGCGGGGATCAGGCGGCGGACGGCAGGACGGATCACCTCAAGGCGGTGTTGGTCACGGTGGTAGGTCTCGTTCCGGTACTCGTGCAACTTCTTCAGCACTGGCGCGATTCCGGCAGGAAGCCTCGTCCGCTCGACCAGAAAGTCGATCTTGTCTCCGAAGTTGTAGTTGATCTTCTGCCGCTTCTTCTTCGAAATCACCATCCCTTCGAGCTTCTTGATCTCCGCGCTGAGCTGGTCGTCGCTCGGCCCGGTGGCGAACCGGCGGTGCAGGGGGTTGTCGCTCTTGCGCATCGCTTCGAGCCGGCGGAGGTCTTCGAGCCGATCGAAGTCGTATTGCTCGCAGTCGAGTTCGGCTTCGACCATCCGGTGCATGATCAGTTCCACGGCGCTGTCGAGCAAGATGTGGGCTGACCTTGAATGCGTGATGTCGTCATGGTGGCTGGTGTCGGAGGCCGGTGCCGGTAAGGCAGCCGTCGAGGACGTCGTGGCGGTATTGGAGCTGGCGGAGGCCGCGTCGGACGGCGGTGATCAGGTCGTCGGGGTCGGCGAAGACACGGTTGGCTGTGGTGGTGCGTCGTAGGACGGACCAGATGCCTTCGACTGGGTTGAGGTCGGGTGCGTAGGGCGGCAGTTGGAAGACGGTGAGCCAGTCGCGGGCGGCGATGTAGCGGCGCATTCCGGCAGTCAGGTGGGTGTTGAGATTGTCCCAGACCAGCACGATCGGGCCGCCGAGCTGCTGGTGGGCGGTCTGGATCAGGTCGCGGTAGTCCTTCCAGGAGAAGCTTTTGCGCCCGTCGGGGCGGGCGTCCGGGCAGGGCCGGTAGATCAGCCGCGAGCGTTCGCCGACCTTGTAGCAGGCCAGGGCGGCCACCGATAAGCGGCGGCGGGAGCGGCCCCGCAGGCGGACCACGGGGGTGCGGCCGCGGCGGGACCAGGTGCGGGTGGTCGGCGGCGTCATCGAGAATCCGGCTTCGTCCTCGAAGACGAGCCAGGCGTCGAGCGCCGCCACGGTCCTTCCACCTGGGGCCAGGTCTCCTTCATCCAGCCGGCCACCGCCGCCTCGTCTCGCTCGATGGCACGGCGGGCGGGAACCTGGCAGGTCCAGCCATGCCGTCTGAGAAGCGCGGCGACGCCCTGGACTGTGTAGCTCTTGTGGAACCGTCGCCCGATCAGGGTCTTGATCCGCGACAGCGTCCAGGTCTGGTCCGGCCAGCCATGCGCGACCGGGCCCTTGAGCAGTTCCCGCTCGAGGGCGGCGAAGAGTTCATCGCTGAGCAGCGGCAGCGACGCCGGCCCCTTCGAGGCCAGGGCTTTCGGCCCGTACTGCGACCAAGCCTTGCGCCACCGCTGTACCGACCGGACGCTGACCCGCAGGTCGTGAGCAATGACCGCGTTCTCGTCACCCTTCTGGAACCGCTCGGCCGCCTCCAACCGCAACTTCTCGCGGAAGGCCCGCCGTTCGTCGGTCAGCCCGCCCCCTTGCGCATACCTCATGCACTTGGCGTACCGCAGGGATCATGGACCGTCAGCCCTACCGGCACCACGCTTTGAAGGTCAATAGTGAGTGAGTCGCAGGGCTGCCTCCGCGGCCGTCCTGCTGGATTCACAGCCTGCTACCTCAAGCAGAGTTGAGGTCCAGCACACGTGATCCAGATCACCACCCAACACAACATCGCCAGCACCGCTACGGCGACGACCCGGCAAACCACCTCACCGCAAGAGCCGCAGCCCTCCCGGCCGACACACCCGGCCCCAAGGCGCCCGCGCAGCCACACGACCAGCCTCCGGCCAGCACGGTCCGGCAGAACATCAACCCGCCCGCCAGTCCCGCCGTCGACGATCACAGCGGCGTAGCAGCGCCCGCGCACCAGGGGCGAAGTCACCGACGCCGAGCACACACGGGACACCCGACGGCACTGCCGGCGGCCGCCACGCCCCTCTCACTAGGTGTACGCCCACTGCTTGTAGTGGATCTTGGTGATGCGCTTGCCCTACTTCAGAGGTAATCGTCTCGGCGCGCCCGCGCCGGCAGGATTGGTGATCTCCCCGCGTTGCTGGACGCGGATCAGGACGGAGAGGTCAGCCATGTCCATAGCCACGCCTACGAACACGCGTACTGTGGTTGATGAGTTGCTGCGCAGAATCGGCGAGGGCGACCCCGAGCGCATCGCCGAGCTGTATGCCGAGCAGGGCGACTGGAAGCTCGACTGGCCGGAGGCCGAACACGGCCGTACCGCCACGCCGTGGATCCGTCACCGGTCCACCCGGGCCGACGCGGCCGCCCACTATCGCGAGCTCGCCGAATACCACCTGCCCGAGCACGCGGCCACTGAGGTCGAGCGCATCCTCATCGACGGAAGCGACGCGGTCGTGCTCGGCGAGATCCGTCAGACCGCCCGGCCCACCGGACGCGCATACCGCGCTCGGTTCGCGCTGCATCTCACCGTCGAAGACGGCCTCGTCACCCGACACCACGTCTACGAAGACAGCCTCGCTGTCGCCCAGGCATTCGAGGCGGAAAATCGATGAAGCGCCACCAGACCCATCGCGAAAATGCTGCTCACAGCCACTCGTTGATGGTCACGATGAGGCCGATCCCCTCGTAACGGACTGCGGAGCCTGTCGTACCTCGCGGCCACGGCTCGGCGCCTATCGAAGCGGTTAACGCCGCACGCGACCGCGTGCCGAGCCTTGTAGTCCTCCGGATCGACCTTCGGCGGCCGGGCCCCGCGAAAGCCGCGGTTCTTGCAGTTGCGGACTTCGCCGTCCTGGTCCGCGATGCTGCAGCGGATCCCCCGTCGCCGCAGGTAAGCACGGTCCCTCTGGCAGGCGTACGCCTGGTCCGCCCGCAGGCGCCTTCCCCACCCCGCTGAAGCGGGGCGTCCCCTCGCTAGATCACTGATGGAGAAAGTGCCTGGGCTTGCCTCCATTGCGGAGTGCACCGCGGCACACCTGCTGGCCGACAACGCCTCCGGGAAGCGCGACTGCATTCCCATGCCTCAACGTGCAGGACGAGTGTCCAGTCATCACCTTCGCCTGGGACGGTGGACGCTCCCGCAATGAAGGACGCGTCCCAGTAGTCCGTCGGGACGCCCAGCTCGTCCTGCTGCTCGATCAACGCGACCGCCCCTGTGCGTGTGCCCTGGGGCTCCGCCTCCATCACCTGCAGCACCTCCCTCGGGGTGACACCCCGCACCAGCGTCAGGGTGTACCCGGTCTCCAGTGCGTAGCGGAACAACGGCGAGGAACCTATCCAGGCATAGCCATGTGCGGTCACCGAACGCATACGGCACAGTCTGCCTGCTGCCACTGACAAGGCCGTGAAACGGGCTGCGCGCGTCGCAGCCTGCGCGCATTCCGCGTCGACTCAGGCATCGCCGTAGGCGTTGGAGCGGCCCGAGGGCTGTAGCTCGCCGGGCTGGTCGGGGTCGACGGCGGCGATCATCGCGTCGCGGCGGTGGCCCGGGATGAGGTTGGTTGCAGCAAGTACATCCCGGCCCACGCGGCCTTTCGCTCCTTCTCCGCCTGGATCCACCAGGGGCTGTTCCGTTCTGCGAGGCCGTGCTCCTCTAGGGTCTGTTGCGAAAGTGGATCTTGTTCGTAGATGATCACGTCCTGTGGGACGTGGGGATCTGACGAACGGCCAGTGGGCCCGGCTTGAGCCGCTGCTGCCGCAGGGCCTCAAGCCAGGCCGTCCGCAGGTGTGGACGCGGCGGCAGCTGATAGACGGCATACGGTGGCGGACCCGGACCGGTGCCCCCTGGCGTGACGTGCCGGAACGTTACGGGCCGTGGGACCGGGTCTACGACCTGTTCCGGCGCTGGCAGCGGGACGGCACCTGGGCGAGGATCCTCACCCAACTCCAGGCCGAGGCCGACGCGAAGGGCCTGATCACCTGGGACGTGAACGTCGACTCCACCGTCTGCCGGGCCCATCAGCACGCCGCCGGAGCGGCGAAAAGGTGCCCCTATGGTCTTCGTCAAGCCGCGGCGGTAGTTGGGAGCTGGTAGAAGGTGCCGTCGCGGAGCATGGCGAATAGGACGTCGATCCGGCGTCGGGCGAGGCAGACGATCGCCGCGACGTGGTGCTTTCCTTCCCGGCGTTTCTTGTCGTAGTAGGCGCGTGATTCTGGCTGCGACAGCGAGGCGAACGCCGCGAGGTAGAA
>NZ_JBVJSQ010000021.1:13581-70537 GCF_055606485.1 Streptomyces sp. NPDC037083 | reverse complement strand
CCCGCGGAGCGGGTACCACATCGCTGCGCGATGTGCAAACGAACACCCGCGCTGCGCGCGGGTGTTGCGCTCCCGCTCCGCGGGAGCGCCGACGGGACGCTGCGCGTCCCGCTCACCCCGGTTGCTGCGCAACCGGGGTGACGCTCCGTCCGTCGAGCAGCGTGGGCTACGCCCGCGCGAGGTGGCTTTCGCTGCGCTCCAGCTACAAGTGGCGCTGTGCGCCACCAAAGCCAGCATCGCTGCGCGAAGCCGGCTAACGGGCCTTGCGGCCCGGGCGACGGCTAGGTGGGCCGCCTGCGCCGTGCAGACCGGTTGGCTACCAGCAGCCAGATCCACACGAGAACCATGCCGGCTGACATCAGGATGCGGCCTGTGCCATCACCATCGACTATCCGCCACACCAGCAAGCCGATGTCCACACAGAGCATCGGCCAGTAAAGCCACGGCCCCCAACGGTTGCCCGGCCTCGCCCATGACGGCGGAACGTAGGGCTCGGAGTGTTTCCTCACACGCGCCCCCTCCTTCCTCGCCTGCAGCTGCCATCAAGCGCGCCTCTCCCCGGGCTGGATGTCGAGGCGGGCGGTCTGGCTTCCGATCAGATCTGCGCCACCAATATCCATGTGGCGAGCGCCAGGAAGAGCACCCCCGTCACCCGCTGCATGGCGTACCCCTTACTGGTGGGCTCGGTCGCGTCCGGGTCCTTCACCCATCCCCGCTGAAGGTTTCTGTTCGCCTTCCAGAGCAGTTGCGGACGTATGACTTGAATGAGTCCCATGATCAGCAAGGCGCACAGGATCGGGATGAAAACCGGACTGCCGCCGCCATCAGAGGCGGCCTCTATTACCGCATCGCGATTCATGCATCTGCGGATGCCCTGACATCACCTCAGATAACGGACAGCGGATCCACTTGCTTCTCCGCCGCCCCACGATCCTTCCGGCTGCGCCTCCAGGAGCGGCGGCCCGCCGACACGGGCAAGGCTGGGTGCGAGGGGGCTCGTGACTATCGGGCTCAGGCGTTCGCGTGGCGAGAGGCGAATGCCTGTCGCGGTGCAGCGTGATGCGCCGGCCTGTTTGCTGTGGCGGCCTGGAGGCGCCTCAGCCACAGGGAGGCCGTGAACAGCAGGCCGGTGAAGACCGCCAGGAGAAGTACGGAGACCCACATCTGTCGGCTTGCGGGGTGCGCCCATCCTGTCCAGGCCGCTGCGGCCGTCCACAACAGGACTCCTGCCGCGTAGAAGGCGCGGATCTGGCGCAGCTGTCGCACGGCCCGCAAGGAAATGAGGTGATCAGTCTTCGGTGCCATGCCGGCCCGTGTACCCCGAACCGCGCCCCCCAGTGGAGTGGGTTCGTGCGTGGTGTCTCGCTCACTGTTGTCCTTGCTGCTCGGTGCGTCCTTCGAAGTCACGTCGTACCGCTGCGCCTTGATCCTCGATCAGCCCTGCATCGTCAGGCAGGTCCAAGACGGCGCCGCAGTGATTGCATAGTTTCCCGTCTTCCGCCGGCGTGCCGCAGGCCTTGCAGAACCGGTTTCCCTTGTCGTTTTCAGTCTTGTGTGTCATGGCTCTCCGGGTCAGGGTGGACCGTGATGGTTGTGGAGTACCCATGGCATCGGCGTTGACTCTCTCGGAGGTCTGCTTCATTTTTGACTTGAGATAGACTCTGGACTTAGATGACTCCCGGGTTCTGGGGTCTGTATGCCGCTGCAAGGTGGTCTTCTGTGTCCCGGGGCGGAGGCGTGAACGGGGTGTCGGGGTGGTGGCGCCGTGGCCCATCGCATGGCGGTTTCATGCTCGTTGCTCGCCTTTGGCGGATGAAATTATTCGTCCGGCCCTGCAGAAAAGGGTAGATCGGAATGGCCGTGAAGGAACTCCGTCCTCACCAGCGAGAGGCCGTGGACGCGGTACGCCGTGCGCTCGAATTTTCTGCAAGGTCTACCGTTCCGGAGCGGGGGCTGCGGACTCAGGTGATCATGGCGACCGGAACCGGGAAGACCCTCGTGGCCACCCGGAGCGCGGAGGAGCTCCGTGCGGGCCGGGTGCTCGTCCTCGTGCCCTCGCTGGACCTGCTTGCCCAGACCGAGGCCGCGTGGCGCGAGGGAGGCCGCACAGGCCCGATGATCGGAGTCTCCTCCCTGCGCGGTCAGGAGGTGTCCTTCCCCAACACCACAGACGTGGACGAGCTGGTGGAATGGACCCGCCACCTGGACAAGGTCACCGTGTTCGCCACCTACGCCTCACTCGGGCTCGGCACACTGGAACGCGCGCACACCGCCGGCCTTCCGGGATGGTCGCTGATCGTCGTGGACGAGGCGCACCGGGTTTCGGGCAGGATCGGCCGGCCGTGGGCGGTCGTCCACGACAACACCCGCATCCCCGCCCTGCGCCGCCTCTACATGACCGCCACGCCCCGGCTGTGGCAGCTCGACGAGGCCTCCGAGCAGGGCGCGCCGGGCGAGCTGGTGGCGTCGATGGATGACGACCCCAGCGGGCCGTTCGGCGCCCGCTGCTACACGCTGACGCTCTCCGAGGCGATCGACCGGGGCATCTGCGCGCCCTACCAGGTGGTGTGCGTGGACATCACCGACACCCAGCTCCAGGCCGCCCAGCTCCTGGGCGAAGACGCGCGCTCCGAGCACGTGCGCGGGGCCCGGCTCGCCGCGCTGCAGACTGCTCTGGTGAAGGCGTCTGCGGAGGAGGGCTTTCGGCGCACGCTCGTCTTCCACCACATGGTGAAGGAGGCTGAAGCCTTCGCGGCCGGCCTCCCCCGCGTCGCCAAGCGACTGCATGCCACCGATCCGGAGCTGTACCCGAAGACGGTCTGGGCCAACTGGCTGTGCGGCGACCACAAGCCTCTCCACCGGCGCCGTGTCCTCGACGAGTTCTCCAAGGGAATCGCTGCTGACGGCACGGTCGTGGAGAAGACGTTTCTTGGGTCCGTTCGCGTGCTCGGCGAAGGCATCGATACATCCCACTGTGACTCCGTGTACTTCGCCGACGTACGCGGCTCCATGCCCGACCTCGTCCAGGCCGTCGGCCGGGCACTGCGGATGCGACCCGGCGAAGGCAAGGTCGCATCCCTCGTTGTGCCGGTCCTGCTCGGACCCGGAGAGACGGCCGACAACATGCTCACCTCGCGGGCGTTCGGCGGACTGGCGAAACTGCTCGAGGCACTCCGTGCACACGATGCCCGCATCGTCGAGCAGCTCGCCGAGCAGCAGGCGCCAAGCCGTGTCAGGGGTGTTCAGAGCCGTAGCGGGGCGGAAGGTGAGGGAGCCGAGAGCGACCGAAGCGACCGACTGTCGGTGCCGGCCCGGGAACTGCTGAAGTTCAGCACGCCGCGCGACCCCGCACAGCTGGCAGCGTTCATCAACCTCCGTGTCCTCAACCCCGAACACCAGCACTGGCGACGCGGCATCGAAGCCGCCGCCATCTACACCCGCCAGCACGGCGACCTGAAGGTGCCGTTCACCTACCGTGTGCCGATGGGTGGGGAAGCGGAAGCCGAGGGCTGGCCCGCCTCCCTCGCCGCGTTCCCACTGGGGCAATGGACTGCCGACGCCAGAAGGTTCTACGCCCGCGGCGACATGGACCAGGACCGCATAGAGCAGCTGGAGAAGCTGGGCATGGTCTGGTCACACTTCGACGTCGCGTGGGAAGAAGGCCTGGCCGCCGCCCGCGGCTGGGCGGCCGAGGCGGGCCACCTCCTGGCACCGCTGGACGCCACCTACCAGGGCGCGAAGGTGGGCATCTGGTTGAAGAATGCGCGGGCCGCCGCCCGGAAGGCTGCCGAGATCGAGCAGCGACGTGCCGAAGGACTGCCCGTGGGGTCGTCGGCCGGCGCCCTGTCGCAGGACCGTCGGGAGCAGTTGGAGGACATCGACCCTTCCTGGTGCCCCACCTGGCCCGTGGAATGGCAGCGATGCTTCCACCTCACCCGCCAGCACCTGGACGAAGACGGCACACTGCCGACCGAGCCGGGTGTCGTCGTTCGCCAGGGCGAGGATCTGGGGCGGTGGGTGCGCTCGGTCCGGCTGGGCTGGGACAAGCTCACCAGTGTCCAGCAGTGGATGTGCGAACACATCCTCGGGATCGAACCC
Source organism: Streptomyces sp. NPDC037083 (assembly GCF_055606485.1). Classification (NCBI taxonomy): domain Bacteria; kingdom Bacillati; phylum Actinomycetota; class Actinomycetes; order Kitasatosporales; family Streptomycetaceae; genus Streptomyces; species Streptomyces sp. NPDC037083. The sequence continues at coordinate 66,439 of NZ_JBVJSQ010000021.1, read as the reverse complement.
GCGACCGAGGACGAGAAGCCGAAGCCGCGCCGCACACAGGCCGACAAGTGGGCGATGAACTACGAGGCCGCCAAGCAGTACTACCAGCGCGAAGGACACCTGAAGGTACCGCGCAAGCACGTCGAGACGATCGTTGTCCGCGACGGGGACGGAGAGGACCAGGAGGAGCGGGAGCTTCGGCTCGGGGCATGGGTGGGGAATCAGCGCAGCAGGGCCGCGACGCTCTCGCCGGAGCGGGTGGAGCAGCTCTCCGCGATCGGAATGCGCTGGACATGATGTACGGATGGGAAGCGGGGCCGGGACCAGCCACGCATCCATGCGCTGTGCGGATCATGCGGCCAGCCCTCGCCGACACGTAGCCGGCGGGTGTGCCGAACAGCGGTCGGAGCGGGCCCTGGTACTCGCGCAGGAGCGACGCCTCCCGTCGCCCGGTGAATCGGCCAACTATTCCTGGAGCATGCGACGACATCGTGGACGGCCGGGCCAAGCACTGGTTCGGCGAGATCGGAACCATCCACGACCGTGACAGCTCAACCAGTCACGGCATCGCCCGGCCTGCCGCAGTCCGCCAGAGCTTCGGCGGCCCGGTTCCGGTATGCACGGAAACGGTGCAGATACGACCGTGCCAGAGGGCCCGGCGGGATCCCCCGGGCGAAGGCTCGCATGTTGCGTTCGCCCGCGTTGTAGCCCAAGGCGAGGAGTTCGTCGCGGGTGTAGCGGCGCACGTGCCGCTGTGGAAGGCTCCGGTCGAGGTCCTTCAGGTGCAAGGCCGCCGCGTGGATGGCGAAAGCGGGATCGTCGCGAAGGTCTTGCCACCGCTCCGACAGGCCGTGCGTTCGCCGAACCCGCTCGAACGTCGCACGGTGCATGTTGGCCACTCCGAAGGCCGCCCCGGGCTTCCACCACTGCCACAGCCGCTCCAGCAGCGGATGGTGCGGCTTGTACGCCTCATTGTGGAGCACGGTCATCACGAGCAGGGGCGACACTGCGGCCTCCTCCGCGCTGCGCACCACATACGCGGCGTAGTCGACCGGATCGTAGCCACCGGGCCGCAACGGTGGCGTCCGAACGCCATCGCAATCCGCCGGTTGCGACCGTTGCGTCGACACCGCCGTCGACCGCTCGGCCATCCCCACTCACCTCTCCCCTGCCGCCTGCCGCCTGAACAGCAGGACGTCTGCCATCTTGAGGTGCGCGTGCCCGCGCCGACCGGCCTCAATCCAGCACACCGGACCGCCGATCCGCATCCCCCAGCCCGTGCACGCCGCCACGACAAAACGATCCGCTGCACTCACAGGTCACACCACGAAGCGCCCCGATGCCACCCGGACCTCGTTCCGTCAGCCACCTGCGCGTCAAGCGAACCGGGCCCAGTGCTGCGGCGCCCTGAACATGGCTCCGCCAATTCAAGCGCTCATCCGCCGACTGAAGTGCTCAGTCACACTCAGTCGACGGGGCTCGCGGCTGTTCGAGATCTACAGGTCGAACTCGAGGTGCTCGATGTCCGTGAACCGGACCTCCTCCAGCTGGCCGGCGCGGCGGCCGCCGTCCTGGAAGTACACCTCCTTGAGTGCCTCAGCGGCGAGCTCCTGGAGGCGCTGCTCGGTGGCTCCCTGCTCCTGGGCCTCGAAGAGGCGGGCCGCGTACTGCGGTGGCAGGGCGACGGTCAGGTGCCGGATGCGGTCCTGGTCCGTCGACCCGATCGGCGCGGTGTAGCCGAGGCGGGCGCGGGTGTCGATGACGATGCCGGCGGTCGTCGCCGCCCGTTCCTTGGCCTTGGCGCGGATCTGCGGCTGCCAGCGGGCCTTCACCTCGCGCTCCAGGCGCGCGGCGAGGTCCGGACGCGGCTTCTTGATCTGGTCCTTCACGTACCGCTCGACGGTGCGCTGGGAGATCCGCAGCATCTGGGCGACGGCCTTGGTGCCCTTGAGCTGCTTGACCAGGTACCGCATCTGCGCCCCCGCGCTCTTGGGCGCCGGGCGGGTGAACGCCTTCTGCACCGCGGCGTCCAGGCCGTCCCCGAACAGGGTCATCGTCGCCTTCCCCTACTCTCCGTTGTCGACGTCGGTGACGGTGCCGTCCTTGATGTACCGGGCGAGGTTGAGCTCGGGGGCGTTGAACCGCTCGCGGACCTCTTCGCCCCACAGGACGCTCTGGGTGCCTTCGTGTTTGACCAGGCCCGGGTTGATGCCGAGCTTGAACCCGCCCGGCAGCGGCTTGCCGTCCCGGTATGGGAGAAAGTCCAGCGGGCTCTCGCCGCCTGCCGCGTAGACGACGCAGTCGGACAGGACCGCGATCGGGTACTGCCCGGTGGACGCGGCGTGTTTGACGATCTTGCGGTGCAGGTTGATCCGGGTGCGGGAGATGACCGCCGCGCGGATGTCCGGGCGCCACGTCGGGCGGGCAAGGGCCCGCCACGGCTGCCCGGGCTTCCAGCCCTCGCCGCGTGGGCGCTCGCGCAGCTTGCCCAGGCCGCCCTTGACCGTCGCCTTGACCGCGGAGACGACGATCGCCAGCTCCGGGTCACGGCTGCGGTAGCCGTCCATTGCGGCGAGGAAGTCGGCCGGCGACAGGTCCGCGTGCACGCCGAGGTCAGCCATGGTGGCGAGGAAGGCGTCGCGCAGCCGCTGGTACCAGCCGTCCAGGTAGCGGCCGTTGTCATAGCGGACGTACGCCTCGATCGGCGCGACGTCGTAGCCGAGCTCCACCGCGTACGCCACGGTCGGCGTCGCATACCAGGCCGGCCCCTCCGGTTGCTCGCCCTTCGGCGTGAACGGGCTGGGCAGCAGACTGGCGTCCAGGTCCGCCCACGTGTCCTTGCCGACCCTCACCCGCGACAGGTCCACATGGGAGAGGTCGACCAGCCACGAGCCGGGCAGCTTCGCATCGAACACCGGCGCCTTGACGTGCGTCGGCGCACCGAGGCCGACGACCAGGCCGTTCGCGCCGGCGGCGAAGGCCATGTTCACGTCGATGCCGACCAGGTGCCGCAGGGTGCACTCGGCATCCGTCATCGGCCGCGCCCAGTCGTACGCCTCCTCGAACAACTTCTCCCCGGGACCGCGGACGTGGAAGCGCGGCAGATCCGCCAGGAGGGGGTGTCCGTCGGGGGCCTCGCACGGGGCGCAGTCGACCGGGTCCTTGCCCAGGCTGCCGGGGTTGTGCTCGGAGTGCCGCTTGCCGTCGGCGTCGGGCTCGGAGGCGCGGGTCGGCGGGTGCAGGGCGGTCATCAGTTCCAGGCCGGTCACGGCGGTCGATCCGCGCGGCGTCATCACCCGCGACGCGTACACGCCCAGCACGCGGGCGAGTTCCGCCGGCGGGAGCTGCCCGGCCTCGCCCCAGTGCCTGGTGTCCAGCGCGTGCCACGACGGGATGCACAGCTGCACGCACTGGCGGTCCGAGCCGGTGGCGGGGCGGTAGATCCGCGCCCACGGGCCGAAGCCGCGCTTCGTCAGCTTCCACTCCGCACGGACCAGCTGCTTGATGACCTTGTGGTCTTCCGGGATCCGCCCGGCGTGCTTCTCCTCCTCCGTGAGCGTGACGGGGAGGCCGTAACGCTTAAGCGCGGCCTCGGTGAGCACCAGCAACGGGTCGGCGTCCTTGCCCGGACCGGACAGCTTCGGCGCCCCGAGCTTCGCCTCCTTCAGCGTCCAGTCCACCAAGGACGGGATGCTCTTGGCGGGCACGTCCAGGACCAGACCGCCGACGCAATATGCGTATGCCTGGCCGTCGGCGTCGACATCGACGACCGCCAGCGGACCATTCTCAAACCGCGGATCCGCGCCACCCGTAGGAGTCGCGGCCGGGGCCGCCTTCCGCGCGCCCGGACGCCGCGACGTCGACGACGTAGCCCTGGCGGTGCGCGCCGGACGTGACGCAGCATCCGAAGCTGGGGCGACGGGGGCAGAGGTCTGGGTGTTCTCGTTTGCAGTCACGGCCGCAGCCTCGGAGACCGGCGCCGCGGGCAGAGTCCGAACTTCCGGAGCGGGGGCGGGCACGCTGATGGACGCCTCGGACACCGCCGTGTCCTGCTCGGGCGCCGTGGCGCTGGGGGCGGCAGGGTAGAGCTCCGCGAGCTGGTCCAGCAGCCGCGCATACGCGTCACGCTCCGGCGGTCTGGGCTCGGTCTTACCGGCCTCCCAGCCGCTGACGGTTGCCCGCCGAACGTCCAGGGCGGAAGCCACTTCGTCCAGCGTCAGACCGTGTGCCTGGCGCAGCCGCTTACGTTCCGTCGGCGGCGGCAGCACAGACCGGGACGCGACCAGCGCATCGATCCGATCGAACAACTCGGACATGGAACACCTCCTGAGCCACACCCTACCCCATGAACCGTACAGATAGCGTACGTTTACCGTACGAATAGCGTACGAATTGCATTGGGGCAGGCGATGATGGCGCAGGTCTTCCCTTACGGCGCCAGGCGGCCGTTCTCGGGGAACCGGCTTGCCTGGATTCCGCTGGGCATCCATTGCGAAAGCGCCCGCCCGGGACGGCGGACACGAGACCGTGGTGGAGTGATCCATCATCCCGGCCTGTTGCGGACCGCTCCCCTGCCGAGGGAGACGACCTCGCTGATCTGCCGCATCGCAGGCCGCTATGGGATGGAAGCGAAGGCGTTGCGGTCGTACTGGCAGTGGCGCAACTACCCGCCTGGGCACGACGGCGGGGGCGCGCGGGCCGACGCCGAGGTGCTGCTGAACACGCCCGGACGGCAGCTCCTGGCAAGCCTGTGCGGCGTTGGAGAAGACGTCCTGGCGCGGGCGTTGCCGTCCTGGAGACAGGAGGACTCCAAGCTGTCGTCCGGAAAGGACGGGGTGCCGGCGGCGGCGTGGCGGACCGGCGGCGCGGTCGCCGGGCCGGTCGCCTTCGGCTGCCGCCTGTGCGCGGCCCGGCGCACGGGGACGGCCGTGAGGGTGGTGCGCTACGCACCGCGCTGGGAGCACGGATTCCAGTACGGCAGCGCCCACGCGCCCTCGTGGGGCGGCCAGCCGCGCTCGATGAGCAGCACGTCCCCGTCCGGTGTCATGGCGACCACGTCGGCGGTGTAGCGGATGCTCTCGGGCTCGGTCCGGGGACCTGGTCGACGTCGCGGTGCTCGATGGTGGCCTCGTCGCCGACAGCGAGCAGCAGCTCGTGCGAGAGACGGGCCAGACCGACTAAGAGGTCATCTCATTTGGCGAGTCTGCGGTAGCAGATGAGAGTGGGGGGCCGGGCTGGTGAAGGCGAGGAAGCGTTCGGCCTTGCGTTCGTCGCGGCGGTGGAGTCGGCGGTAGCCGGCGAGCCAGGACATGGTCGTTCTATGGTCCAGCGGTGGCGTCCGAGCTGCTGCGAGGACTCAATTCCCCTGCGGGCGATGCGGTGGCGGATGCCACGCTGGCGCAACCTCACGGGCGCACCTTCTGGTGCTGCCGTACATCCTCGCCCGGGCCGCGACCGGCAGTCAGGCCGGAGGCGGACCGGGCCGCGGCCGGTACTCGGCACCTCGGTGCAGGGTGACTGCCGACGGCCCGCCACGGTGGTCATGGACGGAGCGCGGGCCCGGTCAGAACACGTCGGTGGTCCACAGGAGGTGCATGGCATATCCCATGCGATGTCCAGAGATTCCTTCGCTCCCTGATACCACGCACGTTGCGCGGTGTCGTCCGGCACGGTGTGAAGGGCCGCGAGCACATCGGCCGGCATCCATGCTCCACCCCAGTGGCCCAGCCAGGTCCCAGGCGTCTCGGCGGGTTCCGGGGTCCGCGGTATGGCGTAGCCCTCGCTCCGGAGAATCTCCAGAGCGGTATCCCGTTGATTCCTCATCAGATGCTGCGGGGAGAAGATCCCGTAGGCATCCAGACTGATTCTGCTCCCGTTCAGGTAGGCCTCCCATGCCGCCTCCGCCGTGGGCTGATCGCGCCAATCGACCACGGGGACCTCCACGGAGGGCCGCGCCGCCCACGGGCCGCCGGTACTCGCGCGCGCCCCCTGCGGTGCGGATCCCACCACGACGAATGCGAGCTCGTGGCACGGGACAGGGAGCTCGATGCTCTGTCCCGTCCCGCTGTCCCAGCTGGTCGTCATTCCCGCCGCGATCCGGACGATGTACTCGCCGTCGTCAAGCCCCTCTTGCGCGTCGAACAGAGCGCCCTCGCGTATCTCGGCCGGCACGCCGTCCCAGTTGAAGAACCTCCGGATCGGAGGGCCCCCCGTCGCAGAAACGATCTCGAAGTCGTAGTTGCCCGGGCTGCCCAGGTCGCGGCCGAGTGCGTAGGACGAAACCCGACAGGCAATACCGTCTTCCACCACGTACGTCTTCCGGGCCAGACCGCAGGTGATGAACTTGCGACCCTCAGACGTAGGAACTCTCACCTCCAAGCGCGTCTGCATCAGGTGCAGGCCGTCCCGAGACACCGTCTCCACCCAGTCGGTGTGGATCCTCCCGTTGGTCATGCTGCTCTCCCTGCCGTTCGGTGCGAGTGGATTCGATGCCCGGCCGCGGGCAGGGCCCGATGCCGCCCGGCCCGGAGGTGGGCGATCACGGCGTGCCGGACGTCGGTCTCCGGGGTGAGGGACAACGCGACGGTGGCCTTGCCGCTGCTCAAGGCACATCTACGGGCTCGTAGAGCACGTCGGTTCTGAGTATTGTTTTCGTACCCTCAAGAAGCGGGGCCGAGTCGTGAAGCGTCCGATGCCAGAAGAGGAGCGCATCGCCCGGTTCGGGGTGGTGGGCACTCAATATTTCCTCAGGCTTCGCGAGCCGCGGCCAGTCAGAGAAGTCACGTTGCGCAAAGGGAAGATCGTTCTGTTTATCGGTGATGAACCGCGTTTCTCCGCCCACGGCCTCATAAGACAGGTAGACGACGACCGTCAGGAGAGTGCGCCTTCCGTCGGGGGCGAAATAGGGCGAATCGTAGTGCGGGACAATGAATCCGCCATGTTCGTACGTGATGAAGCGCATACGCGGATTGACGGCCGCCGGCCTCCAGGGCCTTCCGTCCGAATCCGTCGGATCGTCCGATCCCACTTCAAGCGATAGAAGCGTCCGCAGTCTGCGGTAGAATTCTGCCGCCAGGGATGTAGATTCGGCCGTGGCGCGGAGATGAGCGACCGGATCTCCCTCTGCATAGTTGGCGGCAATGCCGTCTCGGCCCACCGGGGCAAAGCACTGGGCGGCCAGTTCGGTCGCGAATGTCTCCACTTCGGCCGGAGTGAGGAAATGGCGAATCACCTTGGCGTTGGCCTTTGGGATCTCCGATTCGATCGGGGTCCATGAGTCATCGGCAGATATTCGGCTCAACGCTTCTTCGGAGAGCTCAAAGGGATTTACCGGCATTTCGAACATGATCACTTCTCCATGCTGAGGCCGTCGTCGATCCCAACGTGGCCGTGGGCCCCACAGCCCGGAACGGCCGCGGGCAGCGCATTGAGGTGGACGGCGGGACCGCGGGCCACGTACTTGTGCGCTTCGAGTCCGTGGAGGGACTCGAAGCCCCTGGAGTCAATGCCTGCAGGGAGCGGGGACCACTGGGCGATTATCGTCACGATGACGATATTAGGTCGGGGTGAGCCCACAAAGCAAGCAGGACGTACCCAACGCGGCGGAGAGGGCCGGGAGACGGGGCGGGGACCGGCTCAGGGGACTACCGAGGCGAGGTAGTCCCACCGCGGCGCTGGGCTGCTCCGTACCGCAGCGGCTGACGCCATCGAGGGCGTCGACCTTGCCGGGCACCGACCGGGTGCGAGTTCCCTCCGCGGGCGCCCTTCGCGCGCTAGGGTCGTAATGCCCGCAGGGCCACGGGAGTTGAAAGAGGCGGCATGCTGGACGAGTTGGCATCGGCGGCAGCGGCGGCGGGCGGATCTGCAGTGGTCCAGGCAGCGGGGACTAACCTGTGGGACGGTTTTCGGGGCCGGGTCGCCGAGTGGTTCGGGCGTGGGGACGCGGTGCGGGAGAGCCGTGAGCTGGAGCGGCTGGACCGCAGCGCGTCCGAACTGTCGACGGCCGGCCAGGACGAGGTGGAACGGCTCCGGGTGCGGCACGAGGCCGTCTGGCAGAGCCGGATCGAGACCCTGCTGGAGGACCTGGACGGGGTCGAGCGACCAGGCGGTGGCGGAGCTCAGCAAACTCATGGCCCAGGCCCGCCCATAGCCCGGCCCCGCGGACGCCGGCCCCGCCGAAGTGTCCGGCAACACGTGCAACGGCCCCGCCGCCTTCCAGATCGGCGGCGAGCAGCACGTCCACTTCACTTCCGGCTCCCAACCTCCCTAGGAATCATCTCATTTGGCCAGCCGGCGGTAGCAGATGAGGGTGCAGGCAAGGCTGGTGAAGGCGAGGAAGTGCTCGGCTTTGCGTTCGTAGCGGCGGTGGAGTCGTCGGCAGCCGGCGAGCCAGGACATGGTCCTTTCGACGACCCATCGGTCGCGGCCGAGCCGTTGTGAGGACTCGATGCCTCTGCGGGCGATGCGGTGTTTGATGCCGCGTCCGCGTAACCATCGCCGCAGGAGGGCATCACCGAGCGGACCGGTCTGCCCCTGTCCGTCGCAATCTCGGGCGCCAACCTGCACGACAGCCAGGCCCTCAAGCCCCTTGTCCGCGGCATACCGCCCATCCGCTGCCGCTCGCGGACGGTGCGGCCCCGTTGTACGGGAGCGAGTGCCCCTGCGGGGGCGCGAACGGCTTCTCAGACGAGCCGCTTACGACCCCAGAAGAAGAGGAACGTCACGACGCCTGCCGTCAGCGTGAACAGGATCGACGCTCCGAGCCACTGCATACCGCTCATCTGCGACATGGGGATGTAATCGATCGACGAGCCGACGATGTCCGCTTTCTTCATGCACAGCCGAGTCGCCTCCTCCGTCGGCGTTTCCATACACGTGTTCAAGTCGAACCGTTTCCCGCTGCCGCTGACATACGAGGTGTCGAGCACGTGCGCGGTGCGGGGAACCGACGACGGGAATGTGATCGGGTTGCCGGGACTGACCGGCTTGGTGGCTGTGACGATGTCGCCGAGCGACAGCTTGAAGTAGCCCCAGACGGCCTGGAGGGCGACGGTGAAACCGAGGGTCACGACCATGGCCGCCAGCGTGCGGCGCAGGATCACACCGATCAGCACCCCGCCGAACACGGAGAGGAGGGAGAGGGCGACGGGCACCGGGCCCGTGGTGTTGAAGAACTCCCTGGAGGTCCAGTCGGTGTCCAGGTAATGGGGCTTGATGGGGCTCCACCACCAGGCGAACACAGCCGACAGCGTGACCGTGGTCACCGTCACCGCCAGGCCGGTCAGCGCCAGCTTCGTGGCGAGCCAGCGGTTGCGGCTCACGGACTGGGCGGCGATCAGCTTCGCCGTGCCGTTCTCCAGGTCGCCCGCGAGCAGCGGGGCGCCGAGGAGGACACCGAGCATGACGGGTATCGCCGTGAGACCGGTGGTGACGGAGGTGAACGCCCCGATGTAGGGCTTGAACTCCCTTTCCGCGTTGTCGAGGTTCTTGGCGGGAAAGCCGTAGGCGTCAAGGAAGTTCATCATCTGGGCGCGCTGGTAGATCATCCAGGCCGCGCACAGCACGGTGGCGGCGATCATGGTCCAGAACGCGGCCCGGTGCTGGCGCCAGACCAGCCAGGTCATACCGCTCAGGCGGGGGCGCCGGGTGGCCTGTGTGGTGGTCGCGTTCCTGGCCCCGTGCCTGGGTCCGTTCCTGGTTGCGTTCATCGTCGCGTTCATCGTCCGGTTCGCCGTCCCGTTCTTGCCGCCGGTCGAGGGGTTGGTGAAGGTGCTCATGCCGCCACCGTCCCGATGCCGAACGCCTGACCCTGGACCTGGGCGGTGGGAGTGATCAGCGGTGGTGCGTCGGGTGAGCGGAGATAGGCGAGCAGGAGTTCCTCCATGCTCGGGGCGGCCATCTCCCAGGGGCCGGTGACCGGGCCCTCCGGGCGAATGAGCGCGGTGAACTGCCGTCCGCTGGTCCGGGCCTCAACGAGGGTGTGGTAACCGAGGGCGGCGGGCAGGCTTTCGCCCTCCCTGACGCCGGTGACCACGGTGTGCACGGTCATCAGGTCGTCCACGTCACCGGCCAGGCGCACGCCGCCGCCGGAGACGACGACGAGGAAGTCGCACACGTTGTCCAGCTCGGCAAGGACGTGGGTGGACATCAGCACGGTGGTGCCGCGCTCGCCGGCCTCGGCGAGGAGAGTGCCCATGAGTTCGTGGCGAACGACCGGGTCGAGGTCCGCCATCGGCTCGTCGAGCAGCAGCAGATCCGGGCGCTTGCCGAAGGCAAGGGCGACGGCGACGCGGGTGCGCTGGCCGCCGGAGAGGGTGCTGATCTTCGCGTCGAAGGGCACGTTGCCCGCGCGGACGATGTCCTCGGCGGAGCGCTGGTCCCAGCCGGGGTTCAACTCCCGCCCCATCCGCAGGGTCTCCGCCACGGTGAAGCGACGGAACAGCGGCTTGTCCTGCGCGAGGAAGGCCGTACGCCGAGCGGACTCCACCGAGCCCGGCGCCTCGCCGAACACACTGAGCGAGCCCTGCGTCGGCTTCAGGACATGGGCCGCGATGTTCAGCAGCGTGGTCTTGCCCGCCCCATTGGGGCCGACCAGCCCACATACTCTGCCCGCCGGAAGCCGGAAGGTGCAGTCCCGCAGCGCCCAGCCCCGCCGGTAGCGCATCCCCAGTCCGCGCGCCTCGAGCGCCGGCTCCCCCGCGTACATGACGTCACTCACCTGTGCTCCTCGTTGTCGTGACCCCCGTGACCGCCCTGGTCCCAGTGGCGTACTGCTTCTCCAGCGCCGACGCGACCAGCGCGGCCACGTCCTCCTGCTCCAGACCGGCCCCGGCCGCCTTCGACATCCACGCCACCAGCTCCCCGTACAGCGGCGAGTCGGTGCCCGCCTCGGGGCGACCCAGCGTGCGGCGTACAAACGTGCCCCGGCCCGGTCGCGGTTCGACCAGGCCCTCGCGCTCCAGCTCGCGGTACGCCTTGAGGGTGGTGTTCGGGTTGACCGCGCTCGTCTCGGCGACGTCCTTGGCGGTGGGCAGCCGGTCACCCGGCACCAGCACGCCCAGCCGCAGGGCCTGCTTGGTCTGCTGCACGATCTGCTGGAAGGCGGGGACCCCGCTCCGCCTGTCGATGCGGTACTCCACGGCCACCACTCCCTTCCATCGCTATTTCACTACTCGATTAGTGGAATGATGATGGAAGGCAGTGGTGGCCGTTGTCAACGAGGTCCGGGAACGAGCCGGAGCCAGACGAGGCGAGAAAGAGGCGAGGAGAAGGCGAGATCCGGTGTGTCCACAATGACCGAGCGGCTCGTCGGACAACGTCTCGGTGGTCAGCTGCGTGCGGGCCTCGCCTCGGCAGCCGCGGTCGAGGACGCCTCCGCACTCTCCGACGTACTGGTCGTGTGCCACGCCCTGGCAGCGCCCTGGCCGTGCGCGGCGACGGCCACAACACTGTTGCACACGCGCTGGATAAGCACGACGGCGACACTGCCGTTGATGCCGGTGCGGGCACTGTTCCACTGACCGTGCTGCTCGACCCCGCGATGGGCGCATTCACTGACCAGCCCGCGCGTACCCTTCTGAACTGGCCGGAGCTCGCTTCCCGCGGAGGAGCCGCCTACGGGCCCCCGCTCAGACCGAGGGAGCGGCGAAGGGGCCGGTGTCCGCGTACTGGAACAGGCGGTGGACACCACCAGGCGGGTTCGCCGGCGTCGGCGACTGAGGAGTTCGGTCTGCACTCGGCTCCAGAAGGATTCCATCAGTGCGTTGTGCGCGCAGTCGCCGATCGAGCCTGTCGAGGCCACCAGCCTGCTGGATCTGGCGCGGCGCAGCCCCAGGAGCCGAACTGCCCTCGTGATCGGCGTGAATGACGGCGCCGCCTGGCCGAGGCCGTCGATGCCGAGGGCACCCGCACCATCGTGAACGCTGGTCAACGTCCCACCTCACCACGGAGTGACTGAAGAAGTTCCCGGCTCACGGCAACCATGTGAGGGGTCTGTGACGACAAGGGAGCGGATCCGGCCAGTTCCGGTGGCCGGCTTTCCTCCAGTGACAGCATGCAAGGAGATCCTCACCCCCATGAGCAACAACACGAAGGGCGGGCGCCGCGGGCGGCATCGCCGCCGCTGGACCGCCACCGCTGTACTGCTCGGTGTGCCCGCCGCCGTCGTGCCGTACCTCGTGTTCACGCAGGACGACTCGCAGGCCAGCAGTGCGAAGACCACGGTCGCGGCCGGGCCGTACCTGTGGAAGAACGCCCAGGTGGTGGGGGGCGGTTATGTCACCGGGCTGGTGTTCAACCCGCGGGAGAAGGGGCTGTTGTACGCGCGCACGGACATGGGTGGCGCCTACCGCTGGGACGCCGCGGCCGAGCAGTGGATCCCGTTGACCGACTGGATCGGCGAGAAGGACTGGAACCTGCTGGGCATCGACTCGGTGGCCACCGACCCCGTCGACCCCGAGCGGCTCTACCTCTCGGCGGGCACCTACACCAACGAATGGGCGGGCAACGGCGCGATCCTGCGCTCCACCGACCGGGGCCGCACCTTCAAGCGCACCGATCTGCCGTTCAAGGTGGGCGGCAACGAGGACGGCCGCGGGGCGGGCGAGCGGCTGGTGGTCGACCCCGCGGACAACGGCACCCTGCTGCTGGGCACCCGTAAGAACGGCCTGTGGCGCAGCACCGACCACGGCGTGACATGGCGTCAGGTCTCCTCGTTCCCCGTCAAGAACGGGGCGAGCAGCGGTGCGGGCATCTCGTTCGTGACGTACGGCCCGGCCGGCAGCAAAACGGTCTACGTCGGCGTCAACGACAGGTCCACCTCCCTGTACCGCTCCACCGACGGCGGCGGCACCTGGCAGGCCGTCTCCGGACAGCCGACCGGCCAGCTGCCGCAGCACGGGGTGCTCTCCCGTGACGGCTCGCTGTACCTGACGTACACCGACAACCTGGGGCCCAACGGCGTGACGGCGGGTTCGGTGTGGAAGTACACACCGGCCGGCGGGGCGTGGAAGAACATCTCCCCGTCCCGGGGCAGTTACGGGTTCTCCGGTCTGGCCGTCGACCCGCGCAAGCCGACCACGGTGATGGTCACCACCCTCGGCCGCTGGTGGCCCGAGGACGAGATCTACCGGACCACCGACGGCGGCGCGACCTGGAAGGCACTGGCCGGCAAGTCGGTGCGCAACGCCTCCGCCGCTCCTTACGTCGGCACTCACACCGGGCACTGGATGACCGCCCTGGCCATCGATCCCTTCAACTCCGGGCACGTGCTGTACGGCACCGGCAACGGCATCCTGCGCAGCAAGGACGCCAATGCCTCCGACAGCGGTGGCACCAGCCACTGGAGCATGGGCGCCCGGGGACTGGAGGAGACCGCGCTGTTGGACGCGATCGCCCCGCCCGGCGGCGCCACCGTCATCACCTCCATGGGCGATCAGGGCGGCTTCCGGCACGACTCCCTGACCAAGGTGCCCTCCGGGCGGCTGAAGAACCCGATGATGACCAACAGCACCGACATCGACTTCGCGCAGTCCAAGCCCGCGCTGATGGTCCGCGTCGGCCGCGGCGGCCAGCAGGACGGCGCCTACTCCACCGACGGCGGCCGCAGTTGGAACGGCTTCAAGGCGGAGCCGGTGGCCAGTGCCCAGGACGGCCATGTCGCGCTCGCGGCGGACGGCTCCGCCATCGTCTGGACCCAGACCGGTCAGGTCCCCTACCGCTCGACCGACAACGGGTCGAGCTGGTCGAGGGTCAACGGCCTGGGCACCGGCGCCGTGGTCGTCGCCGACCGCTCCTCAGCCAGGACCTTCTACTCACTGTCCGGCGGCACGCTCTACGCCAGCACCGACGGCGGCGCGACCTTCACCGCCCGCGCGGGCAACCTGCCCGCCGGCAGGCTCACCGCCGTCCCCGGCATCGCCGGTGACCTGTGGATCGCCGGCGGCGGCAAGGGGCTGCTGCACTCCACCGACGGCGGCCGCACCTTCACCACGCTCAGGTCGGTGCAGTCCGCCTCCGCCCTCGGCTTCGGCAAGGCCAAGCCGGGCACTTCCTACCAGGCCCTGTACCTGATCGGCACCGTCAAGAACGTCACCGGAGTCTTCCGCTCCACCGACAAGGGCGCCACCTGGCTCCGCGTCAACGACAAGGCCCACCAGTGGGGCGCCATAGGCAGCGTCGGCGTCATCACCGGCGACCCCGACACCTACGGCCGCGTCTATGTCGGCACCAACGGCCGCGGCCTCCAGTACGGCGACCCGTCCTGACCCAAACGCCCAAGCAGGGGCCGCAGACAAAACAACCTGCGGCCCCTGCACAGCGCTGAGGGACCTCACTCAGACATGGGCCGCCACTTCACTCAACGGTTAAGTCGTGAACGATACTGACCCGGCGCACCCCAGTCGGCCATCTGCGCGCGGCACCCCTCGGCTCCGGCCGAGGGCCGCCGTTGGCCGTGGGCCAAGGGCATAGCGCTCCCCGGGGTACGGCCCTTGGGCGGGCAGTAGTGCCAAGGGCGCCGCCCTGACGACGGCTGCGCGGGGTACGGCGGCCGCACGGACGCTGCCTCCGCACTCGATCATCAACCGTCAGCTGGAGCGCGCGTCGGCGACGGTCGGCCGACCCAGAGCAGCACGGCCGGCGACCTGGCTTCCACCGGGAGGAGCAACGCTGTCCTGTGCTCCCGGTGCCCGACATCGCGGCCTACCTCGCCGATGCCCCTGGAGACGTTCGACCGCCTGGTGCCTGCGGCAAGATCCAAAAGAGATGAGCCCCAGCCGATGCAGGGCTGGGGCTCCTTGCGGTGGTGAGTGTCGATCAGGCGGGTCAGCGCTTCAGGGTAAGGATGCCGGGCCGGTACGGCAGGTTGTCGTAGGAGGTGTTCGGCGGCGTGTTGGGCGACTTGCCTTGGTAGAGGAACTGCAGGTTGCAGGGGTCGATGGTCATGGTCTGGTCGGGGTTGTCGCGGACCAGGTCGCCGTGGCTGATGTCGTTGGTCCAGGTGGCGCCGCTGTTGGCCTTGCCGGCGAAGGGGTTGGACTCGGTGGCGGCCTGCGGGGTCCACGGACCGTTCAGGCTGGAGGCCGTGAAGGAGCGGAAGAAGCGCTGCTCCGTCGCCCCCCGAGCCTCGACGATCATGAGGTACTGGTTCTGGCCCTCGACCTTGTAGACCTGTGGCGCCTCGAAGAGGTTCTTCTCCGTGTCGCTCATGACCGTCGTGTACGACGATCCGAAGCTGCCGGGGAAGTTCCCGATCGGCATGGTCGACTTGTAGATCTTGCCGTTGTCACCGGCGAAGAACATGTGGATGTGCTTGTCGTCGGCGATCAGGGTCTGGTCGATCGGGCCGGTGGGGGAGTCGGTGCGGGGGATGCTTCCGGTGAACAGCGGCTGCGGCGCGGACCAGCCGTTGGGGTCGGTGGGGTCGCTGGAGATGCGGTAGCTGAAGGGCCACGGACCCCACTGGTACGCCAGCACCCAGATCTTCTTGGGCGCGAAGTAGAAAAGCGTGGGCGCCACCGCCTTCTCGCTCATGCCGGTCTGGCGGGCCGCCGCCATGTCCGACCAGTTCGTGAAGGGGCTGAACGCCATCGAGCCGTAGGCCGATCCCGAGTAGTTCGACCCGTAGACCAGGTGCTTGCCGTTGTAGGTCACAGTGGTGAAGTCCTTCAGCGAGGCCCACCCGTTCGCCGGCTGCGCCAGCGGGCCCGTCGAGGTCCACCGGTACGTCGACGGAAGAGCACAGGTGTCGCTCTTCGGCGCCGCGGTCGGCTGGAAGTTCCAGCGTTGGTTGTCGCCGCCGCCGTTGGTGTCCCAGATCTGGACGGGAGTGCCGTTGGCGGTCCGGCCGCCGGGGATCTCCAGCGCCCGGCCGCTGGCGACGTTGGTCAGCGTGTAGGTGCCGTCGCTGTTGTGGCGGGCCTTCCAGTGCTGGTGGGCGCCGCCGTTTGCGTCCCAGACCGTCAACTTCGTTCCGTTGGCCGTCCGGTTGGCCGGCTCGTCCAGTACCCGGCCGCTGGCGATGTTGGTCAGGGTGTAGGAGCCGTCGCTGTTCCGGCTGGCCCGCCACTGCTGGTTGGAGGCGCCGCTTGCGTCCCACACCTGGAGCGGGGTGCCGTTGTCGTTCTGTCCCGCGGGCTCGTCGAGAACGCGTCCGGCGGCCGCGTTGGAGAGCGTGTAGACGGTGCCGGAGGTGATGCCCCCGGCCTGTGTGCCGACGCTGCCGGTGCTGCCCAGGGCGGTGAGCACGGCGCTGTAGGCGGGCTTCTTGTTGCCGCCCGCGTCGAACAGCAGCGCGTTCTCACCGGTGCGCCAGGAGTCGCTGTCGCGGATGCCCCACACCGTGATGCCCGTGCAGCGAGCGACGTTCATGCACGCCTGGACGGCGTTGGTGTAGGCGGTGGCGGACGCCTGGGCGATGTCGAGCTCGGTGATCTGGACGTCCACGCCGAGTGCGGCGAAGTTGGACAGGGTGGTCTGGAAGCCGGCCGGCGGACCGCTGGTTCCGAAATGGCTCTGGAAGCCGACGCAGTCGATGGGCACACCGCGGGACTTGAAGTCCTTGACCATCTTGTAGACGCCCTGGGTCTTGGCGTCCGACCAGTTCTCGATGTTGTAGTCGTTGTAGCAGAGCTTGGCGGAGGGGTCGGCGGTCCGGGCGGTGCGGAAGGCCTCCTCGATGAAGCCGTCGCCGAGCACGTCCTGGAACACGGAGCTGCGGTGCCGGCCGCTGCCGCCGTCAGCGAACGCCTCGTTGACCACGTCCCAGGCGTAAATCTTGCCCTTGAAGTGATTCATCTCGGTGGTGATGTGGTTCTTCATCACCGTGCGCAGGGTGCCGGCGTCGGTGATGGACTTGACCCAGCCCGGCAGTTGGGAGTGCCAGACCAGGGTGTGGCCGCGCAGGCGCTGGCCGTGCGCGGAGGCGTGGCTGACGATCGAGTCGGCGGCGGCGAAGGTGAACGACCCGCGGGAGGGTTCGATGGCGTCCCACTTCATCTCGTTCTCCGGGGTGATCATCTTGAATTCCCGGTCGAGAATGCTGGTGTAGGCCGAGTCGCGGAGCTTGCCCGCGGCCGCTGCCGTGCCGAAGTAGCGGCCGCTGCCGGCCGCCGCGTCGGCGGCCGTGGTCGGTGTGGGGGCCTCCGGCGTGCGTGCGGCCAGGGCGACCAGTGGTACGGCGGCACCCGCGGCGGCGAGGACCACGGCGGCGGCGATCACGCGGCGGGTTGCCGGACGGCGGCGATGAGAGCGGTTCTGATCTGACAACGGTATGTCCTTCTGGCACGGCGGGCCTTGATCCAGCCCCGTATGCCTGTCAGTTGCCGCCATGCACACAAGGGTTGCCGCGATCGAGGGAAGAACTTTCGCGGCCGTCGCCACCATCCCCACCCAGTTCCGCGGCGACCTGCCGACCACCACGGAGGCCACCTACGCCGATGGGAGCAACACCAGCCCGGCCGACTGGACCACGTACCAGCAGTTCGGGTCGATGTCCCCCGACTGCGCCGCCGGCCTCACGGCCCTGCCCTCGGCCGCCGGATCTCCGTCGTGCCCGCCCTCACGCCCTCCTACGCCCATGCCGCCCCAGCCGACCCGGCAACACCGGCCTCGCTGGTACTCGGCCGGGGGCGCCTCACCGCACAGCAGCGTTCACCGGTCGGGACGAACCCTCCCCGGACCTACGCACAACGCCTCTTCCACGCCCGCAACACGGGTGCCAGCGACCAGGAGATGCGCCAGATCATCGCCGAAGGACTCAAAGACATCTACTTCCAAGACGGCGGTGGCCGCGCCCTGGGACTCACCGACGTCACCCTCAACGACATCGACTACCTCGACGACTACTGACCCCAGACCCGACCGGGTGCACAACACCCCTCTTGTGGCTGAGCGCTTCAGTTGGCGGATGAGTGCGCTACTTGGCGGGGCTGACCAGCGTAGATGGCGGACGACTCGTCGCAGGCCAGCGTCGCTACGGAGCGCACGGAGGGAGCCGGGCCCTCGGCCGCGGGCCGCTCCCCTAGCCAGAAGCCCGGCTTGTCGATGTCGAGCCAGGTGACATGCTCGCTGTACCCGTCGTCGATCACGCACTCGACTCTGGGGCTGATCCTTGAAGAGGCTCTCTGGGGTGCTGTGCGTGGACGCGGCGCACGCGCTTCACCGTCACCGCCGCCGGGAGACCCGCCAGGAGGAGGGACAGCCCCACCGGGGGCACCCCCGCCCACACCGTTGGTGAGACGTACGCGGTGCCGGACGTACCGTCCACCAGCCACGCACGGACCGGTTGCGAATTGATGTCGCCCTCGACGGGGACGTCGAACGAGGAGCCGCCGTCGTCCGGGGTGAAGGCGCCCGAGCAGGACGTCGACGTTCCCGCATTGGCCACGGTGTTGTCGTACGTCCGGCAGCTGGCGTCGGTCACGGTCCCGGGCTCGCCCCACAGCGCCGCCCGCAGCTCGCCGGTGAAGTTCGTCAGCACGACGTAGGCCAGAAACAGGCCGAACAGACAGGCCAGCGCCAGCCACGGCGCGGGTCCGACCTGCTCCGGTTGCCCGTCCAAAACGTCCCCACCCTCGCTCATCCCCACCCTCGGATCGCCGACGGACCTCCATGGTGACCGATCCGAAGCACCCTCGGAAGCCCTCCATGGCGTGCTGGTGGGCTCGCACGATCGTCGAGTCGACCGACACCAGCCAGTCGATGTCGCCGGCCGCGTCCTTCTCCGCCCGGACCGCCCGCGGCATCCGCGAGAACGTGGCTGTCGGTATGTTTCGGCAACGCGGGGACCGCGAGCAGCACGAAGCCGACCTCGCCGGCGCCCTCGACCAACTCCTACGCCACACCCGCAGCCCCGCCGGGACAGAACACGAAACCAACACCCGCAAAAGGCGTCGTGCCCGCGGTACAGCGGCGCAGCTGCCCGACCTGCCAGGCCAGCGGCGCCCACTCGACGCAGAGACCGCACCCGCCCCCGAACCGGACTGGGGCGAGAGCCTGGACGACCTCATCGGCACTGGCCTGGACCGAGTCAGGCACTGGCGACCCGGAAAACACCAGCGTGGCGCCGGCCGAGGCAGGCGGATACGGGCTGTGGGACGTCGAAGCGGAGGCCGAGCAGTGGTGAACGCCCCGTCGGGCACGGGCGACACACCGGCCGGCAGGTCCCCGTTGGCAACGGGCCGGTCTCCCGGCACCTCGGCAAGCACCGACGGCGATGCCCCAGCGACGCAGACGCAGTCGGTGACCGTCTGGGACGGCTTCCATGCCTTCGCCACCACACCCGTGGCGACCCCTCCCCCGCCCGGCGCGCCGCCCCGCAGCCTGGAGAAACGCCTGGCCTACCACTCGCGGTTCGTCACCGTACGCACCCCGGCCATCGACGCCCTCGCCAAGAACGTGCGCACCCTGATGATCCTCGGCCGCCACCAGACCGTCACCGCACGGCCGTCCCTGATCGTCACAGGCCCCGCCGGCGCCGGGAAAACCACCGCCCTGCTCCAGGTCGGACGCGCATGCCACCTCGCCCACACCCGACGCCACGGCCCCACAGCCACAGACGGGCAGGTCCCCGTCGCCTACGTCCTGGTCCCGCCCGCCGCCAGCGCCACCGACATGCCCGCACGCGCAAAACGGTCGGCATCGAGCGCCATCCGATCAGAAACGGTCCCCACAGCCCTTCGGGTGCCTCAACTCACCCGCAAAAGGGCAGCACATGCCGCAGGACCCGCCACACCCGCGCTGTGACTTGAGGAGTCTCACCGGCTCAGTGGTTCGCTGCCGTCCGTTGCGGTCAGTGCGAATGCCAGCAGCGCCGTCGTGGTGAAGTCCAGTGCGGGCTCCACTGTCTGCCAGGCGCCCACGTCGTCGACGTACCGTGCGCCCTTGCCGTCGAAGTCGCTCCAGGCTCCGGTCGGCGGGGCGGCGCTGCATTTCTTCATGGTCGGGAAGTGGTTCAACTCCTTGAGCCTCGCTGCGGCGTTGGGGCCGTTGACCACGGCGCCCCGCAGGATGGCGCCCTTTCCGTCCCGGCTGCCTCGGAGGTTGGCGAGCTGGTGTTCCGGGCAGTGCGGGTAGACCTCACCGGCACCGATCACGAAGCTGGTTCCCCAGGCGTTGGCGCCCAGGGCCCAGCCTCGCTGCCGGCCGGCGAAGGCCGCGTAGCGGGTGTCTTTGGTGGCGTTGGCGTAAAGGCGGGCGGTGGCCACCAGCCCGAAGGTGTGCGGTACGGCGTCGAAGTCGTCGTAGACGGCGCCGGCTTTGAACGGGTCGTGAGCGGCGCGGGCGACACCCTCGTCCAACTGGCGGCGCAGGTCCGCGTAGAGCTCCTCGGCCCCGATGCCGTTGCTCCGGGCGCCGTCAAGGACCGTGGCCAGGTCGGCGTGGGCCAGGGCGCTGACGTCCGCGACGTTGAGCGTGCCCTTGACGTCGGAGTCGAGATAGTCCCGGGCCCATCCGGCCGCCGCGTCGGCGTAGTCGCTCTCCCGGTCGTCTGCGAGTTCCCGTGCGGCCAGGGCCAGTTCCGCGCCGCCGAACTCCATGTCGTCCTGCCATGAGTCCTCGGGATAGAAGGCGGCCGGGAACGCGGTGACGAGGTGCTCGTCGGGGTCGTGGCCGGTGTCGGCCAGGTCGTAGACGGCGGCCGCCTTGTCCAGCCAGACCTGGGCCTGCTTCGGCTGCGTGGCGGCGGCGCGCTGTGCGGCAAGGGCGAAGACCGCGGCTACCCGCCCCGCCAGGTTGGGACTGATCGCCTCGCCCGGTGCGGCCGTGCGGAAGACCGGCCGGTGCTTGATCGTGTACTGCGGGTCGCCGGGTGACACGTCGAGTAGGTCGTCGGCCTCCGGCAGCCGCCACACGTCGTGATCCGTCAGTACGGCGTCGTTGCCCGCGCCGATGCCTACCTGTGCGTAGAGGGTCTCGCTGTCCTCGTCCCACATCTTGTCCAGCCAGGCCAGGCCGTGCGAGGCCTCGGCGGACAATTCCACCATGCCCGGCACGTGGCGCTGGGCCAGCAGGAGTTCGGCGACCGAGTAGGAGGTGGTGGCGGTGAACTTGAGGAAGTCCCCCGCGTCGAACCAGCCGCCGGAGACGTCGACCCGGTCACCGGTCGGGGTGAGCTGCTCGTCGAGCAGCTCGTTGCCCTCCTCGTCGTAGTCCGGGTCGGCGTAGACGGCTGCGTCCTGGTCGGCCAGATGCGAAGGGCCGTGCCGCAGGGCGCCGGGAAGCACGTCGGCTCCGTCGCGCTGTGCCTGCAGGAAGCGGACGTTGTCCCGGACGAGCGGGGTCATCAGATCGCGGGCATCGGCGATCCGGAATGCGGGCGAGCGGCCGGCCGCGGTGCCGGTCAGGACGATGCGGTAGGTGCCGGGGGTGTCGAGCATGGAGAGGTCGACGGTGCGCACCGAGGGGTACTTGGCGTTCCAGCGGCCGGTAGAGGCACCGAGCCGCCCCGCCGTGACGACGTCGTTCTCGGCGTCGACGACCTTGAAGCGCGCTGCGGCGAGGGCCGACGAGGGCCCCATGACGTAGGCCTGCTTCGCCTCACCTCGTACATAGCCGGCCTGGTCGACCCGGATGGCCACCTCGGTCGAGGCACGCCCGCTCTCGCCGCCGAAGGGCAGGCCGTGCAGGGTCGCGGCCAGGACCAGGGCGCCCAGCCCCGCGGCGGCGCCGACGAACAGCCGGGACGTGTGCGCAGTGTTCATGCGCCCCGCTTGAGATCCGCGACGGCCGCGGTCCGCGCGGGCTCCACGGCGAAGCCCGCGCCACACGGCAGAGCAGCCACGCGCGTCGTCGGCCCGGGTCCGTCCTCCAAGATCAATACATGCATGGTCCAGAGCTTAGACGGCGGGGGCGCGGCTTGACTCTGCGTCAAGGCTCGCCCGGCCGCCGACGGTCGCGTCGTAGCGGAGGGGGTGGCGCCGGTGCATGCGGCCTGGGCTTCCGCCGGCTGGCCGGCTATCCGTATGCGCGGCGGCGCGCGGGTGGGGGCGCACCCGCGCCGCGCGGTTGTGGAAGCGTCTCAGGCGCAGGGTCGGCCACGCCGTCGGGAGCTGGCGAGGTGTCCCCCACCGCCATGAAACGCTGCTGGCGGCGGGCGGCAGCGCTCGTCCGCAGCAGGAGGCGGAGAACTCCGTCCACCGCCGGACACGCGCCCGGGTCGAACACGCCCTGTCCCGGCTGAAGAATTGGAAGATCCTGCGCGACTGCCGGCTCAAGGGCACCGGCGTTCACCAGGCCATGCTCGGCATGGCCCGACTTCACCATCTCGCTCTCACGGGATGAGCTGGCTCTGGTTCACAGCGAAGGTGTCCCGTCCATCCGGCGTCGCGACCCCGTCCGGAAGTGGAGATAGCCACGACTCCGTCGCCGGCCGTCGCCTCGACGTCGCCTTGCACCTCGCACGCCACCGTGACCTTCACCGGGTAGACCGAGTCGGGAGCCAACTCAGCGACCTGGGCGAAGATCGAGCTCTTGTCGATCAAAGACCGACGTTGGCCCGCAGAGTCAACGAACCGAACCTCGACGATACCGGGAAACGGCTCGTCATCCACCCAACGAACCGCTTCACACCGCAACTCAGGCACTCAGGCTCCCGTCCTAGGTCCGAGCCTCAGCGACAACGAGCGCCAATATGCCTGAGACCCTGGGCCTCGTCACGGGACAATCTTTGGTCAGGCAGAGGCGAACGCCTCCTCGGGGGCGTCGTCGAGGACGAATCCGTTGTCGAGCCGGACGCGGACCGTGACGCGGAGCCTGTGTCGCTGATAGGCGGCCCAGTGCTCTTCCAAGGCCCCCACCTGCTCCTCCAACTGTTTTCTGCTCTCCGGCGGCATCTGGTGTCCGAAGTCGTCCAGGAGCGACTTGAGGCGCAGGTACTCACCGACCTCGTGGCTCTGCTGCCGGTGATGCTCCTCCACACGCTCGACAGTGCCCTCGATACCTGCCGCCAGGGCCACAGACGCGGCGAAAGCACCCATCTCCTGCGAGGACTCCTCGGCTGCGGTCACCGCCCCGGCCAACCGCAGGTCCGCCGCCAGCCGCACCCGTTGACCCACGCTCAGCGTCATCGATCCTTCGTCCTCCTCGTCAGCCACCAGCAATCCGGTAGATGGGGCGCCGCCAGGCATACCGGAGAGGAAAAGATCATCCCACCCTCGCCTCTGGTCCCGACACGACCGAAACTCCTCGCCGACCATCGCCTGCACACCACGCGACAGGCAGATCAGGAGCCGAGACGGTCCGCTGAACCCGGCGGAAGCGGCGTGAGGAGCGAGGCTGGACGGTGCGGGTGCCCGTGCGCCGAGCCGCCGAGCCGCCGGGCGCGACGGGGACGCCGTGGCCGCCCCGGCTCCGCGTCCCCGCGACGCTTGCAGCGTTCCGGGCGCACAGCCGTGGCGCGGATCCGCTGCGCCCACTCCCCTTGGGAGCCGGTGGCGCGCAGCTGTACGAGTTGCATCGGCGCCGATCGTGCCGGGCCCACGGTACACGGGCTCGATGTCGGGCGACGGGCCGCGTGACAGCGGGAACACACCTGGTCCAACTCGCCGACGCCGCCGGCATCTTAGGGCGGGTATGTGCCTGCGGGGTCTCCC
The DNA here is from genome assembly GCF_055606485.1 of Streptomyces sp. NPDC037083. NCBI lineage: Bacteria > Bacillati > Actinomycetota > Actinomycetes > Kitasatosporales > Streptomycetaceae > Streptomyces > Streptomyces sp. NPDC037083. Next base: position 42,869 of record NZ_JBVJSQ010000021.1, on the reverse strand, counting down.
CCACGCAATACTTGGCTAGCCACGCAATTGGTGCTACTTTTATGTGGCTAGCCACAGATAGTGGTCGGCGCAGCACCCCACCTGAGGAGACCACCGTGATGAAGGCCATCGTTTTCGACGCGTTCGGCGGCACCGAGGTCCTGCACGAGGCGGACATCGACATCCCTCAGCCCGGCCCCGGCCAGGTCCGTGTGCGGGTACAGGCCGCCGGCGTCAACCCGGTGGACGGCAAGATCCGCTCTGGCGCCATGGAGGCCGTCTTCCCCACCGCGCTGCCCGCCGTCCCCGGCGGGGAGATCGCCGGTGTGGTCGACGCCGTCGGCGAGGGCGTCGACCACCTCAAGGCGGGAGACGAGGTCCTGGGCTGGTCCGACACCGGCTCCTACGCCCAGTACGCCCTGGCACCCGCGGCCGTCCTCGCGCCCAAGCCGGCCGGCCTGGACTGGACACACGCCGCCGCTCTGCCTGTGGCGAGCGACGGCGCCGAACGCGTGCTCGACCTGCTCGGCGTCACCTCGGGTGAGACGCTGCTGATCCACGGAGCGTCCGGCGCGCTCGGCACCGTCGCCGTCCAACTCGCCGTCGCACGCGGCGCCCGCGTCATCGGCACGGCCGCAGCCGCCAACCAGGAATACCTCACCTCGCTCGGCGCGACCGCACTGGTCTACGGGGACAACCTGGTCCAGCGGGTCCGCGACCTCGCCGCCGACGGAGTGGACGCTGTCTTCGACGCCGCGGGCAAGGGCGCACTGGAAGACTCCATCATCCTGCGCGGCAGCACCGACAGGATCGTCACCACCGCCGACTTCCGCGCCCGCGAACTCGGCGTCGTCTTCGCAACGGGCCCCCAGCGCCGCTCCGCCGCACGGCTGGCCGAACTGGCCCAGCAGGCCGCCGACGGCACACTGGTGACCACGATCAGCGCCACCTACCCGCTGGCACAAGCCGCCACGGCGCAGCAGGCCAGCGACGCCGGCCACAACCGCGGCAAGATCGTCCTCACCGTCAGCTAACCGCTCATCCTCTTCAGGTCAGGGAGCAAGAAAAAATGTCCGACACCACCACACCGGAACTGCCGGACGCGGCACGCGAGGGACGACTGAGCTATGCCATCTTCCAGCTCGCCCGCGCCCACCGCAGCCACGCCGCCGCCATGCTGCGCGCCCTGAACCTGCACCCCGGACAGGAACTGCTGCTGATGCAGCTCTTCGACCGCGACGGCCAGACACAGGGAGAACTGCTGGAGCGCGTCGGCCTCGACCACTCCACCGTCTCCAAGTCACTGCGCCGCATGCAGGAGGCCGGACTGCTCACCCGGCAGCCCGCCCCCCACGACCGTCGGGTCATGGTGGTCAGCCTCACCGATGCCGGCCGCGCCCTGCAGGAGCCCATCGCTGACATGTGGCGCACGCTGGAGCAGATCTCCGTGCGCGACCTGACCCCTGACCAGGTCGACATGTTCACCACCTGCGCGCACACCATCGAAAAGTCCGTCAGGCAGCACAGCCGACAGGCACCCGCCGGGTAACCAGGCACCGCCAGGCGGCCCACCCGCCAGACCGACCGCACCCCACCCCGCGCACAGAGCCGTTCACACATCGCCTAGCCGCCACCCTCAAGACCAGCAGCCCCCCACCCCAGCCCGAAGCCCTCAGAACTGCGCGACGCAGACATCAAGGCGACCGGGCAGCCTCCCCCAAGGGCCATGGCGAGGAGAGCGGCCAGGCACAGACCGGCGAATGCCGTGGAGGGCGCCGCAGGCGAAGCACAGCCTGGAGGACGGCTTCGCCCCCTCGGGCAGCGGCCTCGGCCAGACGATGTCCAGCGGCTGCGACATCTTGGCCAGAGTCAGCCTCCCGTCGCGGAAACAGAAAACCGCAGGCGGTGTTCGGCACTCGTGCGGGACCTCATCTTCGACTTGAGCGTGGGGTACGCGGCCCGCTTGCGAAGAAGTGGCCGAACGCCGTCTGTAGGCGCCACAGGCACTGCTGGAGCAGGACCGAGGAGACGCCGCCCGCGAACGCCACGCAGCGCCGGTGGGCTCGGGCGGCGCGGCGGCCTGTGTCCCGCCTCAGCTGCCGGGCAGCGGGGTCCTTGCCACCCCCAAACCGTGGAACGAAAAGACCAGACAACCAGACGACAGATGCGGCGGCAAGCACAGCAAAACCCCCCGCCACCCACACCCCGCCACAACCACCACAACGTCGACCAACCCACCACCCACCCAGACCGGGCGGGCCGTGAGACGCATGCCGATCCGGTCAGCGGCCGGCCACGCGGGAACCCCGCCCTCCACGTGACGCCTGGGGGCGCCCATCAACTGGAAAGCCTCCCCCTCCCCCGCCACCGCCCACGCGAAGAAAGCCCCACTGATGTCGCGACCGTGCGCCTGACAGCAACCTGCCACCTCCAGCATCTCCCGGACGGGTGAGACACGCGCAGGGTGCTGGGCCGACTGACGCCAACAACGCCGCGCGGTAGCGGATCCGGTTGCACGCTGTCGTTCGCGTCCATCGCGACGAGACGACCCCTGAAGCCGCGCCGCGAGCCGTCGGTGCTCTCCGACCGACCTGCAGGCCTACGCACCTCTCCCCCAGCAGCGGTACCGGCCTGCACTGGCCCCACTCGGGGCTGGCGCGGCATTGGTCCGGCTTGAAGTGGCTCCGGCTTCCGGTCTGTTGCGGCCCAGCTTCGCCATAACGGCTGTGCTGAGCGACACGCCGTGGAAGACAATGCCTGGCATGACCACTTGAAGACCCCCCGCCAGGCGTCAGCACTGGCGCAAAGTCGTGACCTGGGACACCGTCTCCGACGGAGACCAACGGATCTGTGCCGCCTGCAAAACGCCCGTCCATTCCTACGCGTACCGATTCCATCCGCCCGAGTCCTCCATGTTCGAGCGGTGCATCGGACTCGCCTGGTGTTCCCATTGCCGGATCTACTCCGGAAACATGGTGCACATCCCGCGCAAGCGGATCCTGATCGACGTCCTCGCTCCGCTTCCCCTCGAGCAACGGGAAAACCTTGCACGTTCGCAGACACGGCTCATTGAATTCCTGGACTGCCAGGCGCGAGGCAGCAGCGATTGAATCCCACCGGCCAACTGGCATCGGGACTAGGAATCCCGAAGACCTCACCTGACCGCCAAGCCCCCGATGCAGGAGGATGCCCTTGGCTACCGGGCCGGACCTCCCAGCCCCCGAGCGGCCGAGCATACGGTCACGTCACCGTCGGAACGCAGGGGATTTAGGGCGGGCTCCGACGGTTTTCGCCACCACAGGCGATGCCATCCGCTCGCTCATAGAGTGCAGTCTCCGAGCCAGGCCCTGACCGGCCCAACCGAGTCAGCGGGAATCCGTTGCGTCGCCCTCGGTCGGGCCGGGGGCTGCCGTGCTGTCGGCGGCCTGGCCGGCGGCTCGTTCCGCGCGGAGTTCTTCGGCGACCTCGTAGGCCCGGCCTGGGTCGTAGACGGTGACCGAAGTGCCAGGGCTGTACATCGCGTATGCCCGGGGCGTGCACCGATAGCCTTCGACGCCGCGCTGGGCGGCTATGCCGTCGACCTCGCCGACGGGTACCCGCCACAGCTCGGCGGTGTGGGATCGGGTCCACCACTCGTCTGGACGCAGGAAGTCTCGCTTGACCTCCGTGTGACGCTCCACCGTCACCTGGACCCGGCCGAGTTGCTCGGTCAACCAGCCGGTCAGCGCCTGTGCGTCGACCCGAGACAGCGGTGCGGACTTCGCCGGTTCGCACTCCACCGTCTCACTGCGGGTATGCAACACCACCTTGATCGACTGTCGCTGCCCCAGACTGAGACGCTCGATGACGACGACTCGCTGCAGATCAGCCGTCGCCATGGTCGACGAACGCAGAAAGCCGGCGATCACGACCTGGGCCGGAGTTCCCAGGGGGCGGAGCTCGACCCACCGCACCGTCATGGAGACCGTGACGTACATCATGGCCACGGTGAGCAGGATCACTGCGCCGACCGTGAGCGCCAGTAGGACCCAGAAACTGCCCCAGACGAGTGAGCTCCCCGAGATCACGGCGGCCACCAGAGCCGCCAGCAGAAGTGGGGCTGCGACCATCGACGGGACCGTGATGCTCGCGCCGAGCGCGACGGCCAGCTCGCGGGGCCGGCTGGGCACGAACAGCAGCCGCCATCCGGCTGTCACGGGTGACACAACTTCCGCCAGCGGGCCGGGATGCTGAGTTGCCATGACGCAAAGGTAGGACCCTGCAGAGGAGTTCGTAAGGCCACAGCGAGCCGTACCTTCTCGAGGACGAGAATCGCAGGCGACAGCGGCCAGGTAGGTGTAGAGGTCGGCCACGGCTTGGGGGCCCGGGGAGGCCGCGAGTTGTTCCAGGGTCAGCGGCTGGCCGGCGGGGTCGGCGTTGGGGAGGCACCAATTGGGGTCCTCGTCGACGGTGCCGGGCAGGTTCTGAGGGCGCTGTTCTCCAGGACGGGGGCAGGGCGCGCTCATCGCCCGAGGCCGGCTCCCGAAGCTCGCGCAGATCCCGAGCCCCCTCACCTTCGCCCAGACCGTAGATCAGTCGGACAGGTTGAGAACGATTCAGGAACCCCGAAGTTACGTCACCTGACCGTCCAGCCCCAGATACAGGGAGAAGCACCTGGCCACCGGCCCAGACACTCAGGCCAGAAGCGTCGTGAAGACAGCGAGCGAGGTGGCAGGTCGGGTTCGTAGGCGGCCAGGTTGCCCTCCGCCAGCCGACGCCGGATTTCCACCGCCTCCTCGACAGCGGTCAGGGCCTCGCCCCGCCGCCCCGCCTCCGCCAGGCGGACAACCGAGGTCCTGCCTGCGCGGTCGTCTCCACGATCCCCTCTCGCATCACACGGCCCGGAGCCGACCGCCCTTCCTGTCCTCGAAGGTACCGCGTCGGCCCGGCGCGCTCGCACAGCGGCGGGGGTTGCCGAGCTCCCAGCCCATTCGCCGGCTGTTCCCCATCGTCGTCGTCGACGAGCTGGAAGCCCTGAAGGAAGCCAAGCAGAAGGCTCGGTGGCGTGCCCCTCACACGCTCGGTTTGCTCGATGAGGTCCTTCGAGACGGCACGTTCGACGTCTGGCGCCCCGAGGATTCCGACCTCGCTCCAGGCAACGGACGCGGGAGGATCTCCATGCAGATCCTCCTGGATCCGCCCGGCCACGTGCGGCTACCCCTCGCCGACGACGAGATCATCGACCGGACAGTGACCATCCAGACTCTCGCCGGCCGTCCGGTCCGGTTCCTGACATGCGATACCGGACAGCACACCCGCGGATGTGCTGCGGGCCTGACGGTCACCAAGATCCCCACGAAGGATCCCGGCCCGGAACCCGACTGGGATGCCATGGACCCGCGCCAAGCAGGAGGCGCGCAACGGTACCTCTGCCGAGGGCTCCGCGAGCTCATGATTGAACCTGCACAATTGGCGCCCGCCGTAAGGGGGTGTGCGGGGCGGCGTGCGAGGGGCCGGTGCGCTCGATGGCGACGAGGGCGGCGTCGCCGCCGAGGTTTTGGCCCGTGTGGGTCAGGAGATCGCTGCACAGGTAGCGGAGAAGGTCATCCGGTCCCTGCCCTGACCAGGCAGTGAGTCGTTCGGCCAGCGGAGAGAAGTCGCCCTTGATGTTGCGCGCTTCCACGACCCCCGTCCGTGTGGAGCAGGATGATGTCTCCGTCGGCCATGGTGAAGTTCTGGACGGTGAAGACTCACCAGCGCATCGTCGCAGGCAACAGCTCCGCCAGTGCCAGCAGCGCCTGAGGTCGAACCTCCAAGATCGATGCGGTCCGGACGGATCCGCGCCGACCGACGGGACTGCCCGCCCCGCTGCGAATGTAGGAGCGGGCATCGGGGCAGGGGCACGAGCCCGGATGCCCTGCAGGACGGACGTCTCGGCTCGGCAACGCGGGCCCATTCGGCGACACCCACGGCACCTGGCTCGTGGGAGACCCCAGGTCAGGACAACCCGCGGTGGCTGGCCGATGCACTGCGCGGCCCTCGGGTGCCGCTGGACGGCATACGCCTGCTTGGACAGACTCCCTCACGCTTGGAGTGCTCTGCCTCGTCCGCTTCGCTCAGGAAACCGGCTCGGGAACGTCGCCCGGCCTGACCGGCACGATCTCGACCCGGGTGCAGCCCACGGCTTTGAGTTCGGTGCGGCGATGCTTCGCAGACCGTTTGTCGTACCTGCCGGCCGACGCCTGCGGAGTGCCGTCCGGGTCGGTCCACAGGAGGCCGTAGTTCTGCATCACGCTCGTCATGGAGATCATCACTTCCCCTCCTCCGGCGCCGTAAGCACACCGCGAGTCGCCCGTGGACGATCACCCCGGCCGTCGATCCCTCGGCGGCGAGACCTGCTCTCTTGGCTGCCCCACGAACGGGGCCTTCCACCCGTTCCCCGTCACCAGGCCCACCACCCTCGGCCGGCCCGGGGCCCTGCGCCACAGACGGTCACCCGGAAGGTAAGTCCCCAGCGGCGGTGTAACGGGTGGCGGCCTGGATGCTGAGGCCGCACAGGTCGCACAGCCGCCGGGCGTCGCCGCCTGCGGCCTGAACTTCATCGACGATGCGGTCGCCGCGCAGTACGTCGGCGGCGGGGTAGTGCCGATACCGCCAGGGTCGGCTGACCGGCACGGTGGACAGCGCGGTGCGCATGGGTGACGAAGAAGTACCGGTTGGCGGTGTGCGGCCAGCGCCGGGTGCGGTGGGCGAGGGTAGGCATACAGGCGTACGCCGACCGGGTCTGCGATACAGACGGTGCGGCCGGGCAGGGACAGGCGGCCGTCCGCAAGGCCGACGGCGGAGTCGGGCGGATCTCGCTGGCGCGCAGGGCGTGGAAGGCGAGCAGGGCGGTGATCGCGGCGCGGGCGGGGTCGGGGTGCACACAAATCTTCGCTTCTGTCATGGATGCGCCGTGTGGGGGTGGGTACGTTCGCCGGCCACCCGTACGGCATGGTGCGAACGGTGAAACGCCATGGAAGGCACGGCGGGCACGCGGCGGCCGACCAGGAGGTCGAGCCGGGCGGGGGACGGGTGCACAAGCTCATCGCCCTCGGATCCGTTCCCTCTCGGGCTATGTGGCGGCCGGGAGGTGTCGGTCCGATGCGGCTGTGTCGGCAAGGACCACCACGTCGCCTGGGCCGGAAGCTTCTTTAACCGTGTGTCCGAGCTGGACCAGCAGCCCGGTTGCTGCGGCCTGCACGACCACTCGCATGCTGTCGCTGCTCTTACCGTGTCTGGCTGGTTCACGGGCCGGCGAGGTGAACCCCTCCCAGGCCGTCCAGGTCACCAAAGCACCTCGAGCACCTCGGTCACCCGCAGCCCGGGAGCGCCGGTGTCCGTGTCGCCCAGCACATCGAAGCCGGCCTGGGCCAGCGCAGAACTCACCTGCGAGACGAGCTCAGCAGGCGTACACGACACCAAAGCCGCGCGCCCGCAAGAAGGCAGACCATGCCACCGGATTTACCCGGCGCTGAAGGGGCCAGAGCGGCAGGGCGTTCGGGGCTGGTGGCCGCGTCGACGTAGGTGCTGTTGTGCTCGGCCTCGCCGTCGTGAGCGGCTGGCGGAGCTCGGCTGTTACTGGGGGCGGCGTCCGGTGATGTCTCCGCCCGGGTCGTCGGGCAGGGCGATGCGGGCGGTGATGCGTTTGCCGACCGACTCCCTCTGCACCTCGAAGCCCTGGGCGACGGCCATGACGATCTCCAGGCCGTGCTGCCCGACCCGGCCCGCATCAGCGGCCCGCGCCACCGGCAGGACCGGATCGCTGTCCCACACGACCACTTCCACCAGGTCCCCGACAATGCGCAGCTCCATCAGCACCGGTCCGGGCGCGTACTTGCGAGCGTTGGTGACGAGCTCGCTGACCACCAGCTGGGCCAGGTCCATGGCGCGTGCGGACACCGGCAGGCCGTGCTCGGCCTGCACACGGGTGAGGAAGTCCACCGCGCGGTGGCGTGCCTGGGCTATGCAGGATCCGTCGCCGTCCAAGGCGATGGTGTCCTGTATCGAAGGGGCGTCACAGGGCATGACGCTGTCCTCGCCCTCGGGGGCTGATTCCGTCGGATCCACCCGTTTTCCCCCTGTTCACCCGCCTGCACGTACCCCGGACCGTCCCCCGCATGCCCGTGGGCTCGGTTACGCAGAGGGTCGAACGGGTGTTCACCGTAGTATCGGGGCAGGCTGCCAACGCACATCGTGTCGGGACCCGAGCCCCCATCAGCGAGCGCAGTCGAGGAAACCGTGACAGACACCCATGGAGCAGCCCGGCCCGGCGGCCTGTCGGTCGGCCACACCGCCGTCGACGACGTTCAGGTGGTCACTCTGCACGGCGAGATCGACCACACCGTCACCGAGGAGCTCATCGAGGCCCTGCTGTCCCACGGCAGCGGGACGCGGCCGCGGACCGTGGTGGACCTCAGCGGCGTGATCTTCATGGACTCCAGCGGCATCAACGCCCTCATCGCCGCCCACCAGGCCATGAGCGACGCCCAGGGATGGCTTCGTATCGCCGGCGCCCAGGCATCGGTGCTGCGGGTCCTTGAGCTCGTCGGCCTGGACCAGCTCATCGGCTGCCATCCCACCGTCGAACAGGCCCTGGCCCCCTGACCAACACCGGCCCGGCCCGGCCACGGCTTTCTATCCGGCTTCCGCGTCCGGGCGTGAGGCGCCGCCGCACGACCGCGTCCAACTCCAGCTCCACCGGCTCCAGCAGGGGCTGTCCCAACGCCCAGGTGATCACTGTCTCAGCCACCGTGTGCAGCTTGGTGTCGGTGTGCTGGGACACCTCACGCAGCACCTCGAACCCGACCGTGGGCGAGATGCGGTGCAGCGCGACGAGGATCCCGATGGCCTGATCCACAGCGGCATGAGAGTCGTCCGCATGCCGCAACTGGCCCAGTGCGCTGCCGATGCCATGCCCTTTTGCGGCAGCAGGGAGAGCAATACCGTGCTGAGGCCGGATGTTCCGCCCCGACCGTCCAACTCGCGCCGCACTCCGGGCAGTTCGCCGTCCGGTCGGCCTGGACCGCCTCGGTCCGCGCCCGCGCTCTCCGCATCCGCCGCCAGTGCCGCGCACGACAAGCCGACGATCAGAAAACCGCCGCCGCCTTCACCGTCGGCCTCACTGGGCCACCACATCCACGGCAGAGTCGCGGCCCGGGATCGTCGTCCGTGACCACCACCAGCGTCAGCCAGAGCGCTCCATCCCCGCCCACGGGATAGGGGTCCAGCCAAGGTAGGCCGAAACCCTGTGGAGCCCACCTGCATGGCGTGGAATGCTCTTGGGCGACTGCTGACGGAAGGGAAGGTTACAAAGGTGTACGTCCCGTCATCTGCACGAGCTCTCGACGATGACGAGCGTGAGCTCGTGGAGCTGGCACGCCGCACCATAGACGCGCATACCGACGCCGGGCCCGACGAAGACGGGATCCACACGATGGGCGCCGCGGTCATGGCCGCCGACTACCGGATGTTCGCTGGCGTGAACCTCTACCACTTCACCGGCGGCCCCTGCGCCGAACTCGTGGCTCTGGGAGCCGCCCGAGCCCAGGGCGCCCGCCAGATGCGCTGCATCGTCGCCGTGGGAAACCACGGGCGCGGGGTCATCGGCCCGTGCGGGCGCGATCGGCAGGTCTTCGTGGACTACTACCCCACCATGCGCGTCATCGTGCCCACGCCCGCGGGGCTCAGGTCCGTTCTCGCCGCCGACCTGATGCCGCTGGCCCAGCGATGGACCCCGGAGGCGGGCATGAACGGTCTCGATCCATCGCTCTACCAAGACCCCGAGACGGCCGGTCCCCCGATCATTCGGTTCAACCCCCGCTACCTCGAAGTCGTCCGCTCCGGCGCCAAGACCAAGACCACCCGCTTCCGTGACCCGGCCCAGCTCGGGCCGGCACGGCTGGTGTTTGAGAGCGACCCCGAAGTCGTCCTGTCGGCAGAGGTGACCGGCATCAGGCACTGCCTGGTCAGCGACCTCACCAACCAGGACGCCCAAGCCGAGGGGCTAACGACCGCAGCCGAACTCCGGGAAGGCCTCACGGGCCACTACCCAGATCTGGCGGGAACCGACGAAGTCGACGTCATCACCTTCCAGATCAACGACAAGACGGGCGCCACTTAAACGACGGATGCGCCAACGGCGACCAGACCGCGAGGTGACGACCAGCACTGAGGGCCGCCAAGATCCGGCCGTCGGGGAGAGTCCAGATCTCACCGCGCCTCACAGGGCGTCGCCCCCCGCCCGCCAGGTCGTCGCCGAGGCCGAGCGCGGCAAGCTGCTGCGTGGCGTCGAGGGTCGCGGCACAACGCCTTTGCGGTACGCCCGGGTGCGGCATCTCGGTGAGCAGTACAGGGCATCCACCCGCTTGCGGTTGCCGCCCGTGGTCTCGCCCGTGACCCGCCAGTCCTTGCAGATCGGGCACCGCTTCTTCGGACGGTGATATGGGCGACCTTCGCGTAGGGCAGCGGCAAACTCGATGTTGCCCCGCCACCACCTTTCATGCTCGCGCTTCCATCGTCACGCTTTCGTGCGACAGGCCGCTGAACACTACCGACGTGAGCGCCGGCTGCCCTCGGGCAACGGGATGCCGTACTGGCTGCCCGCTTGGACCTTCTTCCCGGCCACGGCCCCAGGATGCTCCCGAGCCCCCGTCACAGCCAGGCGCAGGGCGGTTCTGCGCCTGCTAGCGGGCTGCAGGTCGAGGACGGCGCGCAGCGCCTGGTCCACGCGGGCCATGACGGCGGGGTCGACCTCGCCGAGGAGTTTCGCGCCGTCGAAACGGGCGGCTCTGAGCTGCTCGGGATTCTGCACAGGGCGCGGACTTCGAGGCGACGCTCCTCCGCAGGCATGGCGAAGCGCGACCTACTCCGGTCCGATCAGAAACGTCTGTGTCCCGCCGTCCGTTGCCGTGCAGGGCTCTGTCATGGCCACGGCTCCTATTTCGGCGGCTTCGCCGTGGATGTCAAGGCACAGTTTGTCGTCAAAGGCCGGACGTATGCGCCACCGCTCCGAGCCGCCGTTCCGTTCGATGAGGAACAGCTGGGCCGGGCCGGCCGCGCGGCAGTCGTCCCAGGGTTCGAGTGTGCCGCGGAAGTCGCCGGTGGCCAGTACGGTGAGGCAGCCGGTGCCCTGCCGGGGGTGACGCCATTGGATGCGGTACAGGCCATCGTCGGTGCGCTGGAGGTAGGTGCGCGGTGGGACGGCGTCGGTGCAGGGCCGCTGGACGGCGACGGTCTTGGAGCGGTCGGCACCGGCGAGACGGGTTTCCCCGTCGGTCACGCACAGTTCTGGTGCGAGGGCGGGGCGGATGTGCGAGAAGCCCGGCGTCGGGCCAGGTCCCGTCGGTGTGGGCAGCGGGGTCGTGGCCGACTCGTTGCCCGCACCTTCCTCAGCCGGTGCGCCGTTGTCGTCAGGGAGCAGGTTGAGCGCGCCCACGACGAGCAGGGCGATCGCGCCGAGTGAGCTCAGTACGGCGAGTGAGGCCGTCCTGACGCGGTTGTCGGCGACCGTGGTGCCTCGGCGGCCGGGGGATCCCACCCGGTCGCGGCCCGGTCCGTGCTCCTCGGGCCCGTTTGCGTCGGACCCGTTCGTCCGCTGGGCCTGTCGGTCCTCGGGGGTCCCTGGGACCTCCGGGGCCTTCAGGGCTTGTGGATCTTCTTGAGTCTGCGGGACACCGCTCTGGGTGGAGGCGAGTCGCTCTCGGGCAGCAAGCCATTCGGGAAGGTCCGCTGCGGCGCCGCAGGCCCGCACGAGGGCGGTGACCAGTTCCGCGCGCGGTAGCCCGTCGCGGCGCAGCACGTCCGCCAGTGTGCTGCGCGCCAACACCTCACCGCGCCTGGCGGCCCGGTGCTCGAGCTGGCGATACGTCAGCCCACTGGCCTCTTTCAGCTGCCGTAACAGGGCGACGTACTCGGACGCGTTACGTGCCTCGCCGGGATCCGGCTCCCCCAAGATCGCCATGCGGTCATTGTCGTCCCGTCCACTGCACCCGACAATCCCCGTCCCAGTCAGTTCCGGCGACTGCGTCCGGGTGTCCGGCCGAGCCGCTGACCAGCCCGGACAGGGGCTGGCTGTCCCGGACAGCGCAAACCCTTGCCGGACAGAAGGCTCCCCGCCCAGGCTCTGGTCTGTCGCCGAGGCCGGGCCCAGAAAGGGTGGGCCGGCGGCGGCGCACCCAGGCAACACACACTCAACGAAGAGGAGTTGCTCCCATGCACTCGTACAGTCTGCGTACCCGTATCGCCCCGCTCGTCCTCACGGCGGCCCTGGTCGGCGGTATCGCCGTCACCTCCGCCGCGACGGCCCCGCAGGCTCATGCGGCCGGCGGCGGTTACTACCTGTACTTCAAGAAGAACGCGGCCAACCCGATCAACTCCAGGCTCTACCTCATGAAGAGCGTGCCCAACGCCGCGGACAAGGTCGTCGGCAACGCCAAGTATCGTGCCGGTTCCGGCAACATGAGCAAGAATCCGTGCGCCGTCGGCAAGGGGTGGCTGCCCAACGGCAAGTACAACATCGAGTTTCACCGCACGAACTTCGACGGCATCATCAACGGCTATGTCATCAAGGTGTCCGACATGAGGTGCAAGGACAACGGCCACAGCGGCACCAAGCGCACGGAGCTGTTCGTGCACAGCGAGATGAAGCCGAACGGCGGGCAGGGCAGCATCGAGTCGGAGCGCTGGGATGGCGACAGGGACTACTACTCCAACGGCTGCATCAAGCTGAAGCCGTCCGACATCAAGGACCTGTTCGCCACGGCAAACCGCTACGGCTGGCCGAAGACGCTCACGGTCAAGTAACCCACCGCGCCGGCTGAGAGCGTGGGGGTAGAGCCCCCGCACGCGCAAGAACAGTCCCGCCCGGTACCCGGGCGGGACTGTTCACATCCACCCACATGCAGGGGTGAGGCAGACGTCGGCCCCGGCATCGCACCGGCCAGACGCGCCGAGCCCGGTAGGCGAGCCAGGACGCCGGGCGAAGTCACCGTGCTGGAGCCGGATCATGGGCCACGGCATCGTGGTCAAACGAGGGCGCGGCTCGGCGCGGACGCGGTTCACGCGTGTCGCAGGCATGGAGCCCACCTGGATGTACCGAGGTAACGATCACTGCGCTGATCTGGGGCTTTTGCGCTGGTTGGCATTGAAGCGCGCTTTCTTCTGACGATTCCCGCACGTGTTCATGTCACACCATTTGCGGGTGCGACTTTGACTGGTGTCGAAGAAGGCGGCTTGGCAGGTTGGTGACGCACACAAGGCCAACCTTCCGTCTCGTTCGCCTGCGATGATGCTGATCGCGTCGGCGGCGATCACGCTGAGGGCATCTTCCACACAGGAAACCGAGCCGAGTTGCCATCGGCGCTTACCCTCGGGCGTCAAGATAGCCGCGGCCCGACCTTGAACGCTGCAGTCATTGATGACTTGGACAGCAGATGCAGGGAGAGCGTCCTGGATCGCGGCCGCTGTCGCGGTGGCGTGAATCGACTCCCTCAGTTCCCGAGCGAGTTCGAGCTGGGCAGTGGTGCAGGAGTCCACGGCGAGCTCGTTCACTGCCAGCCAGTCGATGAGTCGCTGCGGCGTGGGAATGCGCTCCACAGCGTCGCCATGACGTTCCGACAGAGTCCCCGTGAAGCTGGTCGCCAGCACGTTACCGAGGCGGAAGTCAGGGAAAGCAGCACGCATAGAACCACCTTAGCCGGTTGCAGCGTCGCTCGGAGAACTGCTAGAACCGTCTTAGCCGGTTCGCGATAGACCGTAGTCGGTTCCACGACGGCCAGGAGGTCTCATGCCCCGCCCAACCAGCGATGTGCAAGCCTTTGAAGCTCACGCAACTGACGCTGACCTCGACGATCTGCGCGTGCGACTGGCCGCGGCGCGACTACCGGAGGCTGAGACGGTCTGTCGCGCCGCGCCGGACCCTCGCCGATGGGATCAGGGCGTTCCTCTCGCCGACCTCGTCGATGTCGTCAACTACTGGCGCACCGGGTACAACTGGCGGTCGTTCGAAGAGCGCCTCAACCGGATCGGCCAGTTCCGCACGACCATTGATGATCTGGGAATCCACTTCCTGCACCGCCGATCCGCGCGCGCAGATGCCACTCCTCTGGTCTTGACGCACGGCTGGCCAGGCAGCATTGCTGAGTTCGTCGATGCAGTAGACGAGCTGGCAGATCCGAAAGATGTAGACGCACCGGCATTCCACGTCGTGGTCCCGTCGCTACCAGGCTTTGGTTACAGCGACAAGCCGACCACCACCGGGTGGGGAACCGAAAAGATCGCAGCCGCATGGGTGGAACTGATGGGAAGGCTCGGCTACAGCAAGTTCGCAGCCCACGGCGGCGACTGGGGAGGCAATATCACCACGGTTCTCGGCGGCAGGTTCCCCGCGCACGTTCTTGGCATCCACACAACGTTCGCGGAGGGACCGCCCGGGTTGACAACGGACGGACTGACGGCGGTCGAGCGCAGGTGGACTGAGGAAACCCGCCATTTCTGGCGCCACCGCGCGGCGTACGCGAAGCAGCAGGCGACCCGACCGCAGACCATCGGCTACTCGCTCGTCGACTCACCGGTCGGGCTTCTTGCCTGGATCCTTGACAAGTTCGCTGAGTGGTCAGACACCGAAGACAGCCCGTTCGAGACGATTTCCATAGACAGAGTTCTTGACGACGTCACCCTGTATTGGCTGACGCGGACCGGCGCATCGGCGGCCCGCATTTACTACGAAAGCCACAACTCGCTGGACCCTGAACTTCGGGTCGACGTCCCGTCAGCAATCAGTATGTATCCGCGCGACATCGAGAAGTGTCCGCGGCCCTGGGCACAGGAGCGGTACCGACAGATCGTCCGATGGAGGTCGGCCGAAGTCGGGGGTCATTTCCCGTCGCTGGAGGTCCCCGATTATTTCGTCAAAGATCTGCAAGAGGGCCTCGCGGCAGTGCTGGCCGTCAATAGGTGAACGCGGCTGGATGCCGGCACTCGATCACCGCCTGCTCCGGTTCAAGGCGTTGCCCGCGCGGTCTCAGCCCGCTACCTGAACGGCATCGGCGGTCGGCACGGCCGTGCGAGCATCCACTTCACCGACGCGCTCGCCCTGCGCAAGCCCGGCTTCGATCGGGTCCGCGTCCTGGACCGCGCCGGCCTGGCCGCCGCACTATTTCGACGAGGGCGAGCCCGAGCAGGCCGCCCAAGCCGCTCAGCAGGCCCTCAATGAGTTGTGTTCATCTTGAACGTGCAGGTCACGGGGGTGGCATGGGTGGGGTGAGGTCATGCTCGTGCTGGTCGGCGGCGGTTGTCTGCGGTGAAGATCGTCGGTCAGCGGGCGATCTCGTGCCAGTTGACGACCATAAGCGCGCGGACGAGCCGGGTTGCCCTTGAAAAGGGATTAGTTCTTCAGGTGTGCGAAGGCGTGTTCGCAGACGGCTCGTTCTGCGGCGATCAGCTGGTTGACCTGCTTCTTCGCGGGCGGGAGCTTCTTGGGCGTGGTCATCTGGTGGTCTTCCGGTTCCGAAGGGCTGCCGCGGTGAAGCGCGTCATTCCTCGGCCGGGGTGGAGGCTCGGGGAAGGCGTAGCTGGAAGCATGCTCCGAGGGGCCGGGGGGTGAGGGTGAGGGTGCCTCGGTGACGGTGGGCCAGGTCGCGGGCGATGGCGAGGCCCAGGCCGGTGCCGCCGTGGTCGCGGGAGCGGGCGTCGTCGAGCCGGACGAAGCGTTCGAAGATGCGCTCGGCGTCCTCGGTGGGCACGCCCGGTCCGTCGTCGTGCACCGTGAGGACGACCCAGGCGTCCTGGTTTCGGATGGTGATCTGGATGCGGTGTGCGGCGTGGCGGGCGGCGTTGTCGATGAGGTTGCGCAGCAGTCGTTCGTATTCGTCCGGGTTTCCGCGTGCGTGTGCGGGGGCGGTGCTGTCGCAGGTGAGGGTCAACGGCCGTTCGGTGAGGGGGTATTGCTCGGTCAGCCGGGAGGCGAGGGCTGTCAGGTCGACGGTTTCGGGGCCGGCTATGAGGGTGCGGGTGTCGAGGCGGGCCAGGAGCAGCAGGTCTTCGGCGAGGGCCTGGAGGCGGCGGGTCTGTCGTGCGGCGGTGGTGGCCGCGGCGGGCCAGTCGGTGCGTTCCGGGTAGGCGAGCGCGACTTCCAGGCTGGCCAGCAGTGTGGTGAGGGGGCTGCGTAGTTCGTGGGCGGCGTCCGCGACGAAGCGGCGTTGCTGGGCGGCGGCGTCGTCGAGGCGCTGGAGGGTGCTGTTGATGGTGGTGGCCAGGGCGGTGATCTCGTGTCCCGTGGCGGGGACGGTGACGCGTTCGCGGGGGTCGCTCGCGGTGACCGAGGCGGTGAGGACGCGGATGGCTTCGACCGGCCGCAGCGCGATTCGGACGGCGAAGTAGGCGGCGGCGGCGATCAGTACGAGGCTCACGAGCCCGGCCCGCAGCAGCAGGAGGTCGGTGGTCTCGGTGATTGCCTCGGCTGTGTGCGGGAGCACCACCACATATACCCGCAGGTTGGCGTCGGCGGTGACGCCCAGAGCAGCGGCTTTGTCATCGCCCAGAACATCGGCCGGGATATTGGCCGTGATGACCTGATTGGTCCCGCCGGCCACAGAGGATTTGTCATGGGGGTCGTAGTCGGGGTTCGCAGGCAGGCGAACGGTAGTAATGAGCTCGGCCCTCAAGGCTTTCGGCGGGGCGGGCATCACGTGGTGGGTGCCGGGAGCGAAGTCGTCCATGCCTCCGCCGTAGGCGACAGCGGTGCGCCGACCGGTCGCGACGACCTCGTACGGCACAGTGCTTATGGAGTCAGGAATGACACCCTGTTGCAACTTGTCGCAGAGAGACCAGAGTTGTTCCTTGGCTTGGTCTTCGGCGATCTGCGTGCTCTGGCGGTAGACGTCGTGGTGCAGCCACCAGCCGATGCCGACCAGGATGACGGCGGCGGCCGAGGCAGCGGCCAGGGCCGCGCGGGCCCGTACCGAACGCGGCCACCAACGGCGCCGCGGCTCAGTCGCGTTCACGGTCGTCCACCAGCCGGTAACCGGTACCCCGTACGGTCTGCAGGGACCGTCGGCCGAACGCGGAGTCCACCTTCTTGCGCAGTGCGCTGACGCGTGCCTCCACCAGGTTGGGATCCAGGGCTTCCTCGGGCCACGCGTGATAGAGCAGATCCGATTTGGAGACCGCCTGACCCGCCCGGCGGGCCAGCAGCTCCAGCACGGCGAACTCCCTGGGCGTGAGTTCCACCCGGGCCCCGGCCCGGCGGCAGACCCGGCCGGCGACATCCAACGAGAGGTCGCCCACAGCAAGGACGGGCGGGGCGACCGTGGCGGCCCGTCTGACCAGCGCTCGCAGCCGTGCGACGAGCACCACGTAGGAGAATGGTTTGGCCAGGTAGTCGTCGGCCCCCGTGTCCAGGGCCTCTGCCTGATCCCACTCCCCGTCCTTGGCGGTGAGTACCAGGATGGGGGTCGCGTTGCCCTCCCGGCGCAACTGGGCGCAGACCTTGTAGCCGTTGAGTCCGGGCAGCATCAAGTCCAGTACGACAAGGGCGTATTCGCCGGTCCGGGCCATCCACAGTCCCTGCCGGCCGTCATGGGCGAGGTCGACGCTGTAGCCCTCGGCGGTCAGACCGGTGTGCAGGGTGTGGGCAAGGTCCACCTCGTCTTCGACTACCAGGATGCGCATGCGGTGCAGCCTCGCACAGCGCCGGCCCGCCTTCCTGATCGGCTGGTCAGGTTGGGTCAGCCTCCGGTCAACGAGGTCCGGGCACGCTGGCGGAGTGTCTTCGCCACTGCTGAAAGGCCCTGTCGCCGATGTCCGTTGATGAACGTGCCCCCGTCGCGGCCCAGACGGTTTCCCCTCCTGTGCCCGCCCGTCGACAAACACCGGGCCCGGCCAAGGCCGTTGTCGTCATCGCGCCCTTGGCACTGACCATCGCTCTGGGGCTCTGGGGTATCCGCAGGAAGAACACCATGTGGGGGGACGAGTCCGTCACCTATCAGCTCGCGCACCGCGATCTTTCGCAGATATGGCTCACCGCCCAGCACATTGATCTGGTCCATGCCCTCTACTACGCCGTGATGCACGAGATCTTCGGCCTCTTCGGCGGAGGGCTGCTGACATTGCGGCTGCCGTCCGTGCTGGCTATGTCCGTGGCGGCGAGCGGAGTCGGGCTTCTGGCGCTACGCCTGGCGGGACCCCGTGCCGGGCTGCTGGCCGGGCTGGTGTTCCCGCTCCTTCCCCAGGTACAGAAGTACGCGCAGGAAGGCCGCTCGTATGCCATGGTCTGTGCCCTGCTCACTTGGGCCACCTATGCGCTCGTGGTCAGCGTCCCGCATCGCACCCGGTGGCGATGGGCGGTCTATGGCTCCACCATGCTGCTGGCCTGTCTGCTCCATGAGTTCGCGGTCCTCGCCCTGGTCGCACACGGCGTCACACTGGTCGTCTCCCGTGCTCCACGACCGGTGCTGAGGGCGTGGAGTGTGGCTGCCGCGTGCGTCGTGGCCGGGCTGTTGCCGCTGGCAATCTGCAGTGCGGGCCAGTCGGAGCAGGTGTCCTGGATCGGCGGACCGGTGCGGCCTGGTTATTTTCTGGTGGTGGCGGTCGTGGGCGTGGCGTGTGCCCTGGCGCCCCTGAGGGTGAGGGGGCCCGTGCGGCTTTCCGCGCTGGCTGTGCCGATTCTTGCGCTTCCGGGCCTTCTGCTGCTGATCGCCTCACTGGTCAAGCCCCTTTTCGTCGACCGGTATGTGCTCTACAGCAATATCGGAGTCGCCTTGCTGCTGGGCGCCTGGACGGACTACTTCCTCCGGCGGCAGCGGTCTTCCCGCTACGCGTGGATCGCGGCGGTTGCCGTACTGGCCGCGCTCGTCCAGCCGAGCCTCTCGCTGAGGACGCCCCAGAGCCGGAGCAATGACGTCACCGCCATCGGCGCCACCGTACGCAAGGAAGGCCGTCCCGGCGACGGTCTGCTCTATCTCTCCGGCCAGCACCGGATCCTGACTGCGGCCAACCCCGAGGACACCCGTTTCCTGACAGATCTCGCCCTGGCACAGGACCCCGTTTCGTCGAACACACTTGCAGGTGTCGAGTTTCCCGCCCTGGAAATTGCGGCACGCATGCTGGAATTCGACCGGATCGTCGTGGTCCGCGCGGCGGGTACGCACTCGACCAACCCGCAGGAGGAAGCGAAAACAAGCACCCTGCGGCGCCACTTCCGCGCGTACGGAACAACCCACGTCAACGGGGCGCGAGTCACCGTCTATGTCCGAGACCACGACCCGTCTCGGAAGGCCGGTCCTGGGTCCAACAGCCCGAGAGAGAGCGGTGGGGTGATGAGGTGACCGCGACTGGCGCCGGCCGGCCAGCACCACCGCCGTCACGCTGTCCCGACCCGGAAGCCATAGACCTCGGCTTGCCGATCGCTGCTGCCGTGGGAGGCTGCGGCTGTTCTCCGCCGCTGCCCAACTGGGAGGTGCGCAAGCTGAAGTTGCTGGTCACAGGGCTGGTGTGCGTGGGCATCGGGATGCTCGTGCTGGTCGCTGGCAGGTGACTTTGGTGAAGATCGTCGGTCATCGGGCGACTTCGCGGTTCGTGAGGACCAGCAAGGCCCTGACCAGGGAGGTCGCCCAGGAGGGGTCGGTGCGCACCATGCCGAGGACGCGCCAGTTCTTGAGGTGGGCAAAGCCGTGCTCGACGGGTGCCCGGACGGCCGCCAGTGCCGTGTTGGACAGCTTCTGGCCTCGCGTCAGGGGCCGGTTCCGGGCGGCCTTGTAGCCGGTGATCACCGCCGGTTCGGCGTCGGGGCCGCCGTCGTCGAGGCCGACGAATCCCAGGTCGGCGATGGCGCCGAGCCCGACTTCCCGCAGTTTCCGGGTGAGCTGGTCGTGCCGGCAGGCGGTGATCTCCGAGGTGCGCCCTGGGCGGGCCGCCGAGATCCACAGCAGCCGGCCCCGGTCGTCGGTGAGGGCGATCACGAGCAGGCCGTGGCACTTGTTCTTGCCGGAGTAGTTCTTCCGGTTCTCCTTCCCGGTTCTGCGCCGGGTGCGGACCACCGATCCGTCCAGCAGTACCATGCCGCCACCCATTCGGGCGATCTTCTTCAGGGCCCGGTCCCTGCGGGGGTCACTCACGCTCTCCAGCCGAGTCGCCAGCCGGCGGCGAAGCTCAACGTCGTCGGGGCGGCCCAGGAGGTGCGCGCACTGCGCCGTGAACGCAGCGGCGATTGGATCGGCCGGCCGAGGCCGGGTCGATGCCGGCGGCCAGGGCCGAGCCGACCTGGTCACGGACGACTGCGGCAATGTCGCGGCGCGGGCCCATCATGTCGCTTCGGGGCTGCTCGGCCACTTGGTCCTCGGCCATCCGCCGCACCATGGCGCGGAAAGCCGGGTCCAGGGAATTGCGGCCAACTGCACCCATGCCCGGACCTGCTCTGCCTCTGAGTTGTCGGGCAACTCGGGGGTCATCGAGCGCATGACCCCGCGAATGCGGAGGCGGCGTCAAGACCGCCGAAGACGGCGTCGAGGAAATCGCCGATCAGACGTCGGCGTTCGTCCTCGGAAAGCTGGGCCAGCCGGTGCATGAGTTCCGTCTCCTCAGGTGTGGACCCGCGCTCGGCCACCGCCATCAGCACCGCCCGCCGCAGGCGCAGGACGCGGATCTGCCCTGCCAGTGCTTCGGCGTGCGCCGCGGCGACCTCGGGAAGCGAGAGCTCGCGGTCCACGACCTTGCGGATCGTGGGAAGGTCCAGTCCCAGCTCGTGCAGGGTCCGCACGAGGTCCAGGCGTGCGACGGCGTCGATGCGGTAGAGGCGGTAGCCGGCCGGGCTACGGTCCGTCGGCACCACGGTTCCGCGATCGGAGTAGAACCGAATGGCCTTGACCGTGAGACCGGTCCGTCGAGCGAGCTCGCCGATCGAGTAAAGCGTGTCGCCGTCCCTGCCCCCACTTTTGTGTCTCCCCCTACTGGAGACTCAAGTCCCTTCGCCTGCCAGCAGGCAACCCACTCCTCATCCACAAGTCTTGGCAATTCCTCCGTCGCGCGGCCGGAAGATCTCGTGGGCCATGGCTGGCGCCTGCGCAGGCCGGCGGGCTGACGCGGGCCGGACGGGGCATCCGCAACTACACCAGGAACAGCCCACCCACCGGGAGCCATCCGTGACCCGACACCTCGCCCTCGCCCTCGCCTGCCGCACCCTGGCCCTCACCGCACTGGCGGCCGCGGCCTGGCTGCTCGTCAACCACGAGTGGCTGCTCGGCATCCTCGTCGTCTGGGCCGCGCCCAGCCTGCTCGCCGCCGACGGCCTATGCCGGTCCGCGCACCACCGCGCGCGGGCCGAGGCACAGCACGCGGCACGGCTGGAGGCCGGCGAGCAGGTCCGGCAGCTCACGCCGTGCTGCCTGTACTGGAAGCACTCCGGCGGCCAGGTCCACGGGCCGGACTGCACCCGCCCACCCCTCCCCCACCGCGACACCTACCGCCTCGACGACGCCGCCCGAGCCGCGTTCGACGAGATCGTCCGCCACTACAACGACCGGAGTGCGGCCTGACGGGCCCGCCGTCCGCTTCGAGTGGAAGGTGGGGAGGCGGCCTGGTTGTCGCGGGACACGACGTCGGTGATGCAAGCCGAGGAGAAGCGGCCGGGCAAGACCATCGCGTGGTGCTGCCGGAATCTAACCGAGAGCACGTGGGGAGCGTCGTCTACGGTCGCAACGGCAAGCAAACCATCAACTGGCTGGCCAGGGCGGGTTCTAGCGGCCCCATCGAGGCGACCCCAACTGGGCCCAGTTCGCGGATGATTCGCGAAGATCGAGCGCCATGAGGCGGCTCCGGGGGGCGGTTTGATTTGGGCCCACCCCGAACGGGGGTTGAGCTGGTTGTTCGGGGCGGTCAGGCAGCTGTCGCCTTTTCCGCAGGTGTGAGCTGTGTCTGCGGAGCGCGCTGGTGGCGTTGCGCCCAGCGGACGGCGGGTGGTGCCGCCAAGCCGGTCAGCGCGAACATGGCTCCTGCGACATACCACCCGGGGCGGCCCCAGGTCATGCAGAGGGCGATGAGCAGTCCTGGGCCGAGGGCCTCGGCAATGCCCGCGCCAAGGCCGAAGACGCCCAGGTATTGGCCGGTAGCGTGCTGCGGGGCGAGGGCGAAGGACACCTCGAAGCCAGCGGCGGAGTTCCACAGTTCGCCGACCGTATGGATCACCACCGCGGTGACGAGCAGGGTTGCGGCGGCCCACGCCGGTATGCCTGCGGACAGCGAGATCAGTGAGCAGGCGATGAGGAAAGCCACGCCTGCCCGGCGGGGAGGATGCCTCGGTCGCTGCCGCTGCGGAGGCGGCGGAAGCCGACACGGCAGTCGCGGCTGCGCTTACCGCCCGCGATGTCTACGACGACGGCCATCTTCAGTCCGCCCGCATGGCCGCGCAGCAGGCCGAGAAGGAGGCTCACGGCCTGAGCCGTGACGTCGCTCAGTTCAAGGAACGTCTGAAATCGGCTGACCACATCAGTGCTCAGAAGAAGGTCATCAAGGGCGGCCAAGGAGCAGATGGGAGCGGCGCAGGCCGCCCGGGACGCTGCGGTCACCGCCCACGACGTGCGCCGTAAGGAAGTCACCGGTCGTTGGGCGGAGTTCTTCCTCACCCGGCTGCAGCAGATCAATCCCGACGTCGAGACTGCTTCCATCGACCCGGGCGACTTCACCACGCGCGTCAAGGAGCGGCACACCACCGACAAGCCCTTCGCCGAGAGCTCGGTCGCCGGCAGCCCAAGGTGGCCACCAACGCCGCAATGCTCCTGGCCCTGCGCGACCTCGGCCGCGCCGACCCCGGCGTCCGCGTGCCCCCGCTCCTGATCATCGATTCGCCGCCTACTGGCCTCGGAGCCCAGGGCCTGGACCACGCCAGCGGGCTGCGCCTGATCGACACGCTCATCGACATCGCCGACGACGCCTCCCCCGACGGCTACGCCTGTCAGGTCATCGCCGCCACCAACGACCCTCTTCCCCGCCCCTATCCCGGCGTGCGAGAAAATCCTTATCGAAACAGACAACAGGTTCTTCGACCACGCCCCCTGCCGCGACACGCCTCCCCTGTACTACTTGAACGGCATGCAGGGCTGGCTCTCTGTCCCTGCTGGCTGCGTACCGGAGGGCCCCGCCATGGCGGGCCGGACATGAGGCAACCGTGCTGGCAGACCAAACGTGGGCCTGGGCACGGTCGATGCTGCGGGGGCGCGGTCGAGGTCGGGGGCGTGCGAGGTCGAGGTCGCAAAGGGCCATATGAGGCAACGAGGCTATAGCACTGTGATGCCCAGCATGCGTGCTCCGAGTTCGGTGCGCGGGCGGTGGCGGCTGCCGGGGGCGAAGACCACGTACGTGCCCGGGCCGTGGCGCTCCTCGCCCTCGATGACCTCGCCATCGAGCACGAAGTAGCGCTCCTCCGACTCGTGGACGTCGACTGCCGGCCACTGGCTGCCGGGGCCGAAGTCGATGAGCCAGCCGCGGGCGTGGTCGGTGCGGGGGAGGCGACGGCGGACGATGCCGGGGGCGACCTCCTCGGCATCGACCTGGTCGGTGTGCACAACGGTGACGAGAGCGCTGGGTTCGCTGCGTTCGATGGTCATGAGCTCATCCTGCGGGGGCCTCCAGGCCTCGTACGAGAGTCTGAAATGACATCTGTGGGTATATTCCTGCCATGGCTGTCCACCGGATTGTCGCGCTCCTCAACGAACCCCAGTCGCCCTTCGAACTCGCCTGTGCCGCCGAGGTGTTCGGCGGCGTACGGCCCGACCTGCCCGTCCGCTACGACGTCCGGCTGTGCGCCGAGCGGTCGGGACCGCTGCGGACGACCGTCGGGCACGCGCTGCTCGTCGAGGCGGGACTGGAGGCGCTCGCGGAGGCGGACACCGTTGTGGTGCCGGGGTGGCAGCCGCCCGGGGGCACGGTGAGCGGGGCGGTGCTGGAGGCGGTGCGCAGCGCTCACCGGCGTGGGGCGCGGGTCGTGTCCATCTGCACGGGCGCGTTCGTCCTCGCGCGGGCAGGGCTGCTCGACGACCGCCGGGCGACCACGCACTGGCGCCGGACGGCCCAACTGGCCGCAGCTTTCCCTGCTGTGGAGGTCGTCTCCGACGTGCTGTACGTCGACCACGGAGACGTCGCCACCAGCGCGGGCAGCGGCGCCGGGATAGACCTGTGCCTCCAGCTCGTACGCCGTGACCAGGGCGCCGGGTACGCCGCGGCTGTCGCCCGCAGCATGGTGCTGCCACCGCACCGGGAGGGCGGCCAGCTCCAGTACGTGAGTCCGCCCGGGGCGCCGGAGAAAACGGACGACTCGCTCGCGCCGCTGCTGGACTGGGCGCTCGGCCGGCTGGGCGAGGAACTGGGGGTGGGACGGCTCGCCGGGCGGGCCGGGGTGTCCGAGCGGACGCTGGCCCGACGGTTCGCGCGGCAGCTCGGGGTCAGTCCGGGGCAGTGGGTGCTCGCGCGGCGAATCGAGGCGGCGCGTGTGTTGCTGGAGGAGAGCGACCTGCCAGTGGAGACGGTGGCCGCGCGGGTCGGATTGTCGTCGGCGGTGAATCTGCGACGACACTTCCGGGCAGTGCTGGGGACCACGCCGGGGGCCTATCGGAGGGTGTTCGGAGAGAGCCCGGCAGTGCCCCAGTGCGAGATCCGCCGGCCCTGACTCGTGCAACGGCCAACCGTGCACGAGTTCGTTAGACGATGGAGCCCGCACCAGCTTGATCGAGCTGCGATTCGCCACCTGCAACTACCCCTCACATCAGCCGGACTCGCCCAAGGCGGATCTCAAATACCGACCGATCGCGAAAACCATCCGGGCCCGCGCGGATGCGCTGCCGGCCACCAGCGAAATCCCGGTGAGATTGATCTGCACACCGGCGATCCGCGATTGTGAGCCGCAGACGTCGGTCTGGCTTCCTCCACGGCCAGCGCCCGCACGGACAGGCCGCTGCTGACGTTCAAGCAGATCGCCGTGGTGGTCGCGTGGATCGTGGATGTATGGGTGACGCAGCCACGGCGCCGACGACGCTCCTCACAGGGCCAGCGCGGTTCGCGCCAGTCCGCGCAGCCAGGCGTGGGCGTGATCGGTGTCGTAGCGCTGATGCCATGACAGGTATATCGGTGCCGACGGCAGTTCGAGCGGGAGGGGGAGCACGACCAGGCCGAGGTCGGCGACCGCTGACCGCGTGGTGGCTTCGGGGACGCTGATCAGGACGTCGGAGCCGCGCGCGAACTCCAGAGCGGCCCCTTCCGTGGGCGCGGTCGCCACCACACGGCGGGTGAGGCCGAGCCGGGCGAGGGCGTCGTCGATGGCGTTGGTGAGGTTTCCACGTCGCGAGACGGTGACGTGTTCAGCATCGGCGTACTGCTGTGCGGTGAGGGTCCTGACGCGGGTGAGGGGGTGCCCCTGCCTCGCGACGACGACGAGGCGGGTCTCGCCCACGTTCTCGGCACGGATGTCCGGTGCGCTCGGGCGGTTCGAGTTCGCCTCCAGGTCGACCTCGCCGCGCCGCAACTCGGGGGTGTCGATGCTCGATTCCGCGACGAAGCGCAGTCGCACACCCGGCGCCTGTCCGCGCACGGCCGCGAGCAGTGCGGGACCGCTCAAGGCGACGAGGGAATCGTGCCAGCGGAGTGTGAACGTGCGCTCGAGCGTTGCCAGATCGAGTTCACGGCTCGGTGCCAGCACCCCCTGGACCTGGTGCAGCAGCTCGTGCACCTGTTCCCGGACGGCGATCGCATACGGCGTCGGGGTCATCGTTCGGCCGGTGCGCACGAGGATCTGATCCCCGGTCGTGCGCCGGATCCGGCCCAGACTCCGACTCATCGCGGGGGCGGTGACATGCAGGCGCGCCGCCGCCCCGGCCACACTGCCCTCCTCCAGCAACGCGTCGAGCGCGGCGAGCAGGTTCAAATCCAATTGCATGTGAGTAATCCTAGCCGTGCCTGACATGCATTTGAAGTTAATGGCTGGGCTGCCTACCGTTGAGGCGAAAGCGCAAGAAGTAACGCGCAGTTCGGCACTCGACCGGCCTCAGCACCCCTCCTCAGACGGGAATACCGCCATGTCCGAAACGCTCCAGACCACCGACGTCGCCGCCTCCGACGCCGACCTGCTCGCCCAGACCGCGATCGCCGTGCGTGAGGCGGGTTCGGCGCTGCGCGAGCGCTTCGGCGAGGTGGTCCGCTACCAGAGCCGCGAAGAGCTGATGAGCGCGCTGGCCGTCAACGACGACGCGGCTCTCGACATCCTGCGTCCCCGTCTCACGAGCCTGCGCCCGCAGGCCGGCTGGGTGGAGGACGAACTGGACGGCGGGGCGCTGCCGGCCGGCGAGTGGTGGGTCGTGGATCCGGCCGAGGGCAACGTCAACCACCTGCACGCCCTGCCGGAGTGGGCGGTGACCGCCACCCTCGTGCGGGAGAACCAGCCGGTGCTCACCGCAGTGCACCTGCCGTTGACCGGCGAGACCTACACCGCGCTCACCGGCGCGGGCGCCCACCTCGACGGCCGGCCGCTGCACGTCTCCCAGACCGCCGACCTCGGCCTGAGCATCGTGGCCACCAGCCAGGCCCGGCCGGACGAGGAGGAAAAGGTCGTGCGGCGGGTCGGCTCCTCGATCACCGCGATGCTCTTCGACGCGCTCGTCGTCCGCGTCGCCGTGCCCGCGACCCTGCACCTGCTGAACGTAGCCGCCGGCCGGATCGACGCCTTCTGGCAGTTCGCCGGCGCCCGCGCGGACCTGCTTCCCGGAGCGCTGCTCGTCACCGAGGCCGGCGGACGGATCTCCGACGCCGAGGGCCGCCCCTGGACCCCTCAGAGCCAGAGCTTTGTGGCCGCCGCGCCGGGCGTCCACGCCGAGGCCGTGTCCACGCTCTCGCGCTGACCGCGCACTACAACCCGCACGCCCACGGAAGGACCAGATCATCATGACCAAGATCGCAGTTCTCGGAAACGGCCGCGTCGGCGGCAACCTGGCCGCGGCCCTCGCCCGGGCAGGACACGAAGTGACAGTGGCGGACCGCACGCCGGGCGCCGCCGCCGACGCCGCCCGGACTGCCCGGATCGTCATCAACGCCACCCCGGGCGCCGGCTCGCTGGACCGGCTCGCCGCTCTGCGCGAAGAACTCCGGGACAAGATCCTCGTCGACGTCTCCAACGCCACCACCGACGGACCGGACGGACTGCCCGCCGATCTGATCTACCCCGGCTCGAGCCTGGCCGAACAGCTCCAGAAGGCGCTCCCCGAAACGCGCGTCGTCAAGACACTCAACACCATGCTCTTCCCGGTGATGACCTCGCCGGACACGCTCGCCCAGACACCGACCGTGTTCCTCTCCGGCGAGGACGCGCAGGCCAAGCAGAGCGTCCGCGAACTGCTCACCGACCTCGGCTGGCAAAAGGAATGGATCACCGACCTCGGCGGGATCCAGACCGCCCGCGCCACGGAGGCCGCGATCCTGTTCGTACCTCACGTCATCCGTTCCACCGGATTCACACCCTTCGCGATCTCAATCGCCCGCTGACTGTCGAGCTGCGCCGGCTGGAGGTAGCCGGAGCCGGCGCGTGGCATGGATGGGTTCCCGGTGGGACACGATCGTGGGATGTACTGTCCGACTTGGTGGCGGAGCCGACGTTGACCTGGGGGCGTCAGGCACAAAATCTCGCCTCGTCAGTCATCCGCCAGAACTTGAACCCGGCGACGTCCTCTTCGTCGGCGTCGTGCCAAGCCCGGCCCGCCGCATCAAGGAACCCCAGCCAGACGGCTACCGCAAAGGCGTACTTCTCCTCCGCGTGCCCGCGCTCGCGTTGCGCATCCGCGCTGAGGCGAAGAACCCGTTGACCTCTGGCACCGACCAACCATCGGCCCGCAGCAGCAGCGGCTGTCCCGTCTGCGTGCCGTGCGCGTGCGCCCACTCCGCCAGCGGCGGCCACTCACAGTCACTGAAGTCTCAGCAACAGTCGGTTGTCGCTAGAGACCCCCACCACAACCGATCACGATGCGGCGAGGACCGGCGGGCAGGTCGGCGAGGTTGGCGATGAGTTCGCTTTGCCTCGTGGCAGCCTCGTACGACTTCCCCCGGACCTGACCGACGCCCAGGACGAGCTCCGCCAGGTCCGCGCTGAACTGCAGACGCTCTACCAGCGGGTGCCGTGGTCGGTCGAACCGCTGGATGCGTGGGAGACGCACGAGAACGCCTGGCGGCAGTCGTCCCGCCCCGCCTCCCCCGGCTGGGATCCCCAGGACGCGGCGGAGATTGCCCGGCTACGGCGCGGGAACGCGAACTTGCCACGGCGATCGTCACGCACGCGTACTGGAGCGAGTTCGCCCCGGCCGACGTCCTCGCGGCCCGAAACGCGCTCAAGCACCACCACGAACAGCAGGCGGTCGGCGCCTCCAGCTAGCCGCCGAACGCTCCCTCAAGCCGGTCGGCCGTCGCGCGCACGAGCCGGTCCAAGACGTCGTCCACCGAGGCCGCCCCTACTCGGTCGGGTGAAGACGGCGGGATCGGAGAACCTCTGCGGCCGCCGACCGGCATGACGCAGATCAATGACGCGCATGTGGCCGTGCCGGGCCTGGCTGTGGTGGAGGTCGCGGCTGCGCTGCGATGAGGGAGTCGAAGTTTGCCGTGACCGCCACCCAGGTGCAGGGCCCCGGTCGCTGCGGACTGGGACCCTGCACGACTTGCTCACGCAGGTCAGCTCGGTTGGTCTCCGGTGTAGCGGTAGATGCCGCCCCCGGAGTTGACGACCCAGACGGTGCCGTCGGCAGCCGCGCCGACGTCGACCGCGCTGCCGGGGATGCCGGTCCAGGGGTTGGCGTCGTGGCCGGTGTAGCGGTAGATCTGGTTGGAGGAGTTGATGCCCCAGACGTTCGTCCGGGAGCCGGCGGAGATGCGGGACAGGCCGCCCGAGACGCCCACCCAGTCGGTGGAGCCCTGGTCCCCGGTGTAACGGTAGATTCCGCCCGCGGAGTTGACGTGCCACACCGTCCCGTCGGCGGCCACACCGATGTCCACCGCCTTGCCCGGGATACCGATCCACGGGTTCGCGTCGTGCCCGGTGTACCGGTAGATCTGCCCCAACGAGTTCACCCCCCACACATGGGTCCGCGACCCCACCGAGATGCGGGTCAGCCCGCCGGCGACGCCCACCCAGTCGGTGGAGCCCTGGTCCCCGGTGTAACGGAAGATCCCACCGGCGGAGTTGACGTGCCACACCGTCCCGTCGGCGGCCACACCGATGTCCACCGCCTTGCCCGGGATACCGATCCACGGGTTCGCGTCGTGCCCGGTGTACC
>NZ_JBVJSQ010000021.1:0-13487 GCF_055606485.1 Streptomyces sp. NPDC037083 | reverse complement strand
TGTACCGGTAGATCTGCCCCAACGAGTTCACCCCCCACACATGGGTCCGCGACCCCACCGAGATCGTCGTGAGACCGCCAGGAATCTGCTTCCAGTCAGCCACGCCTGTGCCCCTTTCACGTCGCACGTTGCACCCAGTACATGCGGTGCGACTACGGCACCCAAACAGCCCCATATACCGATGGACCGCTTAAAACATCCAGAAATCGATGTTTGGTGCTGCCCCATCCTCTGAGCGCACGCCACCCCGGCAGACCGTGCCAGTTGCCGAAGGCCAAAAGCGCCGTAACCCACATGGAGGCACCAAGTCCTCCTGTCTTCAGGCGTCCACGGCAAGCCTGAAGTCCAGAGCTCACCGCCCTCGCGGACCATCTGACCGAGCACGGCCTGGTGCTGGAGATGCTCGCCGGGCCGCTGCCCGGCATCTACGACCCCACCGGCCCCGGCAAGCTGCTGTTCGGCTTCTTCGCCGCGATGGCGGAGACGGAGCGGGAGAACATCCGGGAGTCGACGTTGGAGGGGCTGGAGACCGCGGCCCGCAAGGCCAAGTACGGCGGTCGGCCCCCGGTCATCACCGACGACATGCTGCACACCGTGCTGCGACGCAAGGCGCTCGGCGAGTCCGTCGAGCAGATCCAGCCCGACCTGATCATCCCCACCGGCAAGCGCAAGGGCCAGAACCCGCCCGTGGCCAGCATCTACCGGGCGGTCGCCGAACACGAGAGGACCCAGGCGTACCCAGAGGCCGTCGAGACGGCACACGCCGACTTCGCCGCCCTTCAGCAGCGCGACCGCGTGCGTGCGCGGTGCGATTGCGTTGCGCACGATGTACCCTCCCCCACCGGGCAGAGCGCATCGAGTGGAGTGCACTGCACAGCCGATGCGCATCACGATGGACGCCGCTCTCCACCCGTTGCGCACGATGGCGTCCACTCCCACCCGGTGGAGCGCACTGCGATGCTGGAGTGCACGGCATCGTCCGCACCACCCACCTCCCCCACATAGAGTGACGGTGCGCGGTTGTCGATCTTAAAACTGCCGATCAACGACGAGCGCAAGGCCAACAGTCCGTTCCTCCTCATCCCACGCGAGCGGCGTTCGGGACTTCAAGGACAGCTTCTTCCTGCACCACCAGGATGTGCTCGAGCAGTCGCAGCAGGGAAGGCGAGCCTTCGACGCATGCCGGAACCCGGTTGGGGTAGTCGAGTCGATTCGGGCTTGAACAGAGGAGGGACATGGACGACGTCGCCGCTCCCGGCAGGGAAAGCATTCCCCTGTCCGGGCATCAGGCGCGCTCTGGCGCCCTGCTCGACGGAACGCTGGAAAACCTGCGGGCGTCCGCCATCGCGGTCGATGACGATGGCCTCATCGTCGCGGTCAACAGCGCGGCCCAAAGCCTGCTGGGCAGGGAAGCCTCAGAACTCGTCGGTCAGGACTTCCACGACCTGCTGCACCGGGACAGATACGGGCACTCGGTGCCGCGCACGCGCTGCCGGATGAGGAAGGCGATCCTCACGGGGGACACCAGACATGGCGACGCCGAGTGGTTCGCCTGCGGGGACGGCACTCTCGTCCAGTTGTCCTGGCTGGTCACGCCCTACTCCCCCGGTCCGGGCGGGACAGGTGCGCTGGCCGTGCTGTACGAGCCGAAGCCAGGGGACGTGCGCCACACCGACGGCGGGCACTCCGCGCCGCTGACGGAACTGGACCGCCTGTCCCTGCTGGCGGAGACGACCACGCAGCTCACATCCACCCTGGACGCGGACGAGGCGCTGCACCGACTGGCGGCCCTGACCGTGCCCCGGCTCGCGGACTGGGCCGTGTTCGACCTGCTCACCGAACGTGACGAAGTACGACGCGTTCTTGTGATGGAGCACCAGGACGGCATTCTCGTCGAGCGGGACGACCTGCAGGGCCCGATGCCTCCCGTGCCAGCAGAGTCACCGATGCCCCTGTCACGGGCCCTGCGCGGCGCCGCCTCCTCCCTCGCCGGCCCCGCCACCTACCAAGGTCCGCCCGACTCCGGCATAGCGGTCGAGCAGCAGCGCCTGTTCACCGCGACGGGTATGCACTCCGCCGTCATCGCACCCATTCGCGGACTGCGGGACGTACTCGGCGCCCTGACCCTGGGCCGCGCCCAGCGTCATGACGCCTTCACCCCTGCCGACCTGCCGATGCTGGAGGATCTCACCCGCCGGGCGGGCCTGGCGCTGGACAACGCGCGCCTGTATCAGCGCCAGCGCAAAGTCGCCGAGACCATGCAACGCCACCTGCTGCCCCAGCTGCCCGTACTGCCCGGGCTGGAGATGACCGCGCGCTACGTACCCGCTCCGGACGCCTCATCCGTGGGCGGCGACTGGTACGACGCCTTCGCTCTGGCCGCCCACGCTCACGCACTGGCCATCGGCGACGTAGTCGGACACGATCTCGACGCCGCAGCCGGCATGGCGCAGGTCCGCAACATGCTGCGCGCCTTCGCCTGGTCCCACCCCGAGGCCGCACCCAGCGCCGTCGTCACACGGCTCGACGATGCCGTGATGCACATAGCCGAGGTACCCATGGCCACCATGATCTTCGCCAGGCTCACCCTCGGGGATGACACACTGTGGCGCCTTCGCTGGACGAACGCCGGCCACCCGCCGCCCCTGCTCGTCACCCACGACGGTCAGACCCGTTACCTCGACGAGGCTCACGGCATACTCCTCGGAACCGGAGTCACCAGACCTCGCCCCGACGCCGTCACCGTCCTGCCACCCCAGGCCACGCTCCTGCTCTACACCGACGGACTGGTCGAATCCCCGCACCACTCCATCGATCACGGGCTTGACCGGCTGCGCCGACACGCGGCCTCCCTCGCCCACCGCCCCCTCGAATCTTTCTGCGACTTGCTGCTGGACCACGTCCGCCCCAGCGACAACGATGACGACGTCGCCATGATCGCGCTGCGCACACCCCCTCCCGTAGGACCCGCCTGACCCGCGCGTGAGGCAGATCGAGTGGGCGGAACGGGAGACGGTCGAAGTTCCTGAGCCGGTGGGCTGAGGCTTCGAACGCCTCTCTCCGCCGCGCGAGAAACTTCGCGCGACGCACACTCCGCACTGCCCCGCCGGTGAGCGGGGCCAGAACGCAGTGTTCCGCGTGCCGGTTCGCCGCGGAGGACGGGCACCGTGGGCATGTAGGTCGAGGGCGGCCAGGAGGAGCTGTCCGGTGAAGGCGAACGGCAGGCCCCTGCGGGGCTCGCGGGTACCGGCGTCATGGTATCCAAGTCGGCTCCGGCGTATGGCCATCACTTTCGACGGCGGACTCGGCACAGCACGACATTCGCCTCAACCACCTTGCGCGCACCGATGACGGGACAGCCTCTTGACCGGCAACGAGGGCCCGGGGGGAAGACGGTCCTCCCCGTGATCGCCCTGTCTGGACTCTTGTTCTGCGGGACCACGGGGGGCGGGAAGGGCGGTGCGTGTGGAGGACGAGCAGCGCCAGGGCGCCGGTCGCTGCGGACCAGGTGACGGAGAGCAGGCCGTGGGACCAGTGGATGTGCGGGGTGAGGGCTGAGCTCAGCGCCAGCTGGTTCACGCCGTACAGAGGAAGCGCGGACACTCCCGCTACATCCATGAGCGTGTTGAAGACGGGATTCTGCAGGCCGGTGTCGACCAGGCTGAGCATGATGATGAGGAAGAAGCCCTCCAGCTCGCCGCGGACCAGAGAGCCGAGCAGAAGACCGTTGCCGCCGTAGGCGAGGCCGGCGCCCGCCAGGGCCAGCGCCAGGGGTGCTGTCTGGCGTACGGGCAGGGAGATCCACAGCAGGATCGTGGTGTGGAAGGCCAGCAGGGCGGCGGTGAGGGCGACGGCAGCAAGGTTGGCCAGCAGTATCAGCAGCCGGGGGTAGCCGGCCAGCAGCAGACGGCGGTCCATCTGCCGGGACTGGAAGGTCTCGGTGAAGTGGTGATGGCGCCCAGCGCGCTGGCCACCTGGCCCGCCTGGCTGGCCTGGGCGGAGACGGGCGTGCCGATGGCGTCCAGCCGGATGCGCACCACTTGGCCGGAGGTGCACAGGTCTGCCGTTGTAGAAGGCGATGCCCACGACGCCACAACGAGACCTCAGCGCTCCCACGATCCTGATCGGAGCCGGCCCCCACGGCCTGGCGGCCGCCGCGCTGCTGAACCGCTCCGGAGAGCCGGCCGTGATCCTGGAGCGGTCGGACCGCGTGGGAGCGAGCTGGGCGCAGCGCTATGACCACCTGCGCCTGCACGCCACTCCCAGCACGTCGAAACTCCCCGGTCTGTCGGTGCCGCGCCAGGCCGGCCCGTGGGTGAGCCGGGGCGACTACGTGCGCTACCTGGAGGGTTACGCGGCGGTGTTCCAGGTGGGCAGCTGGCGCTGCACCCAGGAGCCGATCTTCACTCTGGCCAAGGGTGACTGTGGAGAGCGCGATCGGGCCGGACACGTCAGCGAGGTGGGCGCGTGCTGCGGACACTCGTGCCTCCCCGGCCCCTGACGGGCTTCTCGCCTTCCGGTGTGCATGGAACCACAAGGAGATGTGGACGGATCACCAACGACAGTCGTGCGACGGCTACTCATGACTGATCCCAAGCGCCGGAAGGCTCGTCGGCCCGCCCAGCCGACGGGCTAGGAACTCCTCACTCAATGCCCCCGTACGGCCGAGTGCTGATGTACATGCATGATGACGAGAGTTGATGCGAGAGTGGGAGCGGTCGTGGCCGAGGGCAGCACTGTGGATCTCATCCGTCTGGCCGACGGGGAGAGCAGTCTTGAGGTTCGCGTTCTGGGCCGGACGATGCCCGGGGTGTTGACCTTGCACGACTACCTCGATGCGGAGATCGTCGTCACGAGCGGGTTCGCCCAAGGACGTCTCGATGTGTGTCTGGCTCCGGACGACTTGGACAGCTGGTCACAGGTCCTGGGAGAGCTCGCAGCCGGGCGGGATGCCGTCTGGATGGATGACGGGCGCAACCCCGAGATCCGGTTCGAGCCGTCCGGTCAGGACGGGGTTGCCGTGTTCGTGGTGGAGGACCTGGCCGCATCGGGAACATCCGTCCGTGTCCCGGTGCGCCTGGCCAGTGGATGGGCCGATGAGCACCACGAACGGCTGCACCGTGTCCGTGCCGCTTGGCCTCAGGAGGTTGTGGAGACCTCTCCCGGCACCTACGAGTGGCGACGCTGAGCCGTTGAGAACCGGCGCCGGCAGATGAGACGCGAGCGGCCTGACCGCGCCGGCGCAGCAGGTGCCCGAGCTGTACGAGCAGGTCGAGCAGGGCGCTGCGGACGTCGGCGCCGTCCGGGATTTGGCGGGGGAAAGAGCGGCGGACGGTTGCGGCGGTGGGCGGCAGGCGTGGGGTGACGGGACGGGGGTCGGTGCCGCGGGCGCGGTCGGCTGCGGTGCGGTCGGCGCGGCCTCCCAGCAGGCGCTGCACCGTCTCGGAGGGGACGGCGGCGAGCGGGCCGATGGTGTGGATGCCGTAGTCGTGCAGCACGGCATTGCCGTCATGACGTCCGCCTCCCACCTGACCTGCCGCCGGATCTGGGGCGCCTGCACACGCTGCGGGTGCGGCACGCGATGCGGCTGGACCGCATTGCCGCCACGATTGACGCTGCGCGGAGCGCCAGACCGAGATAGAGCGGTTGGCTCGTGGAGCGAGCGGTCATCCGCCGCGGCACTGGGGCGCCAGGGTGGCGCGGATCTGGTTGCGGATGTCGGCGAGCACGGCTTCGTCGCTGCGGTGCAGGTGCACGGTGGCGGTGGTGCTGATGTGGATGATCGCGGTGATCACCCGCGCCAGCGTTGCCGCGTCGGCGGCGCCGATGTGCTCGTCGCGGGTGAGCAGGCCGGTGACGCCGTCCTCGAGGCGGCCGGCAAGGGTCAGACCCGCTTGCCGGTAGGGCTCGGCCGGGTCGCCGAAGACGAGTTCGTGCAGGTAGGTGCGGCCGTTCTCGATGTGCTCCCTCACGCACTCCACCACGGGACGGATGAGGGCGATGACCGGCTCCAGCACGCCCTGTCCGACGGCGGCGTTCGCGGCGGCGAGGCCGGAATCGATGGCGGCGGCGAACTTCTCGTTCTGCACCATGATCAGCAATTCGGCCTTCGTGGACGCGTACAGGTAGAGGGTGCCGATCGCGACGTCGGCCCGGTGGGCGATCTGCTGGGTCGTGACCCCGCTGACGCCGTGTTCGGCGAACAGCTCGCGGGCTGCGGTCATGATGCGCTCGCGCTTGTCCTGTTTGGCCCTCTCGCGGCGCCCGATCGGCATGTGGCCGCGCCCCATGGGGACCTCCCTTGACAATATTTCTGAGTGGACTCATAGTTGAGTGTACTCGGATTGGCCGGGCGGGGCGAGGCCTCGGATGCCGCACCGGGTTTGCCGTTCAATCCCAAGCCTGGACAAATAGAACAAATGCTAGGAGTAGCGCCCCATGAGAGCGTTCGTCGTCACCAAGTACAAGGAGCCGCTGCAGGAGGCGGAGGTCCCCGAGCCCACCGTGGGGGAGCACGACGTGCTGGTCCGGGTGGAGGCCGCCGGGCTGAACCCGCTGGATGAGAAGATCCGCGCCGGTGAGTTCAAGCAGGTCCTGCCCTACAAGCTGCCACTGATCCTGGGCAACGACGTCGCGGGCACCGTGATCGGTGTCGGGACGGCGGTTCGCGGCTTCAAGCCCGGAGACGAGGTCTACGCCCGGCCCGACCAGGACCGCATCGGCACGTTCGCCGAGCGCATCGCCGTCGCGGAGGGCGACGTGGCGCTCAAGCCCGCCTCGATCAGCATGGAAGAGGCGGGCTCGCTGCCGCTGGCGGCGCTCACGGCGTGGCAGGCGCTGGTGGAGCGCGGGAGGGTGCGGCCCGGGCAGAAGGTTCTCATCCACGCAGGCGCCGGCGGGGTCGGTTCGATCGCGATCCAGCTCGCCGCGCACCTCGGTGCGAGCGTCGCCACGACCGCCAGCGGTTCCAACGCGGACTTCGTGCGCGCGCTCGGCGCGGACACGGTGATCGATTACCGCACCCAGGACTTCGAGCAGCTCCTGACCGGCTACGACTTGGTGTTGGACAGCATCGGCGGGGAGACTCTCGAGAAGTCCCTGCGGGTGCTCAAGCCCGGCGGCAAAGCCATCGGGATCGCCGGTCCCCCGGACCCCGCGTTCGCCCGCGAGGCCGGTCTGAACCCGCTGCTGCGCCTGGCGGTCGCAGGTCTGAGCCGCAAGATCCGCAAGCAGGCGAAGAAGCTCGGCGTGACGTACGAGTTCCTGCTCATGCGCGCCAGCGGCGACCAGCTCCGCCAGATCACCACCCTCATCGACCAGGGCGCGGTGCGCCCGGTCGTGGGAAAGGTGGTCCCCTTCGACCAGACCCCGCAGGCGCTGCGGTCCCTGTCCCAGGGCGGCATCCGCGGCAAGGCCGTCATCGGCAACGGCTGACCCGCCGCGACCGCGACGGGCGACACAAAGCACACGAGGAGATTCCGTCATGAGCAGCACCGACACCCCGAACGAAGCGGTCATCACCTCCTACGCGAAGGCCCCGGCCCGCACCGTCAGCGCCGACGGCGTCACCTACGCCTACCGCGAGCTGGGGCCGAAGGGCGGCATCCCCGTCGTCTTCTTCGTCCACCTCGCCGCAACCCTGGACAACTGGGACCCTCGCATCATCGACCCCGTCGCGAAGGGCCGTCACGTCATCGCCTTCGACAACCGCGGTGTCGGAGCGTCCACCGGCCAGGTGCCGGACAGTGTCGAGGCGATGGCCGACGACGCCTACACCTTCATCAAGGCGCTCGGGTACGACAAGATCGACGTCTTCTCCTTCTCCCTCGGCGGCATGGTCGCCCAGGCCCTGGTGGTCAAGCACCCCGAACTCGTCCGCAAGCTCGTCCTCACCGGCACCGGGCCCAAGGGCGGCAAGGACATCGACAAGGTCGCCAGAATCACCTACTGGGACATCCTGCGCGCCACGTTGACCCGCTCGGACCCCAAGGAGTTCCTGTTCTTCAACCGCAACGCCACCGGCAAGGCCGCCGGGCGCGCGTTCGTCAACCGGCTCGAGGAGCGCACCGTCGACCGCGACGCGAAGATCAAGACCAAGGCGTTCCAGACACAGCTGAAGGCGATCAAGAAGTGGGGGCGCTCCGCCCCCGACGACCTGTCGTCGATCACGCAGCCCACCCTGATCGCCAACGGCGACAGCGACCGTATGGTGCCGTCGGTCCTGTCGGAGGACCTGCACCGGCGCATCGAGGACAGCAAGCTGATCATCTACCCCGACTCCGGGCACGGCGGCATCTTCCAGTACCACCAGGAGTTCGCCCCCGTAGCGGTCGAGTTCCTGGCCCGATGACCACCATCTGACCAGGAAAAAGGCAACATCATGAGCACGTCACCGGTCGCCGCGCCCCTGGAAGTGAAGAAGCCTCTCACCTCCTCGATCCTGCTGTGGGTGCGCACCGACCAGCCCCGCAAGACCGGCATGGACCACTGGAAGGGCCCGCACTCAGGGATCATCTCCGCCACCCCGGGCCTGGAGGAGTACCGGCAGATCCACCTCGCCGAGCACAACACGGGCCTGTGGCCGGCCACCGACGGGGTCCAGACCGCGATCCCCGCCGACCGGAAGATCGACGGCGTCGCGGAAGTCACCTTCCAATCGGTGCTTGCACCCCTGAAAGGGCGCGAGCAGACGAAGCTGGCCTACGCCGACGAGATCAACGTGTTCCGCCGCACCCTGCTCTACGCCGGCCCGCCGAACTCCTCTCGGTGGTACGACGTCGCAGGCGCCGGACAGACGGTCGGTGCCCGCGCTCTCGTCTACCTGCGCCGCAGAGACGGGGTCGGCGCCGGCGCCTTCCGGAAGTTCGTCAACGAGCAGCTCGCACCCGCGCTCGCCGGCACCGGAGTGCTGACGGAACTGCGCACGCAGACGTTCCTCCCTGGATCGAAAAGCTCTGGGACACCCCGGCCGTCGCCCACGACAACCCCACGACCAGCGCTTCCATGCCTCCCTCATCCTCGGGTTCACCGACACCGCAGCACGGGACGCCTTCTTCACCGGCCAGGTGATCCAGGACCTGTCCGACCGGCTGGCACCGCAGGTCTCCGCGATCCACGCCTACGATGTCACCGCCGCCCTCACCTACGTCAAGAACGGCGACGTCCTCCCGCACTACCAGGAGTGAGCGGCGCGCAGATGGGAAGCGGGACCGCCGGACCTGCCCGGCAAATCCATCCGCCCCGGCTTCCTGGCCCTCCTCGCGCCTCCCGTCGCCGTCTGATACCCGTCATGCATCTGTGCCAGCCATGAGTGAGCAGAGCACCATCCACTACAAGCGTGCCTCGCCGCTGATCGCGAAGGTCATCTTCGCCAACCCGCCCGTCAACCTCATCGCCGGCGAGACCGTCCTGCGCCTCATCGGGATCGTCGCCGAACTGGCCACCGCCCGGGCATCCAGATCGTGCTGTTCGACAGCGCCACCCCCGACTTCTTCTACAACCGCTTCGACCTGGCCGTCGCCGATTTCCCCGCCCCCGAGGCCCCGGACGCGGTACCGGCATGGACGAATCTGGTCCTGGAACTCTCCAGAGCGCCGTACACCACCATCGCGGCCATCCGGGGACGCACCCGCGGCGGCGGGAACGAGCTCGCCCTCGATCTGCGCTACGCCAGCCGGGAGAAAGCGATCTTCGGGGCGCCCGAGGTCGGTAGCGGACTGCTGCCCGGCAGTGGTGGCAGCGAACGCCTGCCTCGCGCCATCGGACGCGACCGCGCCCTGGAAGCCATCCTCATCAGCGACGACTACGACGCCGACACCGCCGAACGCTGGGGCTGGATCACCCGCGCCCTCCCCGACAGCGAACTCGACGCCTTCGTCGGCACCGTCGCCGCCCGGCCCTCCTCCTTCGACCGCGCCTCACTCGCCTCGGCCAAAGCCCAGATCAACCGCATCCCTGCCCCTGGACGCGGACCTGGTCGCCGCGTGCGGCGAGTTCACCCACTCCCAAGGGGACGTGAAGTACTTGGCTGCGCACGGATGGCGCATGACTCGTCGCCCCGCCATGGGAGAATGAGCGGAGCCACATTCGAGCCCACGCGGTACTGACTGAAATCATAACTGACTACAGTCAGAAAATATTCCTGGAGGACACCGCCATGTCTGTCGCCCCCCGGTCGGTCGGACGGCGCGAGCGGAACAAGCAGGAGAAATTCGACCGCATCGTCGCTGCCGCCACTGAGCTGTTCGCCGGACACGGCATCGATGAGGTCACGACCCAGCAGATCGCCGACAAGGCCGACATCGGCACCGGGACCCTGTTCCTTTACGCCAAGACCAAGGGCGAACTCCTCCTGCTCGTGCAGAACGCCAAGTACGCCGAAGCGCTCGAGCAGGGCCGGGCGG
Source organism: Streptomyces sp. NPDC037083 (assembly GCF_055606485.1). Classification (NCBI taxonomy): domain Bacteria; kingdom Bacillati; phylum Actinomycetota; class Actinomycetes; order Kitasatosporales; family Streptomycetaceae; genus Streptomyces; species Streptomyces sp. NPDC037083. Next base: position 3,084 of record NZ_JBVJSQ010000021.1, on the reverse strand, counting down.
ACGCCGAGACCGTCCCAGGCGTGCTGGACGCGGTGCTGGCGATCGTCCGGCCGATCCTGGAGTGCAACCGCACCCAGATCGACAACGGACGTACCTACCTGCGAGAGATGGTCTTCGGCGACCCCGAGGAACCCCGGCACAGCGCGGCACTCGCCATCGTCGCGCAGACCGAGGAGGCCATCGCCGCCGTGCTGCGCCGAGACGGGCGGGTCACAGAGGGCGACGCCGCGACGCTGGCACACATCGTGTCCGCCGTGATGTTCCTCAGCATGGCTGCGAGCGTCAACATCGCCTTGAGCGTCGAGGAGATCGCGCAAGACATCCGGCGGCAGGTTGACGTCCTGCTGCCTCGCTGAAGCGCGGCCCACTCAGGCGACCATCCGGGTGGTCTTCGGCTGCGCCATGGCCCGAATGCCCAAATGGCAGGTCATCCGGCCGTTGCAGCCCATTCCGACACGGCCGGAGAGGTGGGGCGGGCGGGCGGAGGGCCGGCGCCACCCCGTACTGCTGGGATGTCGAAGATTTCCTACCCTACGTGGCGTCTAGTCCCCGTCGAACAGTTCCTGTCCGCAGGATTCCGGGTCGAGGCCCGTGTGTGGCGCGGTCAGGGCTTTGTGGGTCGTCCGGGGTCTTCTCCGACAGCTCTGTGCCCGCCGTGGCGCGAGCAAGCAGGATCGCGCCGACCGGCGTGGCCACCATGGGAAGGCCGTCGTTGGCGTCGGTGGACAACCACGCGGCGAATTCCTCGACTCCGTCCGCGTACGTTTCGCGCACCTCCCCGGCTGTGGGCTCGCGAGCCATGTCCCCTGCGAATCCGGCGGTGGGGCAACCGGTGCCGGGCTGGTCACGGTGCTCGGCCGACAGATAGAAGTCGACGAGGGCGCCGCGCGCGCCCGCTGCCAGATCTCCTTCCAGCCATACGGGAGCTCCGGCACGAGCTGGTGCCGCTGCCCGCACGGACACGGCGACGGCGCCCAAGCACACCCACGGCACAGCTCGACCCAGCCGTGTCCGGTCGAGTTCGGCTCCAGCGGTCCCTCGTCCCCGCAAGCCGGGCAGCCGGGCAGATCGGCACCGTCCAGAAGGGCGTTCTGCCGCCGGACGTACTCGGACAGTCGCAGCGACGGGTGGCGAAACGGGTCTTCGAACCAGGCACGGATCGGGCTCTCCCACCAGCTCCGCAGCCACCACGGCCGAGGGTTCGGTACAGCCCGCCGCCCGGCCTGCTTCTCCGCCCGACGCTGCACGGCGTACTCCTCTGCCCGCACGAGCCATAGCACCCGCGCCTCGTGCAGTTCCTCCACCGCCCGCGCCGGCGCGTCCGGGTCCGCCTCCAGCCGCCGGGGGATCGCGGCGCTGAGCGTGAGGTGGTGGTATGTCGCCCGCAGGCCGTAAGGAGCAAAAACGGTGAGGCAGGTGCGCAACGCGCTGTGCCGCCGGTGGAGGGGGAGCCGGGCGTCGTGCACGCGCGCCCTGTGGGTCAGGAAGCTGGTCACTCTGTGAGCTCTAGGCCGTGTATCGAAAGTGGATCTTGAGCGATGAATGATCATGGTTCATGGGGCGGGGAGATCTCACGGACGAGCAGTGGGCGGTGCTGGAGCCGTTGTTGCCGAAGGGGACGAAGGCGGCGCGGCCGCCCGTCTGGCCTCGGCGGCAGCTGATCGACGGCATACGGTTCCGGGTCCGTACCGGTGTTCCGTGGCGGGACGTGCCTGTCGAGTACGGGCCGTGGAGCCGGGTCTACGACCTGTTCCGTCGATGGCAGCGTGACGGCACCTGGCAGCAAATCCTCACCCGGCTCCAGTCCCTGGCCGATGCGAAGGGTGCGATCACGTGGTACCTGAGCGTCGACTCCACGGTGTGCCGCGCCCATCAGCATGCGGCCGGGGCCCGCAAGCAGGGTGACCTGCAGAAGGAACCGCCGGGTGGCGTGTTGACCGAGCCCGGTGATCACGGGCTGGGACGCTCGCGTGGCGGGTTCACCACCAAGCTGCACCTTGCCGTCGAGCAGGACCAAAAACCCATGTCGATCGTGGTCACGGCAGGGCAGCGCGGGGACTCGCCGCAGTTCGAACCTGTGCTGGAGAAGGTACGCATGCCCCGCATCGGGCCGGGCCGGCCGCGCGTCCGCCCCAATCGCGTGCGCGCTGACAAGGCGTACGCCTCCCGCAAGAACCGTGCCTACCTGCGCCGCCGCGGGATCCGCTGCACCATCCCGGACAAGGCCGACCAGGCGCGCAATCGCAGAAAGCTCGGCTCCCGTGGCGGTCGGCCACCGCATTTCGACCCGGCCGACTACCGCGAGCGCCACGCGGTCGAGTGCGGAATCAGCCGCCTCAAGAGGCACCGCGCTGTCGCCACGCGATACGACAAGCTCGCGGTCCGCTACGAGGCGACCGTCCTTGTCGCTGCCATCAACGAGTGGCTGTGACCCTTGGCCGTCACGCGGTGGGATCCACGTTCCACATTGCCGGCAGATCGCTGCCGCAGAAGACGCAGACGAAGTCGTCCTCGCGCACGATGTTGTGTTCCTGGCAGTCGGGGCACCGCCGGAACACCACCTCATGGGTGAAGCCGGAGGGCCGCCCGAGTTCTACAGCGTCCAGAGCACGAGCAACTGCCGACCAGGAGCTGATGTCCGGGCAGTACCCGGTGGACTGGTTGCTGACCTCACTCACAGCCCACTGGTCTGCCTCGTGCATGAAGCTGATCTCGCCGGCACTCAGAACCATGCCTCCGCCAGCACATGCCACGTGCTCGCTTCGTCGCGGCGCCAGCCGAAGCACACCGTCTGTGCCGACCACGAAGGTGAACGGTTCGGCCAGCTCCGCCGGCGATCGCTCAGTGATCCAGCTGCCGAAGTCAGCCGCCGAGCTGATCCGGCACCCACCGCCACCAGGCCGAACCGCGGCCTTCAGCTCGACCGGTCCGACATATCGATAACTCCGCCCCCGCAGACTCACATCAGCCAACCTAGAACACTTCCGACACACGCCCTAGTGTTCTGAGTCAGGAATTCTGTTCAGATGTATAGGCTTGCTGCATGGCACGGACGGGGCGGCCGAAGGCCGAGTTGACACTGTC